>JANSYO010000414.1 GCA_024742395.1 Cytophagales bacterium
CGTTCGTTATAAGACCCCCTGGCAAGCACAGAACACAGAGGACGGTTCTCGAGAGCAGGCGAACAATGACAATACGCTGTGGTTTGGTTTGACTCCTAATATATTGAGAGTCGGGCTTATCACCTTGCTGTTCTATTTTAGTGTCTTTCTCATTCGGCCTTTTTTCACCCAGTTTTGGCAAAGCCAACAAAATGATCCATGGCTTGCCAGTGAGCTAATGAGCAGTTTTATTTACGCCATACCAGCTTGGATTGCCTTATTTGGCCTCTGGATCAATCACAAGCAAAAGAACGACGTAAATCATTACCGAAGCATTATGCAATCTTTGTTCATTGGCGTGATAGGACTGTGGGTACAAGCTCAGCCGGATAGTATGGCTATTATTTTAGGGCGCATCATATTTGCGTGGGCACTATTTCAAGTGAGCGTCAGATTAGAAATTCTATTATTCGAGAAAAGCTCACCTGAACGCTATGGGCAAGATTTTAGCAAAGTCCATTTCATGCAAAACCTCGGCATCATTGCATCGTCATTTACGGTTGGTCATGTTGTTAATACGCAAGGATTTTCGTGGACATTTTATCTAGCCATGAGCGGTCTCATGATCACACTGCTTTTATTTTACGTTTGTTTTAAACAACCCAATTCTTCCGGACTAGATGTACAAAGCCAACCGGAAAACAGCTAAGTATTTATATGAAAGAGAATTTAGAGGCACGTTTATGTTATCTCAATTAAAAGATACTCTGACCATCGATTCTGATTATGGCAGAATCGAATTAAAACCCTTTGAACTAGAAACAGATATTGCCACTCTGTTCAGTTGGACGAGCCAACCCTATGCTAAGTTCTGGGGGCATTTAAATTCATCTCTCGACGAACTCAAATCAGATTACCAAACGCTAATAGGTAGTGGTCATACTCGGTGCTATCTAGGTTACGTTGATGGCGAAGTACAGTTTTTCTTAGAGCTCTATGACCCAGTATATGATGACATAGGCCAGCACTATCATACTGAGCCAGGGGACATCGGA
>JANSYO010000383.1 GCA_024742395.1 Cytophagales bacterium
CTTGGCTTTAATCTCATTAAGTTCAGGCATTTCCTGCACACATCCTGTGCATCCGACAAACCAAAGGTTAATTAGAGTTGGTTTGGCCTGTTCACCACCGATTCGAATGCTGTCTCCGTCAATTGTTGAGAAAGTTCTTTTCGGAATTGCCATTCCGAGCTTTTCATAAGAGGGTTCTCTTACCAAATATTCCATTCCAACTCTTATAGAATAATTGAAATGTTGGATTATGGAGTCATTAGAGGTAATAAGCTCTTTGAAATGGGTAATGAACATTTTTTCACCTTCAATTGTGTCAAATTCCAACGCAATTAAACTGTCTCTAAACTGTTCAAATTCACCTTTGTCTAAAATCTCTCCAGTGAAGAGGTTCTTGTAGTAATCCGGTTCTGGTCTGCTAGAACAACTTATTAGGTAGGTTAGGAGAAGTAATGCTAAATTGAATGTTACGAAATTCAGTCTTTTCATCTTGAGCGATTGTGTCAACGTCCAGATATGGCATGTGCCTCTGGACTTTCAAATATCTGTAAACTATCAGTTTTGCACTTCAATATCAAATAACTCAGTAGAGGCATGTGCTATATCGTCTGTTATGGGCTTTTAAGGACAATAAACATTCAAATCTTCGATAGCCTGTTTGCTTCCTAGTTCAGCAGACCAGTTCAGGTGTTCACATCCTTTAACGTAATTCTCTAAGAAGAGGTAAGAATAGGCTAAGTTTAAAAACAGATCAGGTTTGTCAGAAAGGAACTCTTTACTCTTTTCAAATTCTTTTACAGCGTTGAAATAGTCCTCTTTGCCATAATAGTTGAGCCCTCTGATGTAAAATCGGAGAGGGTTAGTTGAACCCATCTCTATCGCCCTTGTAATGATAGCATTTGAGGAATCAAGTTTATTAAGACCGGAATATGCCATCGCTAACACCTCATAGGCCTGAACAAAATTCGGGTCAATCAAAATTGCTAGTTCGAGATTTTCAGAAGATTTCTTGAATTCCTTTAGTTTAAGATATGCTCGCCCCATGCCGTAATATGCCTGTTCATTGTTCACGTCTCTTTCAAGTGCCTGTTCAAAATC
>JANSYO010000057.1 GCA_024742395.1 Cytophagales bacterium
TCTTTTTCTTTTTTTTCCGCAAGGCATAATTTAAAAGATAAAAACCCTTTCCCCAAAAAGAGTATATTTTACAAAAAATCTTTATCGCAACACCCTGTGGGGCAGGGCTGATTATAATCGAACCGCAAAATTAATGATTACTTTAGACTTTCCAAAGTCTTATTAATTTCATTTTCAAGGACCTCATCTACGCCTACATCAAGCAGACCTTTTAGAATACCCGTGGCTCTTTCTTTTTCTCCTACTTCAATTAAGCTGTATGCCAGACCAAGCTGAGCATTTAAATTTCCCGGATCTATTGCCAATACCTGCTCAAACCTTCCTACAGCCTTGTCATACTGGCCAGATTGCATAGAGAGAGCACCCATACTCATAATAGCCGGAGTATAATTAGGATTCTGATCTAAAACTTGCCTTAACATTAAGATAGCTTGCATGGGAGACGCCGAATTAACATAAGTCATGGCCATGTTTGTTTTAGCATGAAGCTGATTAGGATTGATTTCAAGTGCCTTCTGATAAGCAGCTCTTGTTTTCTCTGCCAGTTTATCCTGATTTATAGGATTTAAACTCAAAGAAAATGCCTGATAATATAAATCACCTGTTTTCAACCATTCTACTTCCTTGTTCAACTTTTCCGCATTAAGCTCTGCATAAAAAGCCGAGCTATCATACATGTTAATCTTCGCAAAGAAATCACTCAATGATGAATTAATTTCCGCTTGTGAAGTCTGGCTACTTCTGATATCTTCCAGTTCCTGCTTCTGCTCAGAGGTAAGTGTCATATGAGCGGCAACCTCCTCCTTCTGTTCTGCAGAAACTGATTGGGTGGACTGACCCTCTGCCTCATCATCTTTAACCACAGTCTTTGGCAATGAATAGAAGACTCCGGCTCCTACTATACCAATGACAATAACAATTAATAAATGAATCCCAGGTTTCAACCCACCCATCTTGATCAGATAAATTACTTAATTTTAGACTTAATTACTTCTACAAACTCCTTTGAAGGCTTGAAGCTTGGAACGTGGTGTTCAGGTACTACAACAGTAGTTTTCTTAGAAATGTTTCTTGCTTTTTTAGCTGCTCTTTTCTTGTTGATGAATCTTCCAAAACCTCTGATGTAAAGTGCTTCCCCCTCACCTAAAGTATCTTTTACAGTCACAAAAAACGCCTCAAGCGTTGTTGATACACTTGCCTTATCGATACCTGTTTTGTCTGAAATTACTGCGATTGCCTCTGCTTTAGTCACGGTTAATCCTATTTTTTTTGGTTATACTTAAGTGTTAAAACTTTATTTAGTTTTTAATTGCGGGCAAATATAGATTATTTGATTTTCCCTGCCCAACTCTAAACTCATTTTTTTCTCATAAATTATTTATTACGAGTTAGTTACAGATGTAAATCCTCTGAATAAAACAAATTTTTTTGACTTTTTAATGCTTTCAGAAAAAATTATTGACTGGTATTATCAAAACAAGCGTGATTTACCTTGGAGAAATACCAAAAACCCTTACTTCATCTGGCTTTCTGAGGTAATTCTTCAGCAAACAAGGGTAGAACAAGGAATGTCTTATTACTATACGTTCATAGAAAACTACCCAACCGTTCAAGACCTGGCCAATGCCCCTGAAGAAGAAGTATTAAGAACCTGGCAAGGGTTAGGCTATTATTCAAGGGCTCGAAATCTTCATTATTCGGCAAAATATATCTGCGATGAGCTGAATGGAGAATTCCCCAAGACGTACAAGGAACTTTTAAAACTTAAAGGTGTTGGAAACTACACTGCTGCAGCCATATCGTCTATTTCTTTTAATGAAGCCCAGGCGGTAGTAGATGGAAACGTCTATCGATTTCTTTCCAGGCTATTTGAAATCAAAACACCAATTAATACCGGAAAAGCCCTTAAAGAATTTGAAGAGATTGCCAATTCGCTGATAGACTCGAAAAGACCTGGCGATTTTAATCAAGCCATGATGGAGATTGGAGCCCGGATATGTAAACCTGCTAATCCAACTTGCTCGCTTTGCCCGGTAAATACTCAATGCAAGGCACTAAAAAACGAGACTCAAACTGATTATCCGGTAAAACTCAAAAAGCAGAAAGTAAAGAATCGTTATTTCAATTATTTAATTCTGAAAAAGGACAATAAAATCTATCTTGAAAAGAGGATTGATATGGGTATCTGGAATGGCCTTTTTGAGTTTTATCTCATTGAGTCAAATGAACCTATTAATGAAATTGACAATCTATCATCACAGGTTCCAAACTGGATAAACCTTCAGACCTCCTTAATTGAAGCACCCACCCATAAAAAGCACCTTCTTAGTCATCAAAGAATCCATGCCACCTTTTGGCCAATAAATTTAGCAAAAATTGACACGGACAAGATTAATTCGTTTTTTTCGGTTGATGAAATTGAGGATTTGCCAAAGCACAAACTGATCGTCAATTATTTATTGGACAATAATGTTTAGAAGTGTAACTTCGAATCATATAAAACCTTAAGACTATGGCTGGATTGAATAAAGTATTACTAATTGGGAATGTAGGCGGTGATCCCGAAATCAGAACACTTCCAAGTGGGGCTAAAGTGGCGAACTTCTCATTAGCTACTTCTGAAAGTTATACAGATAGGTCTGGTCAGAAACAAACACAAACAGAATGGCACAGAATAGAAATATGGGAAGGCCTGGCTAATGTGGTAGAACAATATGTAAAAAAAGGTGACCCACTGTATATAGAAGGTAAAATCAGAAATGAAAAATGGACAGATCAGAATGGTCAGGAAAGAACTGGAGTGAGAATTAGAGCACTTTCTATGCAAATGCTGGGTAAAGCAGGCTCTGGGAATGACAATTATTCATCTCCTGGGAGCAATGAGGACACGAGTTCTAATTACTCTCAGACTACAAAACCATCTGAGCCTGATCCTCAATTTTCTACTGGCAACGATGAAGACGATTTGCCTTTCTAGATTCTCTCTATCTGGAGTATTTTAAACTCAGTGCGTCTGTTTCTGCGGTGTTCTGCTTCTGTGCATTGAATTCCGTCCCCGCAATTATTAACGGGCGACTTCTCTCCCATGCCAACGGCTTTTATGCGATTGCCTGCAATACCTCTCTTAACAAGGTAGGCCTTCACTTCATTGGCTCTTTGCTGAGACAATTTTAAATTATCTAAGGCATTGCCTCTACTATCGGTATGTGAGGTGATCTCAATAACCATCTGAGGATACTTTTGCAAAGCCTCGGCAAAATGATCCATATCTGCCTTTGCTGAGGCCGAAATATTGTATTCGTCTGACTCGTAGTAAATGTTATCCATTTTTATGACATCCCCTACCCTAAAAATGGTAGGATCAAAAAATGATTCACTTTTTGAATTATCCTTTTTTACTACGTCAATAACCTTAGCAATAATATTCTTCTTAGGTTCCTTTCCTACAAATTCATAGTTGGTAGAATAACCTGTCTTAATTGCGATGAACTCATAATCGCAATCAATATCTCTTTTGAAAGAATACTCCCCATTACTATTTGTTTTTTGTTCAGAAACTTCACCTGAACATTTATTAACAAAACGAACTAGCACATCAACTAAAGGGTTTCCATCTTGCCCGCTTATTACACCTTTATACAAATTTGGGGAGTGCTGATCTTTTGTTCTGAACATGACCAATGGCACCTGTGGCTCCATTACCGCTGGTTTAACAATCTGCTCCTTTACTTCAACCTTCTTCAGCTTAATAACTAAGTCGCTTGCTTTAAATGCGGGCAGTTCCTTTACAGAAATGTACTGTTTCAGAAATTCGTAATGCTTATCCTCAAACTCAAAATAGAATTCACCTTCCGCATCAAGACATACCGATGTTTCCCCTTTAGAATTAAGAAAACCAGATTTTACATTCTCGGGTGTATTTATTTCATAATAGGTAAAGGCCACACCCGGAATCGGTTTGCCGGAGTCAAAATCTACAGCGGCAAGCAAAAGTTCTTTACAGCCGAATTTATCCCCAACTCTAATGAACTTGTAAATATCGTCATCTGCGTCACCGTTTTTCCTGTTACTGCTGAAGTACCCCTCTTGGAGATCTGGCATTGTATACATACCAAAATCATCCCATTTAGAATTCAGCGGTGTACCAAGATTTTGAACACTACCCATTGGAACACCATCCGCAGATAAATAAATAGCAAATAAGTCCAAGCCTCCTAATCCAGGATGACCATCAGAAGCAAAAAACAAATTATTGGCCTCATCAATAAAAGGAAACATTTCATTGCCGGAAGTATTAATCCTATTCCCTGCGTTTTGAGGTTTATGCCATTTCCCATTTTCAAATTTGGAATAATACAGGTCAGTGCCACCAAAGCCCCCTTTCATGTCAGAAACGAAATAAAGAATTTTTTCAGATGGCATAAAAGCCGGATGGCCGGTTGAGTATTCTGCAGAATTAAATGGAAACGATCTTAGGTCGCTCCATTTACCATCCACATTATCAGCTATATAAAGGTGCAATCTATTGATGCCATCAGCACTTTCATAATTGTAGTTCCCTATTCCATTTCTTGTGAAAATCACACTTTGATCATTATTAAAGAAATCGCAAGGGCCATCATGGTAGGCCGAGTTAGTCTTCTTATCCAATTTACTTGTTGGCAACTCAGCCCTGCTGTAAGAAGAACTATTGGTATTGTAAGTTAACTTATTACCGTCGTTCGCCGTATTCGGCGAATAGAAAGCCTGCCCCAAGGCATTTTTTCTCTTTTCTTTGCTCTGTGCACCACCTACCTTGGCTGATTGATTAGTAACTATAGAATTTCTATCCTCCAGAAAATAAAGATCTAAAAAAGGGGAATCGTCCCATGCGAATATTCTTCGGATACCCGCATACGAAGGCCGCCCACTCACAAAAACCAAGCCATCACCATAAAAAGTTGGACTAAACTCAGACCCAGAAGAATTTATAGGCAAATATTCAATTAGATAACTACCAGCATTCCGGTTCAAAGGCTCAGGATTCGATTGTATGTAGGCAAAGTCAGATGCTGCCTGATTGCCCCCTATGAGCTCTGAATACTTATTCCATACCTCAGAAGACTCCGAATGTTTTCCATTCGAAGAAAGAACCTGTGCCAGTTTAAGATATAAATCTGCCTCCGAATTATTTTGCGAAGCTGACTCGAGATACTCTTTCAGATACCTTTCTGCAAAAGGGTAGTTTTTGGTGTAAAAAAAGGAGAGGGCCAGTTTTTTAACAACCTCATTTTTTAATGAAGGCTCAGTTATATTTCCCTTTCGCAACAAATACTCAGACTTTGCTATAACCTCCTTATAAGCAAGGGATTCAAAGTCTTTGTTAATATTCTCTATTGATTTATTCACACCTTGAGATACCGCAATATTTGCGACAAGCAATAGTGTTACTAAAACATAGATTAGCCGGTTCAAGTTTGATTTCCTTTTGAGATATTAACCATAAATAAAGCAAAAATCGTGCCCCAAGGCACCACTTTTTAATATAAATAATGACTTGGGACACGATATGCCTTATGATGGCTTTAAATCACTTACTACTTATTCGGGTCTAATGCCGTCTTCACTCTTTCTAAAAGATCTTGGTAATGATATTTCGACATTTTGTCTGAAACACTGCCAGCCGAAACTAGCCTCTTCTTCAATTCTTCTAAATGTCCGCGAGCAATAGAAGGTAAATCTGTTTCTGAAAGGTTAACTGTTCTTGAAGAATAACCATAGGTAATGCCTACAGGTATAGATCTCAATGAAGCTGATTTTGGATCTAATAATTCGATCAATTTATTGACATATACCTTCTGTAGATTCCTACGATATTGATCCACCTTTGCTCTCGACTTCAATTCACTCAAAATACCTGACTCCATATCTGTAAGTAATTCATCTAAAGTATAAGAATCAGCACCTAGTGCAGTAAACTCAAGCATACGAGCCAATCTCTCGCCATTAAGTAGTTGATCTATTGTTTGGCTTTGAATTGTTTTAAGTGCTTCAAGTCCAGTTTCTGCCTTTGTTTTATTGTATATGTCGATATCAAAAAGCCATTTAGGTGTTGTAAAAAGCTGTTGATTTAGAAATGCCATAGCATCCTTCTGTAGTTCTTTCGGTACCGGCTCAAATTGCGGACCCTCCATGTCATAGGTTTTCGGCGTATCGTACACCCCTCCTATATTCTTAACCACATGACCCATATAACGTCTGTATTGACCCGTTACATTACTATATAATTCTTCCAACTCTTTGTAAGACTCTCCTTCCTTCATACTCCACTCTTTCAGATTGGGCACAATTCTTTTCAAGTTCTTAATACCATACTCTGATGCCTTCATTGAATTATCACCAAGATCTTCTGTTTGGTATCTTGGATCATACGGACTAATTTCTGTTCCAAATCTTAATGCCGGATTCTTATAAGCTTCTTTGGTCCATTCGTTAAGAATTAGCTTATCTGCTTCTTCGCTTCCAGTATCAGGAATATAACTATATCCCCATTTTATCGCCCATTTATCATAGGCACCTATACCAGGGAATAAGTTATTAATAGAGATGCTATCTTCCGGCTGAGCCACATAATTAAATCGGGCGTAATCCATTATTGAAGAAGTATGACCGTTTTTAGAGAGCCATTCATTGTCACGAAGCTTATCTACCGGAGTGGCACTAGATGCCCCCATATTGTGCCTCAAACCCAAGGTATGTCCTACCTCATGCGAAGAAACAAATCTGATTAGCTCACCCATTAATTTATCATCAAACTCCATTTCTCTGGCTCTGGCATCCACAGCAGCTGTTTGAACCAAATACCAGTTTCTTAGTAACCTCATCACGTTATGATACCAACCTATATGACTCTCTAAAATCTCTCCACTTCGAGGATCATGCACATTGGGTCCGTAAGCATTAGGAATCGGTGAGGCAAAATAGCGAACCACTGAAAAGCGGGCATCTTCAAGGCTCATGGTGGTGTCATCCTCCGGCCAATACTCCCCTCGGATTGCGTTTTTCCAACCGGCTACCTCAAAGGCTATTTTCCAGTCGTCAATACCTTGCTTAATAAAAGGTTTCCATTTATCTGGTGTAGCCGGATCAATGTAATAGACTATTGGCTTGGCAGGTTCTATTAATTCGCCATTTTTCTGACGATCTGCATCATCTTGATTCTTAGGTTCTAAACGCCACCTCACAGCAAAAACATCTTCATCTGCTCTTTGAGATTCTTCTTTAAATACGCTGTACTGGTTAGCAAAATAACCTACTCTGGCATCAAAAATCCTTTTTCTCATTGGTACCTTTGGAAGCAGAATCATGGAAGTATTAAACTCCATAGTTACCACACCAGCATCTCTTGAAGCAGGTAAATACGACCCCACCGAAGGCGTAGGCCTAAGTTCAATTCTTGGCGTAGAAACACTAAATGTTTTAACTGTTTTAATTTCAGTATTTATAGGAAAGGTCTTTATTGAGGATATAAATGATCTATCACTTTTTAAGGAGGTTATGTTTAATCTTTGTTTGGCTGTTGGATCTAAGGAGAATATCTGTTCATCTCCTTCAAAAATTGATGTTACATCAATTACGTACGTATTTCTCTTATTAACCGAATCTTTTTTGATTGCCTTGATTTCAAAAGCTCCTACTATCGGATCTGCACTTGAATTTTTTACAGCGGTAGCTATTGGTTTGGTGCTATCCGGGCTCATAACTACATAGGAGATAGACTTTAGAAATATATTATCCTTTGGGCCTTTTTCCCATTTAACTACCTGCCTGTTAACTAGTTCACCACCATAAATACTTCCACCTGCGGCCGTTTGAGAGTATCTTGAGACAGACATAATTTCACGACCCAACAAAGTGTCCGAAATTTCGAAATACCACTTATCTTTCATGAAGTGGATACCATAGAGACCCGTTTGACTTACAGCTGTGCTATCAATAAACTCATCAAACTCCTTTGGTCCTTTTTTCTCTTCTTTCTTCTCCTTTTTTTCGGTTTTTGTTGAATCTGAAACTGCAACTACTTCAGCCTCTTTTCTTTTTTTCTTCTTTTTAGTTTGAGCTTCTGCACCTGAAAAGGATAAAAAGCAAATAATTAAGACCAACAGGCCTGACAACTTTGCCATAATTCTATTCGATTATTCTTGTTAATAGTTTGTTAGAAAATAGTTGACCAAAATTACTGGAAAAAGTTGCACATAGCTTCTCTCGTTCAAAAAAATGGGCTAGAAATGAATGGTTTGCAACACAAAGTCAAAATCTGTTTCGTTTAAATCAAAAGAATATTTTTATGAGAACACTATTCACTACTGCATTTCTGTGCTTATCCGCGGGTCTCAGTTACTCTCAAATTGTTATTATTGATAAAGTAGAAGTTCTCAACCAGAACTTTGAAGAAGCTATTTTCTATTACCAGAATAACTGGGAAGAGGCCCGAAAAATAGCTCTTAGAAAAGGCTATATCAGTGACTATTCTTTATTAATAAACACAGATAGCGGTAGTAAAGAACATATTTATCTTATCACTAAACTTGAAAACGAAATAGCTTATCAGGAAATGGAAAGTAATTTTGAGAAGGTCTTTAAATCTATGAACAGAGATAAACCGAAGTTGCTTAATGAGAAAACTCCTGCAGCCTTCAGAAAGGTTACAAATGTGGTTTTAAAGGGTCTTTAAATACCGGAAGAGTAAATAAAATTGGCAAATTCTCAATTTTTCAACATCTTGCTTTTCGAACCCTTTCACTAACCTATCAAGTTTAACACATGTCTATCTCTGGTGCCATCAAACCCCGCCAAAAACTAAGGATAAATTTAAGTAAGATTGCCTCAGTTTGCACAAAAGACTATTTGTCTAAAAACGGTTTGATTGATGAAGATGACCTGAGCAAAGTAATGCCAGTTTGTTATTTAGAAGGAGTTACAGATGACTTTCACAGGCATGTAAAAACTTATACTACTAAGCATCCGGTAGATAAAGTATGGAAAGCTTATTTAAATATTCCCCCTGTAGCTTCCTGGGCCGGCAAAAGAATAAAGTTTTCATTTTCATACAATAAGGAGACGAAAAGGTTTCACTATCTCAATGATGAATATGCAGGACTGAAAGTAAACCAGCTCATCTTTATAGAAATAAAGCTTTTGTTTGGCTTGATTAAACTGGCGGTTACTCATCATGTAAATCAAATATTGCCAGATAAAAAGAAAATTAAACTCTGCTATGTTCAAGGTGGAAAGTCCGCGGGTTCTCAGATTATAAGTTTTGAGAAAATTACAGATTCAGAGACACGAATAGTCCATGAAACCTTCTACAAGAGTGACTCAGAGTTCCGCGATAAAAAGCTTTACCCAATGCTGCATGAGAAAATCATCAATCAGTTTCACCAGAATGTCTTTAAGTATTTAGAGGCTTAAATTACTGAACCTAATTGTTCTGCAAGTTTCTGAATGATCTTTTTAAGTTTCATCATTGATTTCAGAACTTCCATTTGCTCTTCTTCATTCTCTATTGACTCCAGGTCATTGGCTAGTTGCCTGAATTTTTCCTCAAAATTTTCCTTTTTGATTCTTAAAATATTCTTGTAGCTAAGATCATCCAATTTTGAAGTGTATGGCGGAATATAAATCTCAAACTTTTGCCAATTCTCGCTAAGCTCGTATCGAGGGGATAGCCAATTAATAACCTTTTCCTGAATTTTTGGGTTGGCGTTACTTGTAAAAAAGCTTGTATTAGGTAGCTGCCCTTTGTGATACTCCTCTTTATAAATTGAAAGAATTTGATTCAGTACAGGTGATTTGAACGTAGCATCACCAATCTCACCAAGAACGTAATCAGCCAACAATGTTTCTTCTTGTGTATCCGGATCTTTATCTAAGACCTCGTGTCCGTGACACACCAAATCTTTTACAAAAAGCTCTTCCTTATACTCAATAGAGGAAACCATTTCAGTTTGATCAACCGGATGGTACTCTTCCGGAAGAAAAAAGTCAGGTCCCGGTTCATCTGGCCTTTGATAATTATTTCTGTCCTTTTCTGCTTCTTTGGCGTTTTTTCTAGAAGTCTTATTCCCTTCATTGATGAGTACCGTCTCATCAATATTTAACAGTAAAGCCACTTCTCTATAAAAAACGGCTCTTTTAATAGCATCAGGAATCTTTGTAATGGTACTTACCAATTCAGAAATAAGCCCGGCCTTAGCCACCGGATCATTCCCTACGGCTTCAAGACTCACTTCAGTCTTAAACCTGATAAAGTCTTGTGCATGCTCTTTTATGTAAGTGGCAAAACCTTCTGAACCCACTTTTTTAACATAACTATCCGGGTCTTCTCCATCAGGGAAAACCACAACACGTACATTCATCCCCTCTTCAAGGATGAGCTCAGTACCGCGTAAAGAAGCATTTATCCCTGCGGCATCACCATCGTAAAGCACCGTGATATTGGTACTAAACCGCCGAATTAACTGAATTTGCTCTTTGGTCAGTGAAGTACCGGAAGAGGCAACCACATTCTCAATACCCGCCTGACTAAGAGAAACCACATCCGTATAGCCTTCTACGAGATAGCAATTATCCTCCTGCCTTATCCCGTTTTTTGCCGTATAAATTCCATAGACAATTCGGCTTTTATGGTATATCTCGGTTTCAGGTGAATTAAGATATTTTGGAGATTTAGGGTTTGGTTTTAGAATTCTGGCACCAAAGGCAATAGGCTTACCTGCCACATTATTTATTGGAAATATAACCCTGCCTCTAAACCTGTCAATTGGGTCTTTGCCTTCTTTTATAATGGTTAGGCCAGCCTTTTCAAGTATTTCTAATTTATAGCCATTCTTTAGGGCATGCTTCGTAAAAGCATCCCAGCCATCAGGACTATAGCCCAAACCAAACTTCGCAATGGTACTTTCGTTGTAGCCTCTCTCTTTAAAATATGAAAGGCCTATGCTTTTACCTTCTTCTGTACTTAACTGATCTGCATAATATTGCTGTGCAAATTCCGTAACAATAAAGAGGCTATCTCGCTCATTTTGAGAAAGTAACTCTTCATCTGTATACTCCTTTTCTACAATCTCAATTCCGTACTTTTTAGCCAGCCATTTAAGGGCTTCAGGATAACTGAGACCTTCGAGGTCCATAATAAAACGAACAGAATCTCCTCCTTTACCACAGCCAAAGCATTTATATATGCCTTTGGAAGGAGAAACAGAGAATGATGGAGTCTTTTCGTTGTGGAACGGACAACAGGCAATCATGTTAGAGCCGCGTTTTGTCAATGAGACAAAATCTCCGACCACATCCACTACATCTGCAGCGTGTAAAATCTGTTGAACCGTTTCCTGAGGAATCATCCTCAAAATTAAACTATACTTTTTAAAAATAGATCAAGCCTTCCAAAAGCTTTTATTGGCAAGATTATTGAATCTAATGACTAATGTCAAAGAACAATCAAACATCATTGATTAATGAAATTTGCAGCATTTTATATCCTAATAACCTTTGGGTTTCTTTTTATTTCATGTAAAGACAAGGACCCATCTGTAGATCCTGAAGTTGAAGAAGAAACCTCAAAGCCCGCCTCAGCGTACAGCTCAGCAGTGGTGAGAGAATATGCAGATCTCCAACTTAAAATGATAAACAACACGCCAGGTTACTCATCACCTGTAGCGGCACGAAGTATTGCATACCTCTCATTGGCAGCCTATGAGGCCATGGCACCGGGAATGGATAAATACCAAAGTCTTGCAGGCCAATTACAAGGCCTTGATGAGGTACCACAACCAGAAGCTGGCAAAGAATATCACTGGGGAATGGTAGTAAATGCTTCTCAATATTATTTAATGAAGAACCTTTACTCCACTTCCTTTGACGTATTAAAGGCACAAATGGATACCTTAAGAAAGAAATACGAAGTTCAATTTGACGTGGGGATAGGTGTAGATGCAAAGGAAAGATCCATTCGATTGGGTAATGATATTGGGATGGCTATTTGGGAATATGCAAAAAAAGACGGTGGACATGAAGCATGGAACAATAACTTTCCACAGAGCAACAGTGCCTTTAGTGGTCCTTCTAAATGGCAACCTACAGGGGCCGAGAAAAAGCCTTTGCTGCCACAATGGAAAGATGTCAGAAGCTTTTTAGCTAAAAACTCTTCGATTACCAGCACTTTGGAAAAACCATTTTCTTTTAATGCAGACAGCGAGTTCTTTGCCGAAGCACAGCAAGTTTACGGTACCGCAAAAAACATAAATGAGGCTCAAAAAAGCATCATGCAATTCTGGTATGACCCTGTAAATACTTCATATACATCTGCCGGACATCAATTAGCTGTAATTAATTCTTTTGTCAACAAAGAGAATTATACCTTAGATCAGGCAGCCGTTCTATATCTAAAAATAGGAATTGCTATGCATGATGCTACTGTTACTTCATTTAAGCAAAAGTATGCAACAAACATTATGCGTCCGCAAACGTATATTAATGAAAGCATTGACCCTAGTTGGCAGTCGCACTTGGCGGCAAATCCATCTCCGGCTTATACATCGGCCCAAGCTACACTTGTAACGGCGGTAGCTGAAATTTTAAACAGTGAATTTGGTGAAAATTACGTCTTTGAAGATAATACCAAAGCCGGAACAGCACCAAAAAGAGCTTTCAAAGGTTTTGGCGTTTATGCTAAAGAAGCCAGACAAGCCCAGCTTTACGCGGGTATCACCTACCCTATGTCTGTCAATAAAAGTGAAGAACAAGGGAAAGAAATAGCTACCAATGTACTTGAACTTAAGTTTGAAGCACCTGTTACCATTACAGATACCAGCTCAAACTCTATGAGAATCAGACGTTTCTAAGTTCTGCTTCTAGGTCAGCCACTTTTTTGACCAGCACCATGTCTTCTATTACAGCATGCTTACGAAGCTCGTATTCGAAAAGCGTTACTTGATTTAAGAACACGCTGAAAGGTAATACCTGCTCTGTTTGCGAGGCATATGCCTTGATAATTTGTTCTACCTCTCGCAACTCCTCTTCAATAGAATCATGATTGTCTTCAAAATCAGCTAAACTGGTAGCCTGTAAAAGCTCCTTGGTTTCTTCAGGAGATAACCTTCCTTCAGAAGCTAAAACAAGCGTCTCAATAAACGGAAAGAAAACCTCCTCTTCCATTCTAATGTGCTTAACCAGCTTTTTCTTATAGTTATTGAAGTAAACGGCTAATCCGGCTAAAAGACCGTGTGTATTGCTGTATTTCTCTCTGATATGCAAAAGAGATTGCTCTATTTCCGGAAGTTTTTTGCTTAAATAGTAATTATGAGAAACCCTTAAAAATTTAACCAATTGCGAAACCGACAAGCTCTCCATTTGGCTACAAAGCAAATCAGCATCAAAGTCACTGATCAGAAGATTTAAGTCTTCCTCTGTCTTGACAGAATCTGAAGCTTTATAAACAATTTCGAAAAGGTTATCTGCTTGAAAGGGTGAGGAAGTATTCATAATTAAGTAATGATTTTTAGTCTAAACGTTTCTCAAAGATGATATCTTATGTAGGAAAGAAATATGAGGGGCATCAGTTTCTCATAATACCCCTCAGGAACCCGACTAATTTAACCTAATACCTATCTGAGCAGTAGCTCCTTGGATATTGTACCCATTTATTTCAGTGTAGTTTGTATTAAGAATATTTCTAAAGTTACAGAATGCCGTAAATGCCTTAGTCACCTTATACTGAACATTCAGATTTAACAGAGCATAACTTTCCAGTGTTATTTCTTCAGTACCAAAGGTAGAACTATTGTAGAATCTGTCAATTCTTTCACCCACTAAGGCAAGATCTAAGGCTGCCGACAATTTATTACTGATAGAGTGGGCTACTCCAAGATTAATCTGATGTTTGGGTCTTCTTAGAAGATCTGTTTTCGTTTCATCCTCTACATTGTCAATAACAAAACCACTCAGATACGTGTAGTTTCCATTAAGACTTAACTTACCTAGATTCTGTGCCACATTGGCATCTATACCTCGTACCCTTTGTTTATCCTGGTTCACATATTGGCCATATGGATCTTCAGATAAACTCATAAACACAATCAGGTTTTCAATCTTTCTGTCAAAATAAGTCAATTGCAGTTGCGTACCCATGGTGACATTATTGTATTTCAACCCCATATCAAGATTTTTAGCCTCTTCCATTTCCAGATCCAGGTTACCATATGGCGAATAAAGTTGGTACAACGATGGATTCTTAAAGCTTGTACCATAAACCGAGAATACGGTCAGATTTTTATTGATGATAAAGTAAGGATTGATTGTCCAGGACATGTTTTCGCCATAAACACTATGCGAGTTATATCTTCCTGCAATTTCTAATCCTAAACCAGAATTTAACTTTCCGTTCAAAGCAGAGTAAATACTTGAATTAGAAATCTCCGTATCACTTTTTGTTAAAGGGATATCTTCAAAAGGGCCAAAACTGCTTACAGATAAATAGGTTTGTGCCATATTCTGTTTTCTGTAATCAAAACCTGTCAATAGATTTAAATTATCTGACAAATTGAAATTACCATATAGCTCAGCAAATGTGCTTTTACTGCCGTATGTGGCATAAGAATAGTTTGCGAAAGCTGTAGCTGGTACAAAAGTAGAATCATCTTCAAAAAAACGATCTATAACAGATGAGTTAAACTTAAAATGCAATTGAGCTCTCTCTTTTATCCAGTCTATGCTTCCTCCAATCTGCTTGTTCTTTATTTCTGATGTGTAATCCTTGTCGTCAACAAATGCTCCGGCATCTACATCGGCTTTGTAATTCATTAAACGTCCAAACACACCTAGGTTAAATGCACCAAAACTTTTAGATAGATTTAAACTTAAGTTATCCGAATTCAGTCCATCTTTCTCTTCTTCAGAATCGTCTGAAACCGCAGATGAAATTCCTTCACTCTTCTGTTTCTCATAAGAAACTTGATAACCTAAACCAGACAATTCACCCTTAAGACCTATTCGGGCATTGACGGTTTTATATGAACCGGCAGAAATTAAGGCCGTGGGCTCCACCATTTTCTGACCTTTCTTTTTTGTAATAAAATTAATCACACCTGCTACGGCATCTGAGCCATACAAGACCGATTGACCACCCTTTAGCACTTCAATTCTTTCTATGTTATTCAGGTTAATCAGATTCAAGTCAAAATTACTTTCAATGTAAGATGGATCGTAAAGAGGTACGCCATCTATCAAAATCAAAGTATAACCTGTGTTGGCTCCTCTATTGTAGACACTTTGAATACTTCCTGGAGTTTGACCTGCACCTATGATGGTGAAGCCCGCTTGTTTTTGTAAAAGCTGAGAAACATTCAGACCTGAATTGGCTTTAATAACTGAGTCTGTAAGAATCACCATAGACTTGGTGAGTTCACTTTCCTTTTGTGGAAGCTTTGTGGTACTCACTACCACTTCAGTAAGGTTTTGCTGAGCACCAGCAGAAAAAACAAGGCAAACAAAAGCGTATGCCAAACACTTGCGTAATAATGCAAACATAAAATTTGGTAAAATGTATGATAAAAATCTACCGCTCGGTGTAATTCATCCTCCGTAAATTATCAACAAGAATGATCAAAGGCAGGTCTCCTGACTCAGTGTCACTTAAGTTTACCTTCCCAAGAGCTCAGCTCTCAGTGGCCTGTGGCTTAAGTGTAGACACCTTACAGTTGCGGGGACAGTATATGATTTTCACATATTTCCCTATTAAGTCAAACCTAGTGATACTAGATTAGACACCTTCAACTGGGAGCAAAAGTAAAACTTTCTAAGATAGAGGTGTCAATAAATTTCAAAAGTTTTTGATTAGCAATACACTTAATATAAATTGCCCAATCTATTAACAAGCCTATTCCAATTTATTTATGATATCCAACTTAAAACTTGACAAAACCGCAGAACGTAACATCAAAAAATGGCTTCGCGGAAAGTACGATGATGAAACCAAAGCCACTATTAACAAGTGGATAGAAGAAGGAAATGTCAATCAACTTACAGATTCTTTTTACAAGAATTTGGAGTTCGGTACCGGAGGTATGAGAGGCGAAATTGGAGTAGGTTCCAATAGAATGAATAAATACACAGTTGGTGCCGCCACCCAAGGATTAGCTAATTATCTAAACAAAGTTTATTTGAGTGAGGACATCAAGGTAGCCATTGCTTATGATAGTCGAAATTTCTCCCCGGAGTTTGCTCAAATTGCCGCAGACATATTTAGTTCTAATGGTATTACTGCCTATTTGTATCCTGAATTAAGACCAACCCCTCAGCTATCTTTTACGGTAAGAGAGTTAGGTTGTCAAGCGGGTTTAGTAATCACTGCTTCTCACAATCCACGAGAGTACAATGGTTATAAAGTATATTGGAACGACGGCTCCCAAGTGGTTTCGCCGCACGATAAAAATATTGTGGAGGAAGTAAATGCTATTACCACGGTAAGTAAAATTAAATTCAGAAGTATTAAGAAAAGAATTAAGACCATAAAACCGGCTCTTGATAAAAAATATCTCAAGGCTGTTAAAAGTATCTCTGTCTCACCAAGAATTAACAGAAAACAGTCTGATTTGAAAATTGTTTTCTCTTCAATACATGGTACTGGTATTACAATGGTACCTGCTGCATTAGAGCAATTAGGCTTTGAGAATGTACATCTGGTAGAAGAGCAGTCAAAACCTGACGGAAATTTCCCAACAGTGGTATATCCAAATCCGGAAGAAAAGGAAGCCATGTCTATGGCCTTGGCCAAAGCCAAAGAAATAGATGCCGACCTGGTGATGGCCACAGATCCGGATGCTGACCGAGTAGGTATGGCGGTAAAAAACCCTACTGGAGAATGGCAGCTTCTTAATGGAAATCAGGCGGCAAGTTTGATCATCTACTATTTATTAAAAGCCTGGAAAAAAGGGAACAAACTTACCGGCAACGAGTTTGTGGCTAAAACAATTGTTACCACAGACCTGATAGACAAAATGGCCGAGAAGGCTGGGGTTAAGTGTTATAATACTTTAACAGGATTCAAATATATTGCCCAGGTAATAAGAGAAACTGAAGGTAAAGAAACCTTTATAGGTGGTGGTGAAGAAAGCTATGGATACTTAATTGGTGATAAAGTAAGAGATAAAGATGCTATTGCTTCTTGTGCAATTATTGCCGAATTAACAGCTTATGCCCGTCACAATGGTATTAGTCTGTTTGATTTCCTTGCCGATATGTATATGCAATATGGCTTCTATTATGAAGGCTTGATCTCGGTAACGAAGAAAGGCAAGAAAGGAGCTGAGGAAATTCAAAAAATGATGGCAGACTTCAGGAACTCACCTCCAAACTCTTTGGCAGGATCGCCGGTAGTGATGATGAGCGATTACAAATCTTTAAAAAGCATAAACCTTCTGACAAAGGAACAAGAAGACATCAAAACTGGTTTAGGTATTGAATCTTCTAATGTACTGCAATTCTTCACTGAAGATGGCACTAAATTTACTTGCAGACCCTCAGGAACCGAACCTAAAATAAAGTTTTATGTAGGAGTAGTAGGTAAACTGAAGTCAAAAGATGAATTTGAGGCAACCTTAAATAGTCTGAAAGCCAAGGTGGAGAGTATTAAAGAAGAACTTGAATTGAATTAATAGAAGAAACGCTTCAAACGGAATGATAGATAATTAAAGGTCATATTTATGAAGTGCCAAATCTTGAGATTTAACGCTTTTTTAAAGCAGAATCATTTTATTTCTATCAAATTCAACCATCTTTGTGTAAATAATTGTAGTTTTTAAAAATTTATTAAATGGTCAAATTCGAAAGAAATTGGCTTATAATTAGGCGATTAAATCGCGATAATTTTAACAGAAAAATCTCAAATGAATTTTTATTTCAACTGCTATAACTTAATTTCGTCGTTACAATGTTGAAATTGATATACACAACGTAAGATTTTTTTTCCTGACAAATTTAGCGAACAGATAAGCCCGACAAGTTGTCGGGTTTTATTTTACCTATCTAAGTTTCCTTTTCACTTTTCCAAGAAGCTCCTGCTCTTCATTTCTTCCTGTAAGCTAATACCCTAATTTTGAATTTGACAATTACTCAAATGGCAGATGTAACCATAATAAAATACAATGCGGGCAATGTAATGTCTGTCATGTATGCTTTAGAAAGAATTGGAGTCAGTTATCACCTAACAGATAATCCGGAAGAAATTCTGGCGGCCCAAAAAATCATATTCCCCGGTGTAGGAGAAGCCAGTACAGCAATGAAAAGCTTAGTGGATAATGGTCTGGATAAAATTATTCCGGATTTGAAACAACCTTTCCTTGGCACCTGTGTGGGTATGCAGTTACTTTGTAAACATTCAGAAGAAGGAGATGTAGAGTGTTTGGGCGTGTTTGATGTTCCCATCATTAAGTTTCCTAAAACAGAAGGTTTTAAAATACCCCAGACAGGTTGGAATAATCTCTATAATTATAATTGTGAACTACTGAATGGTATTAAAGAAAACGCTTATGTTTACTATAACCACAGTTTTTATGCTCCCCTGTGCGAAAATACCGTAGCCACAACTGATTATATTTTGCCCTACTCAGGCATGCTACAAAAAGATAATTTTTATGCATGTCAGTTTCACTCAGAAATTAGCGGAGATGTGGGCGAGCAAATATTTAAGAACTTTATGAATCTATAAGATTAGATGTTTCATATTATACCTGCAATAGACATTATTGACGCCAAATGCGTCAGACTTACTAAAGGCGATTACTCTTCTAAGAAAATATACAATGAAGATCCGCTGGAGGTAGCAAAACAATTTGAAGATGCCGGAGTACAAAAGCTGCATCTGGTAGATTTGGATGGAGCAAAACAAAAGAAAGTAATTAACTACAAGGTTCTGGAAAAAATTGCCACGCATACCTCCTTAACTATTGATTTTGGAGGCGGTGTACAGTCTGATGAAGATATTCAGCAAGTCTTTGATTACGGAGCCGCCCAGGTGACTGGTGGAAGTATTGCAGTAAAAAATCCGGAGAAGTTTCTGTCATGGCTTCAGCAATATGGCGGAGAAAAAATCATACTTGGTGCTGACGCTAAAAACAAAATAATAGCAATAAGTGGCTGGGAAGAAGATACTTCTGAAGACATATTTAGTTTCATAGAAAAGTATATTGCCGAAGGAGTAAAGTACATTATAAGTACAGACGTTAATAAGGACGGATTGCTTCAAGGACCATCTATTGACCTATACAGAGAAATGAAAGGTCGCTTCCCCGAGAGTAAAATCATTGCCAGTGGTGGGGTGGCTGAAATGAAAGATATTGAGACTTTAGCAAAACAGAACCTATACGGTGTAATTGTAGGCAAAGCCATTTATGAAGGGCGTATCTCTTACGATTCACTTAAAAAATTTATACGTAATGAAGGTATTTGAAATACAATCTGATCAATTGGAGCTTAGCTCCGATAAATCTAAACTAGACATAGATTTCATTCATAAGAATCTTACTACCAGTTATTGGTCTGAAGGCATCCCAAAAGAAACTGTTGAAAAGGCTATAAAAAACTCCTATGCTTTGGGTCTTTATCTGGAAGGTAAACAAATTGGCTTTTGCCGAATCATTACCGACTACAGCACTTTTGCCTATTTAGCCGATGTGTTTGTTTCACCTAAATATCAGGGAAATGGCTATGCTGTTTGGATGACGGAACAATTACTTCAGATTCCTGAGCTTCAAGGACTCAGAAGATGGATACTGGCTACCCGAGATGCACATAGTTTGTACGAGAAGTCAGGATGGGTTCCACTGGAAAACCCGCAGTTTTTCATGGAAATAGCCAAAAGAGATATTTATCTGAAAAATTAATTATGCTTACCAAAAGAATTATCCCCTGTCTGGACATTAAAAATGGCCGAACCGTCAAAGGAACAAACTTTGTTAACCTGAGAGACGCTGGTGACGCAGTAGAACTTGCTGCAATCTACGCAAAGGAGGGGGCCGATGAATTGGTATTTCTCGATATAACAGCCACAGTAGAAGGCAGAAAAACATTACTTGATCTCGTAAAAAAAGTAGCCCATACAATCAACATTCCCTTTACCGTAGGCGGTGGAATTGGCTCTGTGGCTGATGTTTCTGCCTTGCTTAATGCCGGGGCCGATAAAATCTCTATCAACAGCTCTGCCGTAAAAAATCCTGACCTGATCAGCGAGCTAGCTCAGGAATTTGGAAGTCAATGTATCGTGGTGGCAATTGATACTCGCCATGTAGAGATGAAGAAGCATATTGTTCATACCCATGGTGGCCGAACTCCTACAGAGTTAGAAACAATTTCCTGGGCTAAAGAAGTAGAAGATAGAGGAGCAGGAGAAATACTTCTTACTTCTATGGATGCCGACGGCACAAAGGATGGTTTTGCATTAGAGCTTACTGCCACAATATCAGAAAATGCAGGAATTCCTATAATAGCTTCTGGTGGTGCGGGCAATATGGATCACTTTCAGGAAGTGTTTACTACCGGTAAAGCAGATGCCGGCCTTGCAGCTTCTATCTTCCATTTTAAGGAAATTGGCATTATTGACTTAAAAACTTATTTAACGGAAAAAGGCATTCCAATGCGTCTTTAATAAAGATTTACTGCCAAAATAGCTGACATGATGGCATTGGCATAAACCTTGACCATATTAGCCTCACAAGTTTGATTTGAAATATCGGCTCGCTTTTGTACATTCAACATGACAGAGTGACAGGCGTGTCTGAATTATACTATACTTAATGGATAAAGATCTTGAATTGTTGGAGAGATTGGCCTCTCAAAGCCCTAAAATTGAGAACGTGGAGATGATAGAAATTACTTCGCCTGACGAAGTAATGGAGAGTGACGATAATTTACCTGAAACCCTCTCCTTGCTTCCATTGAGGAACACGGTCTTGTTTCCGGGAATTGTTATACCGGTAACCGTTACACGGTCAAAAGCTATCCGATTGGTAAAGAAAGCCTATCGGGGAGATAGAACGTTAGGAATTGTTTCCCAGTTAAGACAAACAAAGGATGAACCAACGGAAGACGACGTCTATAAAATCGGGACCATTGGTAATATTTTAAAAATGATTGTTTTGCCAGATGGCAATGTAACGATCATTATTCAAGGCCGAAGAAGGTTTAAAATCACCAGTTTCGTAAGAACAAGTCCTTATTTGGTGGCCGCAGTTGAATACATACCTGATTCATTCCCCGGAAAGAGAAAAAAGGAGACAAAAGCACTTTTAGACAGTCTGAAAGAAACGGCAACCAAGATTTTGAATCTTAACCCTGATATCCCTCGTGATGCTCAGACTGCCATAAGCAACATTGACTCCCCTAATTTTCTGACACATTTTCTTTCGTCAAATCTCAATATTGGTATTTCTGAAAAACAATTGCTTCTGGAAACTTATGACGGGAAAGAGCAGGCCCACAAGCTTCTGGAGCATATGCTCAAAGAAGTAGAGCTTCTTGAAATAAAGAAGGATATTCAGTCAAAAGCCAGCTCTGATATAGATCAGCAGCAAAGGGAGTACTACCTGCGTCAGCAAATTAAAGTTCTTCAGGAAGAACTGGGAATGGACTCTCCTGACCAGGAAATAGAGAAACTAAGAATGAAAGGTGCCAAGAAAAAATGGCCGCCAGAAATAAATGAGCACTTCAATAAAGAGCTCAATAAAATCATGAGGCTTAATTCAATGGCTCCGGAGTATGCCACCGCTTTAAGTTATGCTGAGCTTCTTGTAGACCTTCCCTGGAACAAATACAGTACAGATAATTTTAACCTAAAAAGGGCAAAGAAAATACTGGACGACGACCATTACGGTTTGAGAAAAGTAAAAGAAAGGATCATAGAATATCTGGCCGTATTAAAGCTCAGAAGCGACATGAAGTCGCCAATTCTGTGCTTATATGGCCCTCCGGGAGTAGGTAAAACCTCTTTAGGGAAATCTATTGCGAAGGCCCTGGGAAGGGAGTATGTTCGGATGGCTCTGGGTGGATTACACGACGAAGCAGAGATAAGAGGGCATAGAAAAACCTACATAGGTGCCATGCCGGGAAAAATCATTCAGAACATCAATAAAGCAAAAACAGCAAATCCGGTTTTTGTGCTTGATGAGATAGACAAATTAGCTAACAACCACAGAGGCGATCCTTCAAGTGCCCTTTTAGAGGTCCTTGATCCGGAGCAAAACAATGCTTTTAAAGACAATTACCTAGAGGTAGACTTTGACCTTTCAAAAATACTTTTTATTGCTACTGCAAACTCACTAGACACTATTCAGCCCGCCTTACGTGACAGGATGGAGATTATTGAATTAACGGGATATACTGTTGAAGAAAAGGTAGAAATTGCTAAGAGGCATTTGTTACCTAAGCAGTTATTAGAGCATGGCCTGACCTCATCTGACCTAAAATTGAATAAGGAGGCACTGATTAGAATTATTGAAGGTTATACCAGAGAATCTGGGGTTAGAGGTTTAGAACAAAAAATAGGAAGTGTAGTCAGAAAAATTGCCAAGTCAATAGCAATGGAAGAGGAGTACAAATCCTCCCTGACTGGTGATGACATAGAAGAACTACTAGGTATAGCCCGTTTTGACAAAGACCTTTATGAGGGCAATGAAATGGCCGGTGTGGTTACAGGTTTGGCCTGGACTCCGGTTGGTGGCGACATCCTTTTTATTGAAACGAATCTGAGCCGTGGAAAAGGGTCATTAACGCTTTCTGGCCAGCTAGGTGATGTCATGAAAGAGTCTGCTATGACTGCCCTGTCTTACCTCAAAGCAAATGCTGAAAAACTAGATCTTGACTACAAGGTATTTCAGCACTATGATTTACATATCCATGTTCCACAGGGTGCGGTTCCTAAAGATGGACCATCAGCGGGTATCACAATGCTGACCTCTATGGCTTCTATTTATACTCAAAGGAAAATCAAAAGAAATATTGCCATGACAGGTGAGATTACCCTTAGAGGTAAAGTTTTACCGGTTGGTGGTATTAAAGAAAAAATTCTGGCTGCCAAAAGAGCCAAAATCAAAGAAATAATTCTCTGCTACAAAAACAGAAGAGACGTTGAAGAAATTGGAGAAGAGTACACCAAAGGCCTTACTTTCCATTATGTAGATATGGTGGATGAAGTCCTGGAGATAGCATTGCTTCAAAAAAAGGTGGATAATCCCATCACTTTTATCTTTCCTGAAGACAAAAAGTAATTATCAATAAAAAAGGAAGGCTTCCAAATGGAAGCCTTCCTTTTTTCCAAATGATATCTATGTTAAGACATTTTGATTAAGTCGCTCATGATTTTCTCTGCTTCTCTGAGATAGAGGTCCTCTTCATGATCGTCTCCGGTTTTGGTCTTTCTAAGCTTCTTCAGAGTCGTTCTGTTTCCTTCGTTCTCTTCCTTCTCTTTAAGACGCTCATTGTAGTTTAGCGAGAATTCTGTTCTGTTCTTTTGAGCATTGTAGATTTCAATCTCTTTCTCCAATGTCTTCAAATCCTCAGATTCTTCAAATCTACTTTTAAAGTTCTCTACAATCTTATTTCTAAGTTCTGAATTTACTGCATTCTGATATGGGAAATTTGAACTTTTGATTTCATCATAAGGCAATGCTGTAGGTCGGCTACTTTCACCACTTTCTTCGGCTGTCCATATAGATGGGAAAGCCACATCAGGAATAACTCCTTTACGCTGTGTACTGTTTCCTGTTATTCTATAGAATTTTTCTGTAGTCAACTTTAACTGACCATACCTTTCTCTTTCCTCGATACCACTACTGGCCGACTTATCCTTTGAAGCTACCTTAGGTGAAAGCAAGAACTGATCAAGATTAACCAATTGCTGAACGGTCCCTTTCCCGAATGACTGCTCCCCTACTATTAGCCCTCGATTATAGTCTTGTATTGCACCGGCAAAAATTTCGGAAGCAGAAGCCGAATGACGATTTTGAAGAACTAACAAAGGCCCATCATATGTAATTGAAGGGTCTGTGTCGTTTTCAACATCAATTCTACCTCTTCCAGTACGTCTTTGAACAACCGGCCCTTTTGAAATAAACAAACCAGTCAATTCAATAGCTTCCGTTAAAGAACCTCCTCCATTGTTTCTTAAATCAATGATTACCCCATCAATTCCCTGCTGTCTGAAATCTTCTAAAAATTTCTTCACATCTCTTGTGGTACTTTGAAAATCGCCCCCACTTCTGGCTCCATCAAAATCTCTGTAAAACATAGGAATATCAATCAGACCAACTTTATATTCCTCTCCGTCAGATTTGACATTCAATACTTCACCAGCAGCTACAGCCTCTTCCAGTTTTATTTTTTCTCTAACAATTCGTACTTCTCTTGGATCAGAATCAATAGGTGCATCTTTACCTTTTAGAAGCAAACGAACCACGGTGCCTTTTTCTCCACGAATGAGTTTTACGGCATCGTCAGTTAACCAGCCTATTATGTCCTGAAACTCGCCATCGTCTCCTTGAGCAACACCTAAAATATAATCTTCTTTATTGGCTTGCTGCGTTTTAAAAAGTGGACCACCCGGAATAATATCAACAATCATCACGTGATCCCCATCATTTCTTAACTGAGCACCTATACCTTCAAGAGATTGACTCATATCTATATTAAACTGAGCCGCCGTACTTGGAATCATGTATGAGGTATGTGGGTCAATTGCCTCGGTAAAAGCATTCATAAACGTTTGAAAAACGTCTTCTGCTCTCCATTTAGCTACCCTGTTTTCATATGTTTCGTATCTTCTTTTCAGCGTTTTGGTAATACTGCTATCTGCACTTCCGCCCAGTTTCATATTTAAAGCCTGGCTTAAAATCATTTTGTCCCATTCTTCGTCAAGCTCAGCTTCAGAGTTAGCCCAGGTTACCTCACGCTTATCTACCTGGTAACTAAGATTTGAATCAAAGTCAAATGGCTCCTCTAATAAGTCTTTTATGTAAGCATAACGCTCTCTGTATATCTTACGATAGCGATTAAAAATCATAAAAGGAATCTCAAGGTCTCCGTTCAGCAGTGCCTCATCTAAAACATATCTGAAAGCTTCAAACTCATCAATATCCTTTTGAGTAAAATAAGAGTGTGAGCCATCTACGTCGGCAATGAAATTGTCAAAGACACGAGATGACAACGAATCATCTACCTGAAACTTTTGATAGTGATAGTTACTCAAAAACTGCGTGACGAACTGCTCTACTCTCTTCTGAGTATTGTTTGGCTCCAGGTCTTCATAACTATACTTAGGCGAAGAATCTTGTCCATAAACAACAAAACTCAAACCTAAAATGGTAATTAAAAAAAATAGTTTTTTCATATTTAATTTTTAGAATTCTCAAAAGGAAAAGCAGCTTCGCTTATCCTAATTTACGATTTCCAGCAGTTCTACATCAAAAATGAGTGTAGAGTTTGGTCCAATTTGCCCCTGACCTCTCGGGCCATAGGCTAAATCTGCCGGTATATATAGTTTCCACTTAGAGCCAGTTGGCATCATTTGTAAGGCTTCTACCCATCCTTTGATGACCTGTGTCACACCAAATGTGGCAGGAGCCCCTCTTTCTACAGAGCTATCAAATACTGTACCGTCTATAAGGGTACCATGATAATGGACTTTCTCTTTGTTTGAGGCTGTAGGCTTTGGACCTTCCCCAACCTTTAAAACTTCATATTGAAGGCCACTTTCTGTCTCATTTACACCTTCTCTGGTCTTATTTTTAGCTAAAAACTCCTCACCCAATTTCGCGTTAGCTTCCATAACTTTAGAAGCCTCACGTTGAAAGTAATTTTGAATAAACATTCCGCATTCGTTAGCCGAGATAACAAGATCTGAAGAACTAAGAACATCACTGATGGCAGACTGCAAAACTACCAGATTTGGTTCAACATTCTGTGCTTTCAAGCTCTGCCCTACACTCACACCAATCGCATAGCTTAAAGAGTCTAATTCGTTATTAAGTAAAGTTTGTGAATTCGCTTTATTCAGAGAAAACAGACCTAAACATAAGGCCAGGACAGCAATTCTTTTAATCATTGTGATTTATCAGGTTCAATTATATATAACAGTAAATGTTCAATCTAAATATTTACCAACTAATTAACACATCCAGACTTAAAAAAATTATCTATTCATATCAAATACTTTCTTATTGAAACGTTAATAAGCTTTTGGTATAGTTATTGATTTCATTTCAAAAAAAGATCACATTAATAATGATAAAGTCAATTCTTAACTTTCCTGTTCAAGTTCTCCAGAATATCGGAGCCGCTTTTAATAAGTTCGTTCAAGCATGCAATAGACCTTTAAAGTCTTCTGTAATGTCTCTCAAAGGACTAATCAGTTCTCTTTTTGTTGCATCTGTGATTTTTGCCTTATTCTTTTTTGTTGGTCCGTTTGGAGCAGCAGAGTATACAGGATCAAACAAGACTTTACTAATTACGCTGGCCTCAGCTGCTGGTTTTGTAGGTATGTGTATTTCTGAATATGCCCTTCCCTTTTTATTCAAAAGATATTTTGATAAGAATAAATGGAATGTTAGCCGAGAAATCTCTCTGTATGCCATTCGCTTTTTTGCTGTAGGCTCTTTAGTTATGGTCATTTGTAATCAAACAGGCTTAGCCAAGTTTGATCTTCCTTTAGTTTTATTACAGTTTACGGCAATTGGTACGGGTATAGGGCTATTGTTCTCTTTTATCAAAGAGAATGCATTACGCAAAAAATATGAATCAGGATCAGAAGCAATCAATGACAAGCTTCAGCATTACGCCCCAAAAGAGAACAATAAAATGCTCTTTCCGGTTTTGGCTTTTGTAGGTTCAAATGATAAAATCAGCATTGTCCCAAATCAACTCATCTCAGTTACTGTGGACAAGTATACTTCTAAATTCTCTTACCAAAGTTTCTTTGGAGTAGTAGATAAATCTTTAGACATTCAGGAAAGAGAAGTTAGAAATGAGCTTTCTAAACATGGCCAATTCATTCAGCTTTCAAACAATGAATTCACCAATGCTCATGCTATCTATAAAACCAAAGCTGATGCTTCAGGTTATTTAGTGCACATTGCCAAGCAAGAGAACCCTATCAGGCTATCTGGTAAGTTTGAAAAGGTGTTAGAAAACTTGTAACATAAGCCTAAAACTGCTTGAGCCAAGTGTTCTGGGTTTTCATCACCAGTTCAATGACTTCACGCACTGCTCCGGCACCTCCGTTCTTTTGGCAAACATAATCTGCCTCGGCAAGAACCTCCGGCTCGGCATCTGCAGGGCATGCTTTAAATATTTTTCTATTTTGCATTAGAAGAAGATCAGGGATATCATCTCCGATATACAAAACCTCTTCTTCTTCTAATTGCCATTTTTCCATTAAGTCGTCTAAAACCTGTGGCTTCCCATCTGTGCTCACACATAAATGGATTTCAGGCACGCCCAATCCTCCAAGTCTGGTTCTTATACTCTCCTGCTTCCCACCAGAAATTACGGCTGTTTTGTAGCCCGCCTTAATGCACATCTGTAGTGCGTAGCCATCTCTTACATTAAAAGTCCGTAGTACTTCTGTATCTGTAACAATTATGGTGGCATCGGTAAAAACACCATCTACATCAAAAATCAATGTTTTAATTTTAGACAGCCTGCTTTTTAATCTTAAATCCATAGCGGCAAAGATGGATAGTAATAATTAATAAACATAAAAAAAGGCGGTACATAATGCACCACCTTCTATTCTGATTAAATCTTCAGGAATTATAACCTTCCTTTATCTAATTCATCCTGCCATTTCTTAAGCTCATCCCATTTACCATCTCTGGCCAGCTCAGCCTGTTTTGGCCATGTAGCCGGATTATGCATCTGAAATCTAGGACCTGCATCTGAAAGGATGCCTTTCAAAGTATCTACAGAAGCCTTGGATAAATCATCAAAAGAGTATATACCTGCGGCGTGGCACAGACCTTCTATTTTAGGGCCAATACCTTCTACTACTTTTAAATCATCCTTCTTCTTTGGTTTTGATGTTAGAGCGGCTACAGGAGCGGTAACACCGGCTTTTGCAGAGGTCGCTGCTCCGCCTATTGCACCAGCGGCAGCTCCAGCTGCTGCAGCTGCCAGCTTCGCCTTATTACATGCATCTAAGTCCGCTTCTAATTTGCTTATTTTGGTTTTATAACCTTCAATATCAACATTTGCGGCTCCTGACACCTTATTCTTTCTGCATGCCTCTAATTCACCTTCAAGAAAGTTGATTCTATCCTGAAGTTCTGCTGCGTGAGATTTATAACGGTTAATTCTTCTGTTCATCCACCACCATAAAAGCAATGCCGGAATAAGCCACAGAAAGAAGATATCCCAAGGGAAGTTATTAATAAGACAATTTATATTTTCCATTTCTAATTATGAGTTAATTTTTTTTATTGTGTTAATCCTATAGTGACTCTTCTGTTAAGAGCCTTTCCTTCGGGACTATCATTAGGTCCTTTTGGCTCACGCTCACCTCTACCCGTAGTTACCAATTGGTTCTCAGAAAAACCTTCTGATACCAGAAGTTGCTTAACCACATTTGCTCTTTCCAGTGACAATCTATCATTGGTGGTATTAGAGCCATCACTATCAGTATGGCCTATCAAAGACAATTTTCTATCAGGATGGGCCGCTAAGTATCTTTTTGCGGTAGCGAGGAAGTTTTCAATTTCAGGGGTTCGGCTAATGTCAGAATTGGCCGTTTGGAAATAGATATCTAAAGGTTTAAACA
>JANSYO010000316.1 GCA_024742395.1 Cytophagales bacterium
CAATATTAGTACAAGCTTCTCTTATAACTCAAGGATTCATAATTGTGAAAAATTGTTGAAAGCTATCTCTAGAACAACTTCTATTCTCCAACATGGCCAGGATTTACAGGAGATCGTGGAATTGGTCGGCGTTGATTCACTGGAAGATAAGGACAGCTTCCTGCTATACGTAGTGCGACTAGTGAAAGAAAATTTTATGCAACAACCCCTGCAACCAAGCGAGTGGCTCCCCTTGCTGAACCTGTTTCTAAATATTTTAGATTGTGGCGAAGATTTGTTACGATTTCCTTCGTTTACAGTTCATACGATTATCAACAACTTTCGAGAAACTATTTCAATGATAGAAGATCTAAAATGGGCAGATGTGAATGGATCAGCTTGGCAGGAGCAAATTTCCTGCATCCAAAATTCTATCACAAAAACTAATGCACGCCTACAAGAAATAGGAGCTGAATACAACCAAATCCAGTAAACTAAGGCAAGAACCATATCATGAGTTCAATTCATGCGGCTCTCTCTATCCGGGACTACACTTGAAAGAAGCGCGGTTTTACCTTAGATTGACTTTTAGATTTTCTCTATCTTTAACAAAGGAACACCCCTGTGGCGATGCAGGAGGAGCATTAAGTTTTTGAATACAATTGCAAGTGTAGTGATATTGAGTTTAATTCACCGCCTAGCCCCAAAAGAATCCGAGCCGTTCTGGATGATAACGTAGGTGGAACTTCGGTTGTCACAGTGTTGGTGGAGGGAGAAAACTTGATGTGGGCGAGCATAAGTCTTTATTCGATAATACTCAGTATGCAGATAAGTGAATCTCATGGATCACTAAAGTTTTGGTACCACGAAACCAGAAGTCCACGAAATAATAGGAGATCCAGTAGCTTTTCCATATCGATAGTCAGAATCCTCAATTGCACTTCCTGCTATATCAAAGTGAGTGTAGCAAAGGGGTTCTTCTGAGTCGTTTCCATGTTTGTCTAATCCTGAAGCAACAGTGAGGAACTGAGATCCCGTTAGATATAAGCAATCAAATTTGTACAATTCCTACCGCTGCTGCGAACTGATGCCCTCTTGAGCCTGCAGGAGTGGGAGTTCCTAAGTTCAGTACATCATGAGAATCATTCTTTCCTTTGTTTGCTTTGAAATCATCTCGGCGCACAAAGCTGCGTTCGATAATTTCTCCGTAAGAATCTC
>JANSYO010000104.1 GCA_024742395.1 Cytophagales bacterium
ATATTTCAGGCAAGGGTTTTAATAAATGAGGTTTACAAGTTTTGAAATGTTTTCAATCATTCAAAGGTTTTTAAACATTACATGAGCCCTAATTCATCTCTGATAAATTTCAAACATGAAATTTGATTTGCCTCTTCTAAGGCTAGCTGTTCGGCAAATGTCCTGTGCGAAACTCTTTGCAAAGCCTTTTCACTGTAATTTTCCTTCAGAATTTTGATGCTTTTTGCTACATCCTTTCCTGATCTATCACCAAAAGTAGTCCAGTAACTTTCAGTTAAATAGGGTATAGGTAGCGGATCTCTCGTCATCATTTCTAAGTTTATTTTGACATTCGGATTGTGCTTTCTTAAGGTTAGAGCCATTCTGTTCAAATCAAGGAAGCCTTCTCCAAAGGGTACTTCAGAAAGAAGAAAACCATCTTCATACTCTTCAATACCCATATCTTTAAAGTGCGTTGTAATGGTATATGGAGCCAGCTTTTCTACCACTTCATGCGGGTCTTCCAGGAACGAAATGTTATTTCCTGTATCTAAATTGCAGCCAAGCCACTCACTATCAAAATGCTTAAGAATAGCAATCATTTCATCAGCGGTCCAATCTTTATGATTCTCAATTGCCAGTTTAACTTTGTGCTTTCTCATAATGGGTTCGGCCCATCTGATTGACTTCATGGAGTGTTTTTTGAAAGCTTCCCATTCTTCTAAAGTTTGAAAAGTTACATATCTTCTTCCACTAAGACATGCCGAACGCACAATACTAACACCTCCTTCTTTCGCCCCGATAATATCTTTCTCAAACCGTTCTACATCGGCTTCAGTTTTAGGCATACTTACTTGTCCTTCTATCCACATACCTGTGCCATCCTGGAGTTCTCTCATTTTTTTTGCATAGGCCGTATCCCAACCTCCCGAAAGCACCTGGGCACCTCCGGCTCCTAACTCATGGCAGTGTTTGGCCATGTCATATCCTCCTGTAAAAAGAGGATATTCGGCTGTGCCTTCGCCGTTTTTTCTATGACGTAGATGATAAGACCATACCGATATTCCCCCGAGATTAGGAGCGATATTAAAGGAACTTAAGGATGGTAATGCAGCAGCTGCTAAAGCTACTGCCGAGCTTTTGACAAAAGCTCGTCTGTTTAGGGTGTTATTCAAGGGCTTCATTATTTATTTATATAAGGTTGACTGGTCAATTCTCTTTTAAACTTTCTACATGTTTATTAAGCTCGGCGGCGGTCCAAGGCTGGACTTTCCCCTGAGATTTAATTCTTAACATCCCTACCGTTCTTCTTGAAACCGGCTCGGCATTATGTCCCCATTCGTTTCTTATGTAAGTCATGATATTGGCAATATCTTCATCTGGTAAGGTAGAATGACTTGGCATGACGGGTAAGATGTCAGGGACATCATAATGTTGACTATTCACTGTGATGGGACCTTCTATACCATGAAGAAGAATTAGGGCAAGTCTTGAATCCTGACCTGTTACCCATTCTGAACCAGCGAGAGGTGGGGCAAAACGCTTCATACCTTTGCCGTTTCCTCCATGGCAGCCGGCACAGTACGTTAGGTATGATTTTCTGCCTGAGGCAAATTGCTTCATGGCATCAGCACTTAGTGCCTTTTTTTCTTCGGTATCTTTGATTATAGTTGGCTTTCCGGGCCAGGTTAATCCCTTTGCCAGATTTGAGACCTGAGGCAAATTACCAGAGAGTATTTGAGGCTTTTTGTTTAGAGAAATAACATTGGGATCTGAAGTGGCCGATTGCAAAGCAGCTCCATTTAACAATGCCATCTTTTGCCAATTTAAATCTGACGAAAGCAAGGATAATAAATTCTCTATCTCACTTACGTTCTTTCTTTTGATAACAATACCGGCCAATTGCTCCATAAAAATCTCCTTGTCATCTGAAGCCATTTGCCATAATCTACTTTTCAATAAATACTTAATCAATGCCATCTCTCTTCCTGAAAGTGCAGATAAAGCAGCATCCCGCAAGAGTGGATCTTTCCCTTCCAAAGCAAGTATGGTTTCAATAGAGCGAAAGGCCAGATCCTGTTTGAAGGCATTAGAAGAAAGCAGAATCTGTAAGTTAAACGCCGGAGAGTCAATCTCCTCTAAGTAACTACTTACTTTTTGTTCAATAATCTGGTTTAAGGCAGAATTTGTAGTCATTCTCTTTTCTAAAAGCCTCAATGCCAGACTTCTTATCTTATCTTCTTTATCATCCAGAAGTTTTATCAAAAGTGCTGTATTCGATTGATTTGTATTCTCCAAGGCCCATATTGCAGCTATTCTCCCAGCTGTGCTTCCGGTTACGGCCAGGGTTTCCAGGTCAGACTGAATACCTTCAGGGTTTCTTTGGACAATCATCCTGAAACTTTGGTCACGGTACCATGAAATGGGATTATCTAAATCTTTGACCCAGCTAAAGGCTGAGACTTTACTTAAATCAGAATAATCAAAATAAGGAGCCTTCTCAGGCACTATTCTCCATATGCGGCCCAAGTGAATATGCTTGTCGAGACCCCGCTCCAGGGTTTGTGTTCGCAGGTATTCAGTCATGTATGCACCGTGCTGATTTATACCACGATACATATCCGCTAAATAAATGGCTCCATCGGGTCCGGTAGTTAAATAAACCGGCCTGAAGCGTTCGTCTGTAGAAGCGAGAAATTCAAATTCATCGAAGGCATTGGTAGCTTCTAAATAGATGCCTTGTTCGTTTACCAGATTTTGTTTAACGAGGTTTCCCGCCGGCTCACAAACGAAAACTGACCCGTAATTTTTATCAGCCCAGATGCCTTTCTCTCTCAGTACCATGGGAGAACAGGCCGATGTAAACTCTAACAACTTTCCGTTTTCATCAAGAGTACCCGGTATATATCCTCGGTTTATAGCAGGATTTGGCCTTGCCGGGAAAACCCTTCTGTCAATAGTAAGACCATGATCAATTCCTGTGGTAGATTCATGGTTTAGATTTCTATTGAGGTAATTTGCAGGTACCAGGTCAGCGTGCAATTGAGACCAGTTATAATTATAATAGAGTCTTCCGTAATCATCTTTTGAAATGCCCCATTGACCTCTGAATTCAGTTTCTTCTTTTACCCATTGCTCACCTTGCCTTTGGTATCGATATTTTGATTTGGCGTTATATAGCCAATTATCAAAGCCTAACATAAGGCCATTTGCTGAGTGTTCGGGTAAGCCACCTCCACCATAGGTGCTGTCTACTAAAGTTCGTTTATCAGCTTTTCCATCTCCATTGGTATCCTGATAAAACCAAAGAGGAATGTTCTCTGATATAAGAACGCCATCCTGATAAAAAGAAATAGCTCTCGGAAGCACAAGACTATCAGCAAAGACAGTGCTTTTATCCATTTGAAAGTCTCCATTTGTGTCTTCAAGAACAGATACTCGCCCAATGGGCTGATCTTCACCTGTTCCGTCTATGTCAGGCATAAAGCTCCTCATTTCAACTACCCATAGCCTTCCCTTTTCATCAAATTGAATAAGTACAGGGTCTTGAACCATTGGCTCAGATGCAACTAAACTTATTTTATGACCGGGTGCCAGCCGGAATGTTTTTAACTCGTCTTGCGGACTGAGTGGGGGAGAAGGCTCATCAATGAGACTTGTCAAAAAAGAAAAAATAAGTATGAGAGTAAAACCTATTCTTAGCATGTAAATCAATGGGGTGATTACTTACTAATTTAGGTAAGATTTAACTATTCGGCGAATAAATTGGAAGAAAGCGTTATTTCAGAAGATGTGATTGAGGTTTAGGGCGTATCATTGATTGTTGACACTTTATCTTTTTGAAATTTTATTAAGCGTAATGGCTTTTTGGGCTTTGCTTTTGAAGCGGAACTTATCAGAGGAAGTTCTAGCACTATGCTTAGTTTTTCTACCTTGAACACGAGCTCTCCAAAGTCTGAAACTTGTTGGTTTCATTTCATTTCGCATGAGCTTAATAACGTCTTTTTCTGTCAATCCAAATTGAGATTCAATGGCGTCAAAAGGTGTTCTGTCCTCCCAGGCCATTTCTATAATTCGGTCTTTATCCATAGCATTCAGTCCCATATCTTTCTTTTTGGTGTGGTATGCTTTTGTAAAATTCTTTTTGCTTCTGTTTTAACGGTTTGATCTTTTCTTAATGCCCAAAGAGTATCGCTGGCATGTTTTCTACTTTCATTTAAGTTTACAATTGGTAAAGGATAGTCTATGCCCGGGATAAACTGAATAGCTTCAGCTTCGATTGCCGATATTTTGTAAGGCTCATGTATTAAAGGTCCGGGTAACTTACTTAATTCAGGAACCCATTTTCGTATAAATTCGCCTTCTGGATCATGTTTCTGGCTATTCAAAATAGGATTATATATTCTTAAGGTATTAATGCCGGTTTCTCCGGCCTGCATTTGAATCTGCGGGAAATGAATGCCAGGCTCAAAATCCAAAAATTGTCTTGCCAAATGAGGAGCCGCTGCCTGCCAGGGCTGCCAAAGGTGATGAGTGAAAAAACTAACCAGCATAGCTCTCATCCTAAAATTTAAATAGCCGGTGGTATTCAGGCATCTCATGGAGGCATCTATCAGAGGGAAACCCGTTTGACCTTTTTGCCAGGCCAAAACGTATTCTGGTTTTGGTTCTTTGGTCAAAGAGCGATAACCGGCGTTTATACTATGAAATTCCATTTCACATTCCATTTCAAATTTCTGAATAAAGTGTGCTTGCCATCTAAGGCGGGAAGTAAATCCGGAAAGTGCCCTCTTATTGCTTAAAGTTTTTGCTTTTGACTTAGCTTTTTGATAAACCTCTCTAACACTGAAATTGCCCCAGGCAATGTAAGGTGATAGTCTGCTGCAACTCTTTCTTGCATTCAATGGTTTTGAAATATCTCTATTGTATTGAGTATAACGCTCACTTAAAAAGCTTTGTAAATAACGTTTTCCTGTACTTCTACCTCCTTTTTGGAAATGGGAAGTTCTTTGTGTCTCAAAGTTTAAAAGCTCAAATTTAATCTTTAAAGATTCAAGAAGCTCATTGGAGACAAAACTTGTATGCACAGGAGAAAAGTTAAAAAGAGCTTTCTCCATGTAAGCATACCAATCTTTTATCCAGTTTTGTCGGTTCTTTCTTCCTCTGAATACCCCATTATTGATGCATTCTGTCCAGCCAATTTTTTGACTATTGAACCATTGCTGAAGTTTTTTGTCTCTTTCGTATGTTAGAGCTAGACCGGTTTCCTGATGTGAGTATACGGTATGAATTTTAGTTAACTCATATAGTCGTTCAAAGGCAGTAAGGACTTCGGAACGGATGCAGAGAATTTCGGTATTAAATGCTTTGAGTTGTTTATTGAGATCTTCAAGTGACTGTTTGATAAAATCGAAATGTCGCTGGCTGTAATGCTTGTCAGCCTCAAGAGAGGGCTCCAGAATATAGAGTAAAAGTAGCGGGGTATCGTCTGAAAGAGCTTGCGATAAAGCTTCATTGTCCTCTAATCGGAGGTCTCTTTTAAACCAAAAAATATTGATTGTTGGCTTAGAACGCATCGGGGTTTTCAATTATCATAGAAGCCCTTTGTTTGATTTGTGTTAATTCCTCTGCGGGGATTTTGGATAATAAATTTAGCATCATGCTCATGCGTGGATTATTCTTAAAATATTCCTTCTTTTCGTCCAGGAAGTTCCAATAAAGGCTATTAAACGGACAGGCATTATCGCCTGTTCTCTTTTTGTGATCATAGGCACAGTGAGTGCAATAGTTGCCCATTTTATGAATATATGACGCACTTGAAACATAAGGTTTGGTAGCAACCGTACCTCCATCTGCCCATTGACTCATGCCGCGGGTATTTGGCAATTGAACCCATTGGATAGCATCAAGATAAATGCCGAGATACCACTGGTCAACTTCGTCTGGGTTAGTTTGAGTAAGAAGGGCAAAGTTTCCAGTAATCATCAAACGCTGAATATGGTGGGCATAAGCGTTTTTTAAAGAGGAGGAGATGGATGTTTTTAAACAAGTCATTCGCGTTTTACCCGACCAATAGAAATCGGGAAGCGAATGGGTATTGTTAAGTTTATTTAGCTTTTCGTAAGCGGGCATTTCTTTCCAATAAACTCCCCTCATATATTCTCTCCAGCCGATGATCTGACGGATGAAACCCTCTACTTGTGAAATGTGGATTTTATCTGAATTTGCCGAATAGTACTCTTCTACCTTATTGATAACTTCATGTGGGCTAATTAATTTAAGATTTAGGGCAAAAGACAAGCCTGAATGATAGAGCATGTGCTCTTCGGTATGCATGGCGTCTTGCAAATCTCCAAAATGTATGAGAAGCTTATCGCAGAAATACTCAAGTTGAATTAGGGCTTCTTGCCTGGTTACAGGAAAACTAAATTCATTTCGGGGGATTTCTCCAATGGTTCTAATATCCGCTTCCTGTATTAAATTCACCAGGTGAGTAACGTTTTTACTAAAAAGCTTTTGTGGTGGTATCAGGGTTTGATTTTTCCACTTCTTTTGATTGCTCTTGTCATAATTCCACTTACCACCTTCAGGGTTGCCTTGATTCATAAGAATTTGGTGTTTTTTACGCATGTAGCGATAAAAACTTTCCATGAGAAGGCTTTTCTTTCCTTTAAAAAAATCTCTTAACTCAAATCTGTGGGTTAGAAAATGCTCAGAGTCAACGGCGGAGGTTTTTATGTATAGTTGCTTCACAAAACCCTCTAATTGTTTATTGAGTCTAAATTCATCGGGTAAGAGGTATTCAAAAAGCTCAAAACGATGCGTTTCAATTAAGTTGTGAATATTGTCTGTTAAGCTCTGAGAATTGTTTGGATGATCTAATTCAAAATAAATTACCGCATGGCCCCGTGAAATCAGTGTATCTCTGAAGGTTCTCATTGCGAGAAAAAAGCCAACAATTTTCTGAATATGGTGATGTACATAATCGGTCTCCTGTCTTAGCTCAAACATGCAATAGGTTACCTTCTCATTTTTCTCCTTAAACCATGAATGCTCACTGTTTAATTGATCACCCAGAATTAATCTTAATGTTTTCATTGCCATTTTTACGGGAGCTCCTGCACCTTTTACTACAATACTTTACCTCTTTCCAGTTTTTCTCCCACTTTTTTCTCCATGTAAAAGGTCTGTCACAGGTAAGACATACCTTCTCATCTAAAATTTTCATTTTAATTCCTCAAGCTTTTGTTTTGGTCTGGCATAACTTAATCTGGTTTTGAGTTCAGGTATAGCATAGCCATCTAAGCCATTAATAGTGGCAACGTTAAATTTTGAAAGCTGTATAAAACCATCGTTGTGCATCATTTCTTCTTCACAATAGATATCAAGGATTTGCCCTAGTATTAATATTGTACCATTTACTTTGATCGGTATTTCTTCCATAAATTTCATAGCAAGCTGTAAGGGGCTTTCTTTTACAAAAGGGGCAGGCAAATCGGCTCTATATAAAGGAGTAAGCCCGGTTTCTTCAAATTCAGAAATATTATCAGGATATTTAGCTGAGGTTTGATGAGCTCTATTGACCATATTTTCAGTAACATGATTTATAGTATAGTATCGATTATTCCGGATGTTTTCATAGGTGTTTCTTGGAACAGTAGCCGGACGCATAACAAAACCCAAGACAGGAGGTTCTGATCCCATATGAATCACTGAAGAAAAAATAGCCGCATTTTCAACTCCCTTAGCTGAAAGTGTACCAATGATATTGGCAGACTTGTAGCCTGAACAAGAATTGATCATGTTTGCTCTGTAAAGTCTTTCAAAACTCTTTATTTGCTCATGACTGATATGCCTCATCTAAGTATTTTTGGTAAGAGTTGATTTTCACTTTTGCCTTCAATTCATGAAGTAAATTATAAAGGCCGAAGAAGGTTCTATTGATATATAAAAAGTGCTTACTCCCCCGGTTTCCATTCATTTTTCTTAGTTCTGTGCTCTTTGCATATTTTTCACCCAGAGCAGCAATTTCCGAAAAGAAGGATTTATCAGAGAAGTCAAAATGCTCTTCATTGAATGGTTTAGTAAAGAGACGGAGCATCTCATGAAAAAGCCTGGAAAAATATTGACGTTCTTCCAGACTATCGTCTTTTCTTAAAATTTCAAGTTCAGTTAAACCTTTTTCAAAGAGTTCTGGATTATTGATGTTTTCTGCCTTTGCCAAATTAAAATATGGGGTGTAGAAATCTTCAGGAATCTCTTTCATGCATCCAAAATCAATCGCTATCAATTCCTTTTCATCATTGATCAGGAAATTACCCGGGTGAGGGTCGGCATGCACTTTTCGAAGCACATGAATTTGGTAGAGATAAAAATCCCATAAGGCCTGCCCAATTTTATCTGCCGCTTCCTGGTCTTTGTTAATAGGAGTCCATTCTGAGAGATGCATCCCCTTCATCCAATCCATTGTCAGGATTCTGTCAGTAGAGAACTCTTCATAGTACTGAGGAAACTTCAGATTTTGAATGTGGCTGCAAGCTTCAGAAATTTCTTTGCTTTGCTTAATCTCCAGTTTATAATCTGTCTCTTCTTTGAGTTTGTACTCCACTTCCTTAAAATACTTTTCACTATCGGCACCTTGAAGATTAAACATCCTCATTGCAATTGGTTTCACAATGGCCAGATCCGAAGAAATGCTATCGGCCACACCAGGATACTGAATTTTTACCGCCAGAGTTTTACCATTTTTTACTGCTTTGTGCACTTGTCCGATGCTTGCTGCATTTACGGAGTTTTCAGAAAACTCATCGAAAAGTTCTGTGGGCACCTTGCCGAAATACTTTTTAAAAGTCTTTCTAACTAAAGGAGCAGAAAGAGGAGGAACAGAAAATTGAGAGAGTGAAAACTTTTCTACATAGGCATTGGGTAGCAGATTCTTTTCCATGCTGAGCATTTGAGCAGCCTTCAGAGCACTTCCTTTCAAACTTTTCAAACCATCATAAATATCCTCTGCATTTGACTCATTAAGTTGATCTTTTGAGATTTCAGGGTTTACTAATTTTTCACCGTAGTATTTAAGGTAGTTACCACCTACTTTTACTCCTGTTTTCACTAGTTTGGCCGCTCTGCTTATCTTTCCCGTAGGTATACTGTCTATTGTGTTCATAATTACATTGCTTCTTTAAAGAGAAATTTACCCAAATCTATAATAGACTGAATGGGAGTGTTTTCGACCAGGTCGAAGGTGGCTTTCATAGACTTTTCAATGAAAATGTCTGTTTTTTCAAAGCCGGCAGACTCATCATTAACCCAGAATCTCATGACCACAAGTAATTGGGCCCAGGCTGCTTCCTGAAAGCTCTCAGATTTAAATTTCTCCAATCTCTTGGCCTCAGAACTTATTTGTTTTGCAAAAATCTCGTTTGCATAATTTTTGAAGTGCTCTCTCAGGCCTTTAAGTTGCTCCAGTTTGTTAAACTCTTTGATATTCTTCGGAAGAGCCGCCAAAACATAGCTCCGATTGGCGGTGAGCATTTCAAAAAAAGTGTAGTAAAAGCTGAGTAACTTTTCCCGTGGTTCGTATTCCAGATACTCCGCATTCTTGTCAAGTAACTCTTTGGTTCGAATGAAGAAGGTGGTGAAAACGGTTTTCTCAACGGCCTTTAAAGAACCATATTCGTCATAGAACTTGCTTTCAGTAAGTTTGTTATGTTTACAGAATTGATAAACATTCTCAGGTGCTTTCCCGTTTTCAAGCACCCAGTTCATATAAAGTTCAAGGATCGTTTTTTTCTTAGAATCAGCCATAATATTACTTTTATGACTAATTAACGTTGTCTAACTATTAAAAGTTTAAACTTAGACAAATAAACTAAGTTAGGGTTTGAGGTTTACCGGAAGAAACTGTTTACTTAGTAATTGACCGAAAAGCTCCCATCTCTTCTCCGGATTATCTGATGTACCTCCCCTGGCTTCTATGTAGTTCTTAACTAAATCTTTACCATAGTTATAATTGATCACGTAGCTACGATACTTCTTGGTAAATGCGATCCTCTGTTTCGCTTTTTCAGGGCTATAGAAGCCGTATTTTATAAGGTAATCAATTCCTTCTTCTTCGGTCAAGGTGCCATTTAGCAAACCACGGGCTACCTCATTACCGGCGTAATTCAGTTCGCTGACCATTTCTAAGGAATGAAAGTACTCGGTGATTCCGGTAGTATCTAAACCAGCTAGCGGTAAAAGTACTTTTTTACAGAACTCTATTTTCTGATCTCCAGGAAAGGCCAGTTCAATACCGTAGTTTGCCGAACCTTCTGCGATGAAAGATTGCGGGCTAAATAAAGGATAGATGCTGGTTTCTATCAAACCTTTTTTCTCATACAGATTTTCTTCCAATAGCATATTGTAAACATGATGCCCCGGGTAGCTCTCATGACTTCCTACATCAATCACGCGTTCAATAGATATTGGGAAATCAGTATTTATTTGAATGAGGCTGCTGAAGTTCCCTTTGTACCAATTGTATCCACTCCAGGCTTTATCTCCTACAAATTCTAATGTGAAGTCTTCACTGGCCGGAATAGGGTAGTGCTCCTTTGTTTGTCGTCTGGCTTCAGCAATCGCCGCTTTCATGACAGTGTCTAATTTGGAAACAGGAATGATGAATCTCTTAGATAGCGACTGGAATCTTTCCTGAAGAGAGCCTTTACCAGGTAAAGTGCTCTCCAGTTTTTTTATAATTTCCATGAAATGAGCCTCGTCATATGTGGGTGCAGATACCCCAAAAAGCTGTTTCGATTCAAGGTCAAAATCAGATGTTTCTCCACTGACTATTCTGATCCTCTCTTCAGCCGCGTTTAGCTGGGCTAAGATATAGTTGGCTCTGTCTAATTCTTCTTGATTATCACTTAAACCAATAAAGTCTGTCAGTGCAGTTTTAACTTCTGAAGTTTTCTGAAGCAGAAGCTCTTTTGGGAATTCCTCCGATTCAGAAGGGTTCTCTTTTGGTTTAAAGCTATCAGGACCATAATAGGCATCCACAAAATCAGCATCGTACTGACCTATAAGAAGTGAAGTTTTGACATATTCTCTGGCAATGTCATCTAAAGTGTGGGCAGACTCATTTTCTTGAGTGCAAGAAGTAATTAAAAAGATCAGAATGGAGGCAAAAGAGTAAACTTTATTCATTTTTCAATTTAGGTTAGAAAACTGAAAAGACGTAAAAAAGTTTAAATCATTGCTCTATTGCCTCCTCTTTTATTTACAATTTCCAAATTCCCATTCCACCATCAGGTGCAATCATTTGACCTGTGCAATAAGGCATTTGGCCTGTGGCCAGGGCTGCTACGATTGTCCCTATGTCCTCAGGTGTACCCATTCTTTTTTCGGGAACTACTCCATCAGAGGCCATTTTTTCATATTTCTCTTTCACTACGGCTGTCATGTCAGTAGATATGACTCCCGGCTGAATCTCATAAACAGGAATACCATATTCAGCTAATTTGATCGCAAATGATGAACTCATAATACTAAGCCCAGCCTTTGCCATACAATATTCCACTCGATTTGTAGAAGCTGTTCTGGCCGAAATAGAGGTAATATTGATCATGTAGGCTTCAAAATTTGGATCCTTTTCTTTGCCTGCAATGAGTTCTTTCACTGCCAGTTGACTCATAAAGAAGGTTCCTTTTTGCACTATATCCATGAGGTAATCAAAGTCCTCTTCCTCTACTTCAAGCATATCTTTTCTGACCTTAGGAGCTACCCCGGCATTGTTTACCAGTACATTTAAGTGCCCGAAATGATTTTTGATTTTATCTACGATTGAAAGTCTGTCTGCTGCTTTAGAAATGTCTCCTTGGCAATAGATTACCTCTACTCCGTAAGCTTTCAGTTCCTCTAATACCTTACTTACACCGCTTTCATCTCTAACTCCGTTAATGGCCAAATTAAAGCCTTTTTCAGCCAGACTTCTGGCAATTCCTAATCCGATGCCACGGCTTCCGCCGGTTATTAATGCTACTTTCATAGTTTAATGTTCTTTACCTCTTCTGCTTCAGGCATTTCTTTGTAATAAGGATCAAGCGGGAAGCAGCCTGAAATCATTCCATTTCTTGGTCCTGTGGTGCAGTCTGAGAAGGTTCTGCAGATTTTCTTTCTCTTCATAACTTCTCCTGCTATCATATCAGCCGGCATTTCTGGGTAACTTAAGACCATACGACCGAAACCAACCATATCCGTTTTACCTTCTTCCAATACTGCCTGAGCTACATTTGGTAACCATTCTTGCAGATAGGAATAGGCAGAGCCAATGATCGTCAGCTCCGGGAAAGCCGATTTGATTTCTGCAGTGGCTTTAATTTGTCTTGCCACGCCAATCAAAGGGTCTTCAGGTGGCAAATAACCATCTGAAGGTGGGAAAAGTGCCGGCCTGATAATATGAGGATTATAATAAGGGCTACCAGCAGTAATACAGATAAGTTCTACACCAAGACTCTGGGCTAATCTAAGGAATTCAAATGTTTCATTTAGGTCTTCAGACAAACCATCTTTGGTTCCTCCAAATGAATAATTATACTCTCCCTGAACTGAAGGTTCTCCTTCACCATTTTCGCCAGCTTTAAAAGGCTGCCAGTCAAAAGCACTAAGTCTTATTCCTATTTGTAAGCCGGGAGCTGCCTCCTTTATGCCAGACACAATGTCTCTAAGAAAGCGTGTTCTGTTTTCGAAACTTCCACCGTATTTCCCAGGTCTGTCATAAGAGGAAAGGAATTCATGTCCTAAATAACCGTGACAATGCTTTATGTCTACAAACTTGAAACCAGCTTTTTGAGCCAATACAGCTGCTTTGATATAATCTTGTATCAGGTTATCAATGTATTCATCTGTTAATACTGGATAATCATCGCCAAGTCCAAACTTCGCATTTAAGACAGGATGTTTGTATAAAATCTTTGGCTCCAAATTCTTTTTATCATTCGGTTTACAGAACCTGCCTGAATGAGTTAATTGCAAACCCACCAGAAAGTCATCTGCGTTTCCAAATTGAGCTTCATGCTCAGAAATAAGCATGTTATACAGGTCGACAAAGTCCGTAAAATTAGCCTCATTAATCATAAGCTGAT
>JANSYO010000035.1 GCA_024742395.1 Cytophagales bacterium
CATTTTCAACTACCGCCGCAATTGCAATCTGAGGGTTTTCTTTTGGTGCAAAGGCGATGAATATGGCATGATCTCGTCCCTTCTTGTTTTGAGAGGTACCAGTCTTTGCTAATATAGGTATACTTTCAATATAGGCTCTTCGGGCCGTCCCGGCTTTTACCACTAGCTCCATTCCATCGTAAATAGCCATAAAATGTTTAGCGTCAATACCCGTCTGGTGCACTTTAAGGTATTCTTGATTCATTCCGCTCTTATCTGCTCCAACCCCTCTGATTAAGTGTGGGGTTATCCAATATCCTTTATTTGCTATGGCTGCCGCAAGGTTAGCCAGCTTTAAAACATCTGTTCCTACTTCTCCTTCTCCAATTGCCACAGAGTATATATTGGAAAACTTCCATCTGTCTTCACCATAGTATTTATCGTACAGGGCTAAGTCAGGTAAAAGCTGGCTTTTTTCTCCTGGAATATCAATGCCCAGTTTTGTGCCAAAACCAAATTTGCCCACCATGTCGTGCCATCTCTGAAGTCCTTCTCGTGCAGCCAGATAAGGGCTACTTTGAGAAGAATTATTAATTATTCCCTTAAAGACATTGTAGAAATAAGGATTACAAGAGTACTGAACGGCATTGGTTAAATTAGCCAGGTGGTGATTTCCATGTCCATGACAACCCATAGGAGAGTATGAGCCTATGAACGAAGATTTAGGATTAATTACCCCTTGCTGTAAACCTACTACCGACTGCACAAGTTTAAACGTAGAGCCGGGTCGGTAAAAAGACGATATAGCCCTATTGAATGTAGGCTTATCGGGGTCTTTAATTAGTTTTAAATAATTCTCAGAAAAGGCTTTTCCTGAAAGTAGATTCGGGTCATATGTAGGGTAAGAACCCATGACTAGAATTTCCCCTGTTTTGGGTTCAATAGCCACTACAGAGCCTACTTTGTTTTGGAATAGACTGTCTGCCAGTTGCTGTAGTTCTATATCTATAGAAGAATATAAGTCCTGACCTACTACTGCAGTAGTGTCGTATTTTCCATTTTCAAAAGAACCTTTATCCGCCCCTCTTACATCCATCAAGGTGAATTTTACTCCCCGTTTTCCTCTTAATTGTTCTTCATATGATTTTTCAATACCTGACAGGCCAATGTAATCTCCTTTTCTGTAATATTTTGTTTCTTGATTTTCGTATTGGTCTTTAGGAATTTCACCAATGTAACCCAAAGCATTTGCCATTGTATTGCCAGGGTACACTCTGAAGAAAGATTGCTCAAAAGTAAAACCTTTGAAATTCACCATAGCATCTGCTACTCTTGCGAATTCTTCTTTAGATAACTGTCTTAAAAAAAGCGAGGCCCGGTTTTTGGAGTAACTGCTAGCTTCAGCCAATGTGCTGTCAAAATAACCTCTTGTAATTCTGAAAACATTACAAAAAAGGCTGGTATCCAGATCTTTTACTTCACGAGGGGTAACATACATATTGTACACTTCGCGGTTTTGAACCAGAAGCTTTCCGTTCCTGTCGTAAATTTGACCACGCAGAGGTATTTCTACTTGTCTTTTAATCGCATTAGTAACCTCAAAAGATTTGTATTTAGGATCAAGTATTTGAATGTAAAAAAGACGAATCAAATAAATGATGCCGATTGTAAAAAAGAAGAATAAGATTACCTGTTTGCGGCTTTCCATGAGGCGTTTAAGTCAAAAGCATATTGTAACACAAAGTTCCTAAAAAAAAGAACGTTAAACCTGATAATTGAGTATTCTTTTGCCAAAGATTCTCTTGTTTTTCAGTAAGACGACTCATTAGAATAGCATATCACATAATTATGGTAATTTTGTGGCAGATATGAATACATTTTCAAGAACTTATTCTTTGGAGCAGCTCGACGATGTGGCTGAAGACCTGCTTGCTTTTTCAAGCGGTGTCACGGTTCTAACATTCATTGGGAATTTGGGTGCTGGTAAAACAACACTTATTAAGGAGTTATTCAGGCAGTTGGGAGTAGAGCAGAATGTACAAAGTCCTACCTTCTCAATAGTGAACTCCTATTTGCTTGATTATGAGAATGAACTTTTTCATTTTGACTGTTATCGTCTAAAAAACAAAGAAGAGGCTCTTGATTTTGGTATTGAAGAATATCTTGATTCCGGTAATTTGTGTTTTATAGAATGGCCTCAGGTAATAGAAGAATTGCTGCCTAAGCCGTGGGTGGAGGTAAACATCGAAACCTTGGATGACATGTCGAGAACAATTACGGCCAAAATAATTAACTGATGGGAGAGAGTATTTCAAAGAAAACGGAATATCAGTCGGTACTGGAACCACAGGAAAAGCCACAAAAGGTATCAAAAGGTGCTAAAAGTTTGACGATCGGTTTGCCAAAAGAACAGTCTGATCTGGAACATAGAATTTGTCTTACACCCGATGCGGTTTCAGTCTTGGTTAAGAATGGTAATGAAATTGTTTTTGAAAAAGGGGCTGGGGATGCTGCACATTTTACAGATGAAATGTATCAGAAGGCCGGAGCAAAAATGGTTTATTCTCCAGATGAAGCATTTGCGGCGAATATCGTCCTGAAAATTGATCCACCTACAGCCTCGGAATTAGAATTGATGAAGCCGGAGTCAACACTTATTTCGGCGATGCAATTTACAGGTCAAAATAAAAAATATTTTGAGACGCTGGTTAAAAAGCGAATAACTGCTCTGGCTTTTGAAGCCATGCAAGATAAAGTAGGAAATTACCCAATCGTCAGAGCCATGAGTGAAATTGCTGGTAGTTCATCTATTTTAATCGCTTCCGAATATTTAAGTAGGGGCCAGGGGACCATTCTGGGAGGAGTAGATGGCGTGCCTCCTACCTCTGTTGTGATCATTGGTGCGGGCACAGTGGCTGAGTTTGCTGCCAGAGCGGCTATCGGTTTGGGTGCAGAAATAAAGGTGTTTGATATTCACCTATATAGATTACAAAGACTTCGTTATTCTATTGGACGAAGCATATATACCTCTATTATTGATTCCGAGAATCTTACCGATGCACTTAAAACGGCTGATGTGGTAGTGGCTGCTTTAAGAGCTGAAAAGGGGCTTTCTCCAATGGTAGTAACCGAAGATATGGTCAAAGAAATGAAAGACAATGCGGTTATTATCGATGTGGCAATTGACCAGGGAGGCTGTATTGAAACCAGTCAAATGACTAACCACAAGAATCCGACCTTTAGGAAGCATGGTGTAGTGCATTATGCTGTACCCAATATTGCTTCGCGGGTAGGAAAGACAGCCAGCCACAGTTTGAGTAATATTTTTACCCCTTTATTAATTAAGACCGGAACTTTAGGTGGCATAGATGAGATGATTCTAACGAACCATTGGTTTTTAAAGGCTGTTTATGCTTTTAAAGGGAATATTACACATCAGTATATTGCCAAGAAATTTGAATTAAGACATAGAGATTTAAGGCTGTTATTGGCTGCAAGAATATAAAAGTACTTCCATGATAAATCATTCAAACGAAAATGTCATTCTTGACGACGCAAACTCACCAGAGATAGACACCAAGAAAATGGGTGAGATTACTGAAGACTTTTTAAAGGTCTGCGATCATTTAAAAGAGGCTGCTTATCAGGTAAAGAGCAGAGGCTTTAGCCAGTTTCCTGTATTTATTGCCGCGGCAAACGAAGTGCCACTAGGCAATGTTCTTTTTTATAAAAAAGATTTTGAGACCCAATATGACTACAAGGCCTCTATGCTTGAAGAGTTTCTTCAGCGTGGCTTAATTGGTCCTGAGTCTGAGGAATTATTCAAAGAGAACTATAAAGACTCTGACGAATACTGCTGCCTTTTTGTAATGGATGGCAAGTTTGTCAGTTTTGTGTATGTTCCTTATCCTATAGACTGAGCGTAATTGATGGCTTTAAGCCATTACTTTGAATTCTGATGTAGTATGGAATTTGACTTTAGGGTTATTTTCCATATTCATTCTCAGAATCCAGTCTGTTTCTGCAAGAAATACCGGGTTTTCGTCCTTGTCATAAGCAATGAAATTATTCTTTAAACGAATGAATTCATCCAGGGCTTGCGGGTCATCGCTGGTAAGCCAGCAGGCTTTTGAGTAGGGTTTGGCCTCAAATCGACATTTAGCTCCGTACTCATGAAGAAGTCGGTGCTCAATAACTTCAAATTGAAGTTCACCAACAGTCCCTATTATTTTTCTATTACCAGGCTGCATGATAAATAGCTGTGCCACTCCTTCTTCAGATAACTGTTGCACACCTTTTTCAAGTTGTTTTGTTTTCATAGGGTCTGCGTTAATTACCTCTCTGAAAAGCTCAGGTGAGAAGCTAGGAATACCGGTAAATTGTAGCTCTTCTCCTTCTGTCATCGTGTCTCCAATTTTGAAGTTACCTGTGTCATATAGACCTACTACATCTCCCGGATAGGCTTCATCTACTACTTCTTTGGAGTCAGCCATAAACATATAAGGGTTTGAGAAACGGAGTTTTTTATCCAGTCTCACATGTTCATAGAATTTGCTTCGCTCAAAAGTTCCACTACAGACACGTAAAAAAGCAATTCTGTCTCTGTGTCTTGGGTCAATGTTTGCATGGATTTTAAAAACAAAGCCGGTAAATTTCTTCTCAGTAGGGAGTACCAGCCTTTTGTCTGTCTGTCTTGAAATAGGTAAAGGACTTACCTGACAAAAAGTATCTAAGAGCTCCATAACCCCGAAGTTGCTCACGGCACTGCCAAAAAACACCGGAGCCAATTGACCTTTTAGGTAGGCTTCTCGGTCAAAGTCATCATAAATGCCTTCAATAAGCTCAACATCCTCTTGAAGCTGTAATGCATCTTTTTCCCCAATTTTTGAAGCGAGTTCTGGCGAGTCAATATCATATTTGAAAATGTCTTCCTCTAATCTGGTTTTATTTACAGCAAAGAAGTTCATTTTTCTATCAGTCAGGTGGTAAACACCTTTGAAGTTTCTGCCCCCATTCACAGGCCAGGTTATTGGCCTAACTCTGATATCCAGCTTTTCTTCCAGCTCGTCTAATAAGTCAAATGGCCCTTGTCCTTCTCTGTCTAATTTGTTAACGAATATGATTACGGGCGTATCTCTCATTCGGCAAACTTCCATGAGCTTGCCGGTTTGTTCCTCAACCCCCTTTAAACAATCTATGACAAGAATTACGCTATCTACAGCCGTTAGAGTTCTGTAAGTATCTTCTGCAAAGTCCTTGTGGCCGGGTGTATCAAGAATATTAATTTTTAAGTCTTTGTACTCAAAAGTCATTACCGAAGTAGCCACAGAGATACCTCTTTGCTTTTCAATTTCCATAAAATCAGATGTGGTTGACTTTTTGATTTTATTGGATTTAACGGCACCAGCAGTTTGAATAGCTCCACCAAAGAGCAAAAGTTTTTCAGTCAGTGTCGTTTTACCTGCATCCGGGTGGGCAATAATGGCGAACGTCCTTCTCTTCTTTAATTCTTTCTCGAAACTCATGCTGTAAAGACCCTGATTTTATTGGGGGTACAAAAGTAACTGTTTTGCTTCTGAGATAAAACCAGTTTGTGAATATTAAACAGAAACTAAAGACCCGATTACTGCTTAATGGTATATTAAATAGATTACCTTGAGTAAGTAAATAGTGTTGTCTGTAACTGCTTGATTTGTAAATAAATAAAAGACAAATTACTCTCGATATTGTCCTAGTTTTGTACTTAAAATGGCTCTCTTTTTATTTAAAAAAAGAGGTTTTTTGTCGACCGATCAGACCTCAAATCGACAGATCGATTCTATTGATCTACTCCATTAGGCTAAAAGGGCCAGTGATGCAATTTAATGTATTCTAATGATGTCTTTCTTTGTAGAAATACTGCTTTTCTATAATGACAGACATAAAATCAACCAAAATGAAAAAAACATTACTTTATATCCTGGTTTGCTTACTCCCACTTTCGGTATTGGGTCAAAGACCTTCTGGGGGAGGAGCTAAAGCTCCGGGAGATGCGGTCATCACCGGGTCAATTGTAGACTCACTTTCTGGAGAGGCCGTTGAATTTGCGGCAGTAGCTTTGTGGGATGAAACTAAGGCAATAGATGGTACTTTAACAGGCTCTGATGGGAAGTTTAAGTTTGAGTCTGTAAGCCAGGGCACATATAAATTAATTATCTCCTACATTGGCTATAAGCCGCAGTCAGTAGAAAATGTTCAAGTAAAGAGCAGTAGTGCTTCTGTTGATTTAGGCAAGGTTATGCTTATTGGTGACAATATTCAACTTCAGGAGGTTACCGTAACGGGGCAGGCTTCTTTAGTGGAAGATAAAATTGACAGATTGGTTTATAATGCGGATAAAGATATTTCAAACAGAGGTGGTACAGCCGAGGAGGTATTGCGAAAAGTTCCTATGCTGAGTGTTGACCTTGATGGAGAGGTGGAGTTAAGAGGGAGTGCTAACGTAAGAGTATTGATCAATAATAAGCCTTCTACCATTTTTGCGAGTAGCGTAGGAGAAGCCCTGAAGCAGATCCCTTCTGAGCAAATTAAATCTGTGGAGGTTATTACCTCTCCTAGTGCTAAATATGATGGAGATGGTACCGCAGGTATTGTTAATATTATTTTAAAGAAAAACACCTTGGCGGGTATAACCGGAATGGTGTCTGCTGGTGTGGGTGTATTAGGTTCTTCTGGTAATGGAAACCTTAATTTACGTGACGGTAAATGGGGGATTTCTTTGAATGGTGGTGGAAGAGCTTCTTACGGTTTCAGGACTGAGGGATTAAATACCAGAACGAGTGTAATAGATGGTGAAGCTACTTATCTAACACAAACCGATAATAATACTGGTGTGTGGGGAGGAGGAAGAGGTAGTGCTACCTTTGATTATGATTTTGATAAAAAAACGAACTTTTCAATCACATATTCATCAAGAATTAGAGCCAACGGGGGCAAAGGTGATCAGCTAACCACCTTGTTAGATGCTAACAGTGACCTCGTTTTTGAAAATGTTAGATACATAGATCAAATTGATAGAAGTACCTCGGGAGATCTTGATTTTACCTTCTTAAAGAAATACACGAATCCCATCCAGGAGTTGAGTATCATGGCTCAGATTTCTAAGAACAATAGAAATGAATTCTTTACAGCTGAGCAGAATGGTTTTGCTGCAGACAGTAGTGAAAATAAGGGGATTGATAAGGAGTATAATTTCAAACTTGATTATGTTCAGCCACTGGGTAAAAAACTGAAGTGGGAGCTGGGAGGTAAGGCTACTTTACGTTCTGCTACCTCAGACGGACAGTTTTACAGTTATGATGTAAGCACCGGAACATACAGTTTAAATAGTTTACGCTCAAATTTCTTGGACTACGATCAGGATGTAGCGGCCGGTTACTCTTCATTCACTCTGGAGTTGCCTAAAAAATGGGGATTGCAGGCAGGTGTGCGTTATGAGAAAACACTCATATCGGCTCAGTTTAAAGAGAGATCAGATGTTGAAATTCCTGATTACGATAATTGGTTGCCAAGTATCAATTTATCAAAACGTTTTGAGAAAGGCGGTTCTATTAGAGGTAGCTATACACAAAGAATTCAGAGACCATCTATCAGATTCCTGAATCCATATGTAAATTATTCTAATGCCAACAGTATCTCTTTTGGTCAGCCTACACTTAGCCCTGAAAAAGTGGATATGCTGGAGCTTTCATTTAGTACATATTTTGAAAGTAACTCTTTAAACATTTCGGTGTATTCAAGAGTTGAGGATAACAGTATAACTTCTGTAAGTAATGTAGTCAGAGAAGATGGCATCGACATAACTGAGACTACTTATGCCAATATTGGTGTGAATAAACGCTATGGTATGGACGTATCCTATAACTTGAATCCGAATAAGAATTGGAGAATTGGTGGTGGTGTGAATACAAATTACACATATATGGATAACCGCGTGATATCGAATAAAGGCTGGAACGCCGGAGTGAATTTAAATAGCTCCTACAGCCTTCCAAAAGGTTTTGCGGCTTCAGTTTTTGCGTTTTACAGATCTCCCAGAGTGCAGCTTCAAGGTACACGAAATGGCTTCTATTTTCATGGTGTAACGGTTAAAAAAGATATCAATAACAAAAGAGGAAGTATTGGCCTTGGCCTTGAAAATCCTTTTGTGAAATCTATAGATTTCAAATCTACATTGGAAGATAGAACTGATGCACTCAATTACTTCATATCTGAGAGTAACAGAAGTATTTACAGAAGGAGTATTCGAATTGACTTCCAATACCGTTTTGGTAAAATGGAAAACAATGGAAAAGGACTATTCAACAGAAGAAGAAGTAGTGGTCAAAGTGACGCTGTAGATGATGACGGCGGACAAGACAATATGATGAGATAAGAACCGTAATCAAAGTAACTTTAAGAAGGCCTTCAATTGAGAAGGTCTTTTTTGTTATACCTACTTCAAATCAAACCCAGAAATCAGTTTTAGCAATTCAGGATTTTTAGCAGCCATTTTTGTGATCATGCTTTCTTTTTCAAAGCGGCTGCGGTTTTCGTTTCTTAACGGGATTATGGGTACAAAAACTCTTTCAGAATTGACTCTTTTAATAGCTAACATAGGGGTACAGTTTTAATATGACTAATTGATTGTATCTAAGACATATCAAAGATGCATAAAATATTAGCAGATTATTGCCAATTATTATAGCAATAGGATTATTGGCTTGGTTATAAGGCGTTTATCGGATTTAATCTAATGCGTGAACTGCCTTTAAATGATCATAATGACTGTTATCTGCCGGACTACGAAGTAATTGACTGGGAGGAAGTGGGCCCAAGGCAGTATACGATGTCCTCATTTCTTGTATTAATTCAATACCCAAATCATGTTTTTCTTTGAACAGATTGTTTGTCTCTCCAGGATCAGATTTGAGATTAAACAGGAGCGTATCATGTTCAGCCACAGCCTTTTTCCATGGTGCACCTTCAAAACCCTCATAAGGGAGCTTAACTTTCCAATCTCCTTTTCTGAAACATTGAAGCTGGCTACCGTCAAAATACAAATAGCTGTCATCTTCTCTTTTGCCATTAGTTAGTAGTACATCTGTTAGGTCTCTGCCATCTAATGGAACAGAATTGTCTTTTTCGAGACCGGCTAGCGTTAAGATAGTTGGGAACCAATCCATTTGGCTCGCTAAATTCTCATAAACCGAACCTGCGTTGATCTGTCCCTTCCACATAGCTACAGTGGGAACACGCATTCCACCTTCAAAAGAAAATTGTTTGCCTTCTCTAAGATTTCCCGCAGAACCTCCGTGATCTTCCATCACGAGCCATGGGCCATTATCACTTGAGAATATGATTAAAGTGTTTTCTAATAAGCCTTCATTTTCTAACTTATCCAAAATCTGTCCAACAGACCAATCAATCTCCTGAATTACATCTCCATACAGGCCTCTTTTAGAAGTTCCTTCAAAATTCTCAGAAGCATAAATTGGAACATGAGGCATGTTATGAGCCAGGTAAAGAAAGAAGGGTTTATCTTTATGTAGATCAATAAAGTCAACCGCTTTCTCGGTATAGGTTTTGGTGGTATAGTGCTGGTCAACCTCAAACTCTACAACCTCATTTCCATCCATATAAACTACGCTCTCCATGTCATTACTATAAGGGATGCCGAAATAGCTATCAAAACCTCGCTGTAATGGCAAATATTTGTATTGATGACCCAAGTGCCATTTTCCTACTATTCCAGTGCTGTAGTTGGCCTCTTTTAATTTTTCGGCTATTGTTATCTCATGTGTAGGAAGGCCTGAAAAACTTTCAGGAAAGAATACGCCGTTAATACCCATTCGTTGTGGTAATCTGCCGGTAAGCAAGCCAGCTCTCGACGGGCTGCAGACATTGGCAGCAGAATAGAATTCTGTAAATTTTATCCCTTCATTCGCCATTCTATCAATGTTGGGTGTATGAATATCTTTGGCACCAAAACAGCTCAAATCACCATAGCCAAGATCGTCAGCAAAAATATGAATGATATTGGGTGGTCTCTGTTTCTCAGAAGTACAGGAAAGAGCGGCTAGAAAAAGAAGAAAGTATAAGTTTTTCATTGTGACAGGTTGAATTGCTTGCAATATAGTATTCTCCTAAACAAAAAAAATCCCCGCTCAATGAAGAGCGGGGATTTCTTAGTTGATTGATTTCTATTTTTAGAAATTCAACTTTAATGATGCGTTCCAGGTTCTTCCAAAACCAAACCACACAGAGTTACGAACGTCAACACCATTCCAGGTTACTGAATCAGCATCTGGGTGAATGTTAGTCTGAGATTCAGAAATGTAAACTGTATCGAATACGTTGTTAGCGTTTAGTCTAAACGTAGACGTGTTTCCAAAAAGCTTGAATCTTGCAGTTAAACCTGCATCAACAAGTCCGTAAGAAGGAAGCTTAATAGCTCCTGCATTGTCAGGTGTAGCAAAAACCTCGTCAGTTACAGCGTAGTCAGCATATAAATTACCAGCATATCTGTAGCCTAGGTCTAAACTGATAGCCTTACTGATGTTATAATCTGCATTTAAAGCAAATGTAGTTTGAGCTGAGTTACCCACTTTAGCATCTTTAAGATAAAGAGTACCAGATCCAATTGGGTTGTTACTGTTGTCAAATAATTCTGCAGTAAAGTCTTTAGTGTATCTCCAGTCACCTAATGAAGCCATAAACTGTAGTTTTAGCTTATTGATTGGACGGTAGTTACCTTCAAGCTCAATACCTTTATGAGAAACATCTATATTCTTAAATTGAGCTGTTCCCTGGTCTCCCTGAGTATTGAACAAGGCACGAGAGATAAATCTATTTCCCCAGTTAGTAGCATATGCATTCAAGTTGAAGTTGAATTTGCCAGCTATAAAACCGTATCCTAATTCAAATGAAGTAATCTTCTCGTTCTGTAAATCTGGGTTAACCACGTTGGCAAAATTCGGGAAAACTGCATCAAACTGTGGCTGTCTTGAGATAAAACCAGTATTGAAGAATACGTTTGATTTGTCGCTAATGTTAAAGTTAGCACCACCTTTGATGTATCCACCGGCTACGTTCTTTGTTTCAGAGATTGGCATCTCAGGCTGATCAAAGTAGTCTTCTCTTGTGAATGACTGATTAGATACACCACCCTGTACTACCGCTGTAATTTTAGAATCAACGTATTCAACTAAACCGTTAACACCTTGCCATCCTACAACACCGATGTTATAGTAGTCAATTTTTGGACCGTTAAGGCCTGTATTTTTGAACGGAGAAGCTTCAACCAAAGTATTTATTACCTGACCGTTAGAGTTTCTGTTACCAGTAGAATAGTAACCATCAAGACCTAAAAGGTCGTTTAACACACGGTAGTGGAAACCTTTGTAATGTCTCAAGTCAAGACCAACAGATGTTCTGATTTTACCAAACTGACCTTCAAGGTTAGAAATGGCACCCACCCAGTTATGAGAGTTCATAGAAGCTCTACGAATCAAAACTGCACGGTTTACATTATTATCTCTGAATCCGTTAGATCCTAATTTCTGACCGGTAAAATTGCTCATTGGGCCATCATACGCAGAGGTAGTACCTTGGTTAACTTCAACTGCTTTATCGAAATTAATGAAGCCATCAGCATCACGAGTACCTCTTCCGTTCTCAGCGTATTGCGTAGTAAGATCAATATTAAATGGATAATAGTCAATGTCAGCATTTCTGAAGTTATTACCACGAGGACCTGTTCCGCCTCCACGACCAGCAGAGCCATAAAGAGAAGTATTCAATTTAAACTTAGAGCTGATATCCCAGTCCCAGTTAAATGTAGCAAGAGGCTTATTGTAGAAGTTTCTTCTCATGTTGTATTCTTCACCATCCAAGAAACCTGCATCTGTGTTCCATCTTCTGTCAATTCCGTCTTTCTCAGGCTCACCAAAATTCTGGTAATCTCTGATAGAAATCCATGATGATCTTTGGTGGTGCCATTGACCTGCACCTATGAATGATAGGTTTAGAGAGTGCTTAGAACCTACAGGTTGGTATCCTACAGCACCGAAATATGTCCAGCCTTCACCTGCTGTTCCATAAGCGTAACCATCACCTTTCCAATAAGAAAGAAGTAATGAAGTAGCCCAGCCATTACTGTTTTTACCAGAGTTAAAGTTTGCTGAAGTTTTAGAGAAACCGTTGTTACCAACTGTTTGAGAAACAGAAGTACCTTTATTTAATTCGGCAGCTTTAGTAAAGATAGAAACAGTACCACCTACTGAAGGAACTGCTAATCTTGAAGCACCAAGACCTCTCTGAATTTGAATTCCACTAGCTACGTCAGTAAGACCTTGCCAGTTAGACCAGTATACCCAGCCGTTTTCCATATCATTTACTGGCTGACCATTAATAAGGAAAGAGGTGTTGCTTTGATCAAAACCACGAAGGCTGATTCGAGAATCACCGTATCCACCACCAGTTTTTGTAGCGTATACACCTGGGGTTCTGTTCATGATTTCAGGGAACTCTAAGTTACCTACTTTCAAAGCGATTTCAGCAGTAGAAATTGCCGAAACTGCGATTGGAGTTTCTCTGGTTTTAGCGAAATCGATCACACCTGAGGTTACCACAATTTCTGAAAGTACATTGGCATCTTCTTTCATTTTAATGTCAATGACAGTGTTAGATCCAATGGCGATTTCCTGACGTGTGTAACCAATGAATGAAACGACTAAGTCAGTGCTTCCGGCAGGTATGCCTTTTAGGGTATACTTCCCATCTAAGTCCGTTGTAGTACCTATTGACGTACCTTTTACCGATACCGAAGCACCGATTAATGGCTCGTCAGTAGTACCGTCAAGTACGGTTCCGCTAACGGTGGTTTGAGCACTAGCCACAACAGCCATGCACATAAAAGCTATTGCTAGCATTCCTGCTCGCAAAAAAGTAAACTTTTGCAACATAATTTTTGGGTTAATTTGTTTGAAAGTGTTAACATAAGATAGTCCAGTTTGACTCCTGAAGTCTCCCTGATTTCACTCGAGTGCAAAGGTACTTTTTTTTGTGGTTCGTCAAAAAGTTAGCAAATAGCTAATAGTCTCGATCTTAGAATATTGCAGTGAAATGTTTGCAGGAGAACATTATGAAATTGTTAACCAGTAAAAATTATAAAAATTTTTCTGCTGTTCGGCACAATATTGAAAAAGTACAATTCTTCTTAAAGCTTTCCAGTTGAAATCTTTTAAGGTCTGGATATCGTAACTAAACAGAACAGTATTAAAAATTGAAAGAAGTGTATATGAAATATTGTAGCGTTTTTGCCCTCTTGTTTATGTTTCTGAGTAGTTGTTTTGCAGTAGAGTCGCCCGAGTCTGCTGCCAAACCTATCAGTCATGAGATATGGGATGGCCTTTTGAAAAAGCATGTTAGTTCTGCTGGCTTTGTTGATTACGGCGGTTTTAAGGATGATCAGGCTAAGTTATCCGCCTACTTAAAGCTTGTGTCAGAAAATGCTCCGGCAAAGGATTGGTCCACTAATGAGAAACTGGCTTATTGGATCAATGCATACAATGCCTTTACTGTTCAGCTCATTTTGGACAATGCCAAGTCAAACATTAAGAGCATCAAAGATATTGGAAGCTCCATTAAAATTCCTTTTGTTAATACTCCATGGGATGTAAAGTTTATCAAAATTGGGGGAGAGGAAATGGATTTGAATAACATTGAGCACGGAATAATCAGAAAGCAATTTAATGAACCACGCATTCATTTCGCGTTGGTATGTGCTGCCAAATCTTGTCCACCTTTAAGGAATGAGGCTTTTGTTGCCTCCAGGCTTTCTGCCCAGCTTGACGATCAAGGAAAGAAGTTCATAAATGATAGTTACAAAAATGAAGTTTCGGCAAATTCCATGAATATATCCAAGTTGTTTAATTGGTATGGCGGAGATTTCAAAAAGAGCGACACTATACTAAATTGGATAAATAGATATGCAAATACGAAAGCGAAACCATCGGCTAAAGTTTCATATAAAGATTATAACTGGTCTTTAAACGGTAAGCTTTGATAATATTGTTTTTTTCAAAGGAAAGGGATGTTAGCTTTGTGGCAACATCCCTTTTTTTATGCGTGATATATTGTTTTGGTTCAGAGATGACCTTCGGTTAGATGATAATGAAGCACTTCTAAGAGCAAGCGATCTGGGAAGGGTACTTCCTGTGTATATTATTGATCCTGCCTTTTTTAAGAAAACGAAACTGGGTTTCCGAAAAACAGGGGCCTTTCGAGCCAAATTTCTTTTGGAGAGTTTAAAAGATCTGAAAGTGGGGCTGCAGGCTAAGGGTTCAGATTTAATAGTCAGAATTGGTAAACCAGAAGAGGTGCTTGCTGAAATTGCTCAGCAAAGAGACGCTCTTTATGTACTTGCTTCTAAAGCCGTTACCCAGGAAGAAACCAGTCAGGAGCATAAACTGTCCTTAGAATTAAAAAGGCTGAATATTGATCTTGAACTTGTATGGCAGGCTACATTGTATCATGTGAGAGACTTGCCTTTTCAAATCAAGTTTTTACCTGATGTATTTACTGACTTCAGGAAAATAATGGATAAGCAGGCTACAGTTAGAGACGCTAATCCGGCACCTGATTTTATGCACCCCTTAACGGATATTGAAACCGGCGAAATTCCCAGTCTTGAGGAACTGGGTTTTGGTAAAGAGGAAATTCCGGGAGAAAACTTTTTTAAAGGTGGAGAAACGGCTGCTCTGGCTCGCTTAAATGAGTTTATATGGGAAACAGAGAATATTAAGAATTATAAAAACACACGAAACGGCCTGTTAGGGAATAATTTCTCTTCAAAACTGTCACCATGGATAAGTTTAGGCTGTATATCGCCCCGAAGAATTTATTCAGAGGTGAAGAAATTTGAGGAGCAGGTGGTAAAAAATGAATCTACATATTGGGTTATTTTTGAGCTGATATGGAGAGATTATTTCCATCTGGTAGCTCTGAAATATGGAGTCAGATTGTTTAAGCGTTGCGGTATACAACATGATTTGGTGAAAAACTGGAGAATGGATAAAACTCAATTTCAACAATGGATGGATGGTGAGACCGGTATTCCTTTTGTAGATGCCAATATGCGAGAACTTAAAGAGACAGGTTATATGTCTAACCGCGGGCGACAGATAGTAACGAGTTTCTTTACCAAAGATCTTAAGTTAGAATGGTGGTGGGGGGCTATGTATTTTGAAAGTGTTTTGATAGATTATGATGTGTGCAGTAATTGGGGTAACTGGAATTATTTGGCCGGTATAGGCAATGATCCACGACCAAACCGATATTTCAATATTACAAAGCAGGGAGAAAAGTATGATCCTGAGGCTGAATATATAAAAAATTGGCTCCCTGAGTTAAAGAACTTGCCTGCTGAAATCCTTCATAATTTTGATAAATACCATGCAGAGCAAATAAACCAATATGGTGTGGAACTAGGGATAGATTATCCTGCTCCAATCATTCAAATGCCTTAGACTACCATTTCTGCGATTTTTAAACCGTACATCAGACTATCATTTGAACTGTCTGGCGGAATTGATACATTTGGATACTAAAAATTAACACTAAACTCCTTTAAAAATGAAAAGACTCGGAACTCTCGGTATTGTTGGCTTACTTCTTCTTTTTGGTATGTATGGCTGCAATTCTTATAACGGCTTAGTAGAAAAAGATAACAACGTAGAGAAACTTTGGGCTAACGTTCAAACTCAATACCAAAGAAGAGCTGACTTAATAGAGAACCTGGTGAAAACAGTACAGGGTGCAGCAGATTTTGAAAGAGGAACATTGACAGATGTAATAGAAGCCAGATCTAAAGCTACTTCAATTCAATTAACGGCAGATGAGTTGACTCCTGAAAATATGCAAAAATTTCAGGCCGCTCAAGATCAGTTAAGTGGAGCTTTAAGCAGATTGCTGGTTGCTGTAGAAAGATATCCTGACTTAAAAGCCAATCAAAATTTCCTGGAACTTCAGGCACAGTTAGAAGGAACTGAAAATAGAATAGCAGTGGCAAGAAACGACTTCAATACAGGAGTAGGAGACTATAACCTGGCGGTAAGAACTTTCCCAAGAAATATTATGGCTAATATTTTCGGATTTGACAAGAAAGCCTTCTTTGAAGCCTCAGCTGAAGCACAAAATGCTCCGGATGTGAAGTTTGATTTCTAAACAAACTTGCATATGTTTTTCTCAGAAGCAGAAAAAGAACAAATAGTTGGTGCTATTAAACGTGCCGAATTAAATACCTCTGGTGAAATAAAAGTGCATGTTGAGGAGCATTGTCCTTTAGATAACCCATTGGATAGGGCCGCAGAGGTATTTGATTTGCTTTCGCTTGATAATACCGCTCAGCGTAACGGGGTTCTCTTTTATTTGTCTATTCGAGACAGGCAGTTTGCCATTCTTGGTGATAAGGGGATACACGCAAAAGTAGGGCAGGAGTTGTGGGAAGAGGAGAAAAAACTTCTTATTGGTTATTTGTCTGCCGGTGAAACGGTCAATGGCCTTTGCCTGGCTATAGAAAAGGCGGGTAAAGCCTTGCAAACTAACTTTCCGTATCAATCTGATGATGTAAATGAGATTTCAGATGAGATTTCTTTTGGTAAATAATTAATGATCTATTCAAATTCAAGTAAGTTTTTCTTTCACTTAGCATACAGAGTTCGTCTGTTAACGGTTCTCTTTTTGGCTGCTATTAGCAGCTTTGCTCAAGATGTTCCGAAAGCTCCAAGTCCGCAGAGATTGGTCAATGACTTTGTGGGGATGCTATCTGTTTCAGAAATAGCCGAGCTTGAAAGTAAGCTTGTGGCGTTTGACGATACTACCTCTAATCAAATTAGTGTAGTAGTTATAAAAACTGTAGAGCCTTATGATATGAACTCTTTTGCAGTGAAACTGGGAAGAGAGTGGGGAATAGGTAACGAAGGTAAAAACAATGGAATAATTCTTCTTTGGGCCACAGAAGACCGAAAGGTATATATAGCTACAGGGTATGGTTTGGAGGGTGCTTTGCCAGATGCATATGCCAAAAGAATAGTAGACAGAGTAATTATTCCATACTTTAAAAATTCTCAGTTTTACGAAGGTCTCAGCAAGGGTACAGATGCAATTATGCAGTATACCAGTGGCGAGTTTGAAGGCGAACCTGATAAACCTGGGGAATTCCCAATTTGGGCATTTATTCTTATGGTGGTCGTCATTTATATCATTATCAGATCTATCAGTAAAGGTGGCGGGCACGGACCAGGCGGTGGCATTGGTGGAGGAAATTCCTCATGGCCTTACCATACTTATACCGGATGGGGCAGACATTCAGGTAACTGGAGTGGCGGCGGTGGCGGCTGGTCTGGTGGCGGAGGAGGTGGCTTCGGCGGCTTTGGTGGCGGAAGTTTCGGTGGTGGCGGTGCAGGCGGTAGTTATTAACCAGAGTTAATAACCACCACTCTTTACTTGCTTCTAATAATTTAAAGCCATTTCTGTTCTCCAAATACAGGATTCGGTTTGTATTTCAGGCCAAAAGGCTTTATGGTATGCTTTCTAATATGCTCTACTGCTTCTTGCACATCATCAGTGATTAAAAACAAATCTTTGTCTTTAGGTGAGATCGTTTTTTCAGAGATCATTAGCTCTACATGATCCATAACGCTTTGATGAAATTCTGTTCCGAAAACTACAATAGGAAACTCTTTAATTTTTCCGGTTTGAATCAATGTCATTGACTCAAAGAATTCATCAAGTGTACCAAAGCCACCCGGGCAGATGACAAATGCATAGGAATATTTAATCAATAGTGTTTTTCTAACAAAGAAATATTTCAGGTCAATCCATTTATCCAGATAAGGGTTAGCGTACTGCTCATGCGGCAATACGATATTAATTCCTACGGATTTTCCTCCTACCTCTTTGGCACCTCTATTGGCAGCTTCCATGATACCCGGCCCCCCTCCGGTCATAACTGTGAAACCAAGTTTGGCAATTTCTCCTGAAAGCTCTCTAGCTTTTTGGTAATGCTTGTTGTCTTCTTTAAATCTGGCTGAGCCAAATACTGTTACGCAAGGTCCGATAAAGTGTAGATTTCTAAAGCCTTTTATAAATTCCGCAAAGACCTCAATTGCCATTTTGAATTCGCTCCATCTTGATCTGGGGCCATCTAAAAAGCGGATTTCATTATTCTCTTGACTCATTAATTATTCTGTGGTTTAAATTTTGTACTATCCAATATAACAGATTTTAGCGATTTTAGTTTAGATCATTGCATTTTGAAAACAATGCTTTTGGCTTTGTTAACATTATCTGTATGAGGATAGGGCAGTACCGCAGAAAGCTCCAAAGTATAATCTGTGCCCTCATATTCAAAGATGGAAGACTGCCCAATTTCAAATGATTTTTCTTCCTGACACCCAATACAAAGTTTTTGGTCTTCAAATAGTTGCTTTTCTATTTCTATATCAAAAGTTACAATCACTTCTCCGGCTCTGATACAATTGGCATTTTCAGGGCATCTACTTTCCTGAACATCCAAAGTGGTGATTTGAATATTCTTTTCGTCAAAGATGAAATTTTTGGATTCATTCTCACCCAAAGTTATATCGTCAATCGGAGTTATGGTACTGGTCTGCTCACAGGCATTAAACATGGCGAAAGCAGTTAAAAAAAGTAATGGCTTCATAGTTTTTCATTTAGTACTTTTCATAACGTATAAGCTCTATTCAAAGTATAGGCAAGTCAGTTCTTTACTATCCTGATGAATTACCGTAGCTTTGTTCTTTCATCTAGTATTGTAAGCATGGTCTCTTTTACAGAGGAAAATTATTTAAAGGCTATTTTTCATCTTTCTGAGCAGGAAAATGGGAAGCTGGTGAGTACAAATGACCTGGCCGAAATTATGCAGACCCGTGCTGCATCAGTTACAGATATGCTCAAGAAGCTTTCTGAGAAAAAGTATATCCATTACAAAAAGTATCAAGGAGTAGCTTTGACCGCTGAGGGTAATTCTATTGCTTTAAAAATTATCAGAAAACACAGATTATGGGAGGTCTTTCTAGTTGAGAAATTAGGGTTTAAATGGGACGAAATTCATGACCTGGCTGAGCAACTAGAACACATTAAATCTCAGAAGTTAACAGACAGATTAGATACATTTTTGGGGCATCCGGAGTTTGATCCACATGGAGATCCAATCCCGAATGCGGAGGGTGTGATGCCCACGATAAGAGCGGTTAAACTTTCTGAAGTAGAGACAGGTCAAAATTTTACTATTATGGGAGTTTCAGAAGATTCCTCTACCTTTCTTCAACATCTCGACAGACTGGGTTTAAAATTGGGATTAGAGCTTAAGCTAGCAGATATAAGTGATTTTGATCAATCACTAGAATTGGAGTTAGACAATGGCCAATCTATCAGGGTTAGCTCAGAAGTGGCCCGGAATATCCAGGCAAAAGTACGCTCAGTATCTTAAAAGCTCTTAAAAGTGTGCTTCTCTATTAAATCCACTGTAATTTTGCCCTATGAAAATTCTTGACAAATACCTGCTGAAGAAATTCCTGACGACTTATGTCTTTGCAGTATTTGTAATTGTATTAATCATTCTGGTAATTGACTATGTAGAGAAGAATGATGATTTCATTCAAAAAAATGCACCTACCAAAGAGATTCTTTTAACCTACTACGCCAATCTTGCTCCTTATTGGGCTAACTATATAAGCCCTTTAATGATCTTTATATCTACCGTTTTTTTTACGGCTAAACTGGCCTCACATACTGAGATTATAGCTATTTTGACTAACGGTGTAAGCTTTAGAAGACTTATGGTTCCTTATATTATTGGGGCCTCATTGATTGGGCTTTTCTCCTTCTTGATGGTAGGTTGGGCTTTGCCTAAGGCAAACGCAAAAAGAATTGGTTTTGAGAACAAATATATCAACGAGCAGTTCTTTTTTTCTGACAGAGACTTCCATATGGCTGTTGCTCCGGATACCTACATTTATTTCTCTACCTATAATAACCAATCAAATACAGCTTTTGATTTTACCATTGAGAAATTTGAGGATAATCAATTGATGGAAAAGCTCTCAGCCAGAAGAGCAATGTGGATAGATAGTTTGGAGAAATGGCGACTCTATGATTATAAAATCAGAGACATAGGGATCATGAAAGATAACCTGACCATTTCCAGAACACATATAGACACCACTTTAAGTATGTACCCTACAGATTTTGAAAGTGGACACTCCGTTCAGGAGACCTTTACCATTGGTGAATTAAATGATCAGATCGCTCTTTTGAAATCACGGGGATCTGAAGGAATAGAACCTTTTTTAATTGAAAGATATCAGCGTTTTGCTACCCCATTTGCTGTCATAATCTTATCAGTCATGGGATTGATAGTCTCTGCTCAGAAACGCCGTGGAGGGGTGGGGCTTCAAATAGCCATTGGCTTCTTATTGGCCTTTACTTATATTCTCTTCTATATTATGTCAAAAGGTATTGCCGAATCAGGCAATATGTCTCCCTTACTTGCGGTTTGGCTGCCAAACATTGTCTTTGGCTTTATAGCCTTCATTATGTACTTTACTGTACCGAAATAAGCTTTTCTTTCTCTCTTTCAGAGAACAAAATGAGATTAATCCCTATTTTTGCGGCTCGTTTAAGGATAAAAGAAAAAGATGGCAGAAGCTAAAAAAGTAGTATTAGCATACAGTGGTGGTTTGGATACCTCTTTCTGTGTGAAGTATTTAGGAGAAGAAAAAGGAATGGAGGTTCACTCTGTATTGGTAGATACAGGTGGTTTTTCTGATGAGGAAATTGCTGACATTGAAAAAAAGGCTTTCGAGTTAGGAGTTAAGAGTCATTACACGGCCCGAGTGGCAGATAAATACTACAATGATTGCATCAAATATCTGGTTTTTGGCAATGTCTTAAAAAACAATACTTATCCACTATCAGTAAGTGCAGAAAGGATATTTCAGGCAGTGGCGGTAGCAGAATACGCCAGAAGTATCAATGCGACGGCAATTGCCCACGGTAGCACTGGAGCCGGGAATGATCAGGTACGTTTTGATATGGCTTTTCGCACTATAGTGCCTGATGCTGAAATAATTACGCCTATTCGCGATATGAAGTTATCAAGAGAGGCTGAAATTGAATTCCTTAAAAGCAAAGGTGTAGACAGAGAATGGCATAAAGCTGCCTATTCTATAAATCAAGGATTGTGGGGTACTTCTGTAGGAGGCAAGGAGACATTAAATTCCTATGATTCTCTTCCGGAATCTGCTTTTCCTATTCAGAAATCAAAAGATGGGGAAGAGGAAGTCCTTTTGGGTTTTGTCAAAGGTGAATTAAAGGCAGTTAACGGTGAAGTTTTTGAAAACCCGGTAGAGGCGATCAGGAAATTACATCTGCTTGCTACACCCTATGGAATTGGACGTGATACGCATGTAGGAGACACCATTATTGGCATCAAAGGCCGTGTAGGTTTTGAGGCAGCGGCTCCCCTAATTATTATTAAAGCTCATCATTTGTTAGAGAAACATGTCTTAACCAAATGGCAACAATATTGGAAACAAAATTTGGCAGAATGGTACGGAATGCAGCTTCACGAAGGTCATTTCAATGATCCGGTGATGAGAGATATGGAGAAATTCTTTTCTTCTACTCAAAATCATGTAACTGGAGATGTCCGTGTGAAATTATCATCCTATAGATTTGACCTGCTAGGAATTAAATCAGATTATGATTTAATGTCAGATGTTTTTGGTAGCTACGGAGAAATGAACAATGCCTGGAGCGGTGACGATGTTAGAGGTTTCTCCAAGATTGCATCAAATCAGGTAGTCATTTACGAAAAGGTAAAAGAAATTGCCGAAAGCAAATAAGATTTAATCCAGGTGTTCTTTGAGGAAATTTACCCCATTTTTCCAGAGAACACCTTCTATTTCCTGATCGGTAAAGCCTCTTTTTGACATAGCCGGTGCAAGTAATTGTAAATCAGCAATTGATTTAATTTCAACAGGCGTTTGCTCATAACCAAAGGCACCATCAAGATCAGAACCAATCATAATGTTGTTCGTATTGCCAGCTAAATGTGCAATGTGTAACATATGGTCTATCACCTTATCTAAGGTTACTTTCTTTCTCTTTGGTGTACTGTACCCTCTTATCCAATTTGGTGTTACCATCCAGGCATCAAAGGCCATTCCTATAGTACCCTTTCTTTCAATGATTTGTTTAATCATATCATCACTTAGCTGTCTGTTATGCGGAGTAATAATTCTGCATAAGTGATGGCTGGCCCAAAGTGGCCCCTCGTAGAGGTCTAAAGCATCATAAAAGCATTTATCAGATAAATGCGTTAAGTCCAGAATAATACCTAACTCCTGCACTTTCTTAAGTAACTCTTTCCCTTTTTTGGGTAGTCTGCCTTCTGAATCGGTGCCAAAGGCATGTATGCCCACTCCATAATGAGAAAGACCGATTGCACGTAATCCCTGACTATGTAAGATTTCAAGATGATCAGGAGAAACGATAGAATCTGCACCTTCAAGAGATAAAATATAACCAATAGGTCTGAATTCTTCTTCTTTTGTAGCCCAGACTTTGAGGTGGTTTTCTAATTGACTCTTTTGGGTGATCTGAATCAATTGATTCTTTCTCTCCATTTCCTTATACCATGCCAATTGCCCCTGAACTTGTGCCCAGGCCTGTTCCTGTGAGAACCAACCTGACATCACAGATTTTGGTTTGATGAATCTGGCAATTAATGTAGCGGTACAAAGGCCTATATTACCCCTGTGCATTTCTGGAAAGCAAACAGTTCCTTTGGCCCTGTCAGGCTTATCTGTCATGTTTACTTCTCTTCGTCGAATAGTTTTAAGTGGTAGAGTGAGATCGCGATTCCACTCCATGGCATTCATGGCTAAGTCCAGATGGGCGTCAAATATTAACATGCTATAAATTTAGAGATTTGAGATAAGCTACACCACCTAAAGCTCTAATTTGTCTCTGAATATGTGCAGTTCTTCTTTCTACGTATGGGCCTGCATTCTTCACTTTCCACTTTCTGGGACTTGGCAATACTGCAGCCAGTCTTGCTGCCTGGAATCGACTTAGTTTCTTAGCGGAGGTTCCAAAATAGTTTGTAGCTGCAGCCTGTGCACCAAAAACACCGGGCCCCATTTCACACACGTTTACATAAACTTCCAGTATTCGCCTTTTCCCCCAAATAAGTTCAATTAAAAACGTGAAATAGGTTTCAAGCCCTTTCCTTAGCCAACTCCTCCCTTGCCATAGAAAAACGTTTTTTGCCGTTTGTTGTGAAATAGTACTTCCACCTCTCAGTTTTCCTGATTTTTGATTTTTATGAATAGCGTTTTTTATAGCTTTCATATCAAAACCACTATGCTCCGGGAAAAGCTGGTCTTCTGCGGCTACCACGGCAATGGCCATTTCGCCAGAGATGTTCTCCATGGGTTCCCAGTCATAATGTAATTTACCCTGACTAAACCATTGTCCTATCATGGTCATGGTTATTGGAACCGGAACAAATTTAAAAAGTAAGACAAGGCTTATTGAAATACCGAAAAAACCAAGGATAGTTTTCGAAAGAATTGAAGTTATTTTCTTCTTCAAAGTCACCTTTTTACGCCTCATTTTTTAAAATTTCGTGTCCCATTTTATCTCTTTTTGTTTCAAGATATAATTGGTTATGAGGGTTAGGTGCTACCTCTAATGGTATTGTTTCTACGATTTCTAAACCGTATCCCATTAAACCGGCTCTTTTCTTTGGATTGTTAGAAAGAAGTCTGATTTTCGAAATATTCAAGTCTCTTAAGATTTGGGCTCCCACACCATAATCTCTCTGATCGGGCTTAAAGCCAAGGTCTTCATTGGCCTCTACTGTATCTCTGCCAGACTCCTGAAGCTTGTAGGCCTTTAGTTTATTTAGAAGGCCAATACCCCTGCCTTCCTGGTTCATATACAAGACCAAACCTTTTCCTTCAGCTTCTACGGTTTCCATAGCGGCATGTAATTGAGGACCACAGTCACATCGGCAAGAGCCGAAAATGTCTCCGGTTACGCATGAGCTATGTACTCTAACCAGTACGGGTTCGTCATTCTCCCAATCTCCTTTTTTCAGTGCAAGATGTAGTTGATTATTATCAGTTTGTCTGAAGGCCAATAATTCAAAATTTCCCCAGTCGGTGGGTAATTGTACACCTATCTCTCTTTTAATTAGTGTTTCTTCTCTGAGTCGGTGCTCAATTAGGGCTTTAATAGAGACTAGTTTAAGGTCAAACCTATCTGCCAGAAGACGTAACTCGGGCAATCTAGCCATAGAGCCGTCTTCGTTCATAATTTCTATCAGGACTCCGGCAGGTTGAAGACCCGCCATCACAGAAAGATCAATGGCAGCTTCGGTATGTCCAGTTCTTCTTAAGACTCCGCCATCGGCAGCTCTTAAAGGAAATATATGCCCCGGTCTACCCAATTCGTCTGGATTTGTGTTTTTGTCAGCCAAAGCCAAAATGGTCTTTGCACGGTCAGAAGCTGAAATTCCGGTAGTACATCCATGTCCTAAAAGATCAACAGATACTGTAAAAGGAGTGGCATGAGTAGCGGTGTTTTTACCAACCATCATTTCTAAACCGAGTTCGTCGCACCTTTGATGGGTTAAAGGCACACACATGAGCCCACGGCCATGAGTTACCATAAAATTCACCATTTCAGGAGTGATCAATTCTGCAGCACAGATAAAATCTCCTTCATTTTCACGGTCTTCATCATCTACCACAATCACAATTTTACCATTTTTTATGTCTTCAATGGCTTCCTGGATACTATCTAACTTTATCTCACTCATTCTGCTCGTTCTTCCTTTTGAAATTTTTACAAAGATATGTTACTTAAATGTTTTACTCCGTCGTAATAACGTTTTTTAGAACCAATTCTGTTCAAATACCGATCTATATGTGTAAATTTTGAATTAGTATTGGTTAAATAGATAAGTAATATTTCGTTTCTAAGGAATTCAGCCTTGCTTTTTAAGCTAATATGATCCTTTAGGCATGATTTTTGGGTTTTAGACTCTTGTAATCATAAGGCGTTAGATGAAAGTAAATAATTCGACTAAGATACTATTGCTGACAGTCAGCTTTTTAAGTTTGTTTTTACAAACAAAGAGCTTTGGTCAGATTGTACCACCCAAGCCGGCCGTTTGTACTACACCGCCCGCAGGATATAAATTGGGAGGTGAGTTTTCTATGCCCGGAGCATTGTGTATGGAAGAAACTGATTCTACTGTAAACTATACTTTTACCAATGTAACAGTTGTTGAGACTGGTCAAATGAATGCGGTTTCATATTATGTGGGTCTTACTGATAATATAGATATTACTTCTTCTGCTTTCAAACCGGCAGTGGCCTCTATTCAGGGTGCTACATTTAAGGCTCAGGTAAAAGTCGGAGCAGGTGTTCATTGGGTGATTCAAATAGGGGAGAGTGCCGGACAAAAATATGTAAGCTGCAGAACGGCAGAAGTTATTCGTAAGGCTCCGCCTGTGGCAGATATTTATACTTGTAATGGTACTTCTGTAAACATGATTATCAAAAATGTGGGTGAAAACCAACACAATAAGTATCTGGTAGACTGGGGCGATGGTACGAAGGAGGTTTTTGATATTAACTCTTCTAATCCGCTACCTTTTGATCATGAGCATACATATACAGGAAACCTTTCTCAGGTTTCTTTGACGGGTATTTATGTAAGAGGTGGTAATGATATTTGTAGAACAAAACCTGTTTTAAGAGATCCTGATGCATCAGTAGCACCCGTAATTACTTCTCTTAAAACTACTGACGAAGGAACGGGGGTAGAGTTTGGGTTTAAAAGCTTTGAACCGGGAAAATCTTATGTAGTAGAATATTCAGAAGACAATGGTTCTGCTTACAATTGGAAAAGCTTGGGAGAAGCCAAAGATGGAACGTTTCAATCAACAGGTTTGAATAAGGGCTCAAAATATTGTTTCCGTATGATCGTAGAAGATCTTTGCGGTAATCCGGTAGAATCAAATATAGTTTGTGGTATGTCAATAGCAGGAACACTCTCCTCTTCAGAAGATGTGTCGATTAGCTGGACGTTGCCATCGAATCCAACAGGTATCCCGCAGCAAACGCTGTTAGAAAGGGATATTGTAGGTTGTGATGTTTGTTTAACACCATTAAGCCTGAACTCAACTGTTCAGACAAGCACAGAAGATAATAGTCTTGAATGTGGTAAAGTTTATACCTATAAGGTGACCACTCGTTATTTAATCACTGTGAATGGACAATCAGAATTTGTTACCATTGAATCAGAAGAAATAGTAATTGATCCGCTGGATGGTACGGTAAAAATGATTCCTAATGGTGTAATAAATGCGGGTTATCCTACCAATGATGATGCAATGATTAAGCTGGTAGTTTATGATGCACAGGATGTAAATAATTATACCTATTTTCATAAAGGACCGAATGATGATGATTTTCTTCAAATAGGTACAGGACAAAACTCTTTTGAGGATATTGCAATTCAGCCAAGTTCAGGTTCCTATTGCTATAAGTATCAGATTGAAGATGCTTGTGGAATTCAGTCTGAGCTGTCTCCTCAATTTTGTACGGTCTTCCTTAGTTATCAGGGAAATACCTTGAATTGGACAGATTACTCTTTTCCTGATAATGTTTTAACAACTGGCCCAGCTCAATATGTGGTGGAGTTATATGACGAAAATATTGGAGCATTTCTTCCGCAATATAGAACCAATAACCTGACTCAAGCCGTTGGGCAGCTTATCTATAATGCTGAAACTCCTGTTTTAAAATTCAGGATCAGAGCACAGCAAGACCTTGATATCCCGGGTCTTACTAATTTTACCTTCCCTTCATACAGTAATACGGTCACTATGACTGTGCCAGCTGATATTTTTGTACCAACAGCCTTTTCTCCTAATGGTGATGGTCAAAACGACACGTTTGAGATTAAATCAAAGTTCTTAGACAGTGCGAGCATTACCATATTTGATCGTTGGGGTACGGTAGTTTATTCTGGTGATATTGAAAGTAAAGGATGGGACGGCACTATTCAAGGTAAAGTAGTCCCTTTTGGTACTTACAGCTATAGAATTAAAGGTAGAAGTATGGCAGGTGATGCTTTCACTAAAGTTGGCTCTTTAACCTTACTTAAGTAATAGCCTTTTAAACTACCATAAAGTATGTTTACTTTTGTACTTCTAAAAGACAAAAGGAATGGGGATATTTGATATGGCAGGCATGATGGGCAAAATGAAGGAGCTTCAGTCCAAAATGCAGGAAACACAAGAAAAGCTTGGTGATATTACCGCTGAAGGTGAGGCGGGTGCCGGAATGGTGAAAGTAGTAGCTAACGGTAAGAAAAGTTTAGTTAGTGTAGAGATAGAGCCTGAACTGCTCAATAAAGAGGAGATTGATATTCTACAAGATCTAATTGTGGCTGCTGCTAATAAAGCACTGGCTAATGCTGAGGCAAAAGCTAAGGAAGAAATGCAGGGTCTTACTGACGGACTTTTGCCTAATATCCCGGGCATGGATCTAAATTCCATGTTTAATAAATAGGACAAATTGAAAGTTGCCGTAGTCATACTAAATTATAATGGAGTCCGGCATTTAGAAACCTATTTACGATCGGTAATTAAATACTCGGGAGATGCAGATATTTGGGTAGCTGATAATGCGAGCACAGATAACTCAATGTCATTTCTGGCAACATTGCCAAACGTTAACACCCTTTCATTAGAGGATAATCATGGCTATGCAGGGGGATACAACCGTGCTCTAGCTCAAATAAAAGCGGATGTATATGTTTTATTGAATTCTGATGTAGAAGTCAGTGAGAACTGGTTGTTGAAGTTGACTCAGCCTTTTGATTTTGACCATAAAGTTGTTGCGTGTCAGCCAAAGGTCTTGTCTTACTTAGAGAAAAGGCAGTTTGAATATGCAGGAGCAGCCGGTGGATTTCTAGATAAGTTTGGTTATCCATTTTGCCGTGGTAGGCTATTTGATACATGTGAATTAGATCAAGGTCAGTATAACTCAGGAAGTGAAATCTTCTGGGCCAGTGGGGCATGTTTAGCTGTTCGATCCAAAGAATTTTTAGACTTTGGAGGTTTTGACGAACGTTTCTTTGCTCACATGGAAGAAATAGACTTATGCTGGCGTTTTAAGAGTGCAGGATATAGTATTAAATACATCCCGGAAAGTGTAGTCTATCATCTGGGTGGTGGCACTTTAAAAAAGTCAAATCCAAGGAAAACGTTCTTAAACTATCGGAACGGATTGGCTTTGCTTTTTAAAAATTTACCCTTCTCAAGATTGTTTACAGTGTTACCGGTAAGGTTAATTCTTGACGGTGTTTCCGGAATTAAATTGCTGATAGATGGCAAACCATTGGATTTTGTTGCTGTATTGAAAGCACATTTTTCTTTTTATGGGATGATTCCTTATCTACTAAAGCAAAGTAAAGGGTTTGAAAGGTCAGCAAATGGTCTTTCAAATTACTCTGTGGTATGGCAGTATTTTGTGAAGAATGTCAAAAGTTTTAAAGATTTGCCCAATGCTTAAAGTAGGAATTACAGGAGGTATTGGCTCTGGCAAAAGCACAGTAGCCAGGATTTTTAAGCTTTTGAACGTACCTATTTATAATGCTGATATGCGGGCAAAATGGTTAATTCTCAATAAGCCAAGTGTAAAGGAAAGTATAATTGATTTATTAGGAAGTGAGGCCTACTTCCATTCAGGGGAATACAATACCACTTTTGTGGCAGGCAAAGTCTTTGAGGACCAGAATTTATTAATTAAGCTAAATCAAATTGTACATCCTGCTGTAAAAATTGATTTTGAAGAATGGTGCTTTAATAAGGAAGGGCATTATCCTTATGTAATTAAAGAGGCAGCCATTATGAAGAATAAAATAGGTCTAGATCACATTATATATGTGTATGCCTCTGAAGAGGTCAGATTGAAAAGAATACTTTCCAGAGACCACAGAACTGTAGAAGCAATACGAAGAATTATGGAAAAGCAGTTTTCTGAAAAGGAGTTCAGATCAATTTCTGATTTTGTTATTGACAACGACTCAGAAATGCTCATACCACAAGTACTATCTATACACAAGAAACTTATTTCTTGAATTGGGTCAAAAGTTTCTTGACCGTATCTCTCATTTCAGTATTCGTATCCATTAGATCATTAACCGTTTGAATGGCATGAATTACTGTACTGTGATCTCTTCCACCAAAATTGTAGCCAATAGCCTTCAGCGAAAGGTTAGTTAATTCTTTGGCAAGGTACATGGCCACTTGTCGGGGAATTACGATGCTTCTAAGCCTGCTCTTACTTTTTAAATCGGCAATTCTAACCTGATAGTGTTCAGTGACTACCTGAACTATGCTATCAATATTCACCTCTTTCTCAGATTCAGTAACGATATGGTTTAGGGTTCTTTTAGCCAACTCCAGATCGATTGTTCTTTGTGTTAATGAAGATTGTGCAATCAGGGAGATCATCACACCTTCCAGTTCTCTGACGTTTGAGTCAATGCAATGAGCCAGGTATTCAATAACTTCAAAATCAATTTCTACGCCTTCATCATGGGTCTTTTTATGAATAATGGCTATTCTTGTTTCCAGGTCGGGGCTTTGTAAATCGGCGGTTAGTCCCCATTTAAACCGTGAAAGTAATCGATCTTCCATTCCTTCCAAATCTCGTGGAGGTCTGTCAGATGTCATAACTATTTGTTTTCCAGACTGATGTAAATGGTTGAATATATGAAAGAAGGTTTCTTGTGTTTTTTCCTTGCCTGATAAAAACTGTACATCATCAAGAATTAAAACATCTACCTGCATATAAAATGCCATGAAATCCTGTAGGCTGTTGTTTCGAATGGCATTGATAAATTGGCTGGTAAATTTTTCAGATGATACGTACAAAACGAATTTGTCTGCCGTGTTTGCCTTAATATGATTGCCAATGGCTTGTACCAAATGTGTTTTGCCTAAACCTACACCACCATAAATCATTAATGGGTTAAACGAGGTAACACTTGGCTTTTCTGCTACAGCATAACTGGCCGCTCTTGCCAGTCTGTTGCAGTCGCCCTCTATAAAATTATCAAAAACATACGATCTGTTTAAGAATGACTCTGATTGGGCATTGTCTAAACCTCTTAAGACAAAGGGACTATTGACCGTGGTAGGTTTCTCCTGCTGGTATTGTTGTTTTTGAGGAGCAGGTTTGTTGGGTGCACCCAAAGAAATAGGAGGTTTGTTGTTTCCCTTATCTCCGCTGTCTACTACTATTGAGTATTCTAACTGACCATCTCTTCCAAGTGAAAAGTCCAGGGCCTTTCTTAATAACTGAACATAATTATCTTCAAGCCACTCATAAAAAAATTGGCTAGGAACTTGAATTACAAGCTTTTGTCCTGAAAGCTTGTAAGGTATGATTGGCTCAAACCATGTCCTGAAACTTTGCTCTGAAATATTCTCACGAATTACTTTCAGGCAGTTTTTCCATACTATTTGAGCGTCATTTTCGATAGATGCAGAAATCAATGAGTGTAGAGGTTAATCTGTTAAACTTGTTCCCTTTTCAATAAAGAAAGGTTACAAAACTAACAAATTGAAGCGTTGAATGAGGGCAGAAAAACTTATTTTTTTTGGATAAAAAACGTCCATAAAATTTGCATCTTATTTTTGTACCAAACTTTGCCGATATATGTGGATAACTCGGTTCATTTCTCTTTAAATATTACTAAATGCTGTGTTGAAAAAAAATGAAAACCTGGTTTAAGCTGTCTAAGAATTGACTCCAAAGCTTATACTTTATGGTATTTACACTTAAGTTTTAAAGTCATGACCGTCTTTCCTTACACTATCCTTAAGTTTGTCTTTTAGTTTAGATGTATATAATAGGTAACAGATGTTAAGAACTGGCGTACTGATTACACTGATCGCAATTGTATTTTTTGTAGCTGACCATTTTTTTAAGATGTCATATTTTCATCCTCAAAAATGGGTGATGCTGGCTTTTTTTTCTGCGATTTCATTTTTATTTCACACCTTAATTGACCAAGGAATAAAGAATAAAGGCGATAAGTTTATACAATTTTACCTCGTAACAGTCATTGTGCGAATAATTGCCTGCATTCTTTTCGTTGCTTTTTTTCTTTTCAGGGGTGTAGAAAATCAAGGACTTTTCATTCTTAACTTTTTTGTACTTTATTTATGTTTTACCTTGTTTGAAATTTTAGGTTTATATCGTAACTTGCGGCGATTTTAGCGGGAACTATAAAGGATCAACATACAGACGACCTAAACAATGTTTAAAAAGTTACTACTAACTGTTTTATTATCAGTATTTTCGATTAGTTTTTTGTCTGCACAGCATGATGAAGAAGCCTCACATGAAGTGGTGTCAGGAAATGAGGATTTTGTAGAAAGACATGAAGAGCATGCCGAAGAGGCTTTCGATATGGGTGGCATGATTATGCACCATATTTTAGATGAGCATGGATGGGAATTTGCACACGGATTTAAAATTCCTTTACCTATTATAGTTTACACAGCTCAAAATGGCCTTGACATCTTCTCATCGGCAAGATTTGATGAAAATAATGGTGAGTATGGCGACTACGTAATGCATCATGAGAAGATTTCTCTAAAAAGTGATCATCATGCTACAGTATGGGATTTTTCCATTACCAAGAATGTAGCTTCATTACTTTTAAGTGCTGTTATTTTAATATTGATTTTTACTGCCGTTGCGAAAGGATATAAAAAGAATGCAGGGAAAGCTCCTAGCGGTATTCAGTCATTCTTTGAGCCGGTAATTACGACGATTCGCGACGAAGTGGTTAAGCCAAGTATAGGGCCTAAGTATGAAGCTTATCTTCCGTACATGTTGACTTTGTTTTTCTTTATACTTATCAACAATCTGATTGGTCTAACGCCTGGAGCGGCAAACTTAACAGGGAATATAGCAGTTACCTTAGTCTTGGCTTTGATAACCTTTGTTATGGTTCATTTTAAGGCCAATAAGAATTACTGGATGCATATTGTAAAACCTCCGGGGGTACCGGGTTGGTTATTACCTTTGTTCTGGATTATTGAGATTATTGGTGTGTTAATGAAGCCTGCTTCTTTAACCATTCGATTATTCGCAAACATTACAGGAGGTCATATTATCCTGTTGAGTTTTATTGGCTTGGTCTTTATGTTTAAGAGTTATGCCGTAGGTGGTGGTGTTTGGGCTATTGGAACCTTCATGTCGTTGATTGAAATTCTAGTAGCATTTATACAGGCGTATATCTTTACTTTATTGTCTTCTATGTATATCGGTGGGGCTATTGAAGAGCACCACGATCATTAAGAAGAAATTGGTTTTGTATTTTATTTTTTAACTATAAATCGTTTACAAATGTCTTTGTTAAACATTCTTTTACAAGCTGCTGCAGAATCTGGTGCAGGTCTTGCGGCTATGGGTGGTGCTATCGGAGCTGGTCTTGCTGCAATTGGAGCAGGTATCGGTATTGGTAAAATCGGTGGTTCAGCCATGGAAGGTGTTGCTCGTCAACCAGAAGCAGCAGGTAAAATCCAATCAATGATGATTATCATCGCTGCCCTTATTGAGGCTGTTGCCCTATTTGGTGTGGTAGTTGGTCTTTTGGCCATCCTTGGATAATCACAAATTCGTTTTGCTCTGCTCACATTAGGTGTCAGAGCAAAACTCTTTTCTAAAACGATCAATTTTTAAGAATAAATGGAATTATTAACTCCCGGAATAGGTCTTATAGCTTGGCAATTATTGATTTTCCTTGCTCTGTTTTTTGTATTAAGGAAGTTTGCATGGAAGGGGATACTTTCTGCACTTAAGTCAAGAGAAGAAGAAATTGACTCAGCTTTAAGAATGGCTGAAGAAACCCGTGCTGAAATGGCCAAGCTTAAATCAGATAATGAAAAGCTGATTGCAGAAGCTCGTGCTGAAAGAGATGCATTGATTAAGGAAGCTAAAATGACTTCTAGCCGAATGGTAGAAGAAGCCAAATCAAAAGCTTCTCAAGAAGCGGGTAAAATACTTGAAGATGCTCGTGAGGCTATTGCTCAGGAAAGAATTACCATGGTAGATTCTCTGAGAAAAGAAGTAGGCTCATTGGCAATTGATATTGCTGAAAAAGTAATAAAAAAGGAATTATCTGATAAAGGTGCTCAAACTAAACTAGTTAGTGAGCTGATGTCAGAGGCAAAATTGAACTAATTGATTTGTTCAATAAAAAACTGAATAATTTAAAGATTTATTCTTTTAAAATTAAATCCATAGTTCCTAAGTTTAGGGCGTGGAGGTAATAATACCGAAGCTCAAATAGTAGAATGTCAAACTCAGTAGTTGCATATAGATACGCCAAAGCCTTAATAGATTTGGCTATTGAACAAAAGGTAGTAGAGAAAGTAAATGAGGACATGAAGTTCTTTGCAGAAGTTTGTGACCAAAATTCCGAGTTCGAAAAAATAATGGCCAATCCTATCATTAGACATGATAAGAAAAAGGCCATTTTGAAAAAGATTTTCGAAAATCGTGTTGACTCTGTGACTTATTCAATTTTTAACGTCTTAACAAGGAAGAACAGAGAGAATTTGATTTATCCCATTGCAAAGGAATTTCAGATTTTATACAATCAATTAAACCAAATTCAGGAAGCTTTCGTTACTACTGTAGATCCTTTGAATGACGAGCAGAGAGAAGAGTTTAGAAAAATAGTAGAACAAGCGTCAGGAATGAAGGTGAAGTTAGAAGAGAAGATAGATGCTAGTTTAATAGGTGGTTACGTTTTAAGAGTAGGCGATACTCAGATTGACACCTCAGTACGCAAAAGAATAAATGATTTAAAGCTGGAAATGGCTTAAAAGATATTAGTTTTCATGGCTATAAAGTTGAGAAATGCCCCGATTTTGTCGGGGTTTTTTCTTTTTACAGCAAGTTAATTCTATTTGAAATAGAACTCCATTTCGAGACTGTTATGAAATGATTAAGACTGAAGAAAGGACAACAAGATATATGTTGTCCTTTTAATATGTTTGTAAATTAAGTACTTCGGTTTTATGCCTTTCTTAGAGCAATTCTAAACCTTCTGAATGCTGAGATAGACATTCCGATTACAAGTAAGGCAATACCTAACCAAAGAAGATTTATAAAAGGTTTTTCAATTGCTTTCAAGACGATATATTCACGTTCGCTTCGTGATATAGAGAATGTGAACTGTCCATCTATTGGGTCTATCTGAGAGAGCTGAACTCTTAGACCTAATTCATTACTGACTACAGGCTTGCTCCAAACCTGATTGTCCTTTATAACAAAAGTTGGACTCATGAGTTTTTCGCCATCTCTTTCCAGGATTCTTAAATAGGCCATGGCCGCAGCATCACCTGCATTAATTTCCATACCATCAACTTCCCTAACGCCCACTACATCTTCAAGAATGGCTACATAGTCATTAAGGAAGAAGGTATCCTTGAGGGCTACTCGGTATTCCATCGGATTACTCCACTCTCTGTCTTCTTCTCTTTGTACATAATTTACGTGAGAATAGATATCTTTATTCCATAGGTGTTTTATGTCAGGAGAGGCTACATTACCCATCTTCTCATTGATCTGATAGCGAGGATAAAGGTTAAAGGATTTATCCTTGCCCATTTCAAAGGCAATTTGATAATAGGTGTTTTCAGCTTCGTATTCAACAGTATCGCCTCTGTAACGCAATGTGTCTGATACATCAACAATGTCGGCCCTTGCGATCCCCTTAAAACCACTTCCTATAACGGGCTGAATAAATCTTTTTTCTATATAGCCTGGTACTTGACGAACATCTACAAATTGCCCTTTGTACGTCATGCTTAAGTCATTGACCTGATAAGGTCTGTTAAGCCATAAGAGTACATTTTCCCGACTCTCTTTTTCAGAGTCAGAAAAGATTTCTGTTCCTGTATTGTTTATTGAGATGGTTTTTTGATATGCAGAAGAATACATAATACCTATCAGCATTAATGCCACACCAATATGTGTGACGGCACCACCTGCTACTTTCAATTTACCCTTAAAAAGATCAGTTAAAATAGAAGCGTTAGCTACCAGGCCAAAAACAGATGCCGTAATTAATACTACGTATTTCCAGTTGTCAACTCTGGTCAAAGAGATTAGGAGTGCAGATAAAAGCAATGAAATCAGGAATGGGTTAAGCAAGGCTTTGATTTCTTTTCCTTTGATTTTTTTCCACCAGAAATATTGGGCCACGCCCATCAAAACCACTGCAACTATAAACAACCACATCTGAAAACGCGTATAATGGGCTATCTGGTCATTTGGCAGAGCCATATTGAGGTCAATATTTAAAGACTCGGCAATGCTATTGTAAACGGGTATAGACGTTGTGACGATCACTTGAAAGGCCGCCAGGCTAATGGTTAATACACCCATAAAGACCCAGAATTCTGAAGAATACACAGAAGCTTCGTTCTCATCTTTTGGTAATTCTTTCCATCTGATAACGGACATAACTATAGCCGCAATGAGAAAGCTTAGTAAATACAACAGGAGTTGACCTGAAAGCCCCAAATCAGTAAATGAATGCACCGATGCATTTCCTAAGATTCCACTTCTGGTCAGGAAAGTAGAATATAGAATAAGAATGAACTGAGCAATTACCAGAATGTAAGAATATTTTAAGGCTGAACTACTTTTTCTGGCTAGGAATAGGGTATGAAACGCAGCAACCAAAATTAGCCATGGAACATAAACAGCATTTTCTACCGGGTCCCAATTCCAGTATCCTTCAAAGTTTAACGTTTCATAGGCCCAAATACCTCCCATCATAATACCAGAACCTAAAATGACTGCAGCCAATAATGACCAAGGAAGGGCTATATTTAACCATCCATGATAGTCCTTTTTCCATAGCGAAGCCATTGCGAAAGCAAAGGGAACCATAGTTAAAGCAAAGCCTAAGAAAAGAGTGGGAGGGTGAATGACCATCCAGTAGTTTTGTAACAAAGGATTTAGTCCATTGCCGTCTTTAGGTATAAAGTTTGGGTCTAATGACCAAACAGGCAGATTGGGGTTCAGCTCTTTCAGTGTCAAAAACGGAGAGCTTCCCAGTTTCAAATCATTAAAAATGACAACACCCAAGATCATGGAGGTGAGAAAAGCCTGAATGCCCGAAACGATCATCATAGTTGGGCTGCTCAACATCTGATTGCGTTTGTTTTTACTGAATTGATATATTAGAAGAAGACCCACCAGAGCATTCCAGAATATCCAAAGTAAAAAAGATCCTTCCTGGTCTTGCCAGAAGCAGGAAATGGCATACCCAAGAGGTAAACTTAAAGAAGAGTTATCCCAGGCATAATGGTATTCGAAATAATGATTGAAAATGATAGTAAACAAAGTAGCACAAATACCTATCACAAAGACCGCATGGGCACCGAAAACACTGTTGCCATATTTTGTCCAGGGCGAATCCCCGGCATTTTTTCTGGACGACTGCCAATAGGCATAAGTGGCGATCAGAGAGCTAATAAAGGCTAGAATGGTCAGTAAGTGACCTATATTTCCTAAGGAGGATCTCAGCATTAAATCAAGATTCTTATGATGCCTCAAAGTTACTATAGAAATGCCTGATGGACGGCCTAATCTGCCTTTTTCTTTGGCTCAAAACTAAATTCTAATCTTGCTCTTTCTATTGAAGCTTAAGAAAGTATTCTGTAATTTTATAGAAACACCAGCGTTATTGCCTGCAATGAAACAAATGCTGAAATATCTGCTAATTCTTGGTCCGTTTTTTACGATGGGACAGGGGCTTGTTTTCTCTGAATACAAGCTAGATGAAGCTATGAAAGCGGCCCAAAATGAGGATAAACTAATTTTTGTGGATTTCTATGCCTCTTGGTGCGGCCCTTGCAAAGCAATGGAAAGCTCAGTTTTCAGTAAAGATCGGGTAGGAGAATTCTACAATAGAAGTTTTATTAATCTCAAGATTCTGACAGATGAAAAGGAAGGGAATGCCTTAGCTAAGCAATATGGTGTGAAAGAATTTCCTACCTATATGTATCTTAACGAAAAGGGGGAGATTGTCTATAAAACTGTTGGCTTTCAAAACGAAGAAAAATTTCTGAAAGAAGCCCGATTTGCACTCAAAGAGAAAAAAGGATTTGTCAGTATTGAGAAGCTGGATAGCTTGTATGAAAGTGGACAAAGGGAACTTGAATTTCTGTCAGATTATCTAAAAAGGAAATATGAAGTAAAAGGTCCACAGCCTGAGATATTGACAAGTTATTTAGAAGTTTTGCCGAGAAGCCAACTTCTAACAGAGAAGGCACTGACTTTAATTTCGGATAATGTTACTACGGTAAGTTCTGAAGGCTTTTCTATTTTGGCCGAGTCTTTATATCGATTTCAGGCCATGACAGAAAACCAGCAAAAGGCTGTGCTTTCCGGGATAGCTCAGTCCAAGCGATATTCTTTTAAAGAAGCAGTTAAAAAGAAGGATGATGAGTTGCTAAATACGCTAATAGAAGCTGTATATGCTACATCCTATAGTCAAGAGGCTGCTCTGGCAGAAGAAAGACAGTTTAGATATGATTACGCCAAGCTTACAGAAAACTTCAAGCACTTTAGCGTAATTGCCAGAGAAGAAGCGGAGAGGATATTGCATATGTCTGACAGCGATTTTGAATCAAAAACCTTAGCGACTATTAAGGATTTCAAGAAAAATGCTGAATTAAGAAATCTTTCGCCATCTTCTGGTCAATACAAAATGATGATGGATGGTCTGGAGAATGGTGCAAAGAAATCGGCTTCTTTCCAACTGGCAGAATTTGCCTGGGGCTACTATCAAATGACCGCTGAAATTAATGAACTAAATCAGGCATTAAGATGGTCTGCTTATTCTATTAAACTTCATGAAACGCCGGCTAACTGGGAAACCTATGCTTTTCTATTAAAGAAAGTTGGAAGGAAACGAGATGCTAAAAGAGCCATGAAACAAGCTGTTAAATTGGCCAGAAAAATGGGAATTGAGTCAGGAACATTAAAAGAGGCTTACGCAAAAATCAAATGAGAGTTTTGATTCTGTTCTTCCTCTCTTTGTTAAGTTTTACGAGTATTGCTCAGCAAATCAACTTTGAGATTGGATCTTTTGAACAGATCCTGGAGAAAGCCAAACAGGAGAATAAACTAATTTTTGTGGACTTGTACGCAGACTGGTGTGGGCCATGCAAAATTATGGAAGCCACTACATTCAATCACTCAGAAGTAGCTGAAGTATATAATAATGCGTTTGTGAATTACAAAGTTAATATAGATGAACCCATAGGAAAGCAAGTAAAGGCAAAATACAATGTTTTCGCCTACCCTACATACCTTTTCCTTTCTCCCTCGGCTGAAGTTCTATATCGTCTTGAAGGAGTTTTTAAGCCAGCCGAAATGATTGAGGAAGCCGAGTTTGCTTTAGGTTTATTAAAATAAATCCTCGCTTCTTTCCAGCATGAGTATTGAGCTTTGTGGTACTATGACGTATTTCTCTCCGTTGTACTCTATTTCTATGGCGTGTCTTTGTAAGTAAATGGCTAAATCACCTTCCTCTGCCTGTAGGGGCATATATTTAACTTTTTCTTCGGTGGTTTTCCAAGGTTCTTCTTCGCTGTTATTTGGCAATGGATACCCGGGTCCTACTTTCACCACGTAGCCGCTTTGTACGTCTTCTTTTTCTGTGACCGTGGGCGGAAGAAACAAGCCTGTTTTTGTTTTACCGTTATGTAATTTAGGCTTGATAAGTACTTTATCTCCTACTATTTCAAGTCGCTTCAATTTGTTATCTGCCGTTATTTCCATTTTATCTTTCTCCTGCTATAGTTTTCCAGTGTTCTGTTAGTATTCCGTTTTTTATAACACCTATTTCGCGGTGAAGGTTTACGGTAGGGCAAATATGATACGGGATTCCGTAAATCACATCGCCAAGTCTAAATTTTTCCCAGTTTTTGACCTTCAATACCCCGTGCTCTTCACTTTGCGAAAGTAATTCATAGGCACCTATATTTAGAAATAGCACTCGCTTCTGAATGGGGTTTTCGGCCGCTAAAGATTTATGGCCAAGATCCACGGTAACGATGCCTTCTTTAGGTTTAGAAATTATACGGGTCACCAATAAGGCGGCAGGGTCAAAGGGCTGCTCCGGTATGTTTTCATTATAGCCCCAGTCCCAAAAGACACAAGTGCCCGGACTGCATATTACTTCTGGGTTCTGATTATGAACAGTGAAAGAGGGAGTGCCGCCGGCTATTACCTCTGCCTCAGGGTTCAGTTTCATCAGCTCCTTTATGTAAGTTTGAATAGCCTCCATGCCTTTGGTAACCTTCTTTTGTTTTTCGTTGTAGGATTTATCATGGATATGTCCGTCATACACATGAAAACCTGCAAGAACTATATTAGGCTCCTGATCAATGTATTTCATTAAGGAAGCAAGATTGTCGCCGGGTTCTATTCCACTTCTGTTCATACCGCTGTTTATGTCTATATAAACTTTTTGAAGTGGTTTTGATTTTTTAAGTTCTGAGGCACTCTGGAGGTTGTCTACCAAAAGGGCAAAGGTGGTTTTGGGGAACTGTTCTTTGAGTGAAAAGAATTTATCTATTTTAGGTCCAACCAGCTGATGTGCAATCATAACGAATTTTGCTTTGGCTTGGGCAGCTAACTTTGCTTCGGCAATTGTGGCAGCCTTAAAACGAGTAATGCCAGACTCCACCATTCTTTCAATAACCTTCTGGCATTTATTGGTTTTTACATGAGGCATGAGTCTGTTTACATCTCCATTGACCAGCCCGATCATCTTTTCAAGGTTGTTTTCAAAAAGGTGTTCGTAGAGAACCAATGAGGGTGAATCTACTTTTTCAATGTTTTTTATCTCGTACCATTCCATGCTATAAACTGCGATTTTGCTACAAAACTGTGGAAATTCTTTTGAAAGAAGCCATTTTTGCAGCGTATTCAAAAGAACATTTCAAAAATAGTGATGAGCAATAATCTTTTTACCGGAATTCAGCAAGTAGGTATTGGTGTTGAAAATGCCGAAGAGGCCTTTAAGTGGTACAATAAAAATTTAGGTTTAGATGTACCGGTATTTGATGATGTGGCCAGAGCTGAGCTCATGACGCCGCATACCAATGGGATTATTCGTGAAAGAAGAGCTATTCTTGCTGTGAATATGGCTGGCGGCGGCGGTGCAGAAATTTGGCAATCCAATGATCCATTGCCTTTAGCTGCAAAGAAAGAAGCTTCTTTGGGCGATTTGGGAATTTTTTGTGTTAAACTTAAATCTAGTAATGTAGATGCTTTGGCTTCAAAATTAAATGTTGCCGTTCAAAAATCGCCAAGTGGAAGTTCAATTGCCTGGCTAAAGGACCCCTATGGCAATCAATTACAAATTGTACCTGATAATTCCTGGTTTAAGAAAAAGGCTGACCACACGGGTGGGGTTTTAGGCGTTATTATAGGCGTGAGTAACATGGATGCCTCTCTTAAATTATACAGAGATGTGTTAGGGATGTCAGAAGTAATGTATGACGAAGAAGGGGTGTTTGAAGATTTTAAGCCTTTGAAGGGCGGAGAAAGAGTATTCAGGAGAGTATTGCTCAAAAAATCTGAAAAAGCTGAAGGTGCATTTTATAAGTTGTTTGGCAATATTGAAATAGAATTAGTAGAACTGAAAAATGCTGAACCGTCTGTAATTATGGAAGGTAGAAGCTGGGGCGACCTCGGGTTTATACATCTTTGTTTTGATACCTTAAATATGGAGGCCTTCAAGGCCAAAGCGGCTGCTGCGGGTTTTCCATTTACGGTAGATAGCGGAAACACTTTTGATATGGGAGAAGCCGGTGGACGATTTAGTTATATTGAAGACCCGGACGGAACACTATTGGAATTTGTGGAGACACATAAAGTACCCGTATTGAAAAAACTTGGGATTTTTATTAATCTTAAGAAAAGAGGAATGCTGAAGCCATTGCCTAACTGGATGATCAGTACACTGGGCTGGGGCAAAGTGAAGCCAGATTAACCGTTATGACCATTAAAGAAGCACAGGAAATAGTAGATGAGTGGATTAATTCTGTGGGTGTTCGTTATTTTAATGAGCTGACTAATACCGCCATTTTAACCGAAGAAGTAGGTGAGGTGGCCAGAATTATGGCTCGCAGATACGGTGAGCAATCAGAAAAGGAATCGGATAAAAATAAGGACCTCGGCGATGAAATGGCCGATGTCTTGTTTGTGCTCATTTGCCTGGCAAATCAGACAGGAATTGATTTAACAGAAGCTTTGAAAAAGAACCTGGAAAAGAAAACGCTTCGTGATGCGGATAGACATAAAAACAATAAAAAATTAAAATGAGAAAATTACTTCAGATCTCATTTCATGATGTCTGGTCAAAGTTCGGGCTGGTCTTCTTCTTATATGTTCTCGGGCTGTTAATTGCAGGCTATCCGGTGACCCTGTTTTATAGAACATTAGTATTAGAAACCGGAAATTCTGCTGCTCTTAATGAACTGGTCCCAGCATTTGATTTTACTATTTTTGCCGATTTTATGAATCAAAGCGGAGAGTCATTTCGCTCTGTTTTTCGCATGGCTCTTTTGTTTGGGTTTCTGGGGTCTATTGTTTTTACGTTCTTTTCAGGAGGTGTCATAGGTCAGCTAGCCAATAAGAGCCGAACGGATTGGAATGCGTTTTTTAGAGATTCGAAAAATTTGTTCATACCCTACTTTGGTTTATTACTTATCACTGGGATTTTTCTGTTTGTCATTTTTCTGGTTAGTGGTCTTATCTTCTTCATTTTTGTGATTTTGGCCGAAGGGAGCTCAGAAAGAGGTTATTTCTTTTGGCTATTGCCACCCTCTATTTTGTTAATCATTGGCTTTTCATTTGGTTTGGTGGTTAGCTTTTATGCAAAAGTGATGCTTTATCAAAACAGGCATGTGGGTGTCTCAGATGCATTCTGGAAGGCCGTTACCTATGTGTACAAAAGGCCGAAGCTTTTAGTATATTTCTGGTCAATAAGTCTAGCAGGAGTTATCCTTACTTGCATTTATTTGATCATTGAGAAGTATCTGACAATGAGTTCTACTTTCACCATTGTACTAGTAGTGATTGTCCAACAATTAAATATAATGAGTCGCTTCTTCCTTAAAAACTGGAATTATGCCACGGCATTGAATGCCTACGGTTTAGAGCCGGTCTATTTTCCTGAGGCTAAGCCTGATGTCATTGTTATGGAAGAGTCGGATGAATCTGAAAATACTGAAGAAGCTTAAACTTTGTTAAGAGGGAGATTGTTAAATGAGTATGTCTGAAGAAATAGTCAATAGAGTAGCCGCAAGTGGTCTGATCAGCCTGGATTTGGAAGATTACTATGTACCTGGGGAGAGAGTCTTTTATGATTTAAAAGACAACCTTTTCATGGAGATGATACTCAAGGAAAAGGAGTTTAGAGCTTTTTTGAAAGATCATGACTGGTCACAATACAATGGCAAACATGTAGCCATTGGCTGCACGGCAGATGCCATTGTACCCACCTGGGCTTATATGTTATTGAGCTTAAAATTAAGCCCTGTAGCAAAGACAGTTGTTTTTGGAAATCTGAATGAGCTGGAGATAGCCATATTTACGAAATCTTTAGAAAAACTGAATATTGAAACCTTCAGAGATCAGCGAGTTGTGGTGAAAGGGTGTAGTAAAGTAGAAGTGCCATCAGCTATTTACGTAGAGATTACCAATAGATTAAGACCTGTTGTGAAAAGTCTGATGTTCGGTGAGCCGTGCAGTACGGTGCCGCTTTATAAAAGGCCTAAATAGTTAAGCAATTCCTGAGAGTGTGGTTTCTCCACTTTCAACCCCTTGTACCAGGTCCCCAATAGTTTTATTTCTGAACGTATCAAAGATACCTTCTCTACAACTTTCAAACTCATCGTGCATTGGGCAAGGGTTTTCACTTGAACACTCTTCCCTTCCTAAAAAGCACTTTTTCAAAACGGAGAGTCCATCAACTATTTTCACAATATCCAGAATAGTAGTTTTAAGGATGGGTTCTTTAGTGAAAAAGCCCCCGTGTGGCCCTCTTACTGAATATATCAGCCCCTTGTTAACAAGGTTTTGTAAGATTTTGCTTAAAAAATGCTGAGGAATCTGTAGTTCCTCAGCAATTTCAACAATCCCAATTTTCTTTGTCCTGTTTTGATCTAATGACAAAAACACCACCCCTCTAATTGCGTACCCACATGTTTTTGAAATGACCATTTTCCTATGATTGAAGTTCTTCTTGCAAAGCCACGATTTTAGGGAACAAAATATTGTTTTCCAAATGAATATGCTGTGTCAGGTCAAAATGTAGCTCCTTTAATTTTTCCAGCATGTATAAATGAGAATTGCAGGCATCCTCGGGTGGAGTATAATTATTGGTTATTCGGTTTAGTTCATGAATTATTTCCCCGGCACCGTCATGCTCCTGATACATTACTTTAATAGGCCCCTCAAACATTTTTAATACTTCGGGGGTAATTTCTATGCCCATATTTATCTTCTCTTCAATTTCCTTCACTTTTGGGAAAAGAATGTTTTCTTCTTTCGGAAGATGATTCTTTAGCTCTTCTGAAAGTGTATGATAGAGTGAATGTAATTGGGCAAGCCAAAGGTATTTTTCGCCATGTTTTGCGGTTACCTTATTCACATAGAATTCTATTTCCGGCAATGTATTATAAAGATACTTGTGATGTACATTGTATATATAGTCAATTAGAAACGAAAGGCTCATTCCATCAAAATCTAGTGAGGGCGGTGTCTTATCAGATTGGATTGCTTTCATTAGCTCTGCGGATAGTAAATCTGCATCTACCTTGTTTCTGGCACATGCTTCAGCAATACTAATGTCTCCGCCACAACAAAAATCAATGTTCGCCTTTCTAAAGACGCTAGCCGTAAGTGGTTGTTTTCTAACTAGTTGACCTACTTTGGTGTTTAATATATTGTTTTCCATTATTTTGAAATTATAGTTGTTGTTCAGACAATAAAGATATACAGGTCTTTAATTCTTAAAATTGATATCTCTCATATTTACTTTATGATATCACTCATAATTAGCTGATCAGGGGTGAGATACATTTGTGTCACAATAAAAGACAACAGCGTCTTTTATTATAACCAAAATGTAAAAGAGATGAAAAAAAGAAACCTTTTTCTATGGATGTTAGCCTTCATCCTATGGAACTGCGGAGGTGCAGAAAAAAGAGCTGATACTCCTGAAACTGATGACTCTGTTCTTTTAGAACAGGAGGAAGTACATGGTACTAAAGTCTCTAAAGTAGAATTGAGTAATCCGCTGGATCAGGCAATGGTTAAAACCGGAGAAGCAGTGTATGACATGAAATGCTCTTCCTGCCACAGGCTTACAGATGAAAGGCTGGTAGGGCCGGGCTGGGCTGGGGTAACTCAAAAAAGAGAACCTGAGTGGATCATCAACATGATTACCAATGTAGATATGATGCTTGATACGGACCCGGAAGCACAAAAGATGCTGGAGGAATGTCTGGTAAGAATGCCTAATCAGAATGTAGAAGCTGCAGATGCAAGGGGCATACTTGAATTTATGAGGAAAAACGACGGTGAAAATTAAACTATATATCATGAAAAATATTCTATTTAAAAGTCTTGCTTTAAGCACTGTATTTTTGGGCTTTCAGGCGTGTAAGCCCGCAGGCCAGGGTGCTGGTGGCGGTAGCACCATAGCAGGAGATGCTGCAGAAAAAGTCTATGTGGCACCCGGCACACATGATGAATTCTATAATTTCGTATCAGGGGGCTTCAATGGCCAGTTATCTGTAGTGGGTTTACCATCAGGCAGAGTGCTTAGGATTATTCCGGTCTTTACACAGCATGCTGAAAGTGGATGGGGCTATAGTGAAGAAACCAAGCCTATGTTAAATACTTCGCATGGTTTTGTGCCCTGGGATGATGCCCATCATACCACTCTTTCTATTACGAATGGAGAGCATGATGGCAAATGGGCTTTTATTAATGGTAATAATACACCTCGAATTGCCAGAATAAGTTTAAAAACATTCAGAACAGAAGAAATTATAGAATTACCGAATTCAGGGGGTAATCACTCTTCACCTTTTATTACGTTTAATTCAGAATACGCTGTAGCGGGAACTCGTTTCTCTGTACCACCTGATAATGTAGGTGATGTACCGATTAGCAGCTTTAAAAAGAACTTTAAAGGTTACCTGAGTTTTGTAAGTATCGATAAAGAAACGGGTAGAATGGCCTTAAAATTTCAGTTGACGACTCCGGCCATCAGTTATGATTTAGCCAGAGGCGGTAAAGGCCCTTCAAAAGATTGGATGTTTTTCTCTTCTTATAACACAGAACAAGCCAATACTTTACTGGAAGTAAATGCTTCTCAAAAGGACAAAGATTTTATTTTGGCGGTAAACTGGAAAAAAGCTGAAGAATATTTAGCTCAGGGCAAAGGCAAAAAGACTGCTGCCAAATATGCTCACAATGTATATAGCGATGTAACCCACTCTGCCACGTCTACAATGATGAATGAAGTAATGACCTTAGATCCGAAGGATTGCCCAGGCATGCTTTATTTTATTCCTTGTCCTAAATCGCCGCATGGTTGCGATGTAGACCCTACTGGTGAATACATTATTGGCTCGGGTAAACTCGCTGCAGTAATTCCAGTATTCTCTTTTACTAAATTACAGAAGGCTATAGCAGACAAGAAATTTGATGGTGAATTTGAAGGTATTCCTGTAGTGAATTATGATGCCGCACTCCATGGTGAAGTTAAGAAGCCAGGGCTAGGGCCATTGCATACAGAGTTTGATGGCAGAGGCAATGCCATAACTTCAATGTTTGTGTCTTCTGAGCTGGTAAAATGGAATATCAAGAGTCTTGAAGTGTTAGATAGAGTACCTACATATTATTCAGTAGGACACCTGAGTGTGCCTGGCGGACCTACCACCAAGCCTCATGGAAAGTATGTAATTGCATATAACAAAATTACTAAAGACAGATATCTGCCTACCGGACCTGAACTGA
>JANSYO010000386.1 GCA_024742395.1 Cytophagales bacterium
GAAAGTTCTCTTCAATATATTCTTGATGTTTGGGGGAAAGATAACAAATTATATGTGTTAATAAATGCAGGAGGGCTAAGGGCAGGGCTCAGCAATCTCCAAGTTGCAGAAACTTTGTTAAAGAAAGGTAAAAGCGTTGTGTTTTACTGCCTCAAGGAGCAACAATGGACAGTGATGGATGACAAAAAAAGATTGAAAGATCTTCACATATTACCCAATAGAGAATCAAACCTGTTTTGTTTTCTTTGATGAAGCCAGATGTCGAGGAGTGGATGTGAAACGTGTTTCAGATGCCGTAGATATGCTGAATCATTGTCCCTAATATGAAGATATATCAATTTGCCTAGCAGCAGGGAGAATGAGAGGATTACAGGAGGCCAGAAGTTAATTCTTGCTGATATCCTGAATTTCTTCGTTTTTTGCACGGATAGTTTATAATCATAGTGTATAAATTAATTGTAAGTTCTCGTACCCGGAACGGATTGCAATTCTGGGCAGAGTAAGGAACAATATTCGCCACCAGATGAAACTTCAACAGATTCGAGCTTCGTTTGTTAGATGATTCTAATGAGCTGGAGAATCTGTATCATATACCATTGCAATCAATAGACCTATGAGAACAATATCTGGTATTTTGTATTTTACGAAATCAGGAGATGTAGTTCCTGCTGTCTGAAAGGGAAACAGACAAAATGTAACTGGTCTTTAGGAAGATGAAGAATAATCTTGTACACGTTCGATTACTTTCCATTGGTATTAGAAATGAGCAACTCCTTCTGTTAGAACACTTGTTTTGCTGGGAAAACAGTGGCACCAGATACTGAAAATCTCTGTTGTACGAATTATTGGAAAATAGGTGAAGGAAATTCTCTGATTCAGGCGCTTGTTGCACCTAAAGAAGACAGTGATGTTGCAAACGCTATTAAACAAAGAAACACTCTCCATTTGCTCGAAACTACTCCACAATACCTTCATCATAGGGATGCATGCAAATACATCAAATCACCTTCAATTAAGTGAATTTGGAAAGACTACGAAAGAAAACACAATCAATGAATATGTTTAGGA
>JANSYO010000341.1 GCA_024742395.1 Cytophagales bacterium
ATGGTATTCGACCGCCCTTTGTTCAACTCACGATCAAGCGAGGAAATACTGGTCCGCAGGCCGGCCAAGTCATCTATACCCCACCTCAAGGCAAAGGTCTTGTGGAAGAAAAACTGGATCGCCTTTCCGGTTTTCTCAATGATACAGAACTCCGCGTTGATCCACTGATTAAAATGGCCATGGCTCACTATCAATTTGAGGTCATACACCCTTTTCGTGATGGTAATGGAAGAACTGGTCGCTTGCTCAATATTCATTACCTGACTCACGCAGGCCTATTGGATTTTCCGGTGCTGTATCTAAGTAAATTCATCATTGATCACAAGGCGGAATACTACGCCCATTTGGCGGGTGTGTCACAGCGCGGTGACTGGCGATCATGGTTAAAGTACATGTTGAAAGCCATTGAGGTGACCGCTAACATTACCTATCAAAAAATCAATGATATTCTTACAACCAGAGAAAGTATTCTGGAGGCTATCCAACAAGAAACTGATATCCGTCGGCCTGAACAATTAGTAGACGAGATCTTCAAACAACCTTACACCAAGGTAAAGCACCTGACTGATCAATCACTGTATGCAGAAAACACAGCGCGGGACTATCTAAATCAATTAACGGACATGCATGTTTTGGAAAAACGCACCATCAGTGGTCATCACTATTACGTGAATTTGGAATTGTATCGAATTTTAGCAGAGGGCTAAATCAATTCCTTAATCGTTCACAACTCCTCTATTAAATATTTAGTCCATAAGTTTCTCAAAGACTTTCGATTCCAATTCTTCACCCAATTTGTGACTAAACTCATTAATACCAATTTCCTTCATTAGTATCTGCTCACCTTTGATAGATATGAACAGCCCGAATTTAGGGAAACCATTTATGTCTTTTTCACTTGGAATTATGTCACTGAAATCAAACAAAACCTCTTCAGGCCTCAAAGATTTTTGCCTAGTCAAAACTATTTCTCTTAAGGCGTTAATCTGTTCAGCAAAGCGATTTTCTAATTGTAAAATTTTAAGTCTAATAATCAAGTCTTTAGCACTATCTGCACTGTAGTCATGAAGTCTTGAGTAAAAGTCCATTATTAATTCATCTATTGAAGTATCTGATTTCGGATAACTTACACTAAACTCCTCCCCAAA
>JANSYO010000103.1 GCA_024742395.1 Cytophagales bacterium
ACCAATAATTGCTATGGCAATTCCGGTAATCATGGCACCACCTTTTGATTCGCCACCTTTTTCACGTAGCATGCCGGCTTTGCCATTGAAAAGAACGCCAAGTAACACGATAACAATACCTGCTAAAATGGTGATAAAGACGTTTGTTTCAGGAAGACCGTTTACTGCAAAAGGAATTAAAGAGCCAATCAGAATGACAGTCCCAATAAAAATTGAAAATCCGAGAGACAAACCAACATAGTTAATGGCTTTGCCCCACATCATAACGCCAATCCCCCAGAGAAATCCGCTAAGGCCCATTCCCCAAATTACTGATGGGGGTATCACAGAAATGATTTCTGGCAGCCCTTTAACAAAAAGCAAAGCCGCTAAAGGCGGAACAACGAACATGTTAATAGCAAAGAAGGCTCCCCAGGTATTTTCAAATTCAAATTCCTTTGTGAATTTTTCAGGAAGAGCATACAAGCCCAAAGTAAGACCTGCAAAAAGAGCAAATAAAATTCCGGTTATCATATTTCAATAATTTAAAGGGTTTATCAAAAACTGAAAGAGTAAATGGTTTGACTTGTATAGGTTTCTCCTGCCTTGGTTATTGCTCCGGGAGCACCCTTTATATTAGGACCATTCGGGTATCTATGTGTTTCACAGCAGAAACCCATGTATTGACCATATTGATCGCCATTTTCTCGTATGAGCTTATTTGAAGTAAAGTAGCCCGAGTAAAAAAGCATGCCCGGCTCTGTGGTAGATATTTCTAACTTTCTCCCACTTTCCAAATGTTCAAAAGTGGCTATTTTACCTAGCTGCCAAAGCGGCTTATCAAAAATAAAGTAGTGCTCAAAGCCAGTTTCAAGGCCTGACAAAGCCTGCTTCATTTGCTTGCCTTCACTTAAATCTGCTGCCAGCCCATCCAGGTTTTCTGCTTCTCCTGCCGGAACTCCACTTTCATCAGGTTTTAAATGACGACTGGCATTCACTCTCGCATAATGACCTTCAATGGTTTCCTTAAAGCCGGATAAGTTAAAATACGTGTGATTTGTCAGTGAAATTGGGGTATCCTTATCAGGAACAGCCAGGTAATTAATTGACAGTTCATTGGTATCACTTAATTCAAAAATTACTTCAAACTGTACATTGCCGGGAAAGCCTTCAGACATGTGAGGACTTAAATGACGCATAACCAATCGTTTGTCTGAGTTTTCTATAACCTCCCAAACTTCCTTATCCAGGGCATTGATTCCACCATGTAGGTTGTGCTCTCCGTTATTTGCAGCCAGTTTATACCTTTTGCCATGCAGAGTAAATTCTGCATTTTTTATTCTGGATGAAAAGCGACCTACAGTGCATCCAAAATATGGTGCGTTCTGCTTATAATCTTCGGAGAAATAGCCTTCTAAATTGTCAAAACCACAAGATAGGTGGGTACCATCAGGCAAAATGATGGCTGTTATTGTGGCACCATAATTCATTATTCTTACCTCAAGGCCATCCTTACTTTTAAGAGTGAAAAGTTTAATATCAATACCACTTATTTCTCCAAATTTCGTTTCGAACATAACTTATAGGGTTTAGATGTTTATGAAATATCAAAGCCAGATATTTTCTTCTAGTGGAGTTTTAGATTATTATTTTAAGTTGATAATTAAGATGGAGTCATTTTCTTCATACCAAGGCGATTTTAGTCCATCTCCCTGCTTTTTCTCATAAATCTTACTTTCAGTGTACTCGCCAGAAATGGTATTGAAGAATTGGTAGCTTATTTCTCCCTGATTTTCATTCAATACAGACCAGAGTTTTATGTGCCAGTTTTCTTTTGGGAAATAAAACAGTAGCGTTTTTGAATCTCTGCTTTTTAAACAATAACCACTGGAATTTGCCTTTGGGTGGGGACTAAAATCCTTAAAATCAAACTTCTCAAAAAAGCCTCTCAAATGCTTATAATATTCAAATTTAGGTTTTATGAAGCCATCGGGCTGCTCTAAAGGATTATGAATAATTACATTCCAGGAGGCACCCTGCCAATAATAAGTGGAGTATATCCCAGCAAAAATACAGGCATAATTTCTTCTTAAACACACTTCCGGATTTACGTAAGCACCTGTAAAAACTACATACGGCGATTCTTCGTACCCTCCGTGCTCAATATTAAAAACAGGTTTGTTTGAGAATTTTTCATTCATGCCTAGAGCAGAATGATATAAACTGCCGGTCCAGTTTTGCGAAGAAATAAAATCAACTTTCTCTGGATTCCTGGAGCAGAACCCAAAATCATGAACAGAAAGAAGTCGATCATATTTGTCTAATTTTCTTACTCTATCTATTCTCTCTAAGATGTATTCTTCAGTAGCTCTGCCATAAAAAAGTGCTTCTTTTGAAATATCCCAGATCATATTAGGATAGGCCTGATATCGTTTGATCACATAGTCGAAGTATCTGTTGTCTGCCTCAGAATTCATATCAGGCCAATTCACCATTTTATTCCATACATAAATCATTAAATGGCTAGCAATTTCTTTCTCATGCATAGAAGCAATTACATGATCAAAATGCTTAAAGAAGTTTACATTGAGAGAGTTAAAATTAGGCTCTTCATTAGTCCCCAGAAAAGGAAAAACATCCTGTTTCCCGCCATACTCGTGCTCTGGATGTGAGGCAAGTAAAGGATCTTTCTCCCAGACTACATCATGAGCGTAAACGTTCATCACTATCTGATTTAAACCATTCTCTTTAAGTGTATTTAGCAGTTTCTCCGTTTTAGTCAGCTCCTTTTGTCCATAATCAAGAGCAAACAGCCAATCACATTCAAATGCCAGATTAAAATAATGAGAACCATCCTCATAGAAAAAACGGTCTTTGACTATGTCATTTAAGACAATACCACCGTGCCGATCACTTTTTGTGTTGGCTACCACTTCAATATTTCCGGTGGCCTTAGATTTTGTTTTCACATTCCCCACCAACTCGAATGTATAGGTACCCGTATTAGCCGATGAAAACCTTAATACCCACTGATGACCTCCGTTATAAAATAATGGAAGAAGTTTCGATTCACCATTTCCTTTAACATAGGCTTCAACATGCAGATCAAACGGATTGACGGAATTATCATATACCAATTCAAAAGGTATATCCAATACTTCCCATTGTTCAATACTGTTTTGAGCTATGCTTAGGAATGGAAACAGTAGAGTTAAAATCCAAATTGCCGGCTTTTTCATTTCTTCTCAAAGGGTTCTAGCAAAGACCAGTTAAACTCAACACCTATACCTGGTGTATCAGGAGCCACAGCTCGATGGTTCTCTACCACCAAAGGTCTTTGTGTATATTGATCTATAGGGAAACTATGTACCTCAAGCCAACCGCTGTTTGGCTGCGAAGAAACTAAACTCACATGGAGTTCCTGCATACCATGTGAACATACCGGCAGCTCATATTTTCTAGATAATTCTGCCGCTGCCAACCATCCTGTTATTCCTCCACAATTAGAGGCATCTGGCTGTATAAATGATAATTTAGATTGTTCAAAAGCATACTCAAATTCATGAATAGTATGCAGGTTTTCACCCATTGCCAGTGGCATTTGAGTGGCCTCCGCTATTTCTGCATAACCTTTGTAATTATCTGGAATAGTGGGTTCTTCAAACCAATGAATGTTATATTGTTTAAAAGAATTGGCTGCTTCTATCGCTTTTTCTACAGACATGGAGTAGTTGGCATCAACCATGAAAGTAACATCCGGTCCTATCAGCTCCCGAACTGCTTTTATTCTATCCAGGTCTTCCTGCAGATTTTCGCGTCCTATTTTGATTTTTACGGCATTGAAGCCCGCCGCCAAATAGCCGCGAATATTACTCAACAGTTTTTCTAAAGGAAACATAAGGTCAATGCCTCCACAGTAGGCCTTGCAAGTATTACCTGCACCTCCTGCCATTTTCCAAAGAGGCTGGCCTGCTTTTTTACATTTTATATCCCAAAGTGCAATATCCACAGCTGAAATAGCGAAAGAGGCTATTCCTCCCCTACCTACATAATGAATATGCCACTCCAGGAAATCATAGATGGAAGAAATATCGGTTCCGTCTTTACCGATTAAAGCTTTTCGAAAATCATGGTCAATCATTGCTTTGATAGCATGTCCTCCTTTACCACCGGTGTATGTATAGCCGGTACCTTCACTACCGTCTTCTAAAGTGATGGTGCAGGTAACCAATTCAAAATGAAAATGATCTCCATGCTTGGCATCTGAAAGTACCTCTGGAAGAGGCACTTCAAACAAACGTGTATTTACTTCTTTGATTAATGAACCCACAATGCTTAGTATTTAACGTAAAATGTTTTTTTCTCCAGATATTGCTCAAAACCATACTTGCCATCTTCTCCACCAAGGCCACTCAGTTTATAGCCATTGTGAAAGCCTTGGTGCTGCTCTCCATGTCCCCGATTAACATAGATTTCTCCAAACTCCAGCTCTTCGTTGCATTTCATGATGTTCTCTACATTTTTAGTATAAACCATAGCGGCCAATCCGTATTCGCTATCATTAGCGTAAGCAATGACTTCATCAAAAGTGCTGAACTTCAATACGGGTAATATTGGACCAAAGGACTCCTCATGCACAATCGTCATATTCTGGGTTACATCAGTAAGTATAGTGGGCTCAAACCAATATCCTTTCTCAAATTGTGCCCCTTCTGGCTTTTTACCACCGTATGCAAGAGTAGCTCCTTCTTCTAAGCTAATCGCTACCAGTTTCTCCATGTGAGCTAGTTCGTTCTTATTGACTTTAGGCCCCATATCGGTGTCCTCCAGCATGGGATCACCCACTTTTAAAGCCTTCACCTTCTCCATGAATTTTTCCATGAAGTGATCATAGATTTTCTCATGAACATAGAGACGCTCATTGCATGTACAAACTTGCCCACAGTTATCAAATCTGGAATGTAGAGCCCCATCTACTGCAGAATCAATATCAGCATCTTCAAAAACAATAAAGGGTGCTTTTCCACCCAGTTCTAACTGAACCGGAATAAGGTTCTGTGCCGCGTTTTTCGCTATCACCTGCCCCACGGGTGTAGAACCTGTCATGGTCACCATTTTAGTTAATGGATTTAAAACCAAAGCATTACCCATAGCGGCACCAGGCCCGGTGATAATATTTATTACGCCTGCCGGAATACCCGCCTTGAGGGCTAGATTTCCTAATTCTAAGGTAGCCAGAGGTGTTTCTGAAGTAGGTTTAATCACCAAGGTATTTCCTGCTACCAGTGCCGGCCCAAGCTTTCTTGCAGCCAAAGCAAACGGGAAGTTCCAGGCCGTAATAGCCACAACCACTCCACGAGGTATTTTTTGAATCCAAATCTGTTCTCCAGGATTATCTGAGGGAATGATATCGCCCTCGATTCTTCTGGCGTTTTCACAGGCATATTCTATAAAAGAAGCAGCAACGGCCACTTCCATTCTGGCCACTTTTAGCAATTTCCCTTGTTCTTTTACTAACAATTCAGCCAAATACTCAGCATTGTTCTTTATTTCAGCTGCCAGTTTATAAAGCATCTCTGCTCTCTGACGGGGTGGAATCTTCTTCCATTTTTTAAAGGCCACATCAGCTGCTTGAAGAGCCCTTTCTGTATCAGTGACCGTGCCGTTTTGAATTACACCTACCACCTCTTCAGTAGATGGGCTAATTACTTCAGCTGTTTCCCCGGAATCAGACTTAAGCCACTCATTGTTAATAAATAGATCGTACGATTTGATGTTTCTCATGGTTGAAATTCTTACTTATATTCTCTTCGATATTAATGTCTTTGTAATTCTATTTCTTTTCGGGAAATCCTTCGGGATGCACGACGTCCGTTTTACTTTCTACCTGCTTCCCCTTACCATTATACGAAGGGTAAAACATAAAGTAATTTCCATAGGTGTATTCATTATTTTTCTTTCTTAGTTCATTCCCCATTTCCTTCATTTTTTTACTGGCCTCTACCTGATCTCCAATCAAAAAGTGATATTGATTTTCAGAAATCATTTTACCATTTCCATCTGTCAGTTTCATTCTAACATCGAATGAGTTTCTAACCTTTGATAAGGTGTTCTCGTTAATGGTGAAAAATGCTTTGGAGCTGAACTCATCAATTCTCTCTATATTTCTTTCTCCTTTAGACACGACAGTACCTTTATTACCTACTATTTCATAAGTGGCCATTAGACTCTTGAAAGACTGATACAGGTCATTAACAATCCAAACTTCAGCCTTAAACGCTTCGTTAGTCTGCCATCTTCTCTTACTGAAATTGAGGTTTATTAGTGTAGGCTGATAGGCTCTTTGAATAAAGTCAAAAGATCTTTTGGGTGTTTGATAGTTATCTACAATTCCCCACTTCATGTCTGGCCAGTACGTCATAAAATGGCAAATTGCTATCCCACTGGTTTTGGGTTTGTTTCTTCTGAAATGTTCTATTGTCAGTTGAAAAACTGTACCCTGAGCATCCTGTGTAGCATCCACAAACTCTTGGAGTGAGGCGGTCTTCTCTTCTCCAAAAGTGTCATAATTCTGCATTCGTAGATGATCTAAATCTGCCCAATGGTGACCCCAACTTAAACCTGGTGGCCATATTTCATTTTCAGGAATAAATTTTTCCAGGCTTTCTACATTAGGCACTGATGTTACCGCCAGTTCGGGAACAATAGGATAATCCATGCCTTTGATCCAATCTTCCATTAACCAATTTCCCATTCCATAGAAATACGCTAAAGCATGTAGAGCCTCCTTGGGTTTAAAGCCGGCTTTTTGAGATGGCTCATCTGTCATCGGTGAATCTGGCACAAATGGAAGATCTACCTGCTCCTGCAATCTGGCTCCTAGTCTCTCCAGCATACTTCTGGTAAAATGAGGATCAGTGGCTCTTAGAAACATCTCTTCTCCACCCTCCATCATAATCAAAGAAGGATGATTTCTTCTGGCTCTAATAACCTCAGTGGCCTCATCAAGTATCCTATTAACAAATGCGTCATCCTGTGGAAAGTTTCCTGTTCCAAGCGGAACAATATCCTGCCAAACTGAAATACCCGCTTCATTACATAACTCATAAAACAGAGGGATTTCTGGTGGATGCCATCCAAATATTCTTATGTTATTCATGTTGGCTTTTTTGGCCAAATCAATCAGCGTTTTGTATTTATCAGGCGTGGTTCTTCCCACAAAAATATCGGGAGGGCCACCCCAGCATGCTGAACGGATAAACATAGGTTTACCGTTTAATACAGTAGTTCGCGGAAAACTTACTTCATCTTTAGTAAAGCCAGGATTCCACTGCATTTCTATCTTCCTTAGCCCAAAACTTGTTTCCTGATAGTCTTGTAGCACCTCCTTTTCTTCGACCGTTATTTTAGACAAGTAAAGATTGGGTTTTCCCATATCCCATGTCCACCACAGTTGAGGATTCGTTATCTCAATTTCTTTTTTAAAATGATTTATCCCCGGAGAAAGAGTAATTTCAAAAACACTTTTAATTTCTTCAGAATCAAAATTCTTGCCTTGAATTGAAGAATAGACTTTTACAGTTCTGCTATTCTTACTGGTGTTTTCAAGTTCTAATTCTAAGGACACTGAGGCTTTATTTTCACTTTGAACCAATGGCTTTGTATACACATCTTTCAGTCTCACCTTTCCGGTATACACCATTTTGACATTCCCGGTAATACCAAAAGGTGTCAGATCTCTCCAATAGTCTCCAAACCAGGGAGTCTTTCTACCTGCTACTAAAGAATTTACGGCAGGAGGAGGTGCCAGTCTTAACATTAACAAATTTGAGCTGCCTAACCTGTCTTTTGCTACACGAAGTGCCTCTTTGATGTCAAAAGAAAAAGAGGAGAAAGCCCCTTCATGACTTCCTAGGAATACACCGTTAAGCCAAACATCACAGGCAAAATCGACTCCTTCGAAATCAAGTGAAACGAGCTGATCTGTTAAATCATCTGTAACATTAAATTGTCTTGCATACCACCATTCATACTGCTGTACCCATTGAGCTTTCACGCTGTTTCTTCCAAAATAAGGATCATCTATTGCCCCGACCTTCCAAAGATCTGTATAGACATCTCCTGGCACTTTAGCTGAATTCCAGAAATTTGTTTCCAGATCTGTAGGGGGTAATTCATGCAATCCTGCCTTAACACCTTCGCCGGGTAGCATCATTTTCATTTTCCACTTATAGCCACCCAAATCCACCACTCTCTGTTCGTTTTCAGCTAGTGATTTCTCAAGTCCCGGCTGTGCATATACGCTTAAGGAAATTAAGGAAAAGAGTAGAAAGTATTTATAGAAACTCATAGGATTGGATTCATACATTTATTTTGAGAAAGATGAATTGGCAAAAAATAGATAGGCTTTATCTACCCATCCATCCACCGTCTACCAAGACAATAGAACCATGCATATATGCCGCTGCTTCAGAGCATAAAAAGACTGTTGGTCCGGCGAAATCTTCAGGCTGTCCCCATCTTCCTGCCGGGATTCTACTCAGAATTGAGGCAGATCTATCCGCATCATTTCTGAGAGCCTCGGTATTGTCAGTACTTATATAACCTGGAGCTATTGCATTAACATTCACCCCTTTTGATGCCCATTCATTAGCAAAAGCCATAGTCAGCTGACCTATAGCACCTTTAGACGCCGCATAGCCAGGAACAGTAATACCTCCCTGGAAAGTCAAAAGAGAAGCGGTAAAGACGATTTTACCAGACCCGCGGGCTACCATTTCCTTTCCAATTTCTCTGGTAAGAATAAATTGTGCATTTTGATTGACCTCAACTACCTTGTCCCACATTTCATCGGGGTGTTCAGCAGCAGGAGTTCTTAAAATTGTACCTGCATTGTTTATCAAAATATCGATTATCGGATTCTCGGCTTTCACTTCTTTAATAAAATCATAAAGCGAATTACGATCAGAGAAATCGCAGGTGTATGCTTTGAATGATCTGCCTGTGGCTAAAACTTCCTTTTCTACCTGACTACCACTTTTCTCTAAGGAGGCACTCACACCAATAATATTTGCTCCTGCTTCAGCGAGAGCCACTGCCATCGCTTTTCCTATACCTCTTTTGCATCCGGTTACTAAAGCTACTTTACCGTCTAATTTAAACTTATCTAATATGCTCATTTTGAGTGGTTAATGTTTTGTGTTTTTTTTTTGTAATAATGATTCTATAATCAGCTTTGACAATCAAGCATAACTTTCATGCCGTTTGGATTGAGATCGTTTTGTTCAAAAGCATTTTGAATTTTACTTAAAGGCTGTACGTCTGTAATCAGCTCTGCAAATGGCAATTCGTTCTTCGTTATTAAATCAATAGCCGTTTCATAGTCTTCAGGCTCATACACCCGAGCACCAATCAACTTCAACTCTTTCCAGAAAAACTTGAAAAGACTTACCGGTTTAGGTTGCCCATGTATAGCCACCATTACAATTCTTCCTCTAATACCTGCTACCTCAGTCATTACATCCAAAGCCGGCTGAACGCCAGCCACTTCGAATACCACATCTGCCAGTCTACCTTCTGTCTTACCATCTACATAGGCTACTAAGTCTGTTTCTACCGGGCTTACTACATCAAATCCCCAGCTTTTGGCCATGTTTATCCTCACCGGGTTTACCTCTGAAATAATAACCTGGGCTCCCTGGCTCTTGGCTACAAATGCCACAAGCATTCCAATAGGCCCACCTCCTAGCACTACGGCCGTTTCACCCGCAGTAAGACCAGAGAGCCTCACATCATGACACGCTACAGCTAAAGGTTCTATTAATGCCGCTAGTTTTAAATCTGTACTTTCCTGTAGTTTATGAATGGTAAAAGCTGGAACATTCCAGTATTGTTGCATTGCACCCGGGCTGTCAATTCCGATAAACTTCAGGTTCTTACAAATGTGACTGATGCCTTTATCGGAAGGCAATTCTCCTCTGTTATCCAGCGGACGAACGACTACTTTATCTCCGATTTTCAAATAGCTTACACCTTCTCCAAGGGCTGAAATTTCGCCCGACATTTCATGACCAATTGTTTGAGGCATAGCCACTCGTTGGTCCATCATCCCATGATATATGTGTACATCTGTACCGCAGATACCACAGTATGCCACCTTTATTTGAACCTCTCCGGCCAACGGAGCCATAGCCTCTTCTTCTGAAACTGAAAATGTTTTATTGCCTTCGTATTTGGTAACTATCATGTTTGACTATTTTTTACTTGTAGTATCTAAATTTCCTTTTTCACCTGCGGCTTTGTGTTCTCTGATTTTCCTTGAATCAAAACGCATGATGCTTTGTTCGTGCCAGTTATTGTACATATGGGTTAGCCCCCACTCCATAATCTTTATTGGATCCTCATCCGAAGTCAGAGATCTGTTTAGGCCAATGGCATGAGGTGCTCCTTTTATGGAAGCCATTATTTCAAAGTTTATCCCATCAGGTGCCCACTGTATGGTATTTTTTTCTGGTCCATCTGTAGTGATTAAAGAAGCAATACCCTCCTTATATGGCCAGACACAGATTTCATGCCCACTGTTACTTATCGGGTTATATGGTGATTTCACATAAGGTCCTAGCGGATGATCAGCTATAGCTACTCCATGTCTGATCTGGCGACCACCAAATGTTATTTCCTCGCCCATTTGCTCTCCTTTATAATAGAGATAAAACTTCCCGTTGTAAGGTAGAATACATGGATCATGCGTTTTATGGCTGTCGAAATCACCCTTTTTTTCTACAGCAAAACGGTTATCTTCTTCCCCTTTCCAAACGCCGTTATCAGCTGGGCTTAAGATGGGAGCATCACTTTTGTGCCACGGTCCATGAGGTGAGTCGGCCCAAGCTATGCCAACTTCTTCTTTAACCCTTACCACATACGGAGACTTTACTGTCTGATAGCACAAATAGTATTTTCCATCATGAAACATAATTTCTGAGGTAAAAACAGACCTGTCATCGTAACGACCCTTCTCTCCCCTTTCTATTGCTACTCCTTCTTCTTTCCATGTCCAGCCATCTTCTGAAGTTGCGTACCATATTTCACTTCTATCCCAGGGAAAAACCTTTTCGTTCTCAATATCACCTCCAAATCCCTGTGTCTCTCCCGTACTTCTGGTGTACCAGACAAAATATTTTCCATCAATTTTTAATACTGCACTTGGGTCTCTCCTTACCACCCCCTTTTCATAGGCTAAGTCACCTTTTAGAGGTTTATAGTCACCAAATTCCAGGAACCATTCATTTCCTAAATCTTGAGGCCATTGCAAAGCTCTTTTAGATGCGGCACTTAGATGATTTGGATCTGTGATACCCAATTTATCAATTAACTCTTGTGAAATCATGGGTTTATTAGGTTTACAAGAAGAAAGAAGGGTGACGAACAAGACGTAATAAAATACCTTCTGATACCAGTTCCTCTTCATTATTTTTAATCGGTTTTGTTATTAATTTTAAATTTTGGCGAGCTCAACCTCACTTAGATAAATACTATCAATTCTTTTTATAATTATTCTCAAAGCAAGGGCTTTTTATCTCAAAAGAAGAAATTTTATACTAAGCAAAAACTAAACAAGCACAATTAGAGTCTTTTTTTTATGGCTGTAAATCTTTTGTAATCAACAATTTAATTATAATCCATATAAATGGTTCGCTTTTGAAGATAACCTTCAATTCCATGGATACCATCTTCACCACCTAGTCCACTTAATTTATGTCCCGAATGGTAACCCTGAATGTATCCAACGATGCCTCGGTTAATGAAAATAGTGCCAACCTGAAGATGGTCTATAGCATGCATAAACTTCCGATAATCTTTCGTATACAAGTAAGCTGAAAGTCCGTCGTTACGCTGATTTTGCATTTGTAAAGCCTGTTCATAAGAATCAATTTTCATGATGGGCATTACTGGTCCAAAAATCTCATGTTCTGCTGCTGGATGATTGCTTTCAATATTTGTGAGCACGGTAGGTGCAAACCAATTACCCTTTTCAAAAACTTTACCTTCAGGTCTATTACCGCCTGCCAGCACCTCAGCCCCAAGTTTCTTAGAGTCGTTGACTATCGCCTGCATTTTTTCAATACCTTGTTTGCTTACACTTGGCCCCATATCCACATTCGTCATAGGGTCCCCAATTTTTATTCGAGCTACACGCTTCAACACCTTTTCAGTAAACTCATCGGCGATTTTTTCATGAACCATGACCATTTCATTGCAAATACAAACCTGTCCGCAATTTGCAAATCGGGAAATAACTGCCGCTTCTACGGCTTTATCTACATCAGCATCTTCAAGTACAATAAAAGGTGCTTTACCGCCCAGTTCGAGCGAAAGAGCGGTGATATTATCGGCTGCCGCTTTGTATATTCCCTGCCCTGCTTTAATACTTCCTGTTACACTTATGAGTCTGGTTATGGGGCTACTGACCAGATGAGAGGCAATGGCCAGACCTTTACCTGCAACCATATTGATAACTCCCTTAGGAAGCCCTACTTCATGGCATATTCTGCAAAACTCAGAAGCCGTTATTGGCGTCAACTCATGAGGCTTAATAATCATGGTATTCCCAGTTACCAGAGCTGGCCCTATCTTTCTTCCTATCAGGGCTAAAGGATAATTATAGGCACACAGACCCAAGGTAACACCATAGGGCACTTTGCTTATGGCCAGATACTCTCCTGATTTATCTGAGGGAAAAATTGCCCCTTGAATTCTTCGGGCTGCCTCTGCAGAATAGGTAATGTATCTTACTGTATCATCTACCTCACCATAAGCTTCGGCCAGTGTTTTACCTTGCTCTGCAACCAAAAGTCTGGCAAAGTGTTCCTTTTCTTTATTTAACTTATCGGCAATTTTGTAGAGGTATTCAGCTCTTTCTGTTGCCGGAAGAAATCCCCAGGAATGCTGGGCCTTTTCCGATGTTTCTAATGCTCTTTGTGCATCCTCAACAGTGCTTTCTGCTACTGTGGCAATCAGTTCATCGTTTGCAGGGTTTCTTACTTCAATAATTTCGCTGGAATTGCACCACTCTCCATCAATATAATATTCGTAATGTTTCATATTATTTTCCTTTAAATTCGGGTTGACGTTTTTCTTTGAATGCTTTAATTCCTTCTTTGTAATCCTGAGAGTTTTCAAGAGGATCCAATAGAGCCTTTTCCAGTTCAAGGGCTTGATCAAGTGGAAGTTGCATCCCCTCTTTGATGGCT
>JANSYO010000009.1 GCA_024742395.1 Cytophagales bacterium
ATTTCTTCTGCTGATCGGCCATTCTCATTCTCCTTGATGGCCTTTATAATTTGACTTTCTGTAAACTTAGTTCTCTTCATAACAGTTTAAATTTAGTTAGTTTTTCTATTTTAAACTGTCCGATTTTTAGGGAAGGCTACATTTTTAGGGAAGGCTACATTTATGGGAAGGGGTCATTTTTTTGGGAGGGTTACATAAAAGGAAAGTCTACATTAACTGGGAAGAGGTCAATCATATTTCCTTTTTTCTATGGTATTAAATGCAAGCAAAGGTAAATGTTATAAAATGATTACTGTCCTTTACCTTGTACCATAATTTTAGCAGTAAGAATAACTAACCATATATCTGTTTTCAATGAATTATTATTTAAATGTAATAAGTCATATCTCATTCTTTTTACCATTTCCTCTGGGGTTTCTGCATAGCCATAATTAATTTGACCAAAAGAAGTTACCCCAGGCTTTATTGCTAAAAGTCTTTGAAATTCTGGTGCTAACTTTAATACTGCATCATTATAGCTTGGAATACCTGGTCTTGGCCCTACAATAGACATTTCACCCTTCAAAACGTTTAAAAATTGAGGAATTTCGTCTATTCTTGTTTTCCTCATTATCTTACCCCATTTCGTAACTCGCATATCATTTCCCTCAGTTAAAACAATTTTTTTACTCAAGCTTGCTTCATTGGTCATGCTCCTAAATTTGTACATCATAAATTTTTTCCCCCACAGGCCAACTCTTTCAGATTTATAAAAGACAGGACCGGGTGAGGTAAGCTTTGTAACTATTGCGAAAATTAGAAAAAGTGGTGCACCGAGTATCATAATACTAGATGAGAAGATTAAATCAAAAGCTCTTTTTACTAACAAAGCCTGCTGGTCTGTGTAAGGGTTCGATGAAACATTTATTATTGGTAAAGGACCATGATATTCAACTGATAAGCCATTTTTAGCAAAGGATCTATAATCCATTAATACCTTTATACTTACATTGTAATGTTTACAAAGATTTGTGATTTTCTCCAAAGTTTTATTCTCAAGGTATGGCATGCAACAATAAATATAATGCAAGTCATCCTCAGAAATATTTTTTTCAAGATTGATAAAAAAATCTTCATCAAAATAATTTGAATCACCTAAATAGCCCTTAAATACATATCCCATTTCGGGATGTTGATTATAATAGTTCACTATTAAAGGTGATAATTCGCCATAGCCGACAACAACATAATTCCTGACGTTAAAACCCTTTCTTCTTAAATATCTAAGGAATATTACACCAACAATTCTTAATAATGATCCAAGAACAGCAGCTAATAAATAGGTTAAGGTTAAACTAATTTTGGTAGAGAAAATGCCGTTAGAAATAACCCATATAATTGCAATTAAAGAAGCATGAATTAGCAAAAGCAAATAAAAATTGTATAAGAGTTTCGAAATATTAAAAGAAATTCTTGGTTCTCGATATGGTTTCCTAATTAACAATAATAAAAACCAAATTGCGTTAAATAACCAAAATAGTATTGTTTGATTATTGGAAAAAAACACCTCTTCACTTTCTTTTTGTAAATAGAAAGTAATAACAAAAGCAACATTTATTATTAGTGTATCAGCTAGAATGCTGGATAGTAAAAAATATGATGATCGTCTTTTTCTTTTCATGCCTATTCTAATTATTGGTTTTAAAGATACGATGAGCTTTTTTGTTAATATATATATTTTTATTTTTTGGTTAGAATTTTTTCAGAAGGACAAACTTAACTCCTAGGTTTTTTTCATAGATACCAGGACTGTCATAGCCTATTTGAGTTTCAAGCAGAGTTTTTAAAGACTTGATAAAGTATTGGTGCTCCATAAGCATGGATTTCTGTCTTATGGGTTTTGCAAATGGGAAAGTATAAGTTCCAAGGTTATTGGAAATGCTATATTTGACCTTTATTTTGTGATTGTAAACAAAAGTCTGGCTTGCAATATATATTGCACTAACACGATTATTGTTTGTATAAAAAAAAGTTGGTAATTCTGTAATTACATTTACCTGATATTGTGGTAAGGTCTTATTTATTGCCAATCTTGATGGGATAAAACTCGTACCTAGAGTGTTTCCTTTATATGACCAGCCATCAAGAAATTGTGCATTGTTAAAGTAATTATCAGTCCCTCTTAAATAGTTATTATTTTGTTCTGGTCCCAAGGCCCCTCCTTGGTTACGTGAATTGAAAAACTCAAATGTAAGATTGTTTATGCCAAAAAAAGCTTTTGAAGTCTTAGGGAAGTTAATACTTATTCCAGATAGCCCATCATCTAAATTTGATAAATAGAAAAGTGAGCCATCGTCATAGATATTTTGTCTATAAAACAATATGGTAGTTCCATTTATTTGAAATCTTAATCCTACATCAATAGAGCCTAAATGATTACCAACTCTATTTGTCAGGTCTTGATACGTGTATAGACTATCGGGCAGACTGTATTGTCTATTTAAAGAAAGTCCTGTAGAAACAAAAAGAAAGTCTTTTAATGAACTAGGGAATTTTCCATTTACAGCGAAAATGTGACTTGGAATATTATTTATTTTTCCACCCCATTGAACGTTGTGATTTAAGCCAGTGTAAAAGTTAAAACGCCAAGTCGGCTTACCAATTGAAACATAGAGCCATTTTTGATGAAGAAATGATTCTTTTGTGTAGTACTGATCTCCAAACCAACCGTGGCTAAGTCCGGCCTTAATTCCAAGTATTTTATTTTTGAATAAATAGTGATAGTTTGGGATAATTAAAGAAACTTTGGGTATTGGAATAGTGTTTTGGGAGTTTATTAAATGTCCAGAGGAATTGGTCGAATCAGAAATTCCAAAGAAGTCTCTTCTTCTTCCTATCGTTAGTTCTAAATTTTTTAGCCTACCCTTAATATATATTTCTGGAGTGTATGACTTGGTTTCCCTCCCCAGAATAACTCCGGTTGCAATGCCGTAACCCCAATCAAATGCTTTCAATCTCTTGTTTTGAAAATAAAGACTGTCAAAATCCTTCTTAATTTCAAGTTGGATCTGGAAACTTTGAGCTGAATCGGACGTCTGACCAAAATTATTAGCACGAAGCCAAAAAGGGTTGTTTCTTCCAGTGGCTAAGTTTGACACAATTTTAAGATGTGTACTAGGTTTTTTTAAAATTGTTTGTGAAATAAGAGACTCCGGTTTCAATAGAAGTAATAGAATTGAACAAATCAAAAACGAGGAATACTTCTTTTTCATAGAATCAACTTTAAATAAGACAAATTTGCCCCCAAAGAATTGGCGAATAGCTCACCATGGTCAAATGCTATAGAAAACTCAATTATATTAGTCTTTTTAAAGTGAGTTTTGCTTTTTATTAAATGCGAAAATTGTATATAGTTGGTTTGGTTTTCTAATATTGGAACTCGATTGACAAGAATACCTGAATTTCTCGAGAAAAGAGTTTTTATCTCCAAAAGGTTATGTTCATTATAATTAAACAATGCGGATAAATGAAATGCCGAAATCCTGTTGTTATTTATAAACAAACCATTATTTGGAAGATAAGCTTTGGTGCTTAATTCATTTGTAATTAAGGGTGTGCCTATTACATTATCATTGTAGGTCCACCCTTTTGAATAGAGATCATGGATGAAGTAATTTTCAAGTTCCCATGCGACTATTTTTGTAAATAGTATAGGTGATTTTCCTTGATTCTTGCTGAAAAAATACTCTAAATTAATCTTTTTTAAACTAAATGTTTTTTCTTTTTCTTTAAGTTCAACACTCAATCCATTAAGGCCGTCTTTTATATTTGCTAACCTTAGCAAGGCACCTCCTTGTTCATATAAGCTTTGCCTATAGAAAAAAAGGGAGAATTGATTTGCTGTAATATTGAAACCCAAATCTACCGTTCCTAATTGATTACCAACTCTATTTAAAGCGTCTTGAGTAGTGAATGTTTCAGAAGCTCTTTTACTTATATTTTTTAATGGTAGGATTGAATAAAACAATGCATAAAAATTGTTTGGGTATTGAATGTTCTCCTCAATATTATATCCTCCCCATTGGACTTGATGGTTTAAACCTGCTATAAATTCAATAGGTTTAAGTCGAACCTTTGCATATAGAAATTTTTGGTGTAGATAAAATGATTCAACTTTACCTTGTGTACCAAAAAAACCATGAGAAATTCCCCATTTATAGGATATATTTTTACTCCCCAAAACAGAAACATATTTAGGAAAGCCGATCTGAAACTTTGGAATTGGAATTGCATTCCCAGACCAGATATATGATCCTGATGATAAAACGGAATCTACAAGCCCAAAGATTTCCTTTCTTCGTCCAATATAAGATTCAAGATTTTTAAATCTTGCACTTAGATAACACTCTATCACTTTGACCTTATTTTCCTTCGAATTGTTGCCAATAATTCTCAAGCCATATCCGAGACCGGAATTAATTAATTCTTCTTTCGAATTGTATAAGCTATCATAATTATGCTTTAAGTCGAATTGAATTTGACCAATAGGGGAAGTAAGCGGAATTTCGCCATACTTATTTGATCTTAACCAAAATGGTATACTTTCATTGGTCGAGCCAATAGCAGAAAGTCCAATGGAGATACTGTTATTTTTAAGTATATTTTGACTTAAACAGTCTTCTGAAAATATCAAAAGAACAAGTAGAATTAATAACGTTCTCATGTTAATTTATTAAAAGTAAAGAACCTACAAATTGATCTTTGATTCCTTTAAAGTCTTCTAAGTTGATAATAAAAAAGTAAATACCGGATGGGACGGGTTCATTGTTAATCTTGCCGTCCCAATATTCTTTTGGATTTTGAGCTTCAAAAACTGTTTTTCCATTCCGATTAATAATTTTAATTTCAAAAAACTTAAGATTCTCAAAATTACCAAATACCTTAAACTCATCATTAATTCCGTCATAATTAGGAGTAAAGACATCCGGGATAAAAAGTTTCAGTTTAGCTGGAATGGATATAGTGTTTGATTGACTCATTCTTTTGTCAGAACTGTAAACCTTCAAAAAAAAGCGGTTTCGCGAATCGAAATCACCAATTTTCTCAATAGGAAAAGAATTGTGTTCAATGTTGTCGAATGTTTGAATTAGGTTTTCTGAATCATCATTTGGCTCCAGTGAAATTAGTTCAAGGTAGCGGACAGTGTCAGGATAAAACGGATTGTTTACTTTCCATGAAAGGGTTTTGTTATCTTTTAAATATAAAAATGTTGTTTTAATTCTGGGGCTGTTTTCTGAGATTCTATTGCAAACGTCGATGTAACTTACAGAATACGACTCCAGGGAATCATAATCTGTAGCGAAAGGGAGAAGTGTTTCCGTTGAGTCTAATGCTAAAAGCGAGGTATCATTCAAATAGAACATTTTAGCTTCCCAACTCCAGTTAGATGGAGAAAAGTAAACTATAGTTTTAGCGTCAGCAACTGTAGCTAGAACTGAAGAAATCAAACTTGGTTTTAAACTTGAAAAGCTCATACATCTCTTTTGAGATTTTGAAATACTACTGAAAGGAATTGAGTCTGAGCCTCTGCTAAAACCTTTGATATTTGAAATTATTTGATAGCAAATACTGTCAGAATCTGAGCAATTTATATAAGGGTCAAGATAATTTGATTCAACTAGCTTCAAAGACCTAGTCTCAATTGTATTTTTATCAATTAATAATTCCTGTGAGGCATCTGTCGTTTTACTATCAGGAAGGCCGGGTCCAAAATATACAGATGAAGTTTTCGGATGAGCTGTCCAATTAAGACTATTGCCTTCAACAGAATATTCAATAGAATCGAGATTGGTAGTGCAAACTTCACCTGAAGTTTCCATGCATCCAAAACTTCTAAAAAGAGTAAAACAATATTGACTATCTAATCGAACGTTCAGCAGATGCTTTCCAGGTTTAAGTTGATAAGAAAAATTATTGAAATCATAAGTGGTGCCAGAATTTCGGCGATAAACAGAATAAATCTGGTCTGCTGCACCCGAAAAGGATAGGCTGATCATGTTATCATCTATTATTTCAAGTGTATCAATATTTGGATAGTTTTCGCCAGCTTTCATCGAAATTGTTTTTTTAACAGTTACATCACAACTATTATTCGGTATAATGTATTTCCCGGTAATGGATATATTACGTTGATCTTTTGGTGGGTAGTTTTTAGAAAGAACAAGTGGTAAAGAAAAATCCTTGAAGGTTTGGTGTGAATTCGATCCATCATCCCAGTCTACTTCGAAATAATCAAAATTATTTATTGAAGAGTCTGGAATAATTATTTGGAGTTGGCTGTTATTGCATGCTGATGAAGTGAAAAAAGGTTCTTCAGAAGCCTTAATTGTCACGTTCTTACAAGAGTAAAACGTATTTCCATTAGCGTTTTTCCCGTATTGGAGTATTGTGTACTCCGTAGAAACCTTTTCTTTGAAATAATTATAAGTAGTACTTTCCGTAGGGGCAAGTGCTGATAGCTGATCAGCACCTTCTCCGTTGTATGTATAAATATATTTTACATCTGAATATTCAGGTTTCGTTGCTTCGATTTCAACAGTCATAGGACCACAGCCCTCAGAAGGAGTAAGGAATTTAAATCCGTTTAGTTCTGCTTCTGGACTACTACATAAGTTCTGTGCATAAGCTTGATTAGTGAACATAAGATTCATAAGGCTTATCATTAGCGTAGATATTAGCAGATAGTAAAAAAATAATTTATCTTTCATTTTAGACCATTAAACAGATTCCTAAAAATACAAAACTCTTTTACTTATATAATTGAAATATTATTTAACGGATTGTTGTGGGAAACCAAGATCAAAAGTATTCTTAAAACAAAACTCAAGCTTCTCCACGTTGGTAATAATAAAATTCTCTTATCTTCGTGCTCTTGAACAAAAATAAATTTGTTGAAACCGCTAACTTTTTTAACATTCATAATATTTTTTTCATCATGTTCTTCTAAAGTTTCTAGTAGACTTGGTACCACAAGTTCTATTAAATATGAGGAAGATCTTTCAATTGTCCGTCCTGAAATTAAATCTGAGGTTACAGTAGAGGAAAATGAGCCTAAAGAGGAGATGTCAACTTCTGCTTTTAAAATGAATGAGCCCCAAAATGAGAATAGTAAGATCGAATTGGCTTTGAGGGAAATTGGTGAATTCAATTCTTCTCAAACAGAGTCTGCCGGTTTTAGAATTCAAATTTTTTCTGGAAATAGTCGTGCAGAATTTGATCAGGTTAAAGGGTACATCATGCAACATTTTCCTGAGTTAGAAATTTATGAATCTTATAGCCAACCAACTTATAGAGTAAAGGTAGGGGACTTTTTAAAAAGAATGGATGCGGAGAGATACTATTCCTCTCTTCTTGGTCGATTTTCGGCGGCCAAAATCACTATGGAAACAATTAATATTCAACGTAGTTTTGCCATTAACTAAATATATAATTTCAAGAGCTTAAATGAAAAAAGCGTTAATAACCGGTGTAACCGGACAGGACGGAGCCTATTTGGCCGAATTTCTATTAAATAAAGGTTATGAAGTTCACGGTATAAAAAGAAGAGCCTCCTTGTTTAATACGGATAGAATAGATCATATTTATGCTGATTTGCATGAAGCAAATGTTCGCTTTATTCTTCATTATGGAGACTTGAGCGACTCAACAAACATTATACGCATTATTCAAGAAGTTCAACCCGATGAAATTTACAATCTTGGGGCTATGTCTCATGTAAAGGTGAGCTTTGATTCCCCTGAATATACTGCTAATGTTGACGGCATAGGTACATTGCGTATTCTGGAGGCTGTTAGATTATTGGGTCTTACAGAAAAGACAAGGATATATCAGGCTTCTACCTCTGAGCTTTATGGTTTGGTTCAGGAAGTTCCACAATCAGAAACAACACCTTTTTATCCAAGATCGCCATATGCAGTAGCAAAACTTTATGGTTACTGGATAACTGTAAATTATCGTGAAGCATATAATATGTATGCATGCAATGGTATTCTTTTTAATCATGAATCACCTTTAAGAGGAGAGACGTTCGTGACCCGGAAAATTACAAGGGCAGTTGCACAAATAGCGTTGAATACTAAAGAGTGTCTTTTCCTTGGAAACTTGGATGCTAAAAGGGATTGGGGTCATGCCAAAGACTACATTGAAGCTATGTGGCTAATATTACAGCAAGATAAGGCAGAAGATTATGTTATTGCAACCGGAGAAACAACAACTGTAAGGGAGTTTGTGCGTTTGGCTTTTTCTGAAATAGGTGTTGAGCTTGAATTTAAAGGAAAGGAGGATAAAGAAGAAGCATTTGTAGTTTCGTGTTCAAAACCGGAATATCAATTGACAATAGGACAAAAAGTTGTAGCGGTGGATCCAAAATATTACAGACCAACCGAAGTAGAACTTTTAATTGGAGATCCTACTAAATCAAAAACAAAGCTAGGTTGGGAACCCAAGTATGACCTTGCTGCTCTTGTAAAAGAGATGGTGGAGGCTGATTTGAATTTGTTTAAAAACCAATCAGGACTTAACAAAGCAGGAAGACCATTGTAATTTCAATGGTTTTTCTTCGTTTCTTTATTACCTTTCGTTCAACTATTTCACCTTTAAAAGGTTAGATCTTGTTTCTTTCCTAAATAATTTGGAATGAATATTGCGTAGGTTCTCATATCTCCTAAAGGTAGATGAGTTTATGAAGAAACATATCCTAGTATTAAGCATGCTCCTGGGTGCAATGACTGCATCCGCTCAGGATCCTCAGTTTTCACAGTTCTATGCTGCACCTATGTATCATAATCCTGCGTTTACAGGTAGCGGCTATGCACCTAGAGTCATATTTAATTTTCGAAATCAATGGCCTTCTTTGTCGGCCAATTTTACCTCCTCTGCAATTTCAGTAGATCATTACATTGAAAAGTTTAATAGTGGAGTGGGCTTAATGGTTTTAAATGATCAGCAGGGTTCAGCACGTTTAAAGAATACAGAGATATCAGGATTCTATTCCTATCAGGTTAACTTAATAGATGACCACTTTTTGAGATTAGGTGTTCAGGCTACCAGATCAAATCGTGGTTTTAATACCAATGGCTTAACCTTTCCTGACCAGTTTGATAACAATGGTTATAATGGAAATCCAACTTCTGACCCTTTAGCGAATATTTCTTCAAATGCTAGTTTTACAGATTTTAGCACAGGGTTTTTATATTATAATCCCAAAGCCTATTTAGGTTTTAGCGTTCACCATTTAACTCAACCAGATTTAGGCCTTACTACCGGTTCTGCAGAAGTTCTTGATAGAAAATATATGGTTAACGGTGGATTTAATATTCCTTTGGGCACGCCTCCGGGTGGGGCGGGAAGTTCTGATAAGGAATTTATAGCAAGTCCAGCCTTTTTATATAAACAGCAAGGCAAGTTTTCCCAATTAGATTTAGGAGCCTATGTCACTTATAGTCCATTGACCGTTGGGCTTTGGTACAGAGGAATCCCATTAAAGAAGAATGGGACAGAGAGTATTAATCATGACGCATTAGTAGCCCTTGCAGGTTTCAGGTTTGATAACTTTTCTTTTGGATATAGTTATGACCTAACAATAAGTAGTCTAGGTACTACCTCTGGCGGGGCTCATGAAATATCAGTTGCATACCAATTTGACGCCTTTGAGTCAGAGAAAAACCCCCACATTAGACGCAGAAAAAAGGAGTTGTCGTGCCCCAAGTTTTAGGAGGTACGACGGCACCAAAATTTTAATTACAAGAGACTCTGCTTTGCAGGGTCTCTTTTTCTTTTATATTGCGTTGTTAAAACCAATGTAATACAAATGGCATCAAACCTTTGGGCACGTAAGTCAATTGATAAATTAATAAAAAACGTCTCTGGTGACGCTAACGAGCTTAAGAGATCACTAAGTGCCACAAGCTTAGTCGCTCTTGGAATTGGAGCAATAATTGGAGCAGGATTGTTTTCACTTACCGGAATTGCGGCGGCAAATCATGCAGGGCCTGCTGTAACTATCTCTTTTGTCTTAGCAGCCGTAGGTTGTGCCTTTGCGGGCCTTTGTTATGCTGAGTTCGCTTCAATGATTCCGATCGCCGGTAGTGCATACACCTACTCTTATGCAACAATGGGTGAATTCGTGGCCTGGATAATTGGCTGGGATCTGGTTTTAGAATATGCTTTGGGTGCTGCAACTGTAGCCGTAAGCTGGTCTCGTTATTTATTAGAATTGCTTAGCTCATGGGGCATTCATTTGCCTGCTAATTTTGTTTGTTCTCCTTATGAGACTCTTGAGTTAGCAAATGGAACCATTGTTAACGGTGGATTCATAAATCTTCCTGCAGTTATTATTGTCTTTTTACTTTCTTTATTACTAATCCGTGGAACTCAAGGGTCTGCAAGTATGAATAACCTTCTTGTTATTCTAAAGCTGGCTGTGGTTGTTGTTTTTATTGTTTTAGGTTGGAGTCATATTGACCCGCAAAATTATGAACCCTATATTCCAGCGAATACCGGGGTTAGAAGTGAGTTTGGATGGACGGGAATTGCTACTGGTGCTGCAGTTGTTTTCTTTGCATTTATAGGCTTTGATGCGGTTTCTACAGCGGCACAAGAAGCGAAAAATCCTCAAAGAGACATGCCCATAGGAATTCTGGGATCCTTAGTTGTTTGTACTATTTTGTATGTTTTATTTTCGCATGTAATGACAGGGTTGGTGCATTATACAGAGTTTGCGAATGATGCAAAACCAGCTGCAACTGCTTTTGCAAAGACCGGGTATGATTTTTTACAAAATGGATTAATCATTGCCATTCTGGCTGGTTATACCTCTGTTATGTTAGTGATGCTTCTGGGGCAGAGTAGAGTTTTTTATACTATGAGCCAAGATGGTTTATTGCCAAAGTTCTTTGGCGATGTACATGCTAAGTTCAGGTCTCCCTGGAAAACCAACTTATTTTTTATGATTTTCGTGAGTTTATTTGCTGGTTTTGTACCGGTAAGTGATTTGGGTCATATGGTCAGTATTGGAACTTTGTTTGCCTTTAGTTTGGTATGTGCAGGTGTTTGGTTAATGCGTGTAAGAAGGCCAGATATGAAAAGATCTTTCAAAACACCGCTGGTTCCCTTTGTCCCGATTATGGGTATCTTGGTTTGTGTTTATTTAATGACATCCTTGCCTATTGAAGCTTGGTATCGTTTGGCCATCTGGTTGGGTCTCGGTTTGGCTATTTACTTTTTTTACGGAAGAAAACACAGTAAAATTAATCATGAAGACGATTAGAATTTGCTGAAATTCTTGCAAGCCCCACTTTTCTGTTATCTTGCGAATTAATAATCTTTCGTCAACTCTATATTTAGTATATGTTATTAGAAAAACTACTTCAAGACACCCCCGAAAAAGGAATAGATGAGATAATCAATGATTGGTTTACCCCTATTGCCGATGCTTGGGGCAATATTGTGCTCTTTAGGGTGTTTGATGTTCCTTTTATATTGATTCTGCTGGTAGGTGGGGCACTTATTTTTACTGTCTATTTTTCGTTTGTAAATATTAGGAGGTTTCCCCTTTCAATAAATATAGTTAGAGGGAAATATGATGCTATTGAACAAGGAGCTGAACCCGTAACCACGCCTAATTTGAATGTTGTAGACGGAGATATTGTCGACACCATAAGGATTGAAGGTAAAGAGGGTGAGGTCAGTCATTTCCAGGCTTTAGCCACTGCTGTATCAGGAACTGTAGGGCTTGGTAATATCGCCGGAGTTGCGTTGGCAATTGCATTAGGCGGACCCGGAGCTACATTTTGGATGATAGTATGCGGCATATTAGGTATGTCCACAAAATTTGTAGAATGTACCTTAGGAGTAAAATACCGTGACATTGGAAAAGATGGTACAGTTTACGGAGGACCCATGTATTACCTTAAAAAGGGTTTTGCGGATATAGGGAAAGCAGGGATTGGAAAAGGACTGGCTGTCATTTTTGCAATACTTTGTGTAGGTGCTTCATTCGGTGGCGGTAATGCTGCTCAATCAAATCAAGCTGCTTCTCAGTTAGCCTCATTGATCGGTTGGACTGGTGGCAGCTCTGGGACTATTATCGGAATTGCTTTGGCAATACTTGTTGGTATCGTAATAATTGGTGGTATTAAAAGAATTGCACAAGTAACTGAAAAGGTCGTTCCTTTTATGGCTGCAATATATGTGGCAGCTTGTTTGTTTATCATTTTTGCCCATTTTAGCTTTATTGATGATGCTTTCGGCTTAATCTTTAGTAATGCTTTTAACCCAGAAGCAGGCCTTGGTGGACTATTTGGAGTGATGATAATTGGTTTTCAGCGAGCTGCATTCTCTAATGAAGCAGGAGCAGGCTCCGCATCGATAGCTCACTCAGCAGTAAAAACTAAATATCCGGCTTCTGAGGGATTGGTTGCTCTTTTAGAGCCTTTCATCGATACGGTAGTCATATGTACAATGACTGCATTGGTTATTATAATTTACAACAGTTCTGGGGTCTTTGAATATGGTGGTGCCAGCGTAATAATTGACGGTCAGGAAGTAGAAGGATCTGTCTTAACTTCAATGGCATTTGCTTCGGTAATTCCATGGTTTCCATATATTCTTACCTTGGCCATTGTGCTTTTTGCAGTTTCTACGATGATTTCATGGTCATACTATGGTCTTCAGGCATGGATGTACCTATTTGGTAAGTCTAAATTGGCCGATCTTACTTATAAGGTGCTTTTCTTAGTATTCATTGTAATAGGTGCGGCGGCAAATATGAGTGCTGTTTGGGGTTTCTCTGATGCGATGATTTTAGCCTTGGTTTTCCCTAATATGATCGGTTTAATATTCCTTTTTCCAAAAGTAAAAGAAGAACTCAATCGTTATTTAGATGCTATCGGGGTAGCCAGATTCTTTAATAAACATGAGTAATAGTAATTAGCCTTTCCAATTCTGCACTAAAGAATTGAAACGGTCTAGTAATAATTGTGAAACAGGTCCCGCTTGGCCATCACCAATGATATGGTCATCTATTTGTGAAATACTTAATACTTTTTTTGTGGAAGAGGTCGTGAAGACCTCTTTCGCATTTAAGACCTCTTCAATAGTGAGGTCTCGTTCCTGAACTTCAAAGTCAGAAGTAAGCTGTTCAATAACAGTTTTGCGAGTAATTCCTTTAAGTATGTTCTTCTTGGGTGTTATTATTTTGTCTTCTGAAACGACGAAAATGTTACTTCTACTGAGCTCAGATATCCATCCCTCTTTTACGAAAAGCACATCAGTACTTTTATTTTTCTTAAGATCAGGCATTATCTGAAGAAGGAATTTATAATCTGTAGATTTAATCTCTGGCATATCTCTGATATACTCTCTGGTTTCCACTTTTATGCCCTTTGCATAGATAAGATCTGCTACTTCAGAGATTTTCTCTGATAGAATAAAAAAGGATGGATTCGTGGAGGTCATCCCGTCAAGGGTTACTCCTCCTGTGAGAACGAATCTGAAAGAGCACTCCTTTTCAGGACATAAATCGATCATTTCAGCTACTGCTTCTTTTACCTGGCTTTCAGCAAAAGGAATAACAAGTCCTAGTTTTTCTGCAGAATTGCAAAATCTGGCCCAATACCAGTCCCATTGAAAGGGAATGCCATTGTATGTTCTGAAAAAATCAAAAAGTCCATATCCCCTAAATAGTCCAAGGTCATTTACCGGAATAAGCGTTTCAGACGTATTTTTTATCTGATTATTGTAGAAGCAGTGAAACATATATTGGCTTTTACGAGTTATTAGGAAAGAAATTTAGGCCTTCATTTTTTTATCGCAAAGGACTAAAGCGTAATTACTTGGGATTGTTCGAAAAAACTACGAGTTTTACGGTAAACTATTACTAAAGTACTAAAATAGCCACATCGAGTTATTAAATAATAAACCATGGAAGGTGTTACACTAGAAAACGAATACGCTTACATCAAAGACAGTAAGGTATTTTTAAAAGGGTATTTAGACATGCCCGACAGACAAATTGGAGAAGTTAAAAGAACTGAAGAAGAGGCGTTCCAATACTTTGTAAACCGTTATGATATTGCGGTGAAGAAGGTGGATCAACTTGAAGAGGACATTGATGGTGCTCAAAATAAAGGGTCTTATTTAACTAAACTTATCCAGCTTAGAAGAAGGTTGCTGAGCTTTGATGGAATTGGTGACTTCATGCCTTTGCTGAAAAGGCTTGATATAAAAGAAGCTTATCTAAACGGCCTTATAGAGGTTAATCAAAAGAATAACGCAAAGGTTAAGGTGGAACTCCTGGAAGAAGCTAAAAAGTACAAGGATAGTGAAGATTGGGGCGAAGCCTCTGATGCTCTTCAGGAAATTCGCACTAAATGGATTCGTACCGGGCCTGTTAGTAAAGAACAGAATGACCTTATGGAGGAAGAGTTCAAGAATATTCTTGATTCTTTTTACCAGCGAAGAAAAACTTTCTTTGATGAGCAGAACAGAATAATTGATATCAATAAGGCTAAGTTTGAAGAGTTGATTCAAAAGTCCTATGATCTTCATATGAGACGAGACTGGGATGAGGCTTTCGAAGATATGAAATCATATCAACGTGAGTGGAAGGAGGTTGGGCCCGTACCACCAAAAATGCTAAAGTTTCTTTACCGCAATTTTAAGAAGTCTAATACTGCTTTTTATGAAAAGTATGCCCGTGCAAAAGGTGTACAGGTAAAACGTAGGGTTGATCCTAGAGTGGAATCTCAAAAACGTATGATGGTAGAGGCTGAGCACTTGGCCACGGCCGAAAACGAAGGGATATTTGATTCTACTGTGAAAGCTAAAGTATTGCTGAACCAATGGAAGAATATACGTGTGCCGTCTCATGTGGCCGATAGGAATGTGGCTGAGAGATTTAGAGCGGCTTGTGATAAAATATTCGAACTTAGCTACCTAATGAAAGTTGTGGGACGAAAGCACCCTACATTTAATTTCTTAGATGATGAGCAAAAAAGCATGGTGAAGTACCGTGAGATGGAAAATATTGTAAGGAGAGCTAGAAATGATTTGCAAGAACTTGAAGACTCTACCTCACGAGAAGTTGGAAGTAGCGAGGATATGGACAGAATGATTTACAATAACCTCAAAACTCAAAAAAGAAAGCTTCTAATGAAGGAGATAATTCTGGAAGAGCTACGTCAAAAAGTAAACTCTTGATCATTATTTATTAAAGATGGCCATAATAGCTATTCTGTTAATTTTGGTATTTTTTTGGCTGCTGCACAAAATCAGTAAAACTGTTGCTGAAAGTGTCAGCAGCTATTTTATTATACTGTTTCTTGGCCTGGTCGGCAATATCATTCCGGTAGGCTATCTCATGTCCTACTTTTATGCTATTAATAAACCCATTTTCTGGTCTTTGACTTTGGTTTCTCTAGGAGCACTGGAGTTTTGGCTGGTTAAATATCTTATTAATACTAATAGTAACAACCAGATACATTTTCGACTTCTGATAAAAGAGTATATCGGGGAATTCATCAAGAGTTTGAACTTTCCAGAGAAAGTTATTTTTGGAAGTCTATTACTGGCTTTTTTGATATGTACTAGCATTAACACACTTGTTTTACTGACTACCTTTCCAAATGAGTGGGATAGTATGACAGGGCATCTTGTAAAATGTGCTTATTATTTGCAAAATGGTCATATGGGGAGGGTGAATGGCACGACTTGGTCTATAGACTATTATCCCAATTCACTTCCTACCTTGCAAATATTTGGATATCATTTGATAGGTGAAAAAGGATTTAAGCTTATTCATTTTGTTTCCTATTGGGTGTTCATTGCAACAACTTACGGTATTGCTAAACTTCTTTTTAACACAAAAAAAGGAGCTGTTTTTTCGGCTTTTATGGCTGCTTTGTTGCCTTCAGCTCTAATTCAGGCGGTGACTACAGAAACGGATATTGTTCAATCGGCTTATCTTGGGATGGTGGTATATTTTCTTTTGGTGGTCAATAAAAAGCCATCTTGGCTAAATATAGTTTTACTAGGGCTATCGGTATCCGTTTGGATTTCTCATAAAGTGACCTTTATGTTGATAGGTCCGGCAGTATTTCTAATAGGTTTATATGTTTTACTCGATACAAAGGATTTGAAGAGTAGAATTCTTCCGGCTTTCGGGATATTGGGCCTTGGCCTTGCAATTTATGTTTTACCTAATGGTTATATTGGCAATCTGAGGCAAGCCGAAAAATTTAGTTTGGGGGCTCTTTCAGCTCCACCGGAAGTAATGAAATGGCACGGAATAGAAGGTTATTCTACTTCAGATAAGGTTAAAAACTTACAGTTTAACATTTTAAGATATTCTTCAGATTTTCTTCAATTAGATGGATTAAGAAATACAGAAGTAGGTGCCGAGATCAATAACGCTTTTCGATATTTGCCGAATAAAATCTTTAATAAATTTGGCTTAGACAGGAGGATGTTTTGGGTGGTTTTTCCTTTTGAAACTATGGGAGATCCACAGATGAAGTTTTACAGAGAAAGGCCCTTTTGGGGGATTATTAGCTTCATGTTATTTTTGCCAATAGCGGTTTATATTCTGTGGGTATTTGCAAAGCACTCAAAAAGAAGGAAAGAATTACTGCTGCCAATACTTTTTTTAGGTGCTGCAGTAATACATTTTCTCTCTTTAAGCTTCTCTGCACCATACGATCCAATTAAAGGTCGATATTTTATGAATATGGCAGTTTGGTGTCTTCCATTATTAAGTTTTTACTTTCAGGAAAAGAAAGGGGCTGCTTACCTAGCATTTTGCTCAATTATTGTTGGTATTTCTGCTATTCCAACCCTCACCCACCGTGGTTTATATCCACTTGTGGGAGAAAACAGTATTTTTAAACTCGATAGAATAGCCCAGCTTAATGTGACAAGGCCCGAAGGAACAGAAGCATATTATAATTTCGAAAAATTAGTTCCGGATGACGCAATTGTAGCTTTAGGTACTCAACAAGAACACGAAGATTATGTTTACCCTTTGTGGGGAAAGAACTTTAATAGAACGCTAATTCCTATTCACCCTTTCAGGTCTCCTGTGAAGCCTATTCCAAAAGAGGCAGAATACCTTTTTTACTCAGAAGGTGTTATTCCTTACCAAGAGGGAGATATTCTACTAGGCGAAGGCGATAAGACTCCAGACACTCCGGTGCCAGAAAGTAAATTCTTCCTTAGAAAGCTTTAGTCTTACTCAGCTAAATCTACATTCGTAAACCTTTTTAGTTAATTTTACGGTTGATATAGAAAACATAAACTGTTTTAAATGAACCAAGAAGAATTTATTGAATTGTTCGCTGAACAATTTGACGAAACCGAAATTGATGAATTCTCAATTGATACAGCATTTAGAGAGCTTGAAGAATGGGATTCAATGGTGGCTCTCATGGTAATTGCTATGATAGACGAGGAGTATAATGTGAAGGTCAGCGGAGATGATATAAGAAACTCAACGACTATAGCTGATTTAATTGCTGTAGTAGAATCTAAAAAATAAGACTATGGGATTTCTTGAGATACCAAATGTCAGAATCAAAGGATTGTCTGCCACGGTACCGGCACTTTCAAAGGATAACTTGACAGACCCTTTAGTAACAGAGGGTGAAAAAATCCTTAAAAATACGGGTATACAGTTCAGGCATATTGCTCCAGAACATATAACTGCTTCAGATATGTGTGAAGATGCGGCAAAACGTCTTTTAACTGACCTAAACTGGAACCCTCAAGAAATTGACTGTTTAGTGTTTGTGAGGCAGACTCCGGACTATATTCTTCCGGCATCGTCCACCATATTGCAGGATCGTTTAGGTTTATCTCAGGAGTGCTATGCTATTGATATAGCCATGGGTTGTAGTGGTTATATTTTTGGCTTGAGCAATATTGCTGCCTTGATGCAAAATGGCAACTTTAAAAAAGGTTTGCTCTTGGTTGGGGATACAATTTCTAAAACATGTTCACCTACTGATAAAAGTACTTATCCTCTTTTTGGAGATGCCGGTACTGCAACCGCTTTGGAGTTTGACCCTTCAGCCTCGGCGATGAAATTTAGCTTTGGTACAGATGGCTCCGGGAAAGATGCCATAATAATAGAAGACGGAGGGTCCAGAAACCCTTTTAATGAAGAGTCGCTGCAGGTTGTAGATATAGATGAAGGCATTTCCAGGTCGAAATCTCATCTTTATCTAGATGGGATGGATGTTTTCTCATTTGGCATTAGCAAAGGTCCACAAAGCGTTAAAAGCTTGCTTGAGTATTTCGATATTGATCCGTCAGCCATAGACAATTTTGCTTTTCATCAGGCAAATCTGTTTATGAACGAAAAAATAAGGAAGAAATTAAAAATTGATCCGGAGAAGGTACCTTATTCTCTTCCAAAATTTGGCAATACCAGTTGTGCTACCATTCCTTTGACTTTAATTAGTGAAAGGAAAGGGGAACTTGAGCGTTCAAAACAAAAGAATATTGGATGTGGTTTTGGCGTTGGACTTTCCTGGGGATCGGCCTTCTTTGAAACAGAGTCTATTGTGGTGTCAGAAATTGGTTATTTAAATTAACTATTATGTCAAAGGCGTACATTAAGGCAATTTCATACTATTTACCAGAACGCGTATTAAGCAATGAAGAACTGGTGGAGCAATTTCCGGAATGGACAGTAGAAAAAGTAGCTAAGAAAATTGGTATAGCAAATAGACATGTTGCAGGAAAGGATGAATTTACTTCTGACATGGCTGTAAAAGTTTCTGAAAAGCTTTTCGAAGAATATTCAATCTTGCCTCAGGAAATAGACTTTGTTATTCTTTGTACTCAAAGCCCAGACTATTTTTTGCCCACTACGGCATGTATGGTTCAAGATAGACTAGGAATTCCTACTACAGCTGGAGCACTTGATTTTAATCAAGGTTGCTCAGGATATGTCTATGGGTTGGCCATGGCTAAAGGCTTTATTTCGGCAGGTATAGCAAAAAATATTCTTTTAATTACCTCTGAAGTATATTCTAAACATTTGCATAGTACAGATAAAGGAAATAGAACCATTTTTGGTGATGCAGCTTCGGCTTCAATAGTAAGTACTGATGGTTTTGCAGCAATTGGCAATTTTGAGCTAGGCTCTGATGGTAGTGGGTTTGAAAATCTAATTGTCAAAAACGGAGCAATGAAAACGCCTAAATCGACTTCTGGTGACGATATGGATGATTACTTATTCATGAATGGTTCAGGTGTATTTAATTTCACTATTGATGCGGTGCCTCCATTGGTAGAGTCAACTTTAAGCAAAAACGAGCTGGCCTCTGTGGATGATATTGACTGGGTAGTTTTTCACCAGGCAAACTCCTTTATGCTAAATCATTTAAGAAAGAAAATAGGAATTGATCAGGAGAGGTTTTTGATGCATATGGAAAACTGCGGCAATACCGTCTCATCCACCATTCCTATAGTACTTAAAGAGCATATTGATTCATTTAAGTCAGGAGACAAATCACTTTTAGCTGGATTTGGTGTAGGGTATTCTTGGGGTGGCACGGTTCTAACCTTTAAATAAATGAGAATGAAAGACTTAATTATAATAGGAGCACGAGGCTTTGGCAGAGAGGTATTTGACCTTGCAAAAAATACTCAGGCCTATCTTGATAAAGAATATCAAATTAAGGGATTTCTTGATGATAAAAGAGATGCTTTAGATGATTATTCAGGATATCCTCCAATCATAGATTCTGTTGAAGGATATGAGATTAAAGAAAATGATGTTTTTGTTTGTGCACTCGGACAGGTTCAACCAAAGAAAAAGTACGCAGAGATCATTCTAGATAAAGGAGGAAATTTTATTAATTTGGTAGACCTTCAAGCCAACGTTCGCTCAGATATTAGCCATTTGAAAGGTGTTCTTATATTCTCTTTTGTCTTTGTATCAGTTGATGTAACTCTTTCAGATTTTGTATCTCTTCAGCATTTTTCTTGTTTGGGGCACGATTCAAAAGTTGGAGCCTGGAGCCATATGAGTTCGTATTCAACAATCACGGGCTTTACTGTATTGGAAGAAGAGGTTATGTTACAAACTGCAGCCAAAGTAGTTCCAAAAAAGAAGGTAGGAAAAGGAGCCATGGTGGGAGCCGGTTCACTAGTTATAAAAAATGTTAAGCCTGGTCAATCTGTTTTTGGCTCTCCCGCAACTTCCATGTAATGACAGAGATTAAAGTAAGTGTGGTCATGATAACTTATAATCATGAACCTTTTATCAAACAGGCTGTTGAATCAATTATAACCCAGCAAACTGATTTTGAGTTTGAACTATTAATTGGCAACGATCGATCTCCGGACAATACGGATGAAATTATCCGGAACATAATAGATTCACACCCTAAAGGTTATAGGATTAAATATTTTCTTCACGAGAAAAATCTTGGAATTACACCAAACTCTAAGGTAATTCTGGATAAGGTTACAGGAAAGTATTTTGCAACCTGTGAAGGAGATGACTACTGGACAGATCCTGAAAAGCTTCAAAAACAGGTTGAATTTCTTGATTCAAACTCTGACTTCGCTATTTGTTTTCATAATACCCGAATAGAATATTTTGACGATGATTTGCCGGCGTATTTGTTAAATGAAAATATTGAGAAAGACATCTTTTCCTTGGATGATTTAATAGGAGAAGATGAAATCTGGTTTATGGCTACCACAAGTCTGATGGTTAGAAGTCAGGCTTTTTTTCCTATTCCTGATTGGTATGTCAAATCAAAAAGTGGCGATATCCCTTTGATAATTCTTGCTGCCAGAAATGGACTGATTAAGTATTTACCTGATGTAATGGCTGTTTATAGAAAAACAGCCAGAGGAATCAGCAATACTGATCACAAGGAAGGTATAAAATTTATGAAAAACAGAGTTTTCATGTACTCTATGATTGATAAATCAACCAACTTTAAATATCATGCTCTTCTTCGTAGAAATATTGCCAGATACTATTACATGATGATTTTTTCTGAAGAATTGTCAAGCAAATATATGACAAGGCTGTCTAAAGTATTTACATACATTAGATTAACTTTCCCAAAGATACCGGATATACAAGGTGTGATTAGGTACAAGGTAATACCGCCAGTTGTATTTGAAATTTATTCGGCAATAAAGAAATCTTTAGGCCTCTGGAAAGAAGCTAAGTAAATCCATTCAGTGGCATTTACTAAATTGCAACAATTAGACATTTCACATGAGCGATCAATCTGAATTCTTAAAGGCGATAATCCCAAATACATACTATTTCGATCAAGGGGCATTTGATAAAGAAAATGAATTAATCTTTCAGAAGTGTTGGTACTATGTAGGGATCTCAGATGACCTATCTGAACATAATGATTTTATCACTCATGAAATTGGGGGGAAATCTGTAGTAATTCAAAACTTTAAAGGGGAGGTAAAGGCCTTTCATAATGTATGTACGCATAGGTTTAATAAAATTCAATCTGAACGTTCAGGAAATGGCCCCTTGGCCTGTCCTTATCATAATTGGAACTACAATAAGGATGGAATCCCTTTTGGAATCCCTTTAAAGAAAGAATTTCAAGGTCTTGATAAAACAACTCTTTCAGAACTATGTTTGCCTCAATTTAACGTTGAAATCTGCGGTAAATTTGTGTTTGTGAATGTTTCAAATGATGCCCCGCCTCTATTAGATTATTTAGGAGAGAGTGCTGAGCGTTTGCTGGAAATTAGCAAAATGTTAGGAAGGAAAGCAGAACACCACCAGATAGTCAACAAGGCTAATTGGAAAATTGTAATTGAAAATACCTTAGAAGGTTATCATATCTCCAGCGTTCACCCTAACACCTTTTTTAAGCAAGGGTTTAATCTTAAGTCTGGTGTTGATTTTGAAGTTTATAATGATCACACGGCTATGACTCTTCATTTAGCTGAGAATGCTGAAAAGGACAAAAAGCGTGAGCGTTTTCATAAGCTTTTAAAGGATAGGCCCTTTCAGCCTGATGGATTCTTTCATATGGTTGTGTTCCCAAACTTATCCATAGGTTCTTTATTCGGGATAACAGCTTATATAGGCTCAATTAAGTCTTTAGCAGCTAACGAATCAGTTTTTGATTACGATCTGTATGAAACTAATCTTGGAGAAGGACAGCTACTCGGAGAGGCAATTTCAGAGGTGGTTAAATTCTCTTCTATCGAATTTACACATACCACTTTAGCAGAAGACCGGGAAATTTGTGAGAATGTTCAAAAGGGTATAGAGCAAAGTAGATCTCAAAAGGGCGTTTTAAGTTCTTCAGAAATAAGAATCTGGCAGTTTCAAAATGCCTACATGAAATATATTAATCAGGAGTATTTAAACTCAAAAAGCAACAAATGAACGATAGCAAACTGACAATTGTAGGAGGTGGAATGACCGGACTTGCTGCAGCATATTTGGCAGCGAAAAATGGTCAAAAAGTGACCATTCTGGAAGGATCAGAGAAAATTGGAGGACTTCTGAATACATTTGAAATTGGTGGTGAGCAATTGGAGCATTATTATCATCATTTTTTTACCCAAGACGCCGAACTTCATTGGTTGCTTAAAGAATTAAAACTGAAAGACAAGATTATCTATAAGAAAACCAGTATGGGAGTCTATAGGAATGGTCAGATCTTTGATTTTAACGGGATAATTGATCTTTTGAAATTTAAACCCGCCAACCTTTTAGATAAGTTTAGGTGGGGGCTTACATCCATGTATTTGGGTAAAGTGGCCAATTGGAGAAAGAATGAAGATGTACCAACTTTAGAATGGTTTTACAAATGGGCTGGGAAGGGTATGACAGATGCACTATGGAAACCCATGTTAAATATCAAATTTGGACCTTATGCCGATCAGGTTCCGTTAGCATGGATGATCGGTAGGCTTGCTCAGAGACTTAATTCAAGGAAAGGAGGTGATGAGAGATTGGCTTATATAGAAGGAAGTTGGAAAACCCTTCTTGATGCAATTGTGTCCAAATTGAAAGATATGGGTGTTGAGATAATCACTAATGCCCCTGTCAAAGAATTACAAATAAGAAATAATAAAATTGAGGGTCTATTGGCGGGAGAAATTAGTATTTCAGGAGGAAAATATCTTGTTACAATTCCTTCTGTATATTTTGAGCGTGTCAAAGGACTTGATCCCAAAATGGGAGGGAAAGATGTTGAATACTTCGGTGCAGTCTGTACAATTCTCGAATTAAAGCACTCATTAAGCCATATTTATTGGATGAATGTAGCAGACGATGGATTTCCTTTTGGAGGTATTATCGAACACACAAATTTCATTGGCAAAGAGAAATACAATGGATCGCACATCGTGTATTTATCTAGGTACTTTGCCAACTCTGAAGACTTAGCCAGTATGACGGAAGATCAAATAAAGGAGAGGATGATCCCACCTTTGAAAAAGATTAATCCGGCCTTCTCAGAAGATTGGATTAAGAATGTGTTTGTATTCAAAACGAATACAGCGGCAACTGTTTGTGATTTGAGTTTTTCAGAAAAGGTGCCCTCATGTGTAACGGAAATAGAAGGGTTATATATAGCCAATATGACACACATATATCCTGACGAAAGGAGTACTAATAACTCAATCCGTGTAGCGGCAGAGGCTTGTAAAACAATGGGTCTCAATGTCTCCGAAGTACCTTATGGAGCTTCACTTTCTGGCCAAATTGGCTTTTAAGCGGGTTTCAATCCTCGTGACCTGGCTCTAAGTAATAGGAATAAGCCGAATAAAACCATTGGGATACTTAATATTTGACCCATATTTAGGCTCATGCCTTGTTCAAAATCGACTTGATTTTCCTTTAAGAACTCATACAAGAATCTTAAACCGAAAATCCAGGTAAAAAACAGGCCTGCAAGTAATCCGTCAGGTAAACGCCTTTTGTATTTATTCCATATACTAAACATAAGGATAAAGAGTACAAGGCAACTTAATGACTCATAAAGCTGAGCGGGATGACGCGGTACTTGAGAGAATTCATAATTCTGCTTAAAAAGAAAGGCCCAAGGTACATCAGACGGTATACCCACAATCTCTGAGTTCATTAGGTTTCCGAAGCGTATAAAAGCACCTGTAAGAGCAACAGAGACAGACATTCTATCAACAAGCCATAGGAAGGGCTGATCAGGCCTTTTTCGCGTGTATAGCCACAAGGCAAATACAATTCCGAAACCTGCACCGTGACTTGCTAAACCAGCATAAGGAGGAATAAGCATTTCTGTAATAAAACCTATTGGGTCTTCAGAAAAATGATTCCCTTCATAAAAAACGTAATGCCCGATTCTAGCTCCCAGTACGGTTGAAATTATCATTGTCAATAGAAGAGGATCTAAGTCGTTTTCCGGCTTTCCTTCTGCCTTAAATATTCTTGTAAATACCTGGTAGCCCAAAAGAAACCCGCCGGCAAAAAGTAAACCATACCAACGTAGTTCAAAACTTCCAATTTTTATAATAGTGGGATCAATATCCCAAACGATTTCGGCTAATAGCATGAATAATCTTTTGATCTTGAGGTAAAATTAGTCCTTTCTTTATAAATCGGTTTAAAAACCTTGTGATTCTTGATCGCTTTGTAGAATTTTGGCCTGCATTTATGAGCAAAGGTCAATTACATAACTCATCAACTACTAAAGTCGCCAATATCTTGCGACGAATTTTCCGTGTCTAAACCATAGATGCGGTGAATCCCTTAATTTTTCATTCTTTTTTGACATAAAAACATAACAATGCAAACGATAAAAGCTGGAGTCATTGGTGGTGCCGGATATACTGGCGGTGAACTACTAAGAATCCTTATTAATCATCCTAATGTTCAGATCGAATTTGTTAACTCATTAAGTCAGACAGGAAAGCCAGTATGGAGTTCACATAAGGACCTTTTTGGAGAGACAGATTTACTCTTTTCTAATGAGAAAGACATCGGGAAGGCAGATGTTCTTTTTCTTTGTTCAGGACATGGTCAATCTGTAAAATTTCTTGCGGAGAACAGCGTGCCTGACTCAGTCAAGATTATTGACTTAAGTACAGATTTTCGAGATGAAAGTGAAGGGTTTATTTATGGACTCCCTGAATTGAAAAGAGAGCAGATTAAATCTGCGAATAAAATTGCTAATCCGGGATGTTTTGCCACAAGTATTCAGTTGGCTCTTTTGCCTTTGGCAATGGCAGGTCAACTGAAGAATGACGTTCATGTAAGTGCAGTAACTGGCTCTACCGGTGCCGGACAATCATTGAGTGCCACAGGTCATTTTAGCTGGAGAAATAATAATATTTCCATCTATAAAGCATTTACACATCAACATCTGAAGGAAATTGGTCAAAGCTTAACATTTCTGCAGAATAGCTTCAATTCAGAGATTAATTTTATTCCATATCGTGGAAATTTTACCCGCGGTATAATGGCCAATGTTTATACGACTTTTGAGGGCTCTGAAGAAGAGGCTGTACAGATGTTTAGGGATTACTATTCAGAACACCCTTTTACGAATGTGACCGAAAGTGTTATCGATTTAAAAATGGTTGTTAATACGAATAAGTGCATAGTGCAAGTCCAAAAACAGGGTAAAAATATCCTGATAACAAGCATAATTGATAATCTTGTAAAAGGGGCATCTGGTCAGGCAGTTCAGAACATGAACCTGATTTTTGGTTTACAGGAAAATGCTGGATTAAAGCTCAAGTCAGTAGGTTTTTAATAAAAGAAAGAATGAATACATTTAATGTTTATCCGGTTTATGATATTACCCCTGTAAAAGCAAAGGGTTCTAAACTTTGGGATGATAAGGGAATAGAATATTTAGATTTATATGGAGGTCATGCGGTGATTTCAATAGGACATTCGCATCCTCGTTATGTAAAAGCTATTCAAGATCAAGTAGCAAAACTGGGTTTTTATTCCAATTCTGTTAAAATGCCTTTACAGGATGAGTTGGCTCTAAAACTTGGTGAGCTTTCAGGACTTTCTGATTACCAACTATTCATGTCTAATAGTGGGGCAGAAGCAAATGAGAATGCTTTAAAATTGGCCTCTTTTTATAATGGGAGAAAGAATGTAATTGCTTTTTCAAAAGGTTTTCATGGGAGAACCTCAGCGGCCGTGGCAGCGACAGATAATCCTTCAATTCAAGCTGCAATCAATTTTGCTGATCATGTAACCATACTTCCATTTAATGACGTTGAGGCGGTAAAGGCTGCCATTAATGATGAGACCTGTGCGGTGATTATGGAGGGTATTCAAGGTGTTGGTGGGGTTCATGTGGCTACACCAGAATTTCAAATGGCTATAAGAGAAGCGTGTTCTAAACATGGGGCAGTATTCATTCATGATAGTGTGCAATGTGGTTATGGTCGGTCAGGTCATTTCTTTAGTTTTCAGGATACAGAATTAAAGCCCGATATTATTTCAATGGCAAAAGGAATGGGAAACGGTTTTCCTGTAGGTGGTATACTTATTTCTCCAAAATTCGAAGCTAAATATGGAATGCTAGGAACCACTTTTGGTGGAAATCATTTAGCTTGTACTGCAGCAATAGCTGTTTTAGATGTAATGAAAGAGGAGTCTTTGGTAGAAAAGGCGAAAGAACTAGGCGATTATACAATAGATAAATTGAAACCATTATTATCTTCAGGTAAGATTAAAGAAATAAGGGGGAAAGGTTTAATGATCGGTATAGAAATGAAGGAACCTATTAAAGCAATTAGAGAAAGTTTAATTTTTCAGGATAAAATATTTACCGGTGCCTCCGGTGCTAACACACTGAGATTATTGCCAAGTTTGAATGTAAAGAAAGAAGAGTTGGATACTTTTATTGAAGCCTTTAGGGCTAAATTGTTTTAAACAGGATTAAAACTTCCCCTTTCTTCTTCTTCCGAGAGTCATAAAGATTATGCCAATTAAAATAATTACACTGGCCATAATGGAGTTTTGGCTCAAGGTTTCTTCAGCCAAATAATAACCTAGAATCATTGCCACTACAGGATTAACGAAGGCATATGAGGATGTAAGAATAGGTGGTGCATTATTAATTAGCCAGACATAGGCAGAATAGCCAATGAATGAGCCAATAAGTACCAAGTAACACATTGCTAGTATTCCCTGTTTTGACATGCCAATTAGGGAATACAGCTGGTTATCTTCAAGAACTAAAGACAAGATAAGAGCAACAGATCCACCTGATAACATTTGAACGGAAGTGCCTTGAATTCCTTTTATTTGACTGGTTTTAGGGCTTATTAGTGAGCCATATGCCCAAGATATTGAGCCGGCAAAAACGACACAGATTGGAAACAGTTCTGATAATCCAATATCTGTGCTTATACTGAATGGATTAAATATAAAAAGAACACCTATTATGCCGAGTACCATACCAAAGCCAGAAAGTGGTGAGGGGCCTGTTTTACTAAAAAAGAAATAATCCAGTATAAAAACCCACACAGGTAAAAGTGCTACAAGAAGGGCTACCAAGCCTGAAGGTATATACAGAATAGCAAAGCAAACGGCACTGGTCCCTATTCCGGTAAGAAGAACACCGATAAGAGCACTGCCTGAAAATTCATCCTTTTTGGGCAGGCCGGTTTTAAATAAAGAAAAAAGGAAGAGGATGCACCCACCTGAAGTAAATCGTAATGCCGTTAGAAGCATAGGAGATAAATCCTGAAGGCCTATTTTAACTCCTAGATACGTACTTCCCCAGATAGTGTATACTAAAAATAGATTGAGGAATAAATTGTATTGGTAGTTTTTAAATAGGTTCATCTGAAAATTCTAAGCTGCTTAAAATTCGGGTAAATGTAATTTTATTTACCGTAGATTTAGATGATTTTGCTCTACTTCAACGAATATTGAATTTTAAAATGATCAAAATACAGCTATTTAGGAATCCACCATTCAGGGACACTTGGTAAGGCGACTTCAACTTCACTTTTCTGGTTAAATCTTGGTAAAGTGTCGGCTTTTAAATTCGAAAGAAGTTGATCAATGTTTCTACATCCTGGGATTGTAACAGCAATATCTTTATTGCTAAGACAAAAATTTATAGCTGCCAGATTTAAGTCTTTCCCAGCTGTTTCAAGAAATGAAAGCTTTTTTACGGACTGATTAAGCCAGTTAATATCTTTTTCATTCATTGAAGACCTGTAATTGTCCTTTTCAAACGACTGCGGTAAAGAGTGGAGCCTTTTAGACGTCAGGAAGCCTGAGGCTAATGGAACACGTCCAATGAAGTCGTACTTCGATGAAGACACTTCGTTGAAAAGTAAATTTTCGGCCCTTCGGTCTATTAAATTATAAATTACTTGTAAAACATCTCCAAATTCGTATTTCATCACCTCTTTTGCTCCATAAACACTTTTGGAACTTACCCCCCATTGTTTGATAATCCCTTTTGATCTTAGCTTTCTTAAAAGGGTTATGTCATAACTATTCCAATCGAAATTATCTGGTGGACTATGAAATAGTAGGACATCCACGTAATTGGTCTGTAGTCTCTTTAAGCTTAAACTTAATGCTTGCTCCATCCATTTCGGCGAAAAGTCCAAAATGAATGTGTCTGGATATATTTCTCGGTTACCAAACTTTGTACAAATGATAAATTCTTCTCGAGGTATTCCAGATGCATTAATCGCTTTTCCTAAAATTGATTCTGATTGTCCTCGACCGTAAGCGTCGGATGTGTCAAAAAATCGAATACCATTTGAAATAGCTTCAATTAGGAGGTTTATTGCCATATTTTCTTCAATGAAACCCCAGCCTTTGGGCTCACCATTTACAAAATTGGGACCTCCCAACTGCCATGTACCTAATCCTAGTTTACTTTTCAATTTTGCTGTGAAGCTGTATCGGCCTGCCATTAATTTGACAAGAAATCATCTGAGAAAATGATCTTTCCTTTTACTAAGCATCTTTCTCCCTTTTTATTGGCAAAGTAAGAGTTTCTGCCATGCAAGATTCGATCGTCATGAAAGAAAACTGCCTCACCAGGTTTTAGCTGAACTGGAGTAAGAATACCCGAAGTCACAATTCTGGATTCTAAATATGCATGAAAGTCTTCTACCAATTGGAGAGCCTCTTCTGTATTTTCTTTATCGATACAGTAATAGTTCCAATTGGCCAGATAACCTATTTCATCTTTATCTAGAATTTTCCTGATTTTTTTATTCCCTTGCTTTTCAAAATTTACAGAGATGCTGAATAGGTTTGACAAAAGTTCGGTTTCGTTGTCTAATTGTATTAACTCTACAAGTTCGTCAAGGTCAATGAAAGTAGTGGCACCACCCTTGGGAGCCTGTGCAGTACAATAAAAGAACTGGACATTTTTTTGGTTATACAATTCGGCATAAGAATCGTCAGTATGCAAGGGTTGGCGAGTTTTAGCTGTTCTGTATCTGTCTTGTATTTCAGGATCAAAGCTTATTTCTATCCAACGGTTTGGTTTTGACTCCCCTGTATCGAGGTCTTCATCAACATTATATGGCACACCAATGCTATCAGCAAATTCTTCGTAGTATCGATTTATATCTAGATCCAAAGGGAGGTCCGTTAAATGAACTACTTTATATTCCTTTAAAGCCCTTGAAAGTTCTGATTGGGTAGTTACAGCGTTCTTGAATTTTACTTGTTTTAGGAAATTCATTATTTAGGCTTAAAGTTGTTAAGTTTTATCAAAGCTAAACTTAAGAATCGAAATGCTATTCCTAAACGAAAATAAATTTCAGAAAGTACGGGATTATTAAGAAGAGAATCTGGTTTCCATCAAGGATAATATAAAAATGCTACCCTTGAAGAGTAGCATTTTAGTACCGGGGACGGGAATCGAACCCGTACGGGCGTTTCGGCCCACAGGATTTTAAGTCCTGCGTGTCTACCAGTTCCACCACCCCGGCGGGTGATGTACCCTTGAAAAAAAAACCCCCAAATTGGGAGCTTTATTTCAGAGCAGAAGACGGGTCTCGAACCCGCGACCTTAACCTTGGCAAGGTTACGCTCTACCAACTGAGCTACTTCTGCTTGTTATCGAGGTGCAAAGATAGCTTATGGGTTTTATTTGTCAAGAGATTTTGCAGAAATTTTTCTTCTTTTCTTTTACGGAAACGTACTTTTGTGGCCTAATGATTTGTTTATGAATAGAAAACCAGATTTCTCAAAAAATGCAGATGGCCTTTTACCTGTTGTTATTCAGGATGTATGGACCAATAAAGTCCTAATGTTAGGTTATATGAATGCAGTGGCTTATGAAAAAACTCTTTCGGAAAAGAAGGTGACATTTTACAGCCGCAGCAAGCAAAGGTTGTGGACAAAAGGGGAAGAGTCTGAGAATTATCTTTTTGTCAAAGACATAAAAATAGACTGTGACGAAGATAGTATACTTATTAAAGTTTCGCCAGCCGGCCCAACATGCCACACAGGTGATGATACATGCTGGCAAGAGGTGAACTCCGGGAAAGTAGGCTTTCTGGAACATTTAAAGCAAACGATCAGAGAAAGGAAACTAAACCCTACTGAAAAATCGTACACCAGTAGTCTGTTTAAAAAGGGAATCAATAAAGTAGCTCAGAAAGTAGGAGAGGAGGCTGTGGAGTTGGTTATAGAAGCTAAAGATGATAATAAAGATTTATTTCTGGGAGAGGCTGCAGATTTAATGTATCATTATATAACTTTATTAGAAGCCAAGAATATTGATCTGGATGAGGTGATAGACGTACTTATATCAAGACATAAATAATTTTACTATGCTTAATTACGCAATTAGACTTTTATTGGTGGGGCTTGTCGTATACATGATTCCCAATCTTTTACCAGACATTCAGGTGAGTACTTTAACCTCTGCGGTCATTGTGGCTTTTGTAATGAGCTTGCTTAATACATTTGTAAAGCCAATACTTACCATTTTGTCTTTGCCAATTACCATCTTGACCCTGGGGCTTTTCTATTTTGTTGTGACAGTTTTTATTGTTTACATCTGCGATACGTTGGTTGGCGGGTTTAAAGTTTCGGGCTTTATACAGCCATTAATTTTTAGTTTTATTCTCTCAATAGTAAATAGTCTGGTAGGGTCTTTTCAGGAATGAGAGTAGTTTATTTTTTACTTTTAGGAGCAGCAATTTTGGGCTGCAAACCAAAAACATTTAATGTTGGGCAGGCTAATTTGGACAACTTTAAAAAAGATAGAGGAGGTTGTGAAGACTTCAGGGTCAAAGAAATTGAGCATCTGAAAGTGGCAAAAGATAGCCTATTAAGCCATTCAGAAAATGAGGTATTGGCAACTTTAGGACGCTATGATTTTCAGATTCTGGATACCAAAAACCAAAAGGTCTTTGTGTATTATCTGGAAAAGGGTCCTCAATGCGAGAATATTCAGAATGAGACCTCGGCTACCTCAATGGCGGTTTACTTTAATGCCGTTAGTTTAGTGAAGGAGGTGACTTTTCAAAAGGGTATTCCTTAGGCAGAAAAAGCATGTTTAAAAGTATAATATACTACCAAGGTGTAGCCTAAGAATACCATAAAGTGAAAGGGCAACATGCCGTAAAGTTGTTTCTGAAAATCAATAAATAACATTCCCAAGAAAAGGAGACTAATGGTAGCTTCTATCCAGGTTAAAGGACTTATTTTTTTAATGGAATAGATATTCCCCTTCCAGGAATCTGATTTTTCTACAACATTAAATTTTGGGGTTCTGACAAAGGGCGTTTTTCTTCCAATAAAACCCTCAATCACGGCTATCGTATTATGCAAGGAGAGCCCCATCATGAATACTAAAAACATAAAAAACCTTCTAACAAACAGGAAAAAGGTACCGCCCTTCCGCTTAAAAGCTAACCAATAAAATGAACCTAAAATAAGCCAGTTTACTTGAAAAAGAGTGGTTAGATTTACAATCTTATGGTATTTAGAGAAAATGTCTGTATTGAATACCAGAGGGATACTAAAAAAGGCTAGTGCTGTAACGCTCAAAAATATGGAGCTGTTTAGAAGGTGATAAAAGCCATGGAGCTTTGAGCCCAGAGACATGTCTTCGGCTCGTATTAACTTTTTTGCATTCTTTACAAAGCATTCTGCACCTCCTTTCATCCACCGGTATTGCTGAGACTTAACTGCAGGTAAGCTGACAGGTAATTCAGCAGGCGATTCGAGACTTCTTTTATAAATAAACTTCCAGCCCTTTAATTGAGCCCTATAACTTAAGTCAAGGTCTTCTGTTAATGTATCTGGCGACCAGCCTCCTGCATCAATGATGGTTTCTTTACGCCATATTCCACCAGTTCCATTAAAATTTATGAAGTGCCCGGCAGCTGATCTGCCCGGCTGCTCTATGAAGAAATGTGCGTCCAGGCCGAATGCCTGCAATTTTGTTAATAATGAATAATCTTCATTGATATGCCCCCATCTGGTTTGAACTACTCCCACCTTGGGGTTTTCAAAAGCAGGAATTGATTTTAAAAGGAAATCAGGAGAAGGAATGAAATCAGCATCAAAAATGGCAATGAATTCGCCTTTGAGTTTATTCAAACCAAATTGTAATGCCCCCGCCTTAAAGCCGATTCTGTTGGGTCTTCTGATTAATTTAATATCGAAACCAGCATTTGTGTATTCAATTACCTTTTTCTCGATTAGCTGGGTTGTAATATCATTAGAATCATCCAATATTTGGATTTCCAGTAGTGATTTCGGGTAGTTGAGCTTTGTAACCGAATCTATCAGCCTTTCAACGACATACTGCTCATTATAAACAGGCAATTGAATAGTGACATTCGGAAGCGTTTTTAAATTCTTACTTAAGCTCACTTCGGAATTTTCTTTATACTTGAAGTGAGTGAAAATAAGGCTTAATTGCATCAAGCAATACACAAAGATGATTGTGAGTGGCAGTAAGTAGGCGATAAGTAGAATAATGTCTGCCATTGATTTCTTGGCTTATAGCTGATTTTGGCTTGTTGATTTATTAGTGGTTAAAGCATATTTAAAAATCCATGAAAGTATCTTATATCCGGCCAGTACAGTACCTTTTACCGTGCCTGACACCTTAGATTTACCAATTCGCCTTTTATAAGAAACGGGGACCTCTGTTGTTTTAAGACCTAATTTAGCTGCTTTTAATTGCATTTCTACTGTCCATCCGTAAGTAGTATCCTCCATTTTTAATTTTTCGAGGCTTTTATATTTTATGGCTCTGAAAGGGCCTAAATCAGTATACTTAACCTTGAAAAATAGGTGAATTAATCTTGTGGCCAGCCAATTTCCAAATACTTGCTGAGGGGTCATGGAGCCTCCCTCTTTTTTACCAAGCACTCTGCTACCAATGACCATATCTATGTTCTTTTCGGTAATCGGGGTTAGCAGAAGGCTCATTTCCTCTGGATAGTCTGAGTAATCAGCATCTAAAAACACAACAATTTCTACTGGCTTATTTCTTAGATACTCAAGTCCTTTCAGACAAGCATTTCCATACCCTTGTCTGGGTTCATCTAGTACAGTTGCACCACTTTCAAATGCAACTTTTGAAGTATGGTCGCTTGAATTATTGTTTACTACAATTATCTCTTCTACTCCTTCAGGAATTTCTTTAATTACCTTATCTATTGAAAGGGCTTCATTAAAAGCAGGAATTATGACGAATACTCCTTTTGGTATCACCAGTGGTTTATTTTTTGGCAAAATAGGGAAAAACATTCACCCCATTTACGACAATTGTCACTCGGCAGTTTTAGGCGTATAGTTTTCGCAGTATTTGTCGTACAAGTCTATAGCCTTTTGCTGTCCTAATATCTTCAATTGATAATAATCATGACAGGCACTGTCTATCTCCTTTCTGAAAACATAAGATGCGGCTCTTAAATAATAGGCTTCTATGAGGTAAGGATCTTTGTCTATAGCTTTATCAAAATAGAAAAGAGCAGACTTGTAGTTTTTATCCATGAAATAGTATTGACCGTACGAATAATACTCTTCAGCTATAGCTTTTGCTTCTTCACTTTCTCTATTTTCATTGCTGGTTTTTGACCAGTCCAGATCAAAGTTAAATTCGACTTCGCAGTTAACAACCTTTCCCTGGTAAACCGCAGGTAACCAGCTGCCTTTTGTTTTTTCAACGGCCTTTATCAATCGGTTATCGTATTTCGGGTCAGAGCTAGCAATAAGCCTAAGTCCTTCCATTCTGCCATCTTTTGTGATCACAAAACGAACCACGAAGCCCCCCTTTTTATATTCAGGGAATCTGAAATCATTATATATGAAATCCATGGCAGAAAACCGTTGATTAACGAATTTTGGTTCTATGACATTAGGTCGGTATATAAAAACCTCCTCGCTGTTTTTAGCAATGTAGGATGACGGAGCAAAACTTAAATCAAGAATTGGTTTATACACAAAAGATATTTTGAGCGGTTCTACATCTGAGGGTTGCTTTACTTGCGTAAGCTCTAATATAGGCTTGTCAAGTCTGGTGATTTTGTAATGCTCGTTTCTGTAATTTAAAATGCTGTCTATAACTGAGTAACTCTGAAGTGAGTTAATACCATTTAAAGAAACAATTAGGCTATCACGACGAAAATCCAGCACAAAGCTGGATCCCGTCACTGAAAGATCATAAACCGGGCTTCCGTCTTTTAATGTAACGTCGTCTTTTACCCATTCACCTTGCAGCGACTCTATCAGGCTTTTTTGACCAGAAGAGAAATAAGGAATAAAAGATACCAGAAAAAGAACGAATGCGGTTTTTACTATTTTTATCATTTATTTTTTGCTCAAGTACTCTGCGGCATAGCTGACCCAGTCAACTTCCTTCTTAGGTACTTTAACGTCTGGCTTAATGCCCTTATTATCGAGTTCTTTATCTCTGGAGCTTTTTGCCATTCCCATGGCTAGCCTCCAACTAAAAGCCGGTAAACCCCAGTCTCTAACTTCGATGTAATCAGCTAAGCCTTTCGTGCGTGTACCCATTATAATGGTTTTACTGCTCTGCTTGGCTTCTAAAGTAACACTTTCTGCGGTACTTGCTGTATTTTCATTCACTAAAATTGCTACCTTCTGCGGGTACTTTGTGGCTTTCACATACTGGAAAACCTTATCTGGCCCCTGAACATCTTGTCCCATGTTATTTCTCATCTTGGCAATTACCTCGTTTAACTTTGGTGCTAAGATTCTTTTATATTTTGGGAAAGACTGAATGGACTCTAACTCATGAGTTAGTAAAACTAAATTCTCTTCTGTGGCTCTAAACATACCGCCTTTTCTAACAATAGGGCCATCAGCGATATAAGGATATAGGGCAGCAAAGGCATTCTCGTCTCCACCTGGATTGTTTCTCATGTCAACAATCAGATTTTCTGACATTGTGATTAGTTGTCTGTTCTTATTCACCATGTCAAGAATATAATCTGCTGCTTCATACATAGTGAATGGTGGAAGCTTAATTAAAGTCGTTTTATCATCAATTTTTTCTACTCTGTAGTCTGGCAAACGAGAAAGAATATCTTCATTACTTACCAATTCAGTAGGCTCTGGATATACCTTTTTCATTCTGTAGATATCATCAATGACAAGGTAATTTTTCACACGGCGAGCAAACTTAGTTTCGCTGGTGAAGTCATAATATAGGTAATCAGCCGCATAGTTGTCTTTGAAACTCTCTTTCAAAGTAAACTTGGTCTTTCCGGCTGTCCAAAGTTCATCTTTCTTCTCAAGTAAAAAGGCAGAAAAGGCACCACTTCCGGTTTGAGTAATACCAAGACGGTAGTTTTTGTCTTCAGTTTCCCAAATACCCACCATTTCTGGTAAGTCTTTTTTCTTATCTAAAAAGTTAATGAATTGTTCTTCACTTTTAAAGGCCATTGAAGGTACTTGTGAAGCTCTCTTAGCTTTTTCCTCTTCAGGCTCGGGTCTTTGATAAGGATTAGGAATGTTTATAAACAAATGGCCATCTTCAAAAAACGATAACCAATCAGTTATTATGAAATAGCATTCAGAGGCCTCATTCACATTACTCACCTTTTCACGGGTTTCTTTTGTAAGGTTCTCTAATCTTTTTTTATCCTTAGTTGACGCTGTCTTTTCTCCCCACCCGGCATAGTTCCTTGAAACTTTTTCATAAGTTTCTTCAAAATTTCTTGAACAAAGACTCTGCTTCTTGGTTTCAGGCGGGTTTGTTTTTTTTGTTTCCTGGGCTATACCCCAATTGAATTCTAACAGCAGTACGCTGATGAGGAAAGTGATTTTTTTCATTATTAGTACACGTTTTATGATCTATTACGTATACCTGCTCTCTAATACTGTGCCAAAGTTTTTTAAGGCACTAAAATTTCTAGTCTTCGCCCTCTGGTAGTTCCAAACTCTGAATAGGAGAAATGGCGTTTCCGGCTATTCCTTTGATGCTTCCATACATATCAATGGTATTACCAATAACCTTTTCTATTTGCACTTCTCTTTCTTTCCAGATTCTTTGCATAGATCTTTTTTCCCTGTCTAATTCACTTTTCAGATTAGAGAAGCCTTCTACAATTGCTTCCATTTGTTGTTTAAACTGGCTGCTTGTCAGGAAATTATACAAAAGACCCATTTTGTCGGTTTTGTTCTCGTTGGTGGCTTTGGCCTGATGGGCTCTAATCAATATTTCTCTGAGAACAAAAACCAAGCTTTTGACTTCATGAAATCCACAGATCCATACTCCGTCTTTTTCTCCAAACCTGTCCATTTCTTTTGGCATTGTTTGGGTTACCAGCACAGCAATTTCGGCACCGGTTTCTCTTTGGTCATTTTTTAATTTCTCAATCCAGTCGCCACCCCAATTTTGTGTTCTTTTACTTTCAAAGATGATTTTACCGCAAATTTGTCCAAACTCATTCTTTACTGTTTGAATAGCATCTGCACCTCTAATTCCTTTTTTTACTTCTTCAATTTCATCGTAAGGAAAGGTTCTTTCCAAAATGGATTCAATCTCAAGTTCCTGAACCTCACCTTGAAGCTGCATAGATCCTTGCTCAGCTTTGCGTTGCATTTCTTTTACAAGGTTCATCTGACTCTCCAGCTTTTTCTCGTACTCTTTTCTTACAAGTTCAAACTCCTGATCTTTTCGCTTTTTGGCTTGTTCTTCTATACCTTTTGTACGTTCCAGCATCTCTTTTTCGAGCTTGAATTTTAATTGCTCCTGCTGAAATTTCAGTTCGTTTTCTTTCTTTAGAAGTTCTAACTCCTTTTTTTGAGCTTCTAGAATGAGCTGCTGTTTTAGTTTATTGTCTTCTTTAAGAGCCAGAAGCTCGGCCCCTTTTTTTTCATCGGCTCTTTTCTGGGCTTCGGCCTGAGCAATGGCCCACATTTTTTTCTTTTCTTCTTGTTCAAACTTCGCCTTTTCTTCCTGAAGTTGTTTTTTGAAATTCTCCAGCTTTAAAGCGTTTTCCTTATCCTGCTCCGCAATTCTTTTTTGAAGCTCTATTTGCATATGTTTTTGCAAAGCAGCTCCGGCGTCAAATACATGGCCGCAATTTGGGCAGGTGGTTTGGTTAGAAGTCATGATTTATCAATATTTTGCTTTAGTGGATAGAAAATGAGATGAGGCTGAAATCGTAAATTATATAAAGTTCAACACCAATCAAGGTGTCAGAAATCCTAGAGGTTATAGTATAGATTGTAATTAGAATAAAATATTAGAAATAAAGATAATTGATCCTTACATAAGGGTTCTGCTTATTGATAAGTCAAAACCCGTGATTATATATGTTGCCGTAAACAAAAGCAGAGAAAGTCTATCGCTATATTATGCTTATTTTATCATTAACTAATTAATGAGCAACAAAACTAAAATGAGAAATATTAATGCTCCTTAATTACTTGATGAATCCAGAAGGGTATTAATATTTCTCATTCTTAAATTACTTAGAATAAGCCTCTGCGGTCTGCTTTTGTACCCCTAAGCCTTCAATACCTAATTCAATTTCGTCACCTGGTTGAAGGTAAACCGGAGGTTTGAAGCCCAGGCCTACTCCAGCCGGCGTGCCCGTTGATATAATATCGCCAGGAAGAAGAGTCATATAGTTACTTAAATAACTAATGACTTCGTCTATATAAAAAATCATATCATCGGTATTAGAATCCTGAATCGTTTTTCCATTTCTGCTCAGCCAAAGTCTTAGTCCATGCGGATTCGGAATTTCATCCTTGGTGGCCATAAAAGGTCCCAATGGGGCAAATGTATCGTTTGACTTTCCTTTTACCCATTGACCTCCTTTTTCTAATTGATATTCCCTTTCGCTATAGTCATTATGAAGACAATACCCGGCTACATAATTATAGGCATCTTCTTTTGATACATAAGAAGCTTTTTTACCAATAATTACAGCAAGCTCAACTTCCCAATCCGTTTTCTTTGAGTTTTTAGGGATAATTACATTATCATTTGGTCCACAGATGGCGGTAGTTGATTTAAAGAAGATGACCGGCTCAGCTGGCTTGTCCATCCCTGATTCTTCTGCATGTTTTGCATAGTTTAACCCTACACACACAATTTTAGAAGGCCTGGCTACACATGGTCCCAATCTCGTATTTTCTGGGAAAGCCGGGCAATGGGCTTCATTTGTTTTTAGCCAATTTTCCAATCTTGCTATTCCGTCATTTTCAAAGAAACTTTCATTAAAGTCTTCTCCAAAAGTTGATATATCAATGTACTGGCCATCCTTGTTCTGGATTCCCGGCTTTTCTTTACCTGATTCTCCTAATCTTACTAATTTCATTTTTGGTTGATAAATTATTATGGTGTATTGAGTTTTACAAATCCGCCGTCTATCAGGTAGTCTGTGCCTGTATTAAAACTGGCTTCGTCTGAAGCAAGATAAACAGCAAGGGCCGCCACTTCAGATGACTTTCCCATTCTGCCGATAGGCTGTGTACGAGACAGGGCTTTAAACATTTCTTCTTTATTATCAGGATATTTATTCTCTAAGAACCCATCTACAAAAGGAGTATGAATACGGGCAGGAGAAATACTATTGCACCTGATATTATCTTTTACGTAATCTTTAGCTACTTGCAGGGTCATGCTATAAACAGCTCCTTTAGCCATTGAGTAAGCAAATCTGTCTGCTATTCCTACGGTAGCGGCTACTGAAACCATGTTGATGATTACTCCACCGCCATTTTGTTTAAAATGAGGAATGACTGTATGGAGGCAGTTGTAGACCCCTTTTACGTTAATATTGTATATTCTGTCAAGGTCTTCTTCAGTGGTTGTTTCGGCTGTTCCAATATGGGCAATACCCGCATTATTTACAAGAATATTGATGGGCTGTACTGCATTTATTTTGTCTACAGCTTTTTTGACCTGTGCTTGCTTAGAAACATCTACTTTGTGACAGTAGGCTTGCCCTCCTGCCGCAATAATAAGGTCAGCTTCTCTTTCGGCAAGGTCCATATTTAATTCAAAGATGTGTACTACAGCTCCCTGTTTAGCAAAAGAGCGTGAGATTTCTAATCCAATTCCGCTGGCACCACCAGTGATAATGGCTACTTTCTTATCAAGTCTGAACATTTATATCGGGTTAATTCTTCGCAATTTACTTATCCTTCCTTGAAAAATCCTGTTAGTAGGATAAGTTTGAGCATGACTTAATTTTTCATTTTTTTTTATTGCACAATTTCAAGTTTACTTCTACCTTTGCATCCCAGTTTAAAATGGAGGTTATAGCTCAGCTGGTTAGAGCATCGGTTTGTGGTGCCGAGGGTCGTGGGTTCGAACCCCATTAGCCTCCCATTCAAGGTTCAGTCAGAAATGACTGGACCTTTTTTCGTTTTATAAATCATTAACCTTTCTTAAAAAAGGCTAGTTTTGCAAAGCAATAACAACCAATATCTTATGTCAAACGGTATACTTAAAGGTAAAAAAGGAATTATTTCCGGAGCTCTGGATGAAAACTCTATCGCTTGGAAAACAGCAATTAAAGCTCATGCTGAAGGAGCCCAGATTGTATTGACGAATGCACCCATTGCAATGCGTATGGGTAAAATCAATGAATTGGCTGAAATGGTGAGTGCAGAGATAATTCCTGCCGATGCAACTTCAGTAGAAGATTTGGAAAAGCTTTATCAGGGAGCTATGGAGAATCTTGGAGGAAAGATGGATTTCGTTCTTCATTCCATTGGAATGTCTCCAAACATAAGAAAAGGAAAAGAATACGGAGATTTGAATTATGACTGGTTTATGAAGAGTATTGATATTTCTGCTCTTTCTTTTCATAAGTTTATGCAAGTTGCCGAGAAGCAAGATGCTTTGAATGAATGGGCGTCAATAGTAGGTTTATCATACATCGCGGCACAGCGAACGTACCCTTTTTATACTGATATGGCAGACGCCAAAGCGGTACTTGAGTCTATTGCCAGAGGATTTGGTTACAGATTAGGAAAATCGAAAAAAGTACGAGTGAATACTATTTCGCAGTCACCTACAAGAACTACTGCGGGTAGTGGTATTGGTGGTTTCGATTCCTTTTTCGATTTCGCTGAAAAAATGTCGCCGCTTGGAAACGCCAGTGGAGATGATTGTGCAAACTATATTATTTCGTTATTCTCTGATTTTACCAGAATGGTTACCATGCAGAATCTGTTTCATGATGGCGGTTATTCCAGCACAGGTATTTCTGAAGAAATCATTGAATTAATGGGCAAACAGTAAAGTAAGAAAGCTGATAAAAAAAGGCGGGCCTCATACGAAGCCCGCCTTTTTTAGTTTTGAGCGGCATAGTCAAGTGTATTTTGCCAGACACGGAACACATTGCCCGAGCAAATCTTTTCAATATCCTCCTCAGAATAGCCTTTTGCCAGAAGTAGTTTGATGATGTTAGGGTAATCAGATACATCTTTAAGCCCGGTAGGAAGCGAATCGCCCACTCCGTCAAAATCAGACCCAAGTCCAACATGGTCTATTCCGGCTATTTGTACTACTCTGTCTATGTGTTCTACTACTTTTTCAACATCTGAGAACACAAGAGGATGGCTAGCATTGAATTCTTCTATAAATGGTTTGGCTTCTTTATCTCGATATGAAAGTCCTTTTTTTGCCAGTTCTTCAGAGAGTAGTTTTCCATTTTCGTTTCTTATTTTGGCTATTTCACCATCAATAAATGTAGAACCAAAATTGATCATAACTACTCCATTATTTTCTTTTAGTTTCAGGAGCATATCATCAGTCATGTTTCTTTCAAAATCCGGAGTAAACTCTCTCAAAGAGGAGTGTGAGGCTATTACCGGCACCGGGCTAATTGCTACAACATCGTAAAATGTGCTGTCAGAGACATGCGATATGTCTATCATGATTCCTTCTTTTGCAAGCTCAGGCACCAACTCTTCTCCAAAAGGGCTCAGTCCTTGCCATAGTCTGGTAGTATCATAAGAAGAGTCACAAATATGGTTTGCTAAAGAGTGTGCAAGAGTGACATAACTAATCCCCTTTTTTCTAAAGTATTCTACATCTTCAAGTTTGACAATTGGTGAACCGTTTTCCATGCCCATAGGTAGGGCTATTTTACCTCTTTGTACAATTTCTCTGACTTCTGAAGGACTTGTGGCAACTTCAAAATAATCCGGGTTTTGATCAGAGATATAATTGACCATGGCAATTAAGCTATCGGCTAAATCTTTGCCCTCCTCAGAGCTTAATTTTGCAGGTATGTATATCGACATAAAGGGACTATCAAGACCACCTTCTTTTGCCCTTTCATAATCAAAGTCTCCATCCTCTGAGGAGATTGGGATGCCAGTAAATTCTTTAGTTAATTGGAAATTCCTGACTTTTAATCTGTAAGGTAAGTCTACATGTCCGTCTACTATGATAAACTTATGAGCTAATTCTTTATGGAGTTCCTGAGAGAAACCGGTGCTTGACAGGAGAAGCAAAATTGCAATCATTCTTTTCATGTTCAAAAGCTAGCTGATGGTTTTTATTTTGACAACCAACTCATTAGAATCTATACAGGCCTTCTTGGAATAGTTATATTATCTGGACGATTAGAATATTTTTTTGCCCAGAAGTATTGGAAAATAAAAGGGGAAATGATTCCTTTGCTAACTATTTTATCAATTTAGCGAATATTCGCAATTGGCGATAATCAATCTAATGGCAGAAAAACTTAACAAATTTAGTCAAACATTAACTCAGGAAGTTAGTAACCCGGCAGCTCAGGCTATGCTTTATGCAATTGGCCTTAAAGAAGATGACATGAGAAAACCTCAAATTGGTATTGCAAGTACCGGTTATGAAGGAAATCCATGTAATATACATTTGAACGGTTTATCTGTTCATGTTAAGAAAGGGATCCAGTCTAATGACATGATTGGTTTGATATTTCACACTATAGGCGTATCAGATGGTATGACCAATGGTAACGACGGTATGAGTTACTCTCTGCCAAGTCGTGATATCATTGCTGATTCAATTGAAAATGTAGTTTCTGCTCAATGGTATGATGGGGTAGTAGCAGTAGTGGGTTGTGACAAAAATATGCCGGGTGCAATAATGGCAATGGCAAGATTAAACAGGCCAGCTATTATGATGTATGGTGGGACTGTCAGAACAGGAAACTGGAAAGGAAAGAAATTAGATATTGTTTCTGCTTTTGAAGCTTACGGTCAAAAAGTGGCGGGTACTATATCTGAAGAAGACTATAAAGGTATTATCCAAAACTCAATTCCTGGTCAGGGAGCATGTGGAGGTATGTATACGGCAAATACTATGGCCTCTTCAATTGAAGCTTTAGGATTGAGTATGCCTTACAGCTCATCTTACCCGGCTACGCACGAAGGAAAAGTTCAGGAATGCCACGATTTGGGTACGGCAATGAAAAATCTTTTGGAGAAACAGATTTTACCAAGAGATATTTTGACCAAAAAATCTTTAGAAAACGCCTTGACCATTGTGATGGCCTTAGGTGGTTCTACCAATGCCGTACTTCATTATTTAGCTATCGCTCATTCTGCTGGGATTGAATTTACCTTAGATGATATTCAAGCAATTTCTGACCGTACACCATTTATTGCAGACTTGAAGCCATCAGGGAAATACTTCATGGAAGACATTCTGGAGCTGGGTGGTGTGCCTGCTATAATGAAATATCTTCATAAAAAAGGAATGATTCATGGTGATTGTATGACAGTTACGGGTAAAACAGTGGCTGAGAACTTAGAAGAAGCTCCGGATCTTGATTTTGAGGCTCAGCAAATTATCAGAACCTTAGAAAGCCCCATAAAATCTACCGGGCACATTCAAATACTATACGGTAACCTTTCTGAAAAAGGTGGTGTAGCTAAAATAACCGGTAAAGAAGGTACCAAGTTTGAAGGTCCGGCAAAAGTCTGTGATAAAGAAGAAGATATGCTAGAGGCTTTTGCGAAAGGAGAAATCAAAGCAGGGCAGGTAGTGGTTATTAGATACGAAGGTCCTAAAGGTGGTCCCGGAATGCCAGAAATGCTTAAGCCTACTTCTGCAGTAATGGGAGCAGGTCTTGGCGATAAAGTTGCCCTGATTACAGACGGTAGATTCTCTGGCGGTACACACGGTTTCGTGGTAGGTCATATTTCTCCTGAAGCCTATGATGGAGGTACTATTGGCTTGGTGGAAGATGGTGACCTTATTACTATTGATGCCGAGAGCAGAGAACTTATTCTCCATGTTTCTGACGAAGTATTAGCGGAAAGAAGGAAAAATTGGAAACCATTGACCCCTCCATTTATTGAGAAGGGTGTACTAAGAAAATACTTTAAAAACGTGTCTTCGGCTCATGAGGGCTGTGTGACAGATAAATAACAAAGCTATGGCTATAGCAGAAGAATTATTAGAAAAGGAAGTTTCAACACAAACTCCTGAAACATTTATTACTGGTAGCAAAGCTCTTATGGAGTGTTTGCTTGCAGAAAGTGTAGACACCATTTTTGGTTACCCGGGCGGTGCAATTATGCCGGTTTATGATGCCCTCTATGATTACATGGATCGCATCAATCATATACTGGTACGTCATGAGCAAGGGGCTTCTCATGCTGCAGAAGGTTATGCCAGAAGTAGTGGAAGAGTAGGTGTTTGTATGGCTACGTCTGGTCCCGGGGCTACAAACCTAGTAACAGGTATAGCTGATGCCATTATAGATTGTACCCCTATGGTAGCCATCACGGGTCAAGTGGCTTCTAATCTTTTGGGTACTGATGCTTTTCAGGAAACAGATGTCATTGGAATTACCGCCCCGGTCTGTAAATGGAATTATCAGATAACGAGGGCTGATGAAATACCTGAAATTATGGCAAAGGCTTTCTATATAGCTATGGCGGGTAAACCAGGTCCGGTTTTAATTGATATTACTAAGGATGCTCAAATTGGTATGATGACCAAACCTTTTGAGTATAAAAAAATAGATAAACTTCCTGGCTATCATCCAAGAATAAAGCCGAAGGCAGAGCAGGTTCAAAAGGCGGCTGAGCTTATTAATTCTGCTAAAAAACCTTATATTTTAGTAGGGCATGGAGTTTTGATTTCTGAAGCAATGGAGGAATTCAGGGCTTTAGTAGAAAAGGCGGATATTCCTGTGGCAAGTACACTTCTTGGACTTTCTGCTATATCCATAGAACACCCGAATTATATGGGATGGCTTGGAATGCATGGTATGTACGCCCCTAATGTAATGACAGACCAATGCGACGTCTTGATTGCCATCGGAATGCGTTTTGATGATAGAGTTACAGGCGATGCTACACTTTTTGCCAAGCAGGCTAAAATTGTCCATATAGAGGTAGATCCTGCGGAAATTGATAAAATTAAAAAAGCTGAGGCACCTGTGGTAGGAGATGCCAAAGAGGCTTTGAAAATGCTTTTACCTTTAATAGAGAAAAGAGATTTTACGGCCTGGAAGAAAGAGTTCAGGGATTTAGAGCCGGCTGAACATGCCGCTGTGAATGAGAGAGATTTTGCAGGTGAAGGTAAAATTAAGATGGCAGAGGTGGTTAGAATGGTTTCTGATAAAACAAAAGGAGAAGCCTGTGTCGTAGTAGATGTGGGTCAACATCAAATGATAAGTGCCAGATATTACGATTTCAAGAAGCCGCATTCTTACATAGCCTCGGGTGGATTGGGAACTATGGGTTTTGCAATTCCTGCCGCTTTTGGTGCCAAAATGGGTGCTCCAGAAAGAGAGGTGGTTGCCTTTATTGGCGATGGTTGTTTTCAGATGACCATTCAGGAATTAGGAACTATCGCTCAAAGTGGAGTGGCTGTAAAAATGATTATTTTGAATAATAATTTCTTAGGAATGGTGCGTCAGTGGCAGCAATTGTTCTTTGACAGAAGGTATTCTTTTGTGGAGCTTCAAAACCCTGACTTCATTACCATATCAAAAGGTTTTGGTATTCCTGGGCATACTTGTGATGACAGAGCCAGCTTAAGTGAGTCCATTGATACGCTCCTTAATTCTGAAGGATCTTATGTTCTGGAGGTAATCGTAGAAAAGGAAGAAAACGTATTCCCAATGGTACCTGCAGGAAGAAGTGTTTCCGAGATTCGCTTGAAATAATTTTCGGAAATAATAATAAAATTTTGATCAGACCAAGACCCGTTTCCTTTTAAAGGAAACGGTGTCTTTTTCAACATAAATACAATGAAGACATATACCATTTGTGTATTCACAGAGAATAGCATTGGTCTTTTAAATAAGATCACCATTATTTTCACCAGAAGAAGATTGAATATTGAGAGCCTTACTGTATCTGAAACAGAAAGAAAAGGAGTTTCAAGGTTTACGATTGTCATTAAGCATGAGCAAAGAGAAGCAGTTGAAAAGCTGGTGAGACAGATTAGAAAGGTAGTGGAGGTGTTGGCCGTGTTTGGTTATTTAAATGACGACATTGTTTACAATGAAATAGCCCTGTTTAAACTCCCTACACCATTGGATTCAAAACCTCTGGATATGGAAACCATAAACAGAGAGCATAAGGCTTACATTGTGTATTGGGATCTGGATTACGTGGTGCTTCAAAAAACAGGTACAGAAGAAGAGATATTTGAATTCTTCAAATACGTAAAACCCCATGGAATTTTAGAGTTTGTGCGTTCGGGCAGAGTGGCCGTATCTAAAACCCCGAAGGGTCTTGTGGAGTATCTTCCGGACGAAGTAGAGTGGGAGTATTATCTATAATATAATGGTTCGGTTATCGTGAATGAATACGCGATCATTAAAAACCAATTTTAGAGCTTTTGTTAAGACAGTTTTCTCAACGTCTTTACCTTCTCTTGACATGTCTTTTGCCGTAAATCTATGGCTTACTTTCTTAATATCTTGTGCAATAATAGGCCCGTCATCAAGATCATTATTAACAAAGTGAGCCGTAGCTCCTATAATTTTTACACCTCGTTCATAGGCTTGCTTGTATGGATTAGCACCAATAAATGCGGGTAAAAAAGAATGGTGAATGTTAATTATTCTTTCGTGGAATTGATTGACAAAGCCGGGTGTAAGAATTCTCATGTATTTGGCCAAAACCAAATATTCAGGTTTGTAAGGTTTAATCACATCTATAATGGCGTTCTCATGGGCTTCTCTGCTTAAACCTACATGACTTACAGTATGAAACGGAATGCCAAACTTTGATACATAGGGTTCCAAAATGTCGTAGTTGCTGATAACGGCTAGCACATTGGCCTCAAGTTCCTGGAAATGATATCGGGTTATTAAATCTGAAAGGCAATGATGTTCTTTTGTACACAGAATCACAATATCTTTCTTCTTTTTTGGGTTAGTTCTAAACTTGATTTCCTTGTTTGAAACTACCGATCTCAGTTCCTGAAGGATGTTTTCAGGGTTCAGTTCATCAGAGCCTTCAAATTCTGTTCGCATAAAGAATTGGCCTGAAGGACTCACATATTCGTCTTGTCTAATGATGTTACACTCGTTTTTGAAAAGTACTTTTACGACTTGATAAATGAGCCCCTTAGCATCAGGGCCTTCCATTAAGAGAATGTGTTTGGTCATTAATCCGTTTTTTTGAACATGCGAAACAAGTCATTTGTTAAGGATTTAGCAAAACCATGAACAATTAGAATGGTTTTATCCTGAATTTTCGTTTCGAAGAGATTGTGATCTCCATTATAATTTTCTACTTTTAGTCAAACACAGGAGGTACTTGTGCTTCCTCCAGAATGAATCTAGATGAGCAAGAACCATAACGAAAGTTTCGAAGAGTTTGGTAGCGACAATGTGGCTCAGTCCGCCAAAAAATTTGAAGACATGATTCAGAATAATGAATCACACTATCTTGATGAGGTAACCTATGAGTCGCTCTCTAATTTCTATATTGAGTCGGGTCGGTGGGATCTTGCCGAGAAAGCCTGTTTATTAGGGCTTGAGAATTTTCCTTATTCTCTTGAGCTACTTTTAAACAGAGCTCAGCTACATGTTAATCTTTTAGAATATGAGGATGCCCTGGAGCTGTTAGACAGGGCTACAACTTTTTACCCCTCAGATCAGGAAGTAAGTTATATGAGAGGTATTGTACTCAATCTTTCTGGTGATTATGATGGTGCTCTGGAGATTCTGAATTCAGCCCTTTCTCTTTCTGATGAAAAGGAGGAAATCTATTTTCAGCTGGCACAGACATATCAGAATAAGAATGAGTTTGATATGGCTACGGAAAATTACAAGATGGCCATTGAGCTGGGTTATTCTAACGAATTGGTCTACTATGAATTGGTTTTCTGTATGGATTTCCAGAATTTATTAGAAGAAGGAATACCGTATTTCAGAAGTCTTACAGATAAAGATCCGTATTCTTATTTGGCTTGGTTCGGATTAGGTATTGCTACAAGCAGACTGAAGATGTATGACGAGGCAATAAAAGCATTTGATTTCTCGGTGGTAATTAAAGACGACTTTGCCAGCGGGTGGTTTAATTTAGGGCATTCCCAAATGAACGTCAATAATCATGAAGGAGCCAGAGACGCATATCTTAAAACTCTGGAATTAGAGAACTCATCAGCCGAAGTATTAACCTACATTGGTGCCTCTTATGAAAAGCTTGGGGATACTTCAAATGCACTAAAGTATTACAAAGAGGCCGCAGATTTAGAGGAGACATGGGAGGAGGCCTGGTATGGCATGGCCTCAGTTTTATTTGAGCAAGAAAAATTTCTTGAAGCGATACATTTTGCTAAAAAGGCTACGAAGATCAATGAATTCAACAGCGATTATTGGCTTTTACAAGCTGATATTGAGTCTAGGCTTGGTAACATTGTGTCGAGTATAGAAGCCTATAATCAGGCGTCTACTTTAGATCCAGAAAATATTGATATATGGTTAAACTGGTCATTACTCTATTTTGAGCAGGAAGATTATCAGAAGGCTTTCGAGATAATTTATGAAGCTATTCAGCAAGTGCCAGATGAGGCAGACTTACACTATCGTGCTACCGTTTATTTGATATTTGACGGCAGTTATAATGAGGCCTATAAGTATTTACAGGATGGTCTTAGCCTCGATTTTGCCTCACATGAGCAGATCTATGAATTCTTTCCTAATCTTAAAACTCAAAAAGCTTTACATAGGATCATTGAACAATATAGGTAAGAGTCTACCAGTCCATCGCATTGGCGGTTAACAGATCTTGAGCTTCTTTTTTTCCTTTTCTGGCAGCCGCTTTATACCATATTATTGCTTCTTCAATTTTGTTTTGATTGGCATAGTTTATACCAATGTTGTATTCGTAGTCACCGCTTTCATCCAGGGCCGCGGCTTTTTCCCAGAAAGAAATAGTTTCTGTATGTCTTCCTAAATCAGAAAGTGTTACCCCTATGTTTTTGTATGCCGGCAAATAATCAGGGTATTTTTCAAGAAGGACTTTTAAAAGCCGGATTTCTTCTTCGTAATTACCTTCTTGTCTGAAAGTGTAAGAATAGTTTAATTCAATGTCGGCATTATCAGGATTTTCTGCTTTTAGTTTTTCAAGTATGCTTCTGGCTTCGGGTGCTTTGGCATTTGCAGCCAATACTGTAGCATAGGTGTTCTGATAGTCAAAGTTTTCTGGTTCTGCCAGTGCTGCCTTTTCTGCATAAGGCAGGGCTTCGGCAAACCTATTGGTCTTTTCCAATGCCAGGGCCATAAGCCAGTCGGTTCGGGTTTTAACGGGCATATACTCGTAGGCCCTTTGTATGTATGGAATTGCCAAGTCAAACTGCTGTTCGTCAATATACATTGAGGCTATGGTACGGCAAACATCAGCGTTTTTGAAACCATTATTATCGGCCTGTGTCAGGTACTTTTTGGCTTGTTCAAAATCCTGCTCACCTAAATGATACCAACCAATATTGCTTAGAACCATTGCATCTTGTGGGTACACCTTTTCGGCCGGACTAAATAAAGTATAGCCGTTTTTCCAATGTGGTACTTGTATAAAGGTAAGGATAGCACATATAGCCACCAGGGCATAACCAATGATTTTGGAAAAATTACCCTTTTCAATTCCTTTACCAATCAAAAGGCTAATCAGGAATAAAGGCCCAATAGAGGATAAATAGTAATATCGATCAGCTACAATAGCACTTCCAACAGGGAGTATTTGTAACACAGTTGAGATAGCAATGATGAAGAAAGCCACGGCCCACCATATTTTTTTGTTTTTCCTACCAAAAAAGTATGCCGTGGTAAGAAAAGCTATTAAAGCAAAAACGGCCAGATTATATATGGCCGGGATAGACCCTGCCACTCTTGTTGGGTATGGGTAAAACGGCAACAAATTAGAAGGGAATACGGTTTTTACCCAATAAAATAGAAAAGAATAACACACAATTTTAAACCTTTCTATTCCTGTATAGGCTGCACCAATGACTGAGGAAGCATCAGCACCTGCGTCTTTTTGTGCGGTGGTAGCTATATAAGCAAAGGTCAATGTAATTACAAAATAAGGTATCTTGTCAAGTAGATTTTTAATCTTGAAGCTTTTGCCCAGGAACCACCAATCAGTAATGATTAACAAGGCAGGTAAAACAACGGCCATTCCTTTAGATAGACAAGAAAGTATAAATAAGCCCAGTGATAGGGCATATTGAGTTTTATTTTTAGCCTCTTGATAGTTGAGGTATGACAAAAAAGAGAGTAAAAGAAACAGGGTATATAAAACATCTTTTCTTTCTGCCGCCCATGCTACAGATTCTACATGTAACGGATGCAGAGCAAAAAAGGCAGCGGTGAAAAGTGCAACCCAATTGTTTTTATTGAGTCTTTTAATGAGAAGGAAAACAAGAAAACTATTTAAGGCATGCAGCCAAAGATTATTGAAATGATAAAGCCATGGACTATCGCCCACAATAGCATATTCAATAGCCAAAGAAAGCATAGTCAAAGGATGAAAATTTCCTACATGAAAATCCGTTAATAAAGGATTAAGGTCAAAGTTTTTGACGGCCTCGTTTAACAGTATGTAGGGGTCATCGTCCCAAACCAGGCCGTTATTCCAAATTTTGGCATAGGCAATGAAAATGGCAAGTAATAAACCCAAACCCACATAAAGATGCTTTGGATTGAAATCAGAATCAGAAGGATTTAAACTAACAGTTGAAGAAGTGGTGGTGTTTTGTTTATGAACTTTGTTACCTTTCTTTTTTGACATTCTTAGTGCTTGCTTAATGTTTATCCAAAATAAACTAATTTCAGGCGAAAAATTGTTGTTTTGGCCATTTGTCCCAAATTCGGCAATTTTGAGACATATTTGGCAAAACTATTGTATCACTAAAATCGTGCTTAATACTCCTTTTAAACAAATTAAAAATGCTTAGTAGGCTATTCATTTTATTTACTCTAATATCTGCTTCTTTGTGTGCACAAAATTCCAGTACCAAGGAAGATAGAGTCTTGGAAGGAGAAGGTGTTTTCCTTTCTGGAATGAAAGAGTTTATTGCAGAGAATTATGCTCAAGCTGCTGTTTATTTTGAAAAGGTGACTCAAGGTTATGAACCTACAGCGGGTGTTTATCATATGTTAGCTAAGGCTAAACTTGGGCAGAAGGACCTGAATGCCGCTTCTTTAGCTGCCAGGAAATCAATGGAGTTGGAAAAGGACAATTCCTTTTATCAAACCTTCTACGCTGAGATTTTAACAGCTCAACAAGACTATGATGCTGCCATAGATTTGTACAAAAAAATTATAAAGGCATCGCCGATGGCGATCAATAATTACCTGTTGTTGGCAGATATTTATGTATCTCTGGAAGATTATAAACAAGCTATAAAGCTTTATGATCAGGTAGAAAAAAATATAGGCAATGATGAAGAAATATCCAGACGGAAGCAAATGCTTTATCTGCGACAGGATAATGTAGAAGATGCAATAAAAGAAGGCAATAAGCTGATGGAGTCGCAACCTTTAGAGCTGGAATATGTGCTAAAGCAGGCTCAGATAATGATGAGTAATCAAAAGCATGATAAAGCTGAACTTCTTTTGAAAAGCTTTCTTAAACAGGACGGAGATATTGGTGAAGCTCATGTGATGCTTGCAGAAATATATAGAGTAAAGGGAGATTTAGCGGCTTCTACAAGGGAGCTCATGTTAGCTTTTGAGAATGACAATCTGGATTCGAACATTAAGCTTCAGGTGCTGGGCTCTTACATTAAACTTGTAGAGGAAAAACCATTAACAGAACAAGTTGATAAAGCCATAGATTTAACGAGGGCTATGATAAAGTCTCAGCCAGAGCAGGCAGCCTCTTACGTTTATCTGGCAGATCTCTTGATGAAAAAAGGAGACTTAGAGGGTGCCAGAGATAATTATTTGAAGTCTACTGATTATGACAAATCCGTTTTTGAAGTATGGCTGGCTTTAGTAGAATTAGATACCAAACTGGGTGAGGTAGAAGCATTGGTAAAGCATGCTGGTTCAGCAGCAGAATACTTTCCTAATCAAGCTTTCTTCTGGTATCACCTTGGCTATGGAAATGTGCTGAAAGGAGACCACCAAGAGGCGGTTTATGCCTTAGAGGAGGCCAGGTTTTTAGCTTTCGAAAATAGAGTTTTATTGAAACATATACTCTCTTTATTGGGTGACTCTTACATGCACACTAATCAATTTGTAGAAGCAGAAAAAGCCTATGATGAAGTGTTAAAAATAGATCCTGATTATGAAGCGGTGTTAAATAATGCCAGTTATTTTCTTGCCGCCAGGAAAAGAAACCTTGATAAAGCTCTTTCAATGGTTCAGCATTTAACTACTTTGAATAATCGAAATCTCGAATATGCTGATACACACGCATGGGTTTTATTTCAAAGAGGAGAGTTTACCCAGGCAAGAGCAGTCATAGAGGCTGCTTTAAAAAATGGTGAGGAACCCAATGGAACTTTTCTGGAGCACTATGGCGATATTCTTTTTAAGCTTGGAGATAAAGAATTAGCTTTGAAGCAATGGCAAAAGGCTAAACTATTGGGAGAAAATAGTAAACTAATTGATCGAAAAATTGAAGAGCAGCAATTCATTGAATACACCCCTTAATGACCCTCAAAACCCTTAGTTATTTAGCACTGGTTTGTCTTTCGACGTTTCAGTTTGCTTGCAAAAGAAATAAGCTTCAAAAGTCTATTGCTGAACTTCCGAAAAACATAACGGAAGTGATAGATACTACCACTATTGAGCAAATTCCGATAGAGTTTAATATTCAGGAAGCACAGTTTGATTTTTTAAAGCTCAAAAGTAAGATTGATCTTAGATCTGAGGCCATTTCTCAGAGCTTTCCGGCGACTGTCCATATTCAAAAAGACAGCCTTATTTGGATTTCGGTTTCAGTAGGTATTGAAGCTGCCCGATGTCTTATTACACAAGACTCAATTCTATGTCTTGACCGTATTAACAGAACGTATTATGAGCTAAGTATAGCAGAATTAAGCAAACAATTCAATTTTGATTTCGATTTCAGGCTTCTACAATCTTTATTAGTCGGTAATTTACCTATTGATAAAAAAAATGAGGATCGCGTAGAATTAAACTCTCTGTATACAAGCCTGTTTCAAGCCGCTAATAATATCAAAATTGAAAATCAAATTGATAATGTGTCTTTAAAGCTGACCACCATTTTGGCAGAAGACAATAGCGGAAAAAGTAAACTAGGTATATCATATTCAGATTTCGGTGAACAGCCTAACGGACAACTTATCCCGCAATCGATATTTGCAAAAATAGATGTTCTAAAAGGCGAGGAAATAAAAACCACAACCCTAGAGTTTAAACACACTAAATTTGAGTTTTCAGATCAAAGTCTTAGATTTCCTTATTCCATTCCTAAGAGTTATGAAAAGGGGGAAATTGTGTTTTAATTTTGCTTTATGAAAGGATTCAAAGCATTTTCCTTCTTACTTCTCCTGACTTTCCTTTGGTCAGGGGGGGAGGTTATTGGTCAAAAAACACGGGCACAACTTGAAAAAGAAAAGCAGGAAAACCAAGAACGCATAGAACGTGCCCAAAGGGTGCTAAATCAAACCAGTACTAAAAAGAAGGCTTCTTTGGGTAAGTTGAAAGCAATCAATTCTCAAATTTCTAGTCAGGTTAAGCAAATAGATTTGATAAGTGAAGATATTTCATTGATTGAAAAGGAGATTGCGGAACTTGAGGTAGCTAACAAAGAACTTGAAAGCAAGCTTGAGAATTTAAAGAAGGAATATGCAGAAATGCTTTACATAGCTTCAAAATCAAGCGGAAAGTTAAACAAGCTCAGTTTTCTCTTTTCTGCCAGGTCATTTAATGACCTTATAATGCGATATAAGTATTTAGAACAATACACAGATAATAGAAAAACACAAGTAAACCAGATCAAGGAAGTAGCGGAATCATTAAAGAAAAGACAGGAAGAACTTGGGAAGAAAAGATCTACTCAGCAACGAGTTATTGCCGAGAAGCAAGGCGAAACAAGAAAGCTGTCTTCTTTAAAAAGAGAACAGGCCTTGACAGTTTCAGAGCTCGCTTCTGAAGAAAAGAAACTGAGAACTGAAATAGCTAACTCAAAGCGGGCAATTAAGAGATTGGACAATTTGATTACATCATTGGTAAGTAAATCTGCGGCCAGAAGCAATGCTGCACCGAAAAATGAGGCAGTAGTTAATACGGCTCTGTCTGCTTCTTTTGCAAATAATAAAAGAAAGTTACCCTGGCCTGTTCAGAACGGTTTTGTAGCAGATAGATTTGGAGTGAAGGATCACCCGGTTTTGGCGAATGTGAAGATTGACAATCATGGTGTAGACATACAAACCTCTCCCAATGCACGCGTAAGTAGTGTTTTTGATGGCGTAGTGTTGGATATTTCTCAAATCCCTGGCTTAAATAATGTAGTGGCTATTCAGCATGGAGAGTATTTTACTGTCTACGCCAACCTTCAATCAGTAAATGTGAGTATAAATCAAAAAGTAATTACCGGCCAGCTTATCGGAATTGCTGCTCAAAAGGGTGGCGAGTATGAAATAAACTTTCAGGTCTGGCATCAATTCTCAAAGGAGAATCCGGAGTCTTGGTTGGCTAGAAAGTAAGTTCTTCTTATTAAATTAACATCATTAAAAAATACATAGAATATGTCAGTTCATTCAGAAGTGAAGCGTATTACCACCAATGTGCTTAAATCCATGAAAAAGAAAGGGGAGAAGATAGCATGTCTTACTGCTTATGACTATTCTATGGCTAAACTTGTTGACGCCGCCGGGGTGGAGCTAATTTTGGTGGGCGATTCAGCCTCAAATGTTATGGCTGGTCATGAAACTACCTTGCCAATTACTTTAGATCAAATGATTTATCATGCTCAGTCTGTAGTTAGAGCTGTAAGCAGGTCATTGGTAGTGGTTGATTTACCATTTGGAAGTTACCAGGGAAATTCTACTCAGGCTTTAAAGTCAGCGATTAGAATCATGAAGGAATCTGGTGCACATGCTGTAAAGATGGAAGGGGGCAAAGAAATTGAAGAGTCAATTGTGCGTGTTTTAAGTGCTGGCATTCCGGTGATGGGTCATTTAGGACTTACACCACAGTCAATCTACAAATTTGGTACTTACACGGTAAGGGCTAAAGGAAATGAAGAGGCAGACTTATTAAAAGAAAATGCTAAACTTTTAACTGACTTGGGCTGCTTTGGAGTGGTTTTAGAAAAAATTCCAAGAGCTTTGGCTGCAGAGGTTACAGCAAGTATAGATATACCAACAGTGGGTATTGGAGCGGGGTCTGGTTGTGATGGTCAAATTCTTGTTATACATGATATGTTGGGAATAAATAAAGATTTTAGCCCTCGTTTTTTAAGACGTTATGCTGACCTGCACACAGAAATGACCAATGCTTTTACGGGGTATATCAAAGACGTGAAATCGGGAGACTTTCCAAGTGAAAGGGAGAGCTACTAGAGCAAAACTTCTGGTTTTCAGTAAATTGATTAAATTAGCTTGATCATTTACTAAATCCATGTCTTTAAAAGCTTATCCTTTCTTAAGGCCCTTATTTTTCCTGATTGCGGGCATACTATCTTCCCGCCTTTCAATTGTTTCTTCAAATGTAATTATCGTAACGGTTATTTTAAGTCTAATTCTTAGCGTCTATGGACTGTTAAGAAAATCTTCTTTCATACGGTCTGTTGGAATTTATTCTGCTGTGTTCAGCATAGGTCTGCTGGTGAATATGTTTAACAGGGCTGAGACTTTACCTAGCCTCGAAAATATAGAGGCTTATGTGGTGAGAGTTAACTCTGCCACCGAGTTAAAGCCGAAATCTCATAAGGTACAGGCAGAATTAATCAGCATAAAGTCTGAAGGAGGTTGGCAAAGCCTTAAGGGCAAAATGTTGCTTTATATTAATCGCGGTGATTCATTGCGTCCGCAGTATGGAGATATTTTTTTAGTGAATGAGGCTCCGCGAGAGATAGAGCCCCCTAAAAATCCACACGAGTTTGATTATAAAGATTTCCTGAAAAAGAAGGATATTCTTGTGCACCATTTCTTAAGAAAGGGTGATTATACATTAATAGCGAACAAGCCTAAAAGCATTTTCTTCAAATGGGCCTACAGTTTGAATTCTTTGGCGGCAGGAACTTTAAAAGAGCATCTTAGTGAAAAGCAAGACCTTGCCGTTGCAGAGGCAATGCTCCTGGGTACAAAGGATGAGCTGGATAATGACATTAGACAGGCGTATGCTGCTGCCGGGGCGGTTCATATTTTGGCTGTATCCGGTTTGCATGTTGGGATTCTGATGCTTATGCTGAATTTCGTCTTTGGTTTTCTCAAAAGACTTCCAAAAGGCTTATGGGTTTTTGGTTTTGTTACAATCGGATTGCTTTGGCTCTACGCTATGTTTACGGGCTTTTCCCCTAGTGTAACCAGAGCTACTTTGATGTTCTCTATGTTTCAGTTTGGCAGTTTGATTCAGCGAGACAAGAATAGTATCAATGTATTGGCTGGCTCTGCTTTCATTCTTTTGCTTTTTCGGCCAAACTGGCTTTATGAAGTAGGATTTCAACTTTCTTATCTGGCCATTTTCGGAATTGTATTCCTTTATCCATATTTGAATAATTGGTATCAGCCAAGAAATAAATTGTTACTGAGTTTATGGCAAATTAGTGTTGTGTCTGTATCGGCTCAACTTTTCACTTTTCCTTTAAGTCTCTTTTATTTTCATCAATTCCCAAGTTATTTCTTACTGACCAATCCATTGGTTACACTTACAAGTATGGGAGTTTTGTTTGTTGGTATACCATCCTTGATTGTCACGGCTTTTACAAATTGGGGTCGTTATTTATTCGTTATTTTAGAGGCGATACTAAAAGTATTGAACTTCTCTGTTTTGGGAATTGCCGGTTTACCAAATTCAAAGTTGAGCGGCTTCTCAGTGTCCATTACAGAAGTGATTCTTTTATATGGCTTCCTATTATTGATTTTATTTTTCTTTATCAGGAAGGAGCCAAAACTTCTTTATATATCTGTGGGCATAGCCGTCGTACTGTTTGGTATGAATGTAAGAGATGACTGGCAACAAAAAGATCAAGAGGAATTGGCATTTCATTTTATTCCAAGAGGAAGCGGCTTAAGTATGATAAAGTCGAAGACAGCCCGTTTTATCTGCGATTCGTCGACTTATTTGAATGAACGGGCTTATGACTTTCATCTAAAGAATTATTACGACGCTAAAGGAGTAAAGCGGTACGAAAAGCAACATTTGGAAAATGATGCAATGATTAAATTTGAGTTTAGAAAGAACAAGAATTTATGGATTAGAGCTTTTTATCGAAAGCCCATAAATGATAAGTTTGATAAGGTGATGATATCAAACAATGCTGTCTATGATTTGCAAAGGCAATTCAATGAGATTCCTAACCTTATTATTCTTGACGACACCAATGCCAAAAATCGCGTAGCGAAATTAAAAACCCAAGCAGATACACTTGGTATTAAATTGGTTTCATTATACGATACAGGAGGTTTGATTTTTAATTAATAAACTCAAACATTCCATTTTACTTCTTCTACGCTTAATTCTTTGGCCATCATCCGGGAGAGAACAAACAGGTAATCGGAGAGTCTGTTAAGGTATTTAATCAAAATAAAATTTAAGCCCTCTTCGTCATGCAGCCTTATTGCACAACGTTCGGCACGTCTGCATACTGTTCTGGCTAAATGAGCATAAGAAACCTGAATATGTCCGCCAGGTAAGACAAAGTGTTTTAACTTAGGCAGCATCAGATTCATATCATCTATTTCATTTTCTAAAATATCTACATCTTCTTCAGTAAGATGCAGAATGGATTCACTGGCGGTTCTTGTCTCGTTGGCCATTTCTGCCCCAATGGTAAATAGATTGTCTTGTATGGCTTTCAATAAGTCTTTTCTTGATTCTAACTTTGAAGAATCCCTTAAAAGGCCAATCCAGGCATTGAGTTCATCAACGGTGCCATATGCTTCTATTCGTAACTCTCCTTTGCTTATTCTTTTTCCTCCAATCAGAGAGGTTTCGCCTTTGTCGCCAGTTTTGGTATAAATCTTTGCCATAAATTATCGTTTCCGAAGATGTAGAACTAAATTTGCGGCCTATTCATCAAAGACACAAGCAATTGTGCAAATTCCTGAAGGAATGACAAACATCAGTTTAAAGATTTTCCGTTTGGCCTCGTTGGCTATTGTGCTAATAGTTCTAATGCTTGACTATGTTCAGCTACCTGATTCTATTGCAGTTACTCATAATAGTAGTGGCAGGCCAATTGGCTTCATGGATAAACAAAACTTCTTCTATATCGCCACAGCTGTTATTGTTGGCTTAACGGTGGTATTCGGATTGTTGAAATCAGCTCTTTTATCTGCTGACTTCAAAAAGGTCAATCCGGCCAGTAAATGGGCTAACAATCCGGAAGAACTTAAAGGACTGTTCTTAGTTTGGTCAGATGTATCTCTAATACTGATTAATGTATACTTGATATTTACATTATTAGGACTGAAGTCAGTGAACCTGAATACTAATCAAACCTTAGATAGAGATTACAATTGGTTTATTATTCTGGGTGCGGTTTTATTGATTGTAATTATTTTTTATCTGCCTATCAGGCTACTATTTACTGATCCCAAAGAGAAGTAAGAATGCTTTCTCCGGTTAATATTGATGATTACAACTATCTGCTGCCTGATGAACAAGTGGCTAAATATCCTGTGTCTCCAAGAGATAATTCAAAACTCCTTGTATACAAGAATGGACAAGTAAAAACTTCAGTTTTCAATCAAATAACCGATCATCTACCAAAGAATGCCCATCTGGTTTTTAACAATACACGAGTCATTCCGGCACGGTTGTATTTCAGAAAGGAAAGCGGTGCACTGATTGAAATTTTTCTGCTTAATCCTGTTTCTCAAAATGGGGTGATTGATCAGGCCATGGAAGCTCAGGGTTCAACTTCCTGGCAATGTATGATAGGTAATAAAAAGAAATGGAAAGGGAGCATTCTTGAGGGTGACGTGTTGCTGAATTCAAAGAATATTATTGTTAGGGCCGAGTTAATTAACCCAGAAAATAATACGGTGAATTTTAGTTGGGCAGAAGAGAATGTCTCTTTTGCGGAGCTCGTAAAGGCTTATGGCCAAATGCCATTGCCTCCTTATCTTAACAGAGCTACCGAGGCGGAGGATGAGTACACATATCAAACGGTGTATTCTAAAAAAGAGGGTGCAGTTGCAGCCCCAACAGCCGGATTGCATTTTACCGATGAAGTGCTTGCCGACCTGAAAGTCCATGGACTCGAAACCTCTTATATTACGCTTCATGTAGGTGCAGGAACTTTCCAGCCGGTCAAAGTAGAAAATGCATTAGAGCATGAAATGCACTCTGAGCAAATGGTATTTAAAAAAGAGTTCCTCGAAGCTTTATTAGAAAATCACTCATGTGTTATTCCTGTGGGAACTACATCCATGAGATCTTTAGAAAGCCTTTATTGGTTTGGAGTACTTTTGCTTGAAGAAGAAGGGGTTGAAAATTTCAGAATCCCTAAGTTGTATCCTTATAAGTTTGCTAACAAGAAGCTACCTGCTTTAAAAGATTCTTTAAAAGAGATCCTTTCTTTCATGGATTCCAGAGGTTTACAAACTTTAATAGGAGACACGGAAATTTTTATTTTCCCTGGTTATAACTTTAGGGTTTGTAAGGGTATAATTACAAACTTTCATCAGCCTAAGTCTACTTTATTGTTATTAATATCTGCATTAGTAGGAGAAAAATGGAAAGAATTATATTCCTACGCTCAATCTGAAAATTTTCGTTTCTTAAGTTACGGAGACTCTAGTTTGCTCCTTCCTTAGAAGAACCTCTGATAATTAATTCGTGCTTCAGAGTGATCACCTCCGGAATGGTTACGGGCGTTTCTTCTGTGAGTTTTTGTATCAGGCTGCGGGCAGCCACTTCACCCATTTTTTCAGCAGGATAATTGACTGTAGATAGTCTGGGTTCTACCACCTGAGCAATGGTGTCATCATTAAAGCCAATGATAGCAATGTCTTTAGGGATGTCAAACCCAAGACGTTTTAAATTCATTAATATGCTGGAGGCACAAGTGTCATTGGTACAAAAAATACCATCTGGCTTCTCTTGAGCTTTTACAATCAGCTCAGATATTAAAGCAGCGTCATTTATGCTGAATTTGGTTATATGCAGCTTTTCTTTGCTGAAAGGTAATTCATGATCTGCTAAAGCCTTCATGTAACCTTTTAGTCTGCCGTCGTAGACATTTCTTGTAAGGTCTCCTGTTACATGCCATATGTTTTTTCGTCCTTCGTCAATCAAATGTTTAGTGGCATCATACCCTGCTTGAAAGTTATCAATGATAATTTTCGGAGCCTTTTTTAGGTCGAGAACACGATCAAAGAATATGGTTGGAATTTTCTTTTTAAAGAAGGGATCAAAATGTTCAAAGTTAGTAGTTTCATGTGCTACAGAGACAAGTAAGCCATCCACTCTTGAGTTAAACATGGTGCTGGCATTTGTTACTTCTTTTTTCTGAGATTCTAAAGATTGCGTAATAAGAAGGTTGTAACCAGCCTCATTGGCTACCTTTTCCATACCTGCTAAAACCATTGCCATGAAATGAGAATCAAGTCTCGGAACAATAACACCAATTGTTTTGGTTGATTGAGCTCTAAGGTTCTGGGCAAACCTATTTAATCGATAGCCAAACTTTACCGCAGCATCATTAACCTTTTTTTTAGTCTCAGGGTTTATAGCTGGATGGTCGTTTAAGGCTCTACTCACCGTAGATGCCGATAAATTTAGTTTATCAGCTAAATCGTAAATGGTGATTTCTTTCTGCATTAAGGCGACTCTCTTTTAAGAAGATTTTGAAAATCTAAATTATGAATTATTAAGCTGAAATATTAATGCAATCGGTTGAAAATATTTATTTCTTCCTATATTCGTATCATTAATAGTAAAAGGTCATTTATCTGCAAGGGTAACTGGTTGTCTATTAATCATAGAATTTATAGGTTAGTAATTTTTTCTTAAATGATTGGCGGGCTTCTGCCAATCATTTTTCTTTCCTTTTTATAAGGAAGAACCTATACTCTGAAAGTCTAAACTCTTTTAGGGTTTAGTTACAAACAAATATTATTTATTCAACCTTTTTAAAATAAAGAAATGAAACATACCATGCGTTGGTACGGCCCAAAGGACGGCGTATCTCTTATGGATATCAGGCAGGCCGGCTGCTCAGGAGTAGTTACTGCTTTACATCAAATCCCCGTAGGTGAGGTCTGGTCTGAAGAAGCGATTAAAGAAAGAATCGCCATTGTAGAAAAAGACAATGACAAGTTTTCAAAACTCACCTGGGATGTAGTTGAAAGTTTACCGGTACACGAAGACATTAAAAAGGGTGTGCCGTCAAGAGAGACATACATTGAAAACTATAAAACCTCTATTAGAAATCTGGCCGCTTGTGGGGTAACTACTGTATGTTATAATTTTATGCCTGTACTTGACTGGTCAAGGACGCAATTGGCCCATCAAATGCCAGATGGATCTTACGCTCTTAGGTTCGTATATGTAGACTTCATTGCTTTTGACCTGTTTATCTTAAAAAGACCGGGAGCTGAAAAAGATTATGATGAAGATTTAATTGCTCAGGCAAAAGAGCATTTTTCTTCAATGAATGAAGAGGATATTGCCAAGCTAAAAGGTGCAATGCTTCAAGGGCTTCCGGGATCTGATGACGCTTTTGAACTTTCTGAATTTCAAAAACTCCTTGATTCGTACGAGCATATTGGTGATAAGGAATTAAGAGAAAACCTTTACTACTTTATTCAACAAGTAGGGCCGGTGGCCAAGGAAGTCGGTGTCAATATGTGTATCCACCCTGATGATCCGCCTAGGCCTTTGATAGGACTGCCAAGAGTTTTTTCTACTGAAAGTGATGTTGAACAATTAATGGCTGCTTACGATGATCCCGCTAATGGAGTTACATTTTGTACAGGTTCATTTGGAGTAAGAGCAGATAATGACTTAGTAAGTATCATTAAGCGTTTTGGGCATAGAATTCATTTTATTCACTTACGTACTACGCTCAGAGAAGGCCAGCCATGGGTATTTCATGAAGCACCTCATATGGCTGGTGATGTAGACTTTTACGACGTGATCGAGGCTTTATTGAAAGAAGAAGCTAATAGAGAAAAGACTGGCAATAAAGTGAAAAGTATCCCAATGAGACCAGATCACGGACATCATTTATGGTGTGATATGAAGAATAAGTATTATCCGGGTTACAGTTTTGTTGGTCGTCTGAAAGGGCTTGCAGAATTACGAGGAATGGAAATAGCCATTAAGAGACAATTGAATAGCAAAAACTAATTCATACAATGAAAAGGGTACTCCTATTTCTTTTTCTGATTAGTTGTTCGAGTGTTTTCGCTGATGATGGCTCAAGGCTTTGGTTGAAATATGATTTGATCAAAGATGAGGTATACAGAAAAAGCCTTGTTAAAAGCTACAATCAAATAGTGATTCAATTTGAAAGCGATAAGGCAAAATTAGCTGCAAAGGAAATTCAAATTGCTTTTAAAGGTCTTACGGGTAAAGAGTTACAAATTAATTTGGCTTCTAAGCCTGAACTAGGGGGATTTAATTCAATTAAAAAGGGAATCCTGCTAACTATTGGAACTGATAAGTCGGAAAAGGAGAGTGAGGGTTTCAGAATTCAAAGTCAAAAAGGAAGTTCTCTTATTATTGGAAAGTCTGAGCAAGGTCTGATCTATGGAGCTTTTGCTTTTATCAGGCTTATCCAAATGCAAGGAACCTTGGATTTTACTATAAATGAAAATCCCAAAATTCAAGTGCGAATGCTGAATCATTGGGATAATGCCAATGGTACAGTGGAGAGAGGTTATGCCGGATCTTCTATCTGGAAGTGGTTTGAGCTTCCTTATCGAATTGATCCGAGATATATTGATTATGCCAGAGCCAATGCCTCTATTGGTATAAATGCTGCAAGTATCAATAACGTAAATGCCAGTTCCAGATTCCTTACCGCCGAATACCTTGAGAAGATTAAGGCCGTAGCAGATGTTTTAAGACCTTATGGTATTAAGGTATTTATTTCTGTTAATTTCAGGTCACCTCGTACACTTGGAGGATTGGAAACGTCTGACCCTTTAGATCCCGGGGTAAGAAAGTGGTGGAAAGATAAGACAGATGAGATTCATCAGTATATACCCGATTTTGGAGGATATTTGGTGAAGGCGAATTCGGAAGGAGAACCTGGTCCGCAGGATTATGGCCGAACCCATGCTGACGGTGCCAATATGCTCGCTGATGCTATGGGGGATCATGAAGGAATTGTGATCTGGAGGGCCTTCGTTTATGATGCTGATCCTGATGGAGATAGGTTTAGAGAAGCTTATGACCAGTTTAAACCTTTGGATGGCACTTTTGATAAAAAGGTAATAGTTCAGGTGAAGAACGGGCCTATTGATTTTATGCCTAGAGAGCCTTTTCATCCTATGTTTGGATCCTTTCCAGAGACTCCTCTAGCTATGGAGTTTCAAATTACCCAGGAGTATTTAGGACACTCTACTCATTTGAATTATCTGGCCCCAATGTTTAAAGAATGTCTTGACTCTGATACTTATGCCGAAGGTAAAGGTAGTACGGTGGCAAAGGTAATTGACGGGAGTGTACATGGATATCCCATTACGGTAATGGCTGGTGTGGCTAATACAGGATCCGATGCAAACTGGACAGGCCATCCATTTGGTCAGGCTAATTGGTATGCCTTTGGCCGATTGGCATGGGATCATACACTGAGTTCAGAAAAGATTGCTAATGAATGGGTGAAACAAACACTTACGAATGATTCTGAAGCCTCCCAGAAAATAGTGGGGCTTATGATGAATTCATTGCCAGCATATATCAATTATACCTACCCTTTAGGTCTTCATCATATGATGGGAGAAGGTCATCATTATGGCCCGCAGCCTTGGCTTGAGAAGAGTGGAAGACCAGACTGGACATCGGTTTATTACCACAGAGCAGCAAAGGATGGAATTGGATTTGATCGAAATGGTGGAATAAGCAACTCTTTGAAATTATATGCTCCTGAAGTGATTGATTCTTGGGGAAATCCTGATAAGATGGACCTTAATTATCTGTTTTGGTTTCATCATCTGTCTTGGGATTATAAGCTTAGTACGGGAAAAACAGTGTGGGATGAACTTATGAGCAGGTATTACTCCGGCCCTGAGGAAGTTAAAGAATTTCAAAAAACATGGGATTCACTTAAGTCTGAAATTGACATTGAAACTTATGAAAATGTTAAGGGAAGGTTAGCCATTCAGTATAAAGAATCTCTCTGGTGGAGAGATGCTTGTTATTTGTACTTTAAGCAATACTCTGGCATGCCATTGCCAAACAGTTTAAAGGAGCCAGAGAGGACGCTCCAAGACGTCATAGAATTAGAACAAATTTACCATTTAAGATAGAACACAGTTATTGGGCAGAGTTAGATCTATTTCTGCCTTAAGAAATAAGGACATGAAAAAATTCTCATTAGAAGGAAAATTAGCTTTAGTAACCGGAGGTGGAGCTGGAATTGGTCTGGCTATTACAGAATGTTTTATTGAAGCAGGTGCACAAGTAGTTATCACAGGTAGGAGAGAAGAAGTATTAAAAGAGACAGCTTCAAAACTAGGTGATAAAGTGCACATCAGGGTGAATGATATCACCAATTTAGAAAGCTTGCCGGCTTTAGTAGAAGACATAGAAACTAATATTGGGCCAATAGACATTTTGGTTAACAACGCCGGTGTAAATCAAAAGAAACCAGCGGTAGATGTCACGAATGAAGAGTTTGATCGCATTATTCAAACCAATTTATATGGGGTGTTTGCCTTAACAAGAGAGGTGGGAAAAAAGATGACTGCCAGAAAATCGGGATCTATAATTATGATTTCCAGTATGACAGCCTATTATGGAATTGATAGAGTGGTTTCTTATACGGCGTCAAAGACAGGCGTAGAAGGATTAGTTATGGCCTTTTCTTCTGAGTTCGGAAAAGACAATGTTAGAGTTAATGCTATTGCTCCGGGATTTATTGAGACCAATATGATGCTTACGGCTATGAATTCTGATCCAGAACGTAAGATGAAAGCTTTTGATAAGATTCATCTTCAGCGATGGGGTCAGATAATGGATATTGGATACACTGCCGTATTCTTAGCGTCAGATGCTTCCTCTTACATCACTTCGGTATCCATTCCTGTGGACGGTGGAAATAGCAAAGGTTTTTAGAAAAGCTTAAGGGCTCTTTCTTTTTGTAGGTATAGCTTGGCGAAGTACAAAGTAGATAATTAAACTATAACTTATAACTGAGGGCAATAATTGACTCCAAGGTTGAAAGGCTGGGTTGAGAACATTGCCGGTAAAAGCCATGATTAAACCTCCATAAGAGGAGAGCATTCTGACGATATGATCGTATATCCAGGCACTGCTCAAGAAAGTGCCTGGATATAAGTTTTTACCTAAATCATAACATAAATTAATTAAGAGAGCTATTACTGTAGAAAGAACGACGGGTCTTGACATTGATGCTTTGTCAAAATCAAAATAGACTATATAAAACAGGGCTAAAATAATCCCCAATCCTACTAATGTATTGTCAAGAATCTCTGGCCTCTTATGTTTTAGTTTAAGGGTTCTGGTTCCGGCAAAGGCCTGGTAAAAAACCAGAATGGATAGTAAGACTAGAAATGGGCGATAATTAAAAAACAAACCGCCCAATAGAGCAGTGGCAATAACTATCGTCAATGTTCTAAGGTACCACTTACCTGTTTTTTTATGGATTGAATTTCCTTTTTTTGAGAGAATGGGCCAAAGCCCTAAAATCATCGAAATGGTTCCGAAAAGAATGTGTGTATAGATATTGATCTGATGCAAAAGGTCTTTCATAATACTTTAATTTTTCGTCAAAAGTATACAGAAGGGCCTTTGATGAGGTGTCAGCCAGAAGGCGAGGTCATATTTTTTCTAAATTCCGTGGGACTCATTCCTGTGTTTAATTTAAATGCTTTTGAAAAGGTAGATCTGGAGTTAAAGCCACAATCAAAAGCTATCCCAATATTCGAGAGGTGAGCGTATTTTTTATCATTCATTCTTCTTTTCACTTCATCTGTTCGCAGTTGATTAATGAAATGATAAAATGATTTTCCTTTATACAAATTTAGAATTTCTGAAAGGTGATTTGGAGAGATGCCAATTTCTTTAGACAATTGGCTAGCTGACAGATCAGGATTTAGATAGGGCTTTGCATCTTCAATGTGCACGTCCAGTCTTTTTAGATATGTTTCTACGAGTTCTTCGGATAGTCCAGATTTTACATATTTTGAGTTGCGTGCTTCTCTCTTTAGATATGCCGTATCGGAAAAAATATAGGTTTTCTTTTGGCCAAAATACCCGATAATAAAAATGTGGAGTGTGTTATAAACCGCCAGAAAATTGAAAGCAGTGTTGTGCTCTATTTTTTGAAAAGTTGTAGCCAGATAAACGGTTGGTACCCCTAAAAGAAAAAACACCAGAGAACTGAATATCCAAACAGATAGCCAATTCAGATTAATTGAGTCTAGGTTTGAAAACCTTTCATGAATTCTTAATTGATATCTTCTGGCTGCCTGGAGACTGAGTAGAATGTATAGAATAGGACTAATGATGTACAAGTAGCCGTAATATTGAACAAATAGGTTGTCTGGATTGCTCCTGATTATTCCATGCTCAACCAGCAGACCTTTTGTTATTAAAACGAACACAAGAAATGTGAGAAATGGGAATAAATGAAGAGCAAACTCCCATTTCCATTTCGGGCTTTCAGAGCTTATGGCCCGTACATAAAATAAGAATAAAGGGCCTGTAAGAAGAGGGGTTCCTGAAAGGGAGAGCAAGATAAAACCAGGTACAGCTGCAGCGTAAAAAAAAGAAAGTAAATAATAGACCTGATTAAGGCCTGTCACTATTAGCCATGATAACAAATAAAGGTCTGATTTGCTCTTAGTTTTCTTTGATGAAATCAAAAGGCACAGAAAAGCCACCTGCACTAAACTTATAATCAGAACGGTCTTCATTGGCAAAAGTTAGTCCTTAACCCTTGTTTCGCTCACCCTTATTTTTAGGCGGGAATCTTCTTTTTCCCTTGTAACCACTTTTTTTCTTAAAGCCGCCTTTCTTTTTGAAGCCACCTTCCTGCTTTTTTTGTGGAGCATATTCGGGGCCCGGGCCTAGCTCATTAGGTACTTCTATTTTAGGTATATCATCCCCAATTAGACTTTCAATACGAAAGAATTTACGCTGATCTCTTGGGTTTATTAAAGTGATTGCTGTACCTGCAGTTCCTGCACGGGCAGTCCGGCCAATGCGGTGAATGTAATCTTCAGGATCTGGGGGACAATCAAAGTTTACTACCAGATCAATTCCTGTGACATCTATACCTCTTGAAATAACATCAGTACCTACCAAAACCCGGATATTTCCGGCTTTGAATTGATTCATCATTGCTTCTCTGGCATTTTGATCCAGATCAGAACTGAAACCCTGGGCACCCAATTTAAATTTATTAAGCTCTCGCTCAATATTTTTCACATTGTCTTTTGAAGATGAGAATACGATAATACTCTTAAAGCTCTCATCTTTCAAAATCGAAGTTAAAAGCGGTAGTTTCTGTGTATCATTTACAACATAGGCCTGCTGCTTAATTCCCTTGGCAGGTTTTGAGATAGCAATATTGACCTGTTCAGGCTTATTAAGAATCTTGTTGGCCAATTTTCGGATCTCGGGAGCCATAGTGGCAGAGAACAAAAGTGTTTGTCTTCTTTCAGGTATAAAGGAGATAATGCGAAGAATATCTCCTAAAAAACCCATATCAAGCATTCGGTCAGCCTCATCCAATATCAGATGTTGAAGTTTGCTGAAGTCTACTTTTTCACTTCCAATTAGAGCGATAAGTCTTCCGGGAGTGGCAATGACGATATCAGCACCAGCTTCAAGGGCTCTTTTTTGAGTGATAAAAGTTTCACCATCTCCTCCACCATAAACGGGAATTGAGCTTACTCCAGTAAAGTAGGATAAGCCTTCTACCTGTTGGTCAATTTGCACTGCAAGTTCTCTGGTAGGGGCAATGATCAATGTATTTAGGTGCCTTTCTTTCTCGGGTAACTGAGCAATCTTATGTAAAATTGGCAACAAGAAAGCCGCTGTTTTTCCTGTGCCGGTCTGAGCACAGGCAATAAGATCTTTATTCTCTAAAATTTTAGGAATGGCTAACTCCTGAATAGGAGTAGCTTTATCAAACCCAATGGCATCAAGGCCATCAAGTAATTTCTGATCCAGGTTAAGTTCGTTGAAGGTCAAATTAGTAGTGACTATGCACGTTAAGTTTGTTCAAAGTTACGAAAATAAAGAGCATCAATTCTTCACAAGGTATTCACTTTCAAAAACTTCTGTTTTTCCTCCTTGATTAATAGCATAATTAAAGCCCTTTAGAATGGCAAAAGCCCCATGTTCGCCTTTTTTATTTATTGCCAAAAAGCCCACCTGGTAATTTTCAAAGTCCTTAAGTTTGGCGGCAATTCTCTTAACACCTTCTTCACAAGCCTCTTGTGGTGTACGACCTTGACGCATCAATTCTGTGATTAAGAAGGAGCCACAGGTTTTAATAACTAATTCACCTACTCCGGTAGCTACCGCACCGCCTACTTCATCATCAACGTACATTCCTGCCCCAATGATAGGCGAATCTCCTACTCTTCCATGCATTTTATATGCCATACCGCTGGTAGTACAGGCACCTGCTATTTTATTCGAGGTATCAATAGCCATTATACCAATGGTATCGTGTCTTTCTATATTGGCTTTAGGCTTATATTCAGAAGTTTTAAGCCATTCTTCATATTCTTTTTTTGCTTGATCTGTCAATAGGTCTATTTCCTCAAAGCCCTCTTCTCTTGCAAATTTTAGTGCACCTTCTCCTGCCAGCATTACATGCGGTGTTTTTTCCATTACTCTTCTGGCTACAGAGATAGGATGTTTTATGTTTTGCATAAAGGATACAGATCCTGCATTCATTTCTGCGTCCATGATGCAGGCATCTAAAGTTACCTTGCCTTCACGGTCTGGCCTTCCGCCGTAACCTACGCTCATGTCGTTCGGGTCACCTTCAGGCACTTTGGCTCCTGCCTCTACTGCATCTAGGGCAGTCTTGCCATTTGTGATTTCATTCATTGCAGCATCTACTGCGGCAGTATTGGGCCCCCATGTAGCAATGCTAATAGGAAGTCCTTCTTTTGAGTTAGGATTGTTTACTTTTTCTGTTTGGTCTTCGGTATTACATGAAAGAATTGTTGCAGAAGCCGCCAAAGCTGTACCGCCTTTAATGAATTTTCTTCTGTTAAGCATTTTTAGATTGTTGATTATTTATTGATTTGACATTCAGGAAATTCTATTGTTACATGACCTTCTGATCTTAAAGTGAAACCTACGGGGTTGTCAGAAGGTAGCTTATTTTCAACTATTTCTTCTCTATCCAAAAGAGACAATTTGGTTTGATGAATACCTTTAAGATTATAGTTAGTCATTTTTCTATCTCTACTTCGGTTAAAATTGTCATGGCAATCCTTCAAAAGGAGAGCAAGCTGAACAGGTTCTGTTTTACAGCTGACTTCTTCGCATACCAGATAAAAGCGTTGATTCTTGTCAATAATAGTTAATAGCTCTTCTCCTGTAAAGTAAAGGTCTGATAAGCTCTTGTCCAAATACCATTTGGGTATTCCTACGTTACAGGTTGCTTTTATACTAGTAAAAGTGTTTTTTTTGAACACCCAGTTTTGATCAATAATTTTAGCTTTGTTTAAAAATGGATCTACATCATAAGTCAATGTTTGAGAAAAGCCATAGAAGGAGTCATTGCCTTCGTTTTGGATTAATATTTTCAGAGTTCCGCTTTTCCCTTTTAGTCGAATCTGATTGCCCTTAATTTCGGCCTCTCCTTCCAGAATACTGTAGTGTAAAGGAATAGCTTGATTAATCGGTTTTGGGAGATCTTGCCATTCACAATCAGACGGAGGCGACCACTCTTCAAAACTAATGTTTTGAGAGACTTTTTGAATGAAAGTAGGCTTAAATGTAATATATGGACTGGAGCCATTGAAATATTGACTATTAAGAGCACCAGCCCAAAGTTTACCCACCTCTGTGAAACCCTTTTCGGTAAAGTGAACACCGTCAATTCTCAAAGGTGAATTATTATAACCTTCCAAAACATCAGTATCAGGGCCGGGAAAAATATACTGATCTGAGTCAATTAGCAGCTGTTGACCTTCTCGAGTTTTATTTCTGAATTCGTCTGCATTCGGGTCATTTAAATCCCCCGGAGTAACGCCGACTTTGTTCCAGGAAGTTAGAGAAACGACCCAGGATAGTTTGTCAAAGCCAATTCTCTTTCTTGACTGATTAACTAACTGCTCTACCTCCTTTTTGTACTGTTCTTTTTCAGGGTTATAACTCCAATTCAAGGAGTTTGACTCTCCTTGAAACCATAAAATGCCCCTTAGTCCGAGGGTTGGCACATATTTTTGCAGGGCAATATCGATATAGTAGTATGGGGTACTATTGTTTAAGGTTGACTGAAACCAGTCGCCAGATGAGGTGCCTCCTACTGCTGCACTAAAAAATAGTATTGGTACCTGAAATCTATCAACCAAAGCATCGCCTAATGCACCAAGAAAAGATGTCCCCGGCGGACTGGGCCAAGCCCATGGTCTGTACATTTTGGTATTTAAAGAAATAAAATCTGGCTGGTTGGCTTTGTCTTCCTTAAAATAGGCTGCCACTACCCTGTCATCTTTAGGTGGAGGTCCATTCCTTTGAACGTTTGATTGACCCGCTACGATAAATACTTCTCCAATACCTACATTTTTTACAAATTCTGTTGTTTTTTGACCTAGCTTGTTTGTGAAATCTACTTTTAATTTATACCAGCCACCTGATGCGGTAATTGATGATTCAAGACTTGTGGAACTAACATTCAATTCTAATTCCTGAATTGGGATTAAGCCTTTAGAAATATCATATAATACAAACTTGACTTTGGTGATACCGTCTAGATTAGCAAGCTTAATTTTTAATTGCCCTTCATTAGTATTACTTCTTTGAAAGACTGATTTCTCTAATGGCAATTCTATATGGGAAGATTGAGCTGTGATATAAATACAGCCGCTCCAAAGCCAAAGGATCAGGCACTTACAAAATGATATTTTGAAGAATTTATGAATTGAGATTAGTCTTTAGCACATTAAATTTCATTAAAAACATCAATAAATTTAGTCTTTAGTCAGATTATTCATAGATAATCTTCTTTAAAGTAATGTCTTTTGACTTAGTCATTCAGAAAACCCTATTTTTGCAGCTTAATTACTCCAATAAAGAATTATACTACTAAGCAATGGCAAAGAAAATTCAGTCGGCATTAATTTCTGTTTTTTACAAAGATGGTTTAGATAAAATAGCTAAACTTTTACATGAAAATGATGTCAAAATTTACTCAACCGGCGGTACACAAACATTCATAGAAGACCTGGGGATTCCGGTAACAGCCGTTGAGGATCTAACTTCTTATCCTTCTATTTTTGGTGGAAGAGTTAAAACACTGCATCCAAAGATTTTTGGTGGCATTCTGCACAGAAGAGAGAATGCGGACGATGTGAAAACAGCGTCTGAAATGGAAATCCCAGCCATTGATCTTGTCATTGTAGATCTATATCCTTTTGAAGAAACAGTAGCATCAGGTGCTTCTGAAGATGACATTATTGAAAAAATAGATATCGGCGGTATTGCTTTGATACGTGGAGCAGCAAAAAATTATCAGGACGTTCTAATAGTTTCTTCCAGAACTCAATACGACGATGTCTATGGAATTTTGAATGAAAAAGGTTGTGCAACAGACCTTGAAGATAGAAAAAGATTTGCCATGCAGGCCTTTGGCGTGAGTTCACATTATGATTCTGCCATTCATGGTTATTTCTTTGGAGCCGAAGGAGCAGGTAACTTCAGATCAGGCGTAAGCAAAAGCCTGCGTTACGGAGAGAATCCTCACCAGTCGGCTACATTCTATGGCGATTTAGACGCCATGTTTGATCAGATTCATGGAAAGGAGCTTTCTTACAATAATTTGGTTGATACTGATGCCGCTGTTAGGTTAATTGATGAGTTTAATGACCTTACATTCGTCATTATGAAACATAATAATGCCTGCGGTGTAGCCTCTGCCAAAACTTCTGTAGAGGCCTACAAAAATGCTTTGGCCTGCGATCCGGTTTCGGCTTTTGGTGGTGTAATTATTACAAATGGTAATGTAGACAAAGCCACTGCTGAAGAAATGCATTCCCTGTTTTTTGAAATATTGGTAGCACCATCGTTTGATCAGGAGGCATTAGACATACTTCAAAAGAAGAAAGACAGAAGGCTTTTAATTAGAAAGGATGTTTCAACTTCTAAAAAGCAATACAGAACACTTCTAAACGGAGTCTTAGAGCAAGATAAAGATTTGGCCATGGAATCTGGTGCAGATTTTAATGCGGTGACAAACACAAAGCCTACAAACTCAGAAGTAAAAGCTCTTGAGTTTGCGTTAAAAATATGTAAGCACTTAAAATCAAATAATGTAGTATTAGCCAAAGAAGGTCAATTACTATCTTGTGGCGTAGGTCAAACCTCAAGAGTGGATGCCTTGAAACAAGCAATTGATAAAGCGAAACAATTTGGTTTTGACTTAAATGGGGCTGTAATGGCTTCAGAAGCATTTTTCCCTTTCCCTGACTGTGTAGAGATTGGGTTTGATGCTGGCATTACGGCGGTTGTTCAGCCAGGCGGGTCTATCAGAGATCAGTTGTCTATCGATTATTGCAATGAAAAAAATATGGCAATGGTGATGACAGGAGTAAGGCACTTTTTACATTGATATTGAAAGGTTAAAGTTTGACAGAATTCAGACTTTAACCTTCTTTTTTACACGTGATCATATAAACAACCCTAGCACAATGAAAGTACAATTCTACGGAGCTGCGAGACGAGTAACAGGTAGTAAACATCTATTAACTACTGAAAGAGGTACGAAAATTCTTCTGGACTGCGGTCTATTCCAAGGAATTGGCACTACAGAGCTTAACATGTCTTTTGGTTTTAATCCAAAGGATGTGGATGTAGTAATATTATCACATGCACACATAGACCATACGGGTCTTCTTCCAAGATTAGTCAGAGAGGGTTTTAATGGAACGGTTTATTGTACACCAGCCACAGAGAGTTTGTGTGGGATTATGCTCTTAGATTCGGCAAGAATCCAGGAAAATGATATAGAAAGAGTAAATAAAAGAAGAAAGAGGAGGGGGGAGCCACTTTTGGAGGTTCTTTATGAAGAGGAAGATGCTAAAAAGGCACTCGAACTGATGAAGCCAGTGGGTTACCACATAAAGCATGAAATTGAAGAGGGAGTTTCATTTAGTTTCTACGAGACGGGTCATATACTTGGTAGTGCAGGCATCTATGTAGAGTTTACTGAGGATACGCATAAGAAATCGCTGTTTATCACTGGTGATATTGGCAGGCCCGACGATAAGATTTTGAGAAAGCCGGAAGCTTTTCCTCAGTCAGATTACATTATTTGTGAGTCAACCTATGGCGATAGGCTACACTCACCGTCTATTGATATGAAAGCGAGGTTGCTTTCTATAGTAAGAAAAACCTGTTTAGAAAACGGTGGTAAACTCATTATTCCGGCTTTTTCTGTAGACAGAACGCAAGAATTAATTTATGCTTTAGATACCTTAGAGAGTGAAGGGCTTTTACCTAAAATACCTGTGTACATAGATAGTCCACTTTCTGTAAAAGCTACCTTGGTTATGCGTAAACATGAGGAGGAGTTTAATCCTGAGATATTGGAATACATTAAAAGAGATGGAGACGCTTTTGGATTTGAAACTTTACATTATATCACCAAAGTTGAGGATTCTAAAGCCTTGAATTTTTCAGGAGAGCCTTGTGTCATTATTTCGGCCTCGGGCATGGCTGAGGCTGGAAGAATTAAACATCACATTAAGAATAACTGTGAGAACCCGAACAACACCATTCTTATCGTGGGTTATTGTTCACCAAATTCCTTAGGATATCAAATCAAAAATAAGGCTGAAAAGCTCAGGATTTTTGGTGATGATCTGGTACTAAGAGCCAATGTAGAAGTTATGGATTCTTTCTCGGCTCATGGAGATTATAATGAGATGATTGATTATTTAGCTTGCCAGGATTCTTCTAAAGTTAAGAAAGTCTTCTTAGTTCATGGTGAACTGGATACGCAAACAGCGTTTAAAGATAAACTTGAAAAAGTAGGCTATCGCAGTGTAGAAATACCGATGCATAAAGAAGGTTTTATAATATAATTACCCTCTTAATTGTCTTAAGGCATGGTTTGAGAAGACGAATTCGTCTAACTCTTTGATATGTGTTTTAAGAATAGATTGGCTGTCTCCTTCCCATATTTTCTTTCCTTCATAAAGAAACATAATGTAGTCACCTATTGACAATACGGAGTTCATGTCATGGGTAATTACCACGGTGGTAATGTCGTACTCTTCGGTTATTTCTTTGATGAGTTCGTCAATTTTTATGGCAGTTAGCGGGTCTAATCCTGAGTTTGGCTCATCACAAAATAAATATTTAGGATTCATTACAATAGCTCTGGCAATACCAACCCTCTTTTTCATACCGCCGGAAATTTCTGAGGGCATTCTGTCTCCCGTACCTTCAAGGCCTACCCGATGAAGGCAGAAATTGACTCTCTCCCTTTTTTCACTTTCTGACATTTCGGTCAGCATTTTGAGCGGAAATTCAACGTTCTCAAATACGGTCTTTGAGTCAAAAAGTGCTCCACCTTGAAATAACACGCCCATTTCACGACGAATGTCTTTTTTGTCTTCCTCATCTTGCACTAAAAACCTTCGGCCATCATACAAAACCTGGCCTTCTTCTGGTTTTATAAGGTCTAACATGCATTTCAGCAAAACGCTTTTTCCCGTTCCACTAGCTCCAATAACCAAACTGGTTTTTCCTTTTTCAAAGGTCCCACTAATGTTGCGGAGTACTTGCCTGCCGTTAAATGACTTGGAAATATTCTTAATTTCTATCAAGAGATATCAGGTTAAAAGTTCTGCTAATAAGTAATCGGCTATAAGTACGCTAATGCAACTATTAGTTACGGCAGCGGTACTTGACTGACCCACCTCTAAAGCTCCACCGCGAGTGTAGAAACCCTTGTAAGCCGAAACAGAAGAAATGAGGAATCCGAAAACAAATGATTTAACTATGGCGATGATAATATTATAGGGAACAAAAGAATATCTTATGCCATAAATATATTCTTCTGGTGTAAGAATATTGGTTAAAGTACCCGCCAGATAGCCTCCTGCTATTCCCAAAAAGTCTGAAAGGATAGCCAAAAGAGGAAAAGTAAGCATTGCGGCTGCAATCTTTGGTAAAATCAGATAAGAAGCTGAGTTGATTCCCATTACTTCTAAGGCATCTATTTGCTCCGTAATACGCATAGTTCCTAATTCGCCGGCTATGTTGGAGCCAACCTTTCCGGCAAGAACTACACACATAAACGTGGATGACAGCTCCAGCAAGACCATGTCTCTTACCACATTACTAACAATATAATTCGGGATAATTGGGCTGACAAGATTGGCATAAATTTGAACACAGGTCACGGCTCCAATAAAAAAGGCTACAATAGCCACAATTAAGACAGAGTTGGTGCCAATTTTGACGCATTCATCTATGAAGCGTTCCCAGTAAACTTTGAAGGTTTCTCTTCTTACAAAGAGGGTACCCAGAAACATGAAAAATTTTCCTGCAATTGAGAGCATTGAGCTACATTTTAAGGCTTATACAAAGGTAATAAATTGATTGGGTTTGCATAATGCTTTAGCTTTGTACAAAAACCACTCCATGAACAAAACTGCTGTAATTACTGGTGCATCAAAAGGTATTGGAAAAGCTGTAGCCGAGCGTTTCGCTTCAGAAAGATTCGATCTAATTATCACTGCCCGTACTGCGGCAGACTTAGATAATGTAAAAAGAGAGTTTGAAGAAAGGTTTGATATACAATGTCTGACTTTTGCGGCTGACCTTAGTGTTAAGTCAGAGGCCAATGCTTTTTGTGATTTTGTCCTGGCACAAAATACACCAATTGATGTTTTGGTAAATAATACCGGGGTGTTTATTCAGGGCGAACTAATGAACGAGCCTGACGGAGCTTTGGAGAAACAGATTAATACCAACCTATATTCGGCTTATTGGGTGACTCGCGGACTTATTAGAAGCATTCAGATGGCTTCGGCAGCCCATATTTTTAATGTATGTTCTATAGCCAGCTTAGCTGCTTATGCAGGCTCAGGCTCTTATTCTATATCAAAGTTTGCTTTATTGGGCTTCAGTAAATCTTTACGGGAAGAACTAAAAAAGGATAGAATTAAGGTAACTTCTATTATGCCAGGGGCCACATACACAAGTAGTTGGGAAGGCGTCGATTTGCCAGAGTCTAGGTTTATGGGAGCCAAAGATGTAGCCGATACCATATGGTCTGCGTATTCACTTTCGCCATCTGCAGTTATTGAAGATATTATAATGAGACCATTAGAGGGAGATATATAATTTTACTCGGCTTTGGAGTGAAGAAAAATACAAATCCTTACTTTTGCGACCGCAACTAAAAAAACAAGATTAAATGGAAGCTTTACAAGAAGTAGCTCACATTTCGGGACGTCCGGGTTTATTTAAAATTATTAAACCAGGCAGAGCAGGGGTGATCGTGGAATCCATGGATGGTACCAATAAAAGAGAGATTGTCAATGTGAATGCCAAGGTTTCTGTATTGAAAGACATTTCTATTTACAGTGAAGAGTACAATAAGTCAACTCCGCTTTCTGAGATATTTTTAACAATCAAAGAAAAGCACGGAGAGAAAGTAGACTTCGATATTAAGGGAGCTTCAAATTCAGACTTCTTTGATTTCTTTACTGATATAATGCCTGATTACGACAAAGACAGAGTTTACTCGTCCGATATTAAGAAAATTATTCAGTGGTATAATTTGTTGGCAGCAAAAATGCCTGAAATTTTTGAAGCGAAGACTTCAGGAAATGAAACTAAAGAAGAGGAAGAATAACTATTCCTCTTCTTCTTCTGCCAATAGTCTCAGGAGTACACCGTTGGTCCAGCCAAAGCCATCCTGAACCGGATATTCGCCACCGCCGGCTAATAAACTGAGATCGTAAACATTATACTTTTCTACCATTTTGCCGGTGTTTTGATATACTCTAAGGCAATTGTTGACCCAGTTGGCCTTTATCTGGTTGGCAAGTTGGTGATATCCGTAATTCCTTAAGCCCTGAATAGCCATCCATTGCATGGGTGCCCATCCGTTTGGAGCATCCCATTGTTGGCCGGTTTCATCAAGAGTGGAAGTTAAACCACCTGGTTTTAAAAAGGCATGTCTGATAAGGTGGGCCACAGAGCTCGCTTGTTTCTCTGAAGCCATATTAAAATACAATGGAAACACGGAGGCCAGCGAAAGTATCGGTGTTTTTTCCTTTTCTACAAAATCGTAATCAACATAAAACCCACTTTCATTGTCCCAGAAATATTGGTCAAAAATGGCCTTTCGCTTTTCTTTCAAGGCCTTATAGCTTTTGGCATATTGAGGTTTGTCAGCCAAAATGCAGGTTCTTTCTAACACATCTTCAAGATGATATAGCAAAGCGTTAAGGTCTACGGGTAGTATTTCAGTAGTATGAATAGTCTCCATATGAACACCGTCTTTTAGCCAACGGCTTGTATAGTCCCATCCAGACTCTGCACCGGCCCTTAAATCGCGGTAAACCTGTGTTTTATCTCTTCCACTCAGTTCAGCAGTATGAATATCTTCTTTATAGGCTTCTGGTCTGGGTGTTGCAAAAGCATCGTAATATCTGTTTAAGACATTATCTTCTTGCAGGAAGACTACTTTTTTATAAGCTGGTTCTCCTGCTCTTCTGGCTTCGTTTTGTTCATTTGCTTCTTCTTTATTAGCTGCAGACATCCAGTATTGATACTCTTTTTGGAGTTGTGGAAGAAATCGGACCAAAATCTGGTCATCGTTCTTTATTTCTGCCAATAACTCTACCATCAAGGAGAAAAATGGTGGCTGTGAACGACCTAAATAATAGCTTCTGTTTCCGTTAGGAATATGACCAAAATCCTGTATAAGCTGGGCAAAATTAACCACCATATTTTCTATTAGGGTGTCCTTGTCTGCCACGGCCAGTCCCAGCATGGTGAAGTAACTATCCCAATAATAGATTTCTCCAAAACGACCCCCAGGCACTACATAGGGCTTTCTAAGTGGAATAAGGGTTCCACCATCATCCTCGGGTTGGCGAGTCAAAACCGGCCATAATTTATTAATGTGTTGATCGGCCCGCAATGACATGTCAGATTTATAACCAGATTCATTGGTCTGAGGGATCTCAAAATTTTCTTTGACAAAATTGGCTAATACAAAAGCTGAGTCTTGCTTAAGTTGAGCATATCTTTCAAGAATCTCTTCTGGTTTATACTTAGGGACGCAGTCAACAAAAGTCTTTGAGTCTGAGAATACGCCTCCTAACTGGATATCTTCAAATAGTACGGGATACATTTCTTCTGGTGATTTATATTCCTTTCTGGTAACCGGACTACCGCATGATGCCAGGACGACACCCAATAGGCTGATCTGCCAAAGGTTTTTTACAGCGTTCATATCAAACTATAACGGTAAATAAATAAAACGTGGTTATGCCCTTGCCAATTTATGAATAGAAATCAAAACTTCGTAATTTGACGGCTTATATACAGATGAACTATTGATGAAATTCACAATCGGCTTCGTATTATCCATTATTTTTTTTGGATTAAGTGCTTCAGCACAAAACGCCTGTCAATTATTAACTCATCGCTCAGAAGTAAACGGCAATCTGGAGCTTGAGCAAAAAAATACTTACAATTCCGAAGGTAAAATAACCGAGGACTGGAAGGCTTATGTTACCCATTATGGTGATGCATACACGCAAAAAACAATTTTCCAATATGATGAAAAAGGGTTTCTGATAAAAGAGACTTTCTATCGCAATGATGAAATTGAGAAGGTCAAGGCTTATGTGTATGATGGTAGAGGGAATATTATTTCTGTGACCGAATCAAAAGGAGAGACGTCTCAATTAATACCTATGAACAAATATTCATTAAACGGAAATAGCAGTGAAAAGGTATTTTTTGAGAAAGATGGTTCGGTTAGTGGAAAGGAAATAGATCAGAAAAATTCTGATGGTAAATTAATATTGCATCAAATAGTTAATTCTGAAGGTAAAGTGAATCATTCTGCTGAATATACCTACAATGCCAAGGGAACGAAAACGTATCAAAAGCTTAATGATGTGGCAGGAAATATGACAGAAGAAACCTTCTACAAGATTAACGAAAATGATAAAGTGTCTGTAGATAGTACATTTTTGAATAACCAATTAATTGCCAGGTCTGTTTACACATATGATTTGGGGCTGCTGAAGCAAAAAAGCAGATACGGCCGTAACAATAAGCTGGATTATGTCATCAATTATGAATACGATACAAAAGGACGAAATACTTTAGAAGTATTTAACTATAATGGCGAAAAACTGAGTACAGTTCAAAGAGCATATGATGCAAATGACAACTTGGTAAATGAAACATATTTAAATAAAGATAATCAGGTAGTTAGAATTAAGACCTGGGAGTATACCTGCCCTAATTAAAAGTACAATGGAAGCACTAGCTAAGGAAAAAATAGATTTTGTTGCCGAGATAAATCGGTTAAAAAAGGAGAAGAATGCTGTTATTTTAGCCCACTACTACCAAACAGCAGATATTCAGGATGTCGCAGATTATATTGGTGATAGCTTAGGTTTATCTCAGCAGGCTGCTAAGACTGAAGCAGATATGATTGTGTTTGCCGGCGTGCGTTTCATGGCAGAAACGGCAAAAATACTCTCACCAAGTAAAAAGGTGGTATTGCCAGATATCAATGCCGGATGTTCTTTGGAGGAGTCAGCTCCTGCAGATAAGTTTCTGGCGTTTAAAGCAAAACACCCTGATGCGGTAGTGATTTCTTATGTGAACTGTTCTGCAGAGTTAAAGACTTTAACTGACATAGTGTGTACTAGCACGAATGCCGTCAAGATAGTGGAAAGTGTTCCTAAAGATCAGCAAATCATTTTTGCTCCGGACAAAAATCTTGGAGACTATTTAAATAGAAAAACAGGGCGTGACATGATTTTGTGGGATGGAGCATGCATGGTTCATGAGACTTTTTCTGCTGAATTAATTGAGTCGTTAAAGGAGAAACACCCAGAAGCAGAGGTTATTGCCCACCCGGAAAGTGAAAAACCTGTTCTTGACCGGGCAGATTTCATTGGCTCTACCACAGGATTGCTAAAGTATACAATTAGCAGCCCTTCAAAAGAGTTTATTGTAGCTACAGAGTCTGGCATTCTTCATCAGATGAAAAAGGCTTCTCCCGATAAGATTTTCCATGTAGCTCCAACGGCTAAGAATGGTCATGCTTGTCAGGCATGTCAAGACTGTCCTCACATGAAGCTTAATACCATGGAGAAGCTTTATTATTGTCTTCTAAACGAAACACCGGAGATCATTTTGCCAGAGCAAGTATTAAAAGATGCAAAGGCACCAATAGATAGAATGCTTGAAATTTCGGCGAAATTTGGCCTTTAGTGAATGTAGAAAGTCGTGCTAGATTTATGACGATAGCAGGATTTGCCCTCGCTATTCTAGCCGTTTTGTATTATGCTTATTTACTGCCCGAACTACCGGCTAAAGTCCCAATTCATTTTAATGGAAAAGGCAAGGCAAATGGATATGGGCACAAGTATGTTAGTTTGGTGCTTTTCGGTTTTCTAATCCTTATCATGATTGTGATGCATTTTGCAAAAAGGATTAGTCCCGAATTGATTAATCTACCGGTAACAAAAACAGAAGAAAACTTACCCAGACTGATGGCAATTACGAAGGAGCTACTATCCTTTATTATACTTTGGACCGGCGGTTTGGTGTTATTTTTGGCCCTGGAAATCTCTGGTTCGTCGAAAGGTGAGAGTCTAGATAAGGACGGAAAGATTTTTTGGATACTTTTGATAGGTTTATTCGTGGGAATAGGATTTTACCTTTACCGACTTATCAAGGCCAAATAAATAAGTGGTTTTAAACTATTAGAGCCCAAAAACAGTTATTTCAATATATTTCAAAAGAGAATCAATTGGAGCAGAAGAAAATCAATAATAGCAAATTTGCTATAAGACTACCCATCATTATTGCCATCACTTTGGCAGCAGGTATACAGATTGGGGCAAAGTTTTTTGGCAGCAAATCTAATATCAATGATGTTATCAAATCATCCAGTAAGATCAAGGAAATCTTGACCTACATTGACAGAAGTTATGTGGATGAAGTAGATACAGATTCGTTGGCGGAATATGGCATAGTGAAAATGCTGGAAAAGCTGGATCCGCATACGGCCTATTTACCCGCTGAAGAAGCCGAAATTTCTACCGCAGAGCTTCAGAATGGTTTTGATGGTATAGGCGTAGAATTCAATATTTACAATGACACTGTATATGTGGTAACTCCTTTAAGTGGAGGGCCTTCAGAGACGGTTGGGATACAAAGTGGCGATGCCATTATTTCGGCGAATGGTGTAAACCTTACCGGTGAAAAGGTTAATACAAGATTGATTTTTAATACACTTCGGGGTCAAAGAGGTACCAGAGTAGATATGAAAATCAAACGAAAAGGCTATGCGGATCTTCTAGATTACAGTGTATTAAGAGATAAAATACCAACCTACTCTGTAGATGCCTCATATATACTTCCGGATAAGCAAACGGGTTATTTAAAAATTACTCGTTTTTCGGAAACAACTTATGACGAGTTTAAGCAAGGACTTGAGGAGCTAAAGGCAGAAGGTATGAAAAGGTTAATCCTTGATTTAAGAGGAAATCCGGGAGGATATCTGGAAAGAGCCGTAGCCATTGCCGACGAATTTATTCCTGGTAACGATGTACTGGTCTATACCGATGGAAAGGATGACAGAAATGACCGAAAACTGTTTGCCGGAAGAAAGGGAGCGTTTGAAAAGGGAGCTTTAGTGGTGTTAATAGATGAAGGTTCAGCTTCGGCTTCTGAAATTGTTTCAGGGGCTCTTCAAGATTATGATAGAGCACTGATTGTAGGAAGAAGAACATTTGGAAAGGGTTTAGTGCAGGCACCCATTGCACTTTCTGATGGTTCAGAATTACGTCTTACTATTTCACGATATTATATCCCGAGTGGTAGAAGTATTCAGAAACCATACTCAGCGGGTCATCTTGAAGATTATTATGGCGAATTAAATGAAAGAGGAGAGCATGGAGAATTCTTTAGTGAAGACAGTATAAAGAATGATCCCAAGAATAAGTATCAGACAAAAGGAGGCAGAACCGTTTATGGTGGAGGAGGTATTACACCTGATGTTTTTGTGAGTAGAGATACCAGCCACATAAGCAGGTATTTAATGGAGCTATACAGTAAAAATGTGATCAGGGAGTTTGCCACAACTTATGCAAACGAAAATGCGGATAAGTTAAGAAAGCAAAGCGTTGATCAATTTGTCAGCTCGTTTACGGTTACAGAGGCTATGCTTAAAAAGATTAAAGATAACGGCACCTCACTAGGTATAAAATACAATGCTGACGATTTTGAGAAATCAAAGGCATTTATAAAGAGCCAAACCAAAGCTCTTATTGCCAGGGGAGTTTGGAAAGATCGTCAAGGCCTAAGTAACTCTTTTTATAAGGTGGTTAATGCAGATGACGAGTTTATATTGGCAGCACTTTCTCATTTTAAGGATGCCGATAGGCTAGGAAAATAGCCTCACTAGTTTGAGGCTATTAATTCGGTTAACATTCTAACGCCGTAAGCTGTTGCAGAACCGCCTTTAGAGAATTCAGATTTCATGAATGCGGTACCTGCAATATCAAGATGGGCCCAATTGGGATGCTTATTTGTAAAGAATTCGATGAATTTGCCGGCTGTGGTTGCTCCGGCATAAGCACCTCCCAGATTCTTGATATCGGCTACATCAGAATCAAGTTCAGATTTATAGTCATCCCATAAAGGTAACCTCCATACTTTTTCTCCGGTAGATTCAGCAGCTTTAGTTATAGCAGAAGCCAGTTCATCATTATTAGTCATTAGACCTGCCGCTTTGTGGCCTAACGTTCTGATGCAGCTTCCTGTTAAGGTTGCCAAATCAATCATTAATTCTGGCTCGTACTCTGTGGCCATATAGTTTACTGCATCAGCAAGTATCAGTCGGCCTTCAGCATCTGTGTTAATGACTTCAATTGTTTTTCCTGAGTAAGAATTAATGACATCCCCTGGTTTAATGGCCAGAGCGTCTATGCAATTCTCCGTTAAGGCTACGATTCCAATTAAATGAACATCAAGTTTAAGCTTGGCGGCAAGTTCAAGGGTGCCAATTACCGCCGCAGAGCCTCCCATGTCCATTTTCATATCTTCCATGCCATTGCCGGGTTTTAGCGAAACCCCACCCGTATCAAAAGTTACACCTTTGCCTACTAATCCTATTTTCCTGGCTTTTTTGGTGGACTTATACTCCATTATGACCATTCTGGCCGGTCTGTCTAGACTGCCTCTTCCTACTGCCAATAAGGCATGAAAGCCCTTTTTCTCACATTCCTTTTCATCAAAGATGCTTACTTTAAAGCCATTTTCTTTACCCGACTTCTTTATATAGTCGGCCATCATTTGAGGGGTTTTGTAATTTGATGGAGCATCTACAAGAGCCATCATATTCATTTGAGTCTCAGCTGTTTTAAGACCCTTTTCTATGCTACCTTCAATTTTTTCTTTTTGATTGGATGTGATCCAAAAACTAAAAGTTGATCCATTATTGAAAGTATTGCTTTCTTCTTCTTCTCTTGTTTTTAGCATGCCTATATCATAGGATGCCAGGGCTATGCCGTTGGCTATAAATTCAGTCAAATCAGCGTTCCCTTTCAGATCAACTACAATATGACCTTTGAACTTAGATTTATTGCTTTTAAACAAGGACCTAAACTGGCTGATAATTTCGCCGGAGTTTGGTTTTTCTCCTAAACCAAAATAAATGACTCTGCTATATTTTTTGCCCGGTGTAGAAATGATTAGGTTTTCTTTTTTACCAGCTTTAAAGGACTCTGCCAGTTCTTTCATCTCAAAGCCGGCAAGTTTGGCTTGCTTTACCAGACTTTCTTCCAATTTATCATCCTTAATGAAAGGAATAATTAGCGTATTGGCTGATTCAATTTTGGTGATGGTGCTTATTTTCATTTTGTGTCTTTTTCTGGAATTGAATTCCAAATTTAGACAGTTTTCTGCTAGTTAGCCTCATTTAATAATATCAACCTGTGAAGCAGGTCTAACCTAAAAAGCATAGCTTTACAGTTATTGAACTCACACTAAAATTAAACACATTGTCAAAATAGTTTTTGTTCTGCTATCAATTACCACAGTCAATGCACAGAAAAAATTACGTGCTACTTATATTAATTTGCCTCCGCTAATCGCTACGTCAATTGAAGTGGGACAGGAATATGCTGTCAAGCCAAATAAGCCAATTGACATTGCGGCAGGAATAGTCATCAACAGCAATCACCTCAAACAATATCATAAAGCGGACGTATCTTATGAAATAACTCAACGATCTGGGCTTTACTTAAAAGTTTCTAGCACGAAAATTCGAAGATAAACTTGGCCCATATTTCGGTGTTTTTATAAGTAGCGGATTGGGTTTTGAAAAAGCAACCTACGAGCCCCACAGCCCATATCCAACACCAGGTGAAGGTGAAAAAGCCAATAAAATCTCTTACATCAGTGGCTTAGGATTCCCCCTTGGCATAAATCCTCCTTTTGGTCTTGAGCCCGGAATACAAGTAGAAATTTGTCTTTTTAATAATCAATTACAGGGCTTCAAATATACCCCAAGTTTAGGAAGAAACTTAATGGGTTTTTACCTTCAAGGGGTTTTAAGGTTTCGGTTTCATCATGTGGCTGACTGAATCTTTTACGTTTAATTTATAGGAAAACCAAATTACAAACCACCGCTTTTAATTAAGTATATTCGAATCATAAAAGAACCTTTCCAATGCTAAAAAAACTTTCTCTTTCATCTTTAGTTCTACTCATTGGCTTTTTTTGCCTTTAAAAATAATGGAACCAAAGAAGAACGGTCAGATCAAGAAGACACTACAGTGTCTGAGAAGCCCTTTGAAGATGACATAAAAGAAGTCTTAACAGACAAAATATGTATTATACCCAAATGGTGAGGATGAAACCAAATGGACTTTTGTAGACCTTTCGGAATTGCTAGATGTAAGAATCATGGAAGAAAAACAAGATGAAGCCATTTGGGAAGCAAAAATCGACTTCGACTTAGTGGATTACAACACAGAAATAAACTATTTCATGAGCGGTATAATCCAATGCAAAAAAGATCGCTCAAACTGGGAAGTAACCAACTTTAAGGTACTGGAGTACTAGGAAAGAGTAAATGTAATAACCTTAGGAACATCACTTCTTTCATAAAAACCTTGCACTTACTGCAGCAACACTGCAGTAAATGTTTATATTTAGACTATAAATTAAAAAATCATGGCAAGAATAGATTTGAGTGAACCTTATGAATTATACCTCAAAAAACAAGTAGATTCTGGATTGTACCGTTCCATAACTGCGGCAGCTGAAGACGCAATACGCAAACAAATGATGGAGGACGAAAAACTAAGAATAGCCTCTGTCTATGCCGCAATAGCGAAAGGCGAAGCTTCTATAAAAAGCGGTAACGTAATTCAATTTTCCGAAAACCTTCTGAAAGAGATTTCTGAAAAAGCTAGACAAAATTCACTTTCCGGCAAAAAGGTAAAAGAGGATGTCAGATAACATTTATGTTTTAAATATATCTCAAGATGCCTACGATGATTTAACTGATATCCAACAATATACCCTTGAAACCTTTGGAGAAAGCCAATTGATAAAGTATGAATCCCTTCTTAATGAAGCATTATTATTGATTTCTTCCAACCCAGAAATTGGTCATTCTAGACCAGATATCCCAAACGAATATTTAGCTTGGCCGGTTAGCGAACATATTTTCATTTACAGAATTGAGGATGCCATCATTTATTTAGTAAGAGTGCTTCATAATAGAATGGATTTTCGGTTTCAGTTTAAATAAACTGCTTTTAAAAAAGTTAAAGAATGATCGTCTTACTTACGATAGTTGCCTTATTAGTAATTCTAATAGTTTGGAATAGGAGCACAATTCCGCCTAAAGTAAACTATCCAAGCTTACCTATAAAAACTAAAGAAAGACATGCCTTAAAGAAAGGTGAACTAGAAAAAATTCTCGCAATCCCTAAAGCGAATTCAAACAAAGAAGCGTTCTTCATAATAATCGACTTGGAAACTACAGGAAAAATTTAAAAAAAGGATGCACACTACTATCATGATAATGAAAAGTTTCCTGAAATAGTCCAGTTAGCTTGGTTACTACTAAATAGAGACTTTGAGCTAATTGAAGAAAATGAAGTATTAGTAAAAGAAGAAAAGAAGATTCCTAAACAAGCGACCCTTATACATGGAATAACAAACGAAATGACCATTGAAAATGGCATTGAGATAAAAGAAGCACTTTCATTGATCAAAAACAAAATATCTGGCTGTCAAGTATTTGTATCTCACAATAATGAATTTGACTATGATGTTCTACTATCTTCATTTCAGAGACATAATGTCGAAATATTCTCAAACAAGCTGAAATTATATGATACCATGATTGCATCAATTAATCTTTGTCAACTCGATAGATATGGTGACAATTACGGGTTTAAATATCCCTCTCTAAGCGAACTTTTTAAGCGACGCTTTTTCCCCGAAGTAAAATACTTAAATGGTTTCTCAACAAAACATAACGCATTAGCAGATGCTAGAATAACAGCCGTATGTTTTATTGCAATGAAAACTAAGTTTAAACTGTAATTAACCCTTATTACCTCAAAGCCTCCCAAAGCACCTCCACAGGATGCAAAGCTTTTCTACCTGTTCCGTCATGAATTTGGTGACGGCAACTTGTTCCGGGAGCTGCAATGATCACTTCTTCTGGTTGTTGGCGAACAGTTGGGAAAAGTACTAGTTCTCCGGCTTTCATCGATAGATCATAATGCTCTTTTTCGTAACCAAAAGAACCCGCCATACCACAGCATCCACTTGGAATAAGCTGTACGTCATAATTTACAGGCATTGAAAGCATCTTTTTGGTAGGTACTAAACTCCCTACAGCCTTTTGCTGACAGTGTCCGTGTAACTTTACCAACCTTTTTTCATCAGTAAATATGTCTTTATCCAGGCGTTTAGCGTCTAATTCACGGGCAATGAACTCATCAATCATCAGCGTATTCTTTGAGAGCTCCAAAGCTTTTTCAGCTAAATCAGCATCTACAAGGTCAGGATATTCATCTCTGAAGGTTAAAATACATGAGGGTTCAATTCCTAATAATGGAGTGTTAGCATCTATGATACTACTTAATAACCTGACATTTTCATTGGCCAGCTTTTTGGCATCATCCAGCAAACCTTTGGATAGTTGAGCTCTTCCAGAATCCACATGATTTGGAATTACCACCTCGTACCCTAATTTAGAAAGAAGGTCAACAGTGGTTTTTCCTATTTCCACATCATTGTAGTTCGTGAATTCATCACAGAAGAGGTAGACTTTCCCTTTAGTTCCCTGACTATAGTTTGAAGCATTTCTCTTAAACCAATTACCAAAAGTAGTACTATGTAGAAGCGGCATCGTTCTTTCCGGATGAAACCCGACTATATTGTTCGCCACTTTTCTAAGAGCTGGTGTTTTGAATATGAAATTATAGGCCCAAGGGGCTATGGATGCCAATCCACTCATTTTTGAGAAGTTTGCAATCATTTTTGATCTTACAGGAACTCCATTTTTCTTTTGGTAATGGTAAAGAAACTCCATTTTGAGTTTTGCCATGTCCACATTGCTTGGGCATTCAGATTTGCAGCCTTTACAGGCAAGGCACAAATCCAAGACTTCCTTTGCCTCTTTGCTATCAAATCTATCAAGGCCATCACCTGCCACCGGACTGAATGAAACTTCACCATTTTGCCTGGTTAGGGCTTCTCTTAAAATATTGGCACGGGCTCGGGTTGTATCTTTTTCATTTCGGGTCACCATATAACTAGGGCACATAGTACCACCACTTAAGTGTGTCTTACGGCAATCTCCCGAGCCATTGCATTGCTCTGCATGTTGCAGTATATCCTGATCTTTAAACCTGAAAACAGTTTTGAATTTAGGTGTTTGCTGACCCGGCTCATAACGAAGCATTTCGTTCATTGATGGCGTGTCTACAATCTTATTTGCATTGAATACGCTATTTGGGTCCCAGGTATATTTCAGTTTTCTTAATAGCTGGTAGTTTTTTTCGCCAACCTGCTGCGGAATAAATTCGGCCCTTAGCCTACCATCTCCATGCTCTCCACTTAAAGAACCTTTGTATTTCTTTACCAGGTCAGAGATGTCTTGTGCTACTTCTCTAAATTGCTCTTTTCCTTTTTGAGTCTTAAGGTTTATAATGGGTCTAAGGTGTAATTCACCGGTTCCTGCATGAGCATAGTGCACCATATTAAAACCTTTTGACTCCATCAGAGCGTCAAATTCGGCGATATAATCTGGTAAGTCATTTACATCTACGGCCGTATCTTCAATTACAGGTACTGCTTTTTCATCACCAGGTAAATTGGACAACAGACCTAGGCCGGCCTTTCTAAGTGTCCAGACCTTTTTGATGTCATCGCCAAAAAGAATAGGGAAGTGATATCCCAGACCTGCGGCTCTCATTTCGGCCTCCATCGCAACGGCTTTTTCTTTGACTTCTTCGATGGAGTTCCCAAACAACTCAATACATAAAAGAGCAGCCGGGTCACCTTCAACAAAAAAGCGATTCGCCATTTGCTCTTTATTGGCCTTAGTGCATTCTAATATGTAATGATCCATAAGCTCAACAGCCGATGGATCGTATTTTAAAGCAATAATATTGGCTCTTAAGGAATTGTCAATAGTTTTAAAGTGGCCTGCCACCACACCTAAGTGTTTAGGAGGCATTTCATTGACATGTAGTTTTATTTCTGTTATGAACATCAGGGTTCCCTCTGAACCCGCTATCAGCTTACAAAAATTAAAGTTGTCTTTTGCTGTTGGTGTGAATACATTGGTTTCAAGAAGCTCATCAATGGCATAGCCTGTATTTCTTCTTGGGATAGACCTCTTAGGGAATTCTTTTCTGATTTCTGTGGCATTTGCTTCATTAGAAAGCATTTCAAAAACAGAAAGGTATACTTTATCCTCAAGAGTTAAAGAAGATGGGGCAATGGTTCTGGTTTTTTCAATTCTTTCCTCGAAAGCCTCCGGACTTAGGTCGCTGAACTCAGCGAACGAGCCATCACTCAAGAAACCTTTGACAGAAAGTAAGTGATCTCTGGTGCTCCCGTAAATAACAGAGTTACTGCCGCAGCTGTTATTTCCTACCATCCCACCTATCATGGCTCTATTGGCGGTGCTGGTTTCAGGTCCAAAGAATAGTCCAAAGTTCTTTAAATGAAAGTTTAATTCATCTCGGACCACGCCAGGCTGAAGTCTCACCCAGGATTCTTCCTTGTTGACTTCAAGAATTTCAGTGAAGGTTCTGGAGACATCAACAACAATACCTTTCCCTACAACCTGACCAGCCAGCGAAGTTCCTGCAGTTCTTGGTATGAGTGTAACCTTGTTCTTATTGGCAAAGTCAATAAGAACTTTAATATCTTCTTCGTCTTTTGGAAAAGCTACAGCCAAAGGTATTTCTCTGTAAGCAGAAGCATCTGTGGCGTAAAGAGTTTTAGTGATGTTATCATCATAAAACTCTCCTTTTAATTGTGATTTTAATTGACTGAACTGCATTAAACTGTTAGCGATTTTGAGAAAAGTGGTCAAAGATATCTTTTAAATCTATAACCTTCAATATTCGCAATCGATTGCGTTTTTTTTCGCAAACGATTGAAGAAAAAACTTACTGCCGTTAACTAATTTTTCGTCTACTGTTTTTTGGATTATGGGGGTATGTTTTTGTAGGTTTGTTAGCTGAATAAAAGGATAATGCAACATTTTAATCTCAAAGTGAAAGATGTTAACTTATGTTTTTGTTCAATCTGATTTTTTAAACTTAAACTTAAACCTATGATGAATCAGCTCTACCTAATGGGCCAAAATCAGCTCGTGGCTAGTAAAAGGTTTTCAGGCAGACTACTAACTGCTATGTTCCTTCTTACGTTTGTCACTTTTACCGCGTTTTCTCAATCTAAAGTTTCAGGAAAAGTTTCTGATGTTAATGGTGAGGGACTACCGGGTGTTACAGTACAAGTGAAGGGTACAACTACCGGAACTTCTACTGATATTGAAGGTAACTACAGCCTTGCCAGTGTGCCTGCAAACGGCACTCTTGTTTATAGTTTTGTCGGGATGGTGGCTCAGGAAATTTCTGTTCAGGGTCAATCTGTAATTAATGTAACCTTATTGGACGATGCACAAACTCTGGAAGAGGTTGTGGTAGTAGGATATGGTACAGTAAAAAAGAAGGACGCCACAGGGGCGGTTAATGCAATTGGTACCAAAGATTTCCAAAAAGGTATCGTTACTTCTCCTGAGCAATTGATGCAAGGACGTGTGGCGGGTGTTCAAATCACTCAAAGCTCTGGTGAGCCAGGTGGTGGTATTAACGTTCGTATTCGTGGTACATCTTCAGTTTATGGAGGAAATAACCCTCTTTTTGTAATTGATGGTGTTCCTTTAAGTGGTGATGAAACTACTGCAGGCGGTAGTTCTCAAGGTCTTGGTCGTCAGTCGGCTAAAAACCCTTTGAACTTCCTTAACCCAGCCGATATTCAGAGTATCGACATCTTGAAAGATGCTTCTGCTACAGCCATTTATGGTGCTCGTGGTGCTCAGGGTGTTGTTTTAATTACAACCAAGAAGGGTTCTGGCAGAGGATCTCTGGATTATGGATACTCCTTAGGTTTTAGCCAAATTACTCAGAAGTATGATTTGTTAAATGCTGATGAATCTGCGGCAGCAAACCCAACACAAGACAGAGGTGGTGATGTGGATTGGCAAGATGAGTTATTCCAAACCGGAGTAACACAGCAGCACAACTTATCTTTTGGTGGCGGTGATGCTACAGGAAACTATCGTTTCTCATTGGGTTATTTAGATCAGGAGGGTATTGTACTTACTTCTGGTATTAAGAGATACTCCTTAGGTTTTAATGGAGGAAAGAAGTTTATCAATAACAAGTTAAACATTACGTCTTCTGTGAACCTGGCAAACACTCAGGATAGAGGGGTGGGTATTTCTGAAAACTCAGGATATACCGGTGACCTTTTGGCTGCCATTATCAAGTCAAACCCTACGATGCCAATTTATACAGGTGATGAGTTTACTCAACCAGGTATTACAGAGCCAAACCCATTGGCCATTGTAAACTATAATAAGGATAGAACAAATGCGTTAAGAGCACTTGGTAATATTGCTGCTGAATTAGAAATTATTGAAGGTCTGAGCTTCAAAACTGTATTAGGTTTTGATAAGTCTCTTTCTTCAAGAAAGAATGCATTCTCAAGTGATCTTGTGCTTGATGGAGTTAGCGGTATCGGTCGTTTATATATTACTGATATTGAAAAAGACAATAATCTTTGGGAGAACTACTTCACTTATAACAAAGATTTAGGCAATACATCACTGAACGCCTTATTAGGTTACTCTTATCAGAGCTTTGATGGTTTCTACAAGGCTTCCAGTCTTGCAAACTTTGCTACTTCAGATTTAGATGTAATGATTAATAACCTGGCATCTGCTAACGCTGCCCAGGCACCAAGTAACGTGGTTAATAACTCATCATCTGAGAAAGATGAATTACAGTCTTACTTTACACGTGTTAATTTAAACTTTGGTGGTAAGTACTTGTTAACGGGTACATTGAGAGTCGATGGTTCATCCAAATTTGGTGGAAACAACAAGTACGGTTACTTCCCATCTGGAGCTTTCAAATGGAAGTTAATAGAGGAAGATTTTGTACCAAGAAATGTTTTCTCTGATTTGGCTCTTCGCTTAGGATATGGTATTGTGGGTAATCAAAATATCCCTCATAACCTGTATGACAGAAGAGATAGATACTCTAACTGGAATGCCAACCAGGGTGCTACAGACATTTCTGGTGGTGGATTAAATGCAGTAGCTTTTAATAACCCAGACTTGAAATGGGAGTCTACTTCAACGCTTAACATCGGTTTGGATTTTGGTTTCATGAACAACAGAGTAAGCGGTAACGTGGAATTCTACGACAAGCATACTAAAGATCTATTGTTCCAGGTGGTATCAGCTCAGCCAGCTCCTACGCCATTCGTCTGGAAAAATCTTGATACAGATATTCAGAACCGCGGGGTAGAATTGGGATTGAATGTAGTAGCAGTAGATCAGACCAAGTTTACATGGGAGGTTCTAGTAAATGGTGCGTATAACAAAAACCTAATTAAGAACCTGACTGGTGTTTATGATACTGGTGAAATCAATGGTCAAGGTTTAACAGGTGCTTTTGCTCAGCGTCTTGCTGAAGGCCAGCCGATGTTTGCTTTCTTCCTTCGTGAGTTTGGTGGTTATGATGATCAGGGTAACTCTTTGTATCCTAATGGTGATTTCCAGCAATTCGTAGATGCCAGTCCACTACCAGTTGTAACGGCTGGTTTAACCAATAACTTTACTTTTGGTAATTTTGACGCCAGCATCTTCTTTAACGGAGTTTTTGGTAACTATATCTATTCAAACACGGCGAATGCTTACTTTACAAAAGGTGCCTTGAACAATGGTCGTAACGTAACCAAAGATGTAGTAGGAACAGATGAAGGTCCTTTTAATGCTCCTGACGTTTCTACAAGATTCTTGGAGAAAGGTGATTTCGTAAGACTTCAAAACCTAAATCTTGGATACCGCGTACCTATAAAAGGTGGCAATGCGATCTCTTCATTACGTTTCTATGTAACAGGTCAAAACTTAATGACTTTTACAAAGTATAGCGGTCAGGATCCAGAAGTAAGTACTAACAAATCATTGAACGGTATTCCTTCTTTTGGTATTGACTATACGGCTTATCCAAGAGCTAAGACTTGGACAATCGGAGCAAATATTTCTTTCTAATAATAGATTAAAAAGAACTGAAAATGAAAAATATAAATATTAAGAAAGTTTTAATAGGGGGCTTAAGCGTAATGCTTATGACCTCTTGTACAGACCTTGTTAACGATGAGAAAGACTCAATCGTTAGAGTAGGAAGTCAGGATGGATTTACGCCTGGTAATCCTACAGAGTTGTTAATTTCAGCTTATAAAGATTTAAGTGCTTACACCGATCAGGCAAACATTTATGCTCTTGGTCAGCATCCTTCAGCAGAAATGATTCCACCTACAAGAGGAGTTGACTGGGGTGATAATGGTGTTTGGAGAACGTTGGATCAACATACTTGGGATGCTACACACAGTGGTGTAATTAATGCCTGGAATCAATTGAATCAGCGTATTTTCAAATGTAATGAGATCATTGCTTCTAATCCTTCAGCGTCTCAGAAAGCGGAAGCTCAATTTCTAAGAGCATGGAATATGTTCCATGTAATGGATTACTACGGTCAGGTTCCATTTAGAGAGGTAACTGACGGCGTAGATGTTAACCCAAGAGTTTTGAGTCGTTCAGAAGCTTTTGATTTTATTCTAAGTGATTTGGAAGCGGCTCTTCCTGGATTAGAAAGCCGTGGACCAGCACCGGTTCAAGGAACAGCCAATAAAGCGGCGGCAAACTTTTTGTTAGCCAAAATGTACTTGAACAAGGCTGTGTTTACAGCATCTAATCCTGCAGGCCCTTATACTCACGATGCTGCCGATATGGCAAAAGTGATTAGCTATGTAGATGCCATAATTGCTGATGGCTATGCCATTAATGATGACTTCTTCGGAAATTTCACTGCAGATGCCGGAACAGAAACTATTTTTAGTTCAGCTGAAGGAACACCACAGAACAGATGGATGATGACTCTTCATTATGATCAGAATCCTTCAGGATGGAATGGATTTGCTACGTTAGCAGATTTCTACGACACTTTTGAAGATGGTGATATTAGAAAAGGTGTTCCTGCCGCAGCAGACGGCACAGAATTCTCTGGTATTGGTCAGGGCTTCTTAATTGGTCAGCAGTACAATGACAGCGGTGAGCCAATTACAGATTCCAGATCTCAAAAGCCATTATTGTTTTCTAGAGATGTAACGCTTGCCGGTACGCCTACAGAAAAAGGTATCCGTGTAATTAAATATCACCCGGGTAAAGCAGGTAAGTATATTTTGATGCGTTTTGCAGAAGCTTATTTAATGAAAGCCGAAGCAATGATGCGTGCAGGTGATACTGCCGGTGCATTAGCAATGATAAATGATTTAAGAGCTAAAAGAAGTGCCACTGCATTAAGTTCTTTAGATGAGAATACCATGTTTGCAGAATATGGACATGAATTGTATTGGGAAGGTGGAAAGCGTACCACTGAGATTCGTTTTGGTAAATTTACTACCGGAACAGGTACCTTGATTCAGGACGACTATACGGTTTTATATCCTATACCATCTCCAGCAATTGTATCTAACCCTAACCTGACTCAGAACCCAGGTTATTAATAGTAGAACAATTGTAATAATTGTCAAAAATGCTCGAACTTGTTCGGGCATTTTTGATTTAATTGATAATGATGAGATTAATATTTGCCTTATTGTTTGCTTCCGTAATGCTATCTTGTAGTTCAGGCTCTGATGATCAAACAAAGATTTTCGAAGCTTTGCAAAAATTGGAGGCCAATGAATTACTTGTTGATATTGAAATAGAGGGTAAGAAGTTTTATCCATTAGATTTACCTTTTGACGGTACTGTTGCGGTAAGTGATGTTTCTGTTTTTCTAAATCTAAGAAATCCAGAAGGTGGTAATGTGGTTATAAGTATAGAAGATCAGAATTGGTTTAATTCAGAAAGAAAAAAGATCGAATTTGAAGATTCTTTACCCATATCAGGACAATTGCAAGGTTCATTCCTTATTGGAAAGAGAAAAGGTAATGCAGGTGAAGGTTATCTCTTAAAAGAAGGGTTTTTCGAGATTGTTCAATTTAATCAGGAAGCCTGTATCGTTTCGGTTCATGGAATTTTGAGAGATCCTTTTAATGAAACCATCACTAAACCTGTCAATGGTTTTATTGTTTGGAAAAAGCCCGAAAGACTTTCAAGAACCGAAGAATTAGGGAAGTATCTATTTAACTAATGCAAAAACACATTAAGCTCGCCTTTGTTTTAATTTCTTTGATAGCCTTTTCTTGTAAAAAGGAACCAGAGGGGCTTTTCAAGCTATTGGATAGCTCTGAAACAGGCATAGACTTTAGAAACGATATAGTCAATTCTGAAAAGTTTAACATTTTTAATTATCGAAACTTCTATAACGGAGGAGGTGTAGCAGTAGGCGATATCAATAATGACGGTTTGCCGGATTTGCTCTTTACAGCCAATATGGGCTCAAACAAGCTTTATTTAAACAAGGGTAATTTTAAGTTTGAGGATATCACAGAGAAGGCAGGGATAGCAGAACCGGATAATTGGAGTACCGGTGTAGTCATGCTGGATATCAATAATGATGGATTTCTGGATATTTATGTTTGCAATGCCGGTTATCAAAAGGGTGTAAGTACAGAGAATGCATTATTTGTAAATAACGGAGATTTAACTTTTACTGAAAAAGCGGCAGAATTTGGCCTCAATGATGATGGCTACACCACTCATACGGCCTTTTTTGATTACGATAAGGATGGCGACTTAGACGCCTATATATTAAATAACAGCTTTATTCCTGTGAATACGCTTAACTATGCCAATAACCGCGAAATGAGGGCAAAGGATTGGCCAGTTAGAGATTTTATGAAAGGTGGTGGCGATAAACTTTTGAGAAACGACGGCGGTCATTTCAAGGATGTTAGTGAAGAAGCAGGCATTTATGGAAGTTTAATAGGCTTTGGTTTGGGTATAACTGTCGGTGATGTGAATAATGACAATTGGCCAGATTTGTATGTATCAAACGACTTCTTTGAAAAGGATTATTTATATATCAATCAAAAGGATGGTACTTTTTCTGAGGAATTAGAAAGACTTATTGAGCACACAAGTATGGCAAGTATGGGGGCAGATATGGCAGATATCAATAATGATGGATTGCCCGAGATCTTTGTGACAGACATGCTTCCTCAAACAGAACAAAGATTAAAAACTACGGCTTCCTATGAAAATCACTACATATACAGTTTAAAAAAGGAGAGAGGCTTTTACAATCAGTTTATGCAGAACTCGCTTCAGCTTAATAATGGTGATGGTTCTTTTTCTGAAATAGCACAATTAGCCGGAGTGGCCAAAAGTGACTGGAGCTGGGGAGCTTTAATGTTTGATGCAGATAACGATGGGTTTACCGACATCTATGTGTCAAATGGCATTTTGCATGATGTCATTGACCAGGACTTTATTGACTTTTTTGCTGATGAACTAAGCCAAAAAATGGCTATGTCTGGTAAGAAGGAGAGTATTGAAAAAATTCTGGAAAAAATGCCGAGTGTTCCGGTGGTGAACAGCTTCTTTAAAAATATGGGCGGATATAAATTTGACTACCAGTCGAATGAGTTTGGTTTTAGAGAGCCTTCCTTTTCAAATGGTGCTGTTTACGCAGATTTAGATAATGATGGCGATCTGGATTTGGTCGTAAACAATGTGAATATGCCGAGCTTTGTTTATCAGAACCAATCAAATAATGAAAATCATTACTTGAAAATTAAACTTGAAGGCGAGGCAGAAAACTTGCGGGCAGTTGGTTCAAAAGTGAATATATATGCAAAGGAAAATGTTTTTTCTCAGCAGTTAATTCCTTCTAGAGGGTTTCAGTCAAGTGTTGATTATACTTTAAATTTTGGTCTGGGAAAAACGGAGACTATTGATTCTATTCAAGTCATTTGGCCTAATGACAGAATGACTATAATCAAAGGGCGTGTGCCGATGGATACGGTTCTAAATCTAAATATTTCTGAAGCAAAGGCTCATTTTCAATTTGATAATGAAGTCCAGCGACAGATGTTTGAGGAAATTGCCCATAGTTTTGAGAAGCATTCTGAAAACGATTATCATGATTATTACGTGGAAAAGAATGTGCCATTTAAATTGTCATCAGAGGGCCCTAGAGCAGCTTATGGTGATGTTAATGGGGATGGTAAAGAGGATGTGATTATTGCCGGCGGGCAAAATCAACTGACACAAGTTTACCTGAAAACAAAGAATGGTTTTGAGCCATTGCCTCAGCCGGACTTTGGGAGGTTTGTACTTTTTGAGGATACAGCCTTAGAGCTTTTCGATGCAGATAAAGATGGAGACTTAGACTTATATGTAGGTTCGGGAGGAAATGAGGTGGCCGAAGGCAGTAGAGAACTAATGGATAGACTCTACATAAACAATGGTAAAGGAGTCTTTACAATTAAGTCAAAAGGCACTCCGAATATTGGCTTAAATACGGCGGTAGTAAAAGCAGAGGATATAGACAATGATGGAGATCTCGATTTATTTGTAGGAAACCGTAGTACTCCCTTAAAGTATGGTGTATTCCCAGATTCTTACATTCTATTAAATAATGGTAAGGCGGAATTCAGTGTAGGCCAATCTTTTGAAAAAATGGGTCTGGTTACTGAAGCTCATTGGGCAGATATAAACGGGGATAAAAGGAACGAGCTTATAGTTACTGGTGAATATATGGAGACTACGATATTCGAAAAAAACAAAGGAAAGCTCAATAAACTAAACGGAACGGGGCTTGAGAATAAGTATGGCTTTTGGTCTGCTCTAGAGGTTACAGATTTAGACAATGACGGCGATTTGGATGTGGTATTAGGAAATGTTGGAGAAAACTTTTCTTTCAATATTTCAGAACAGCATCCTTTCAAAGTATGGGTATCAGATTTTGATGGAAATAACTCGATTGACAAGGTATTTACCAAAACTATTGATGGTAAGGATAGTCCGGTATTTCTTAAGAGAGATATTACTGAGCAATTTCCTGCTTTGAAAAATGCCAATTTAAAGCATGCCGACTATGCTAAGAAATCAATTGATGATTTGTTTGAGAGCAAGCTGTTAGAAAATGCCGAGGTTCATCAGATAAACTTTGTAAAATCAGTGATTGCCAGAAATGATGGAGGCGGGCATTTTAGCTTAGAGGAACTGCCTATTCCTGTCCAGTTTAGCTGTGTAAATCATATTGAAAGTATGGATTTTAATCAAGATGGTTTCCCGGATTTGGTAATGGGTGGAAATAATGAACAAATGATTCCTCAATTTGGCGTTTTGGACGCTTGCAGAGGAAAAGTGTTATTAAATGATCAGGGGGCTTCTTTTAAAATAATGAAAAGTACCGGATTAAATTTACGGGGGGAAGTGAGGCAAATTACCCGGTTGAATAAATCCGAAATTTTGGTACTTCTAAACAATCAAAGCCCTAAAATTTACAGGCTGAAATGAGAGTAAGCTTATTTTTTACTTTTTTACTTTTTATCCTTTTATCTTGTAAGAAGGAGGAGAAGCCAATGTTTCAGCTTCTTAATGCAGAGCAAACCGGAATAGACTTTGTTAATCATATAGAGCCTACAAAGGACCTTAATATATTCACTTATTTGTATTTCTACAATGGCGGAGGTGTGGCTGCCGGAGACCTTAACAATGATGGGCTCATCGACCTTATTTTCACTTCAAATTTAGGATTAAATAAACTCTATTTAAACGAAGGCAGTATGCATTTCAAAGAAGTGAGTTCAGAGGCTAATTTTGATACCAAAGGTGGCTGGTCAAATGGTATTTCAATAGTGGACATTAACGACGATGGCATGCTGGATTTTTATATTTCCCAAGTTGGAGAATATGATAATATCACAGGTGTTAATCAGCTTTTTGTATGTCAGGAAATTAAGAATGGAATACCCGTATATAAAGAAATGGCTGCCAATTATGGACTAAACCTAAAGGGTTTTGGCACTCAGGCCGCCTTTGTTGATTTTGATTTAGATGGAGACCTGGACTTCTTTCAGTTGAATCACTCTGTTCACAGGAACGGTACTTTTGGAGAACGGAGCATATTTTTAAATACATTTCATCCTCTTTCTGGCGACAGATATTTTGAAAACGTAGACGGATATTATATTGATAAAACGAAGGAGTCAGGTATAAATAGTAATGCACTTGGCTATGGATTGGGCCTGGCCATTGGTGATATTAATCTTGACGGTAAGCCTGACCTATACGTCGGCAATGATTTCCATGAAAACGATTACTTGTATATAAATCAGGGCAATGGCCTTTTTGAAGACAAATTAGACGAATTTATGACTCACACTTCCAGATTTAGTATGGGGGTTGATATCGCAGATTTTAATAATGACATATTTCCAGATCTGGTCTCATTAGACATGCTACCGTCTGAATACAAGCTGGTGAAAATGGCCGATGGAGAGGATGTGTTTTACAACTTCAACTTTAAACTTAAGCAAGGGTATAATTTTCAGTTTTCGCGGAACGCCCTTCAGGTAAACAATGGCAATAACACTTTCAGCGAAATAGCTATGTTTTCTGGAGTACATGCTACTGACTGGAGCTGGAGCTCGCTTTTTACTGATTTTGATAATGATGGCCTAAAAGATCTTTTTGTTTCAAATGGAATAAACAAGAGGATGAATGACACGGACTACATGAATTATGTATCTAACGATGCTATTCAGCAAAAGATAAACAATCATGAGTTTGATGAGTCTGACGAACTTTTAACAGATTTGCTACCTGAAGTCAAAATCCCCAATAAGTTCTTTCACAACAAAGGCAATGCAAATTTTGATGAGGTCAATGCTTTCATAAAGGGAAACAGGAATTCGTTTTCAAACGGAGCAATCTATGCCGACTTAGACAATGACGGAGACCTGGATATTGTAACAAATAACATCAATGATCCGGCCTTTATTTACGAAAATCTATCTGAAGGAAACGCCTCATTGAAAGTAGACCTGAAGGGTAAAAAAGGTAACAGAGAGGCAATAGGCTCAAAAATATTGATTTACCAGGATGGCAAAACGCAATATTTGGAGAAATATCCGGTGCGGGGGTTTCAATCAAGTGCACTTACTCCAATTTATTTTGGTTTAGGTGAAAATACTAAGATTGACTCTATAACTATCATCTGGCCGGACAATACTTTTGAGACGGTTACAACGCCAACTTTGGACAGTACCATGCGAATAAGGTTGGTTCATAAGGCGGGACTGCCTTTGTTTGACTATCAATCGTTAGAAAAAAAATATTCCCAAAGCTATCAATTTGAAGATATTGCTGCATTCATTGGCCTGGATATAAAACATGCAGAAAATGACTTTAATGAATTTGACAGAGAGGCTTTGATTCCTGCTATGCAAAGTACACCTGGACCAGCCATTGCTGTAGCAGATATTAATCAGGATGGTTTAGATGATGTTTTTTTTTGGCTCTTCTAAGTGGACAAAGCCTCAAGTCATGGTTCAAAGACCCGATGGAGGTTTTGTAAAAATGAATCAACCTTTTCTTGATGCAGATAGCACATATGAAGAATCAGCGGCCACATGGGCAGATATTAATGCGGATGGGTTTATTGATTTGTTGATTGCCGATGGAGGCAACGAATACTATGGTAAAACGCCATATTTAAAACCTCGTGTTTACATTAATGATCAAACAGGAATTTTAAAGCCCAAAGTGGATGCCTTTCCTGACATTTTTGAAACACAATCTTGCATAGAGACATCTGATGTAGATAATGACGGTGATTTAGATGTTTTTATTGGTGGCAAAACCATTGCCTGGCAATATGGTAACCTCCCAAATTCATATTTATTGATAAATAATGGCAAAGGGAAATTTTCTGATCAGACACCTAATGAACTGAAGGAACTTGGCATGGTGAAGGCTGCTAAATGGGTAGATATTGATGCTGATGGTGACCAGGATTTGATTTTAGCTTGTCAATGGGATGGAATATTCTGTTTTGAGAACGTCGATGGGAAATTGACCAAAAGAATTCTTTCAGACAAAAAGGGCTGGTGGAATAACCTTTATCCTTCTGATATTGATGGGGATGGCGATATTGATTTCATTCTTGGGAATTTGGGGTTAAATAGCCGAATTAAAGGCACAGAAAAGGAACCAATACGAATGTATGTCAATGATATAGATGACAATGGACGTTTAGATCAAATTGTCACGCATTATATGGCAGGCGAGGAGGTCATTTTTGCAGATAAAAAGGAGTTGGAAAAGCAAATGCCTTTTATTAGAAAGAAATTCAATTTGTCACGTGATTTTGCCGATGCCAATTTTAAAGATGTCTTCGGAAAAGATAAGATAAACAGTGCGAGGGTTTTTGAGGCTAATTTCCTTGAAAACGCGGTATTAATTAATAGGGGTGATTGGAGGTTTGAACTAAAAGCTCTTCCTGAGATTGCTCAATATAGTCCTGTTCTGGCTGTTTCGGGTGTAGAAAAGACCAATCACGATTACCTTCTAATGGGTAATTTCTTTGAAAGCAATATTCAGCTGGGACGATACGATGCTGGTTTCGGTGGCCTTCTTCATTTCGGTTCTGATTCATGGGATTATTCTGCGATTCCCAAACTTCAAATTAGAGGGCAAGTGAGGCATATTGTTCCTATAAAAATCAAAGGAAGTACACACTATTTAGTAGCCAGAAATGATGATGTATTAATGGTTTTGAGAAAGTCTTCTGAATAAAATCGTAACATTGTACTGCATTTAGAAATCTGGCTGTATGTCTTTCCTAAAAAAACTGGCAGGAGACTCTGTACTTTATGGTATTAACACGATAGTTGGGAGGCTGTTAAACTGGCTGCTTGTTCCGCTTCATACCCGTGTATTTGTTAATCCTGAGGTTCTTGCAGAAAACAATTTACTTTACACCTATGTCATTCCATTAAACATCCTTTTTACTTTTGGAATGGAAACTACCTTTTTCAGGTATGGAAACAAGCCAGAAACTCAAAAAGCGGTTTTTAATCAAATTTTGAGTTTTATACTGGTGTTAAGTGTAAGTTTAGCTGGCCTTATCATTGTTTTTGCCACGCCTATTGTTAACTATTTTGGTTTTCCGGGAAAGGAAAGATTGATCATCTGGATAGCCATTATTATGGCCATTGATGCTATTTCGGCCATTGCATTTGCAAAGCTCAGGATCAATAACCAGGTGAAGAAATTTGTTGGCGTAAGAATGCTGGCTCTTTTTATCAATATAGGCTTGAATCTCTTTTTCTTTCTGGTATGCTTACCCATAATTAATCAAGGTTCGGGAGCCCCGTTTTATTCTTTGCTTTCAAAAATATATAACCCATCTATAGGGCCAGATTATATCATTTTGGCCAATTATGTAGCCAGTTCTTTTACATTGCTCTTTCTTTGGAAAGAGTTTGTTCCATACAGGTTTCAATGGAATAAAGAGGAATTACAGAAATACATTAAATATGCCTATCCGCTTATTTTTCTGGGCCTGGCTGGTAGTATAAACCTTACGGCTGACAGGCTAATGTTAAGGAGTTTACTTCCTGAGGGTTTTTATGTTGGTCTTTCCACAGATGATGCCTTCAGTATTTATGCCAATGCCTATAAGATCAGTATTTTTATGACGCTGATTGTTCAAGCTTATCGTTTTGCGGCAGATCCTTTTTTCTTTTCAAATATGGGAGATAAAAATTCGCCATCTATGCTGGCTATTAGCACCAAGTGGTTCACCATTGCCTGTATTGTACTTTGGGTGGGGGTTTCCTTAAATATTGATTGGATAGGGATGTTGCTCGGAGAAAATTATCGTTCTGGTTTAATCATTGTGCCATGGTTGTTATTGGCAAATTTATTTATTGGTTTATACGGAAACATGTCTGTGTGGTATAAGCTTACTGACCGAACAATTTACGGTACTTACATTACCGTGATTGGAATGGTCATTACCGTAGCACTAAATTTTATTTTGATACCAAAACTAGGTTATATGGGCTGTGCCTATGCCTTTACAATCAGCTCATTTGTGATGGTGGCATTGAGTTATTATTACGGGCAGAAATATTATCCTGTGCCGTATGAAACCAAAAGAATACTACTTTATCTACTTGCAGCGGCAGGCTTTATTGTTCTAAATTCGTATTTGAATTTTGATAATATGATTGTTGGTGTGTCTGTAAGAATGGCACAATGCTTCTTGTTTATAGGTCTCATATATTATTTCGAAAAGAATAGTTTTTCACAATTTAAAGCCCATTCATAAGTCTCTTTATTTCTATGCTTCTAAGTGATATTTTATATAAAATTTCTCTTCAAACTGTTTCAGGAAAAACAGATATAGAGATTGACTCCATTGAGTTTGATAGCCGTAAAGTAGAGAAAGGGTATCTCTTTGTGGCCATTCCCGGAACACAGGTTGATGGGCATGATTATATAGAGAAGGCAATAGAAAAAGGAGCCGCGGCTATATTGTGTGAAAGGCTTCCGGAAACTTTAGTAGAGGGTGTTGCCTATATTCAGGTAGAAAATGCCGCGAAAGCTATGGGTTTTGCAGCAGCTAATTTATTCGATCAGCCGTCTCAGCAAATGCAGCTGGTTGGGGTTACGGGAACCAATGGAAAAACATCTGTGGCAACACTACTTTTTGACCTTTTCAGAAGACTGGGTTATAAGTGCGGTTTGCTTTCTACCGTCCAAAATCAGGTAGAGGATGAAGTTATTCCATCTACTCATACAACGCCAGATTCTGTGAGCATAAATAAGCTATTAAAGCTGATGCATAGCAAGGGATGCAGCTTTGTGTTTATGGAAGTCAGTTCTCATGCAGTGGCCATGGAAAGAATTGCAGGTCTTCATTTTGCAGGAGGGATCTTCACTAATATCACGCAGGATCACCTGGATTTTCATGAGACGTTCAGGAATTATATTGAAGCCAAAAAAGGATTCTTTGATCAGCTGCCCAAAACAGCCTTTGCCCTAACAAATTCAGACGATAAGAATGGCAAAGTAATGCTACAAAACACCAAAGCCAAGAGAGAGTCGTATACGCTGAAAGGAGTAGGCACTTTTAAAGGCAAAGTTTTGGATTGTGGGCTTTTTGGCTTACAAATGACTATCAATGAGCAGGAAGTATGGTTTAAGCTAATTGGTCGATTTAACGCATATAATCTGTTAGCCGTATATGGTACAGCAGTACTTTTGGGCGAAGATGAAGAGAGCATTCTAACAGAACTTTCTCAGCTCACTCCACCTCCGGGAAGATTTGAGCAAATCCACTCCAAAGATGGGAAAGTGGGTATTGTGGATTATGCTCATACCCCAGATGCTTTACAGAATGTACTTGAAACTATTCAGGATTTAAAAGAGGATATTCAGCAAGTTATTACGGTGGTAGGCTGTGGGGGAAACCGTGACAAAGGGAAAAGGCCTATGATGGCTAAAATAGCGGCGGAGTTTAGCGACAAAGTGATTTTAACTTCTGATAACCCTAGAAATGAAGAGCCGGAGGCGATATTAAAAGATATGCAGGAGGGCATCAGTATTACTAAAAAGAAAAAGGCTTTGACCATTCAGGATAGAAAAGAAGCCATAAAGACCGCAGTAATGCTGGCTAATGAGGGCGATATCATTCTTGTGGCTGGCAAAGGCCATGAAGACTACCAGGAGATAAAGGGTGTAAAGCATCATTTCGATGACAGAGAAGAGCTGTTAAAGGCTTTTTTGGCTTAGTCTTTTAAATGAACCACTAGCTGTTTCATACTTTCAGATAAGCTGTAAAGCCATTTAAGCTGGTCTGTGATGAGTTTTCCTTCCTGTAGCTTATTTCTCATCTCAGCACTGATCGTGGTTTGCCCTTTCTCTAACTCTTCTGCCCTTTCAGATTCAAGGAGTCGATATTTGTTCTCTAATTCTTCGGTGGCCACTTCCGTTTCAGAAGTGTCGTGATCTGTTTGAATTTCCCCCTGATTGAGTATTTCAGACACATTTTGGAGATTATCAAGAATATGAGCCATCATGGTTTCGTAGGCTCTTGAGGCCGGTGTAGTTTCGTGATTTTGTATATAAGTGCCCAATGCAGCCGCAGCATTCAGGAAAGTTTGGTTTAATACAACGATACCATATACCTGAGAGACGTGGTCTTGCTGTGATTTTGGCTCTTCAGTCAGCCTTTGAAAAGCTGCCATGAGATTTCCGGTGTCAATAAAGGCTTTTTTTCTTGCCAGTCTGTAGGTTGTATCCGGGGCTTCTTTTGAGTGATAAATCCTGTCTATTTGTTTCAGATAAGCACTTATGGCTGTGAGAGAATCACTGATGGAGTCTTTTATGCTGTGGCCTTCCCAGCTTGGCCAAAAGAAGTAGATAGCAAAAAATGAGATCAAACCACCAATTAAAGTATCAACTACTCTGTAACCAATAATTATTAGGGTGTTGTCAACTAAAGTGGCATAAAACAGTATGATAGCCAAGGTAATAAAAGTGGCAGCGATACGATAATTCTTTTGAAGAAAGGTAAAGCCAATAAACGTTGCGGGTACAGCCAAAAGACCATAAATGAAGGTGTTTTTGGTCAAATAAACTATCAAAATGGCTACCCCGGCACCTCCAATTGTCCCAAAAATTCTGTGAATGGCACGTTGTTTAGTCAGGCCAAAATTGGGTCTTAGAATTACTCCGATGCTCAGCAAAATCCAGTAGGCGTTTTGATGCTCAAAAAAACGGCCTGCCGCCAGTCCAATCAACATTGCAACCGTTACTCGTAAGGCATGTCTGAATACATTCGACTTAAAACTTAAATTGGCCTTAATGGTTTTAAGGCTGTAGTCTTGTGAGGTGATGAAAAGGTTACGGTCTTTTCTTTTTAATCTGATGTCTGCTCCATCTATGATATTAGCGTAAACTCTTTTGGCAAGTGAGATTTTCTGCCATTGCTTGCTTTTGTAGTCCAGAAGATTTCTGATTAAAAGTGCCCCTTCCCTTGCTTGAGGTAACTTAACATCGTCTACGTAAGTTCTTATCTCATTTTCACAAGCAAGCTCAAATGCCCGATCTTCCTCCATTATAAGAAGTTCGGTTCCATTTTTTAGAGCATCTGCTAAGGCATAAAGGTGCACAATGCTCTGTGCTGATAAGTTTTTTAGCGGGACAGTTCTATCCTGGTGTTTTTCGGTAAATATTTCTGCCACTCTTTCGCTTTCAGACCCAACGGCAAGAGATAATTCATAGACGTCGAGCATTTCCAAAAAAATCAGCAGGAGTCGGTTTGTCTTGTTTGACTGCCCCTCGTTTCTTCTTTTTTTGTAGAGTAACTCTCGCAGTAATTCGTGTTGAGAATTAATTTTGACTTGAAGTTTTAGAAGTTCTTGTTCAAGCTTCAGATTATCTTCATTTGTATTCCAAAATAATTGATATTTCAGTTTCAGGAAATCGGCTGTAGATTCTATGCAATCAGCGAGGTTTAAGGCGGCATTTTTGTTTTGAAAAATATAGTGAGAGGCCCAGGCCAAAAAGAGATACCAAAGTCCGCCGAGGGAGATATAGGTTAATTGATCTACAATTCCCAATTTAGTTTTTAACAAGGCAAAGCTCATTACGATGGCCATTTGACCAGAAAAGGCGACCATAGCCCCTCTAAACCCGAAGACAGAAATCATGGCCACCGCAAAAACCGCAAAGCAGAAATAGATAAGAAACAGTATATACGATACCTGCCTGAAGAAATGGCTTCCAGCCACTATGAGCAGGCAAAGAACTAGAGCTGAAAGAATACCCCAAAACCTATGTCTGTTACTGCCGTCTGTATTCGGAAGAAAAGTAAAAAGAGTCCCTAACGCAAAAGCAAACCCCTGTGGGTATGCATTATACTTAACACCCAGAATCATAGGCAAAGCCAATGATAATGTCAGAACCAATCCCTTGATGGTATCAAAAGAAAAAATGTACTGTTTGAATGTTGTTGTCATATTCTTCTTCAAAAATAGACTTATTTTCTATGTCAAAAGTATGGCCGCAAATCTTAACCTAATTAAATCCGAATGTTTATAAGTATCCTTCAAAATGTATCGCCTAAATCTTAACTTCGGGGAAAATTAATTTGATATGTTTCAATTAGGTTTCGTCTCTGCCATATTACAGGATTACTCCTTTAAAGATGTTATAAAGTTTGCTTCACAAAATGAGTTTCAAAGTGTGGAGGTGATGTGCTGGCCGGCCCAAAGTGGCGATAGCAGAAGATACGCCGGGGTTTCACACATAGATGTTGATAATCTTAATGTTGAGAGCATTCATTCTACGCTAAATAACAATGATGTCATTATTTCAGGGCTTGGATATTATCCTAACCCTTTGGATGCAGATTCTGCCAAATCAGAGTTCTATGTAGAGCATATAAAGAAAGTGATAAGAGCTTGCAGTAAACTGAAAGTGCCTGTAATGAATACCTTTATCGGTCGGAATCAAAGCTTGAATATGGAGGAGAATCTTAAATTGTTTAAAAGGTTATGGGCTCCCATTATTGCGGTAGCAGAAGAAGAAGGTGTGAAGATAGGCATAGAAAACTGTCCTATGTTTTTTACCAATGATGAATGGCCAGGCGGAAGGAATCTAGCCATTAGCCCGGCCGTTTGGGATATTATGTTCGAGACCTTTCCTACTCCGCTTTTTGGTTTAAACTACGACCCATCGCATATGGTTTTTCAGCATATGGATGAAATAAAGCCAATTTATGACTACAAAGACAGACTTCATCATATTCATATTAAGGATGTAAAAGTATATAAGGAGAAGCTGGATAGAGTAGGGATTTTGGCGAATCCGTTAGAATACCATTCACCAAAATTGCCTGGACTGGGCGATGTCAACTGGCGAGCCTTTTTCGCGGCACTTACTGATGTACGGTACCGAGGCCCTTTAGTCATTGAGGTTGAAGACAAAGCCTATGAAGGAAGCGAAGATGACGTAAAAGCGGCTATCCTCACCAGCAGAAATTTTGTGAAACAGTTTTTGCCTTAAAAATATTTAGAAGTTGGGAATAGGTCATGTTTAACTGTACGCCGCCGGGATATCCGGTTGATTTTTCTAAAACTAAACATCCAAGCCTACACTTCTTAATAATTCTGAGGCGTTGAAACTCTGACATACACCTTCTTTTAGTTTGTAATCGAAGGTTAACTCTCCTCCATTTGATTCATATTCAAAAAAGAAATTTTGAACTGACTCAGGATATTTTCCTGCAAGTTCTGTGGTTCTTAAATCATGGGTGGCTACCATAGCGTATGCATGAGCTTTTATGACTTCTTCTAAGAATGCTATAGAACCTCTCAGTTTGTCTTCAGAGTTGGTTCCTCTTAACATTTCATCAACCAGAATGAGCGATTTTGGTTGCGATCGCATGGCTTCCAAAAGAAGTTTGATTCTATCTATTTCTGCTTTAAATGTAGAGGCGTTTTCCTGTAAAGAATCTTTAATACGCATGTAAGCATATAAATGAATACTGGCGACTAAACGGAAAGAAGAAGCAAAAACCGGGGCTCCGGCATAGGCCAAAATGATGTTGCAACCTATGGTTCGTAAAAAAGTGCTCTTACCAGACATGTTGGAGCCTGTGATTAAACTCAGTCGGTTTGCTTCATTAAAAACAAAGGTATTGGTCACCGAAGTGTCCATTAAGGGATGCCCGGCATCCTTAATTTCAAACGAGAGATTCTTGTCCTCATAAAGATCAGGAAAGACCCAGCCCTTTTCGTTAAATGCCAATGTGCCTAAACTCGAATAAAGCTCAAATGTGCCTATTACTTCAAAAATATGCGAGAAGAAATCTGGATGAGTATTTACCCATTTTCTCAAAGCAATCAACTGAACCAGGTCAAAAGGAGAAAAAAGGTAAAGAAAGAATGCTGCAAGCTGATTGTTCTTCATGTCTATCTTTTTATAGATAGTTAGAAACTCATGAATTGGATTTTCTGATGATTGGCTCAAGGGTAGCTGTGCTTTGGCCATTTTAAGAACCTCACTTTCAAAATCCTCTTTAATGATGAGTTGAGTAGCCAGAGCATACTTTTCCAGATCTTTACTAATGCCTTTAATCTTTTGAAAATAGGGTTCGGTTATTTTTCTGTTAATCCCAGATAACATAAAATGCAGGCCCAAAAAACCGAAAAGGCTAAGTGTGCCAGCCGTAACACCCCAAAAGTAAAAAGCTGAGAAAAGTAGGATAGGAATAAGCCATTTAAAATACTTATAAACAAATATCAATCCCTCAGCAGTGAGTTTTTCGGGCTCTTCCAGTGAAGTTAAGCCTTCTGTTTCTGTATTGTGAAGTTCAAATAAAGAGGCTTGAAAATTTTGTCTCCATTTGTCTTTTTTGGCCAGTTCTGCCGTAGCCCTTTGCTTTTGAGCAATGGAAGTAGCAGAGGCAATAGTTGTTAATGCATCGGCCAGATAGTTTTGACCTTTGTGTGTTTTGGCCCTATTGGTCTTAGCAAAGAGTGAGAATTCACCAAAAACATCTAAATCGGCTGTGTATGGGTGTTTTGGTTGCTCATATTGGGCTCCATTATCATACCTGTTTTTAGCCGTTGATAAATACTGAATTTCATTCTTCAGTACATCAGTTTTGATTCTTTTGAGCTCCGTCTCTGCAGCCAGAGAGTCATGATATTTTACTAAATAAAAGAAGCCGGCTATGATTATTATCCAAGAGCCTGCAGCAATGAAAATGGAGGTTTTAAGTAGAAAGTAAAATATTACGGCAGAAGCTACTATAGCCAATAATCGCCAGTTAGAAACCTGATTAGTCTTTCTTTCTAAACTTTTTAGATCTTCTCCTTCTTCTTCCAGCCTTTTCTGATAATACTCCTTGATCATATCCTCAATTTTGCGTGAAATTACCAAAGGCTTTCTATTTTTGTTTCATGTCCTCTGGTTTAAATAAAGGAATAGAATATTTGCGTGGGGTAGGTACCTCTCGTGCAGACCTACTTAAAACGGAGTTGGCCATTTTTACCTATGGTGATTTGCTTCAACATTTTCCTTTCAGATACGAAGACAGGAGTCAGTTTTACATTATCTCCAAGCTCACTGAAGATATGGAAGCGGCCCAAATCAAAGGTAAAATCAGGAGTATACAGAAAATTGGTACAGGCAGAAAACAGAGGCTGGTAGTCGAGTTTTCTGATCATACTGGTACAATTGAGCTGGTTTGGTTTCAGGGTGTAAAC
>JANSYO010000360.1 GCA_024742395.1 Cytophagales bacterium
CGCCTTCTTATTTAGGAGCTGAGCTTCTAAGCGCTGCTTAACCTTATCGAGTTTTTCATTGAGCTTCTCTACTTTTAGTTTACCCGGATCACCCTTTTGACCTGCACTTACTGCCATTCCGATGATCAAAGCAATAGCTACAACAATGGTGATGGCTTTAGCCAAAAATAAGCCGTATTCTGATAAAAATTCCACTGGTTTCTCCCTATTTTTATTGGTCTAAGTTTAACAGCTCTCACATACGAGACCACAGATTTTGTTACCCAACCAAAAATTCAAACAATCGTATGATTTGCTATTGACACCCTTAGCGAGCTTGCTTAGTCTGACAATCTCTGACGTAGGGTCAGATTGTTGATCTGCTGATATGTGTTTTATTGTGTATCAGATCAATCCCTAACAAACAAAAGGAAAGCGATATGACTTCTGTTGCTGACATCATCGAACAAATGAAAGGCAAATTTAACGCCGATGCCGCTGCTGGCATGGAAAATGTTTTCCAGTTCAGCGTTGAAGATGGTGATGATTTCTACGTAGCCGTTAAAGACGGTGATTTTGAAATCGCCAATGGTACTCACGACGACCCATCTGTAACTCTAATCATGAGCACTGAAACTCTAGTAGGTATCATGACTGGTGAAACTGACGGTATGCAAGCATTTATGGCTGGTCAGCTACGCGCTGAAGGCGACATGATGCTAGCAACTAAGCTAGGTGAACTATTCCCTCAGTAACCAATACTCAGGAATAGTCACGAAAAAGGGAGCCTAGGCTCCCTTTTTTATTGCCAAGCCTCTATAGCCTGCCTCGCGGATCCATTGACCGGCTCAGCTTGAAGGCCCTTAGGATACAATCTGACTTCGTATATGGCGCCATCCGCCATAGGCATAAACGCTGCAGAGCCATACTTCGCCTGAACAACATTTAGCCACTGACTCTTTACTAGCCAATCCCAAGTATCAACAGGGGCTTTATTTCCAAGACTATGAACACTTCGCGGCGCTGTCTGCTCCTGCTCGAGTGATAAATACCGACCGGATAAGCGCTCAAATTTATAGGAAGGCAAAGCTGAAACCCAAGGCAAACTAATCAGTCGAGCATCTA
>JANSYO010000428.1 GCA_024742395.1 Cytophagales bacterium
CTTTGACATACGATTGTTTATCCGCTACTGTTCCGTTTGAGACTATTTATCAGTCAGAGGATCGCAAAAAATATCCCCTGCAGGATATGTCGACATTTCCGCAAGAGTACATTGTTATTGAGAAGTTTCCAAAACTTAATCCTGAACAAGCCGGGAGCGAGGTACTTTTGCTGTTGTTTGTGCACCTTTTTGTGACTTTTTATTAGGTGGACCAAACAGACCTCGCACCCTATGTGAAAGTTTGCTTTGACACTTTTTCTCATGATTGGACGCTTGTGAGGACCAACGTATCTGCGTATAATTGTGGACTACCTAAAAATTGTGAAGTTTATTCTAGAGACCTTCCTTTCTTCGAAGGAGATGAGGGCGAAGAGTTATTACCAAATCCGCAATCAAATGACCAAAAAGCCTTTCAATATGCCATTCTACAAGATCCTGGTACGCGTTTTGAGTATATTGCATAACATAGCAACTCATGGAAATAGAAAATCCACTAAAGGAGGACGATCTTTATTTTACACTCAGAAAACGAGCAATCGCTAAGAAACACAAAAATCAGAAGAAAGGAAGCCGCAACGAAAAGGTAATAGCACCTAAATATCTATCATGTAAACACAGTTGCTTATCAGGACCATACAGAAAGCAAATTGCTACAAACCAGTTCTCGAATGTTTTGATCCTTCCTATGAATGGCATCCTGGAACTGAGATTGCGCTATGCAATCGTATAAGGAAAACGCTTCGCCCTGATACAAAACATGAGCAAAATAAGTGCGAAACTGTGGTGGATTGAATCTTCTGTTTTCTAATCTTCTGTAGGCCATTTTACTTTACTGTAGAACCTAAGAATGTCATATTTCAAATTGGTGACCATGAGCCATTTTTTTGTAGCCTCTCGTTGTATGATATTGGCACAAACAAGAAAATTTCGGAAAACTTTTTCTTTCACTGTAATTCTCCTGCTCTGCTGTCTCTCCTTGGTGGAGATCCTGTAGTTAGTTATTATTCCCTTGAAAC
>JANSYO010000016.1 GCA_024742395.1 Cytophagales bacterium
CGATCATTGAAAGTGCTACTGGAAATACCTTTAACCCGACTGCACTTTCTGTAACCACCTGTTACAGAAGAAAAGTGATAGATGAATGTGGAACGGAGCTGTACTCCAATATCTCCACCATAAACATTGTTGACGATCCTCAAGTCATCGTTTCTTCTGACAAAAACAACATTTGCTCTGGTGCAAGTTTTGAATTAACTGCGACCATTTCCGGCGGAACGGGTACTTGCAGACTCATCTGGCAGAAAAATTCTAAGTCTTCTGCCGCGGGTTCATCCTTCTGGGAAGACATGGCCGGCTCTGCCAATACTCTTTCTGTCACTGATTTAGAGAATACTTCAACTGAAAACATCTCTGTCTATTACCGGGCTATTTATGATTGTGATTTGACCAATTGCAATAAGGCTACTGCTGAGGCTATTGAAGTGGTAGTAGCACCTGTGGTGGCCAATGTGGTCACTGCTGATAAAAGCATCATCTGTGAAGGTGAAGAAGTGGTTTTGACTTCTAATGGCTGTTTGGGTACTATTTCATGGTCAAATGGTTCTGTGCTTACTCAGCAAGCTGTATCACCTAGTTCTACGCAATATTTTGTGGCTACCTGTTCCGTTGCAGGCTGCTCTGAGATTGTGAAAGATTCTGTAGAGATTACCGTAAAACCAGGTGTGGCGGCTCCTACGTTAACTGCTACAACATCTGAAATTTGCTTTGGTCAATCTTCTGAAATTACTGCTTCTGGTTGTACAGGCGATCTACTTTGGAGCACATCGGAGACTACGACTTCCATAACCGTTAGTCCTACTTCAGCGGTGGAATATTCTGTCACTTGCAGCCTCAATGGATGTACCAGTCCGGCAGCTAAAACTGCCATTACCGGTTATCCTGAATTAGTAGCCGGAAGTATTTCCAGCTCTTCTGATATCAATTGTGCAGGATACAATCCACCTGAAATTAGTAGTACGGCTGCCGCTTCTGGTGGAAAAGGCGTTTTGAGCACATCTTGGGAATCAAGCGAAAATTGCTCTGCTCCTACTCCGACTTGGAATACTATTTCCGGTGCTAATGGCAATACTTATAATCCGATTGCTCTTTCTGTGACCACCTGTTACAGAAGAAAAGTGGTAGATGAATGTGGAACGGTGGTATACTCCAATATCTCCACCATAAACATTGTAGATGATCCTCAAGTCATCGTTTCTTCTGACAAAAACAACATTTGCTCTGGTGAAAGCCTTGAACTAACTGCTGCCATTTCCGGCGGGACGGGTACTTGTAGCATCACCTGGCAGAAAAATTCTAAGTCTTCCGCCGCGGGTTCTTCCTTCTGGGAAGACATGGCCGGCTCGGCCAATACTCTTTCTGTCACTGATTTAGAGAACACTTCAACTGAAAACTTCTCTGTCTATTTCAGAGCTATCTATGATTGTGATTTGACCAATTGCAATAAAGCAACATCTGAGGCTATTGAGGTGGTGGTGGCACCTGTAGTGGCCAATGTGGTCACTGTTGATAAAAGCATCATCTGTGAAGGTGAAGAAGTGGTTTTGACTTCTTCCGGCTGTTTGGGTACTATTTCCTGGTCGAACGGTTCTGAGCTTGCACAGCAAACGGTGAGCCCTACATCTACACAGTATTTTGCAGCTACCTGTTCCGTTGCAGGCTGCTCTGAGATTGTGAAGGATTCTGTAGAGATTACCGTAAAACCAGGTGTGGCCGCTCCTACGTTAACTGCTACAACATCTGAAATTTGCTTTGGTCAATCTTCAGAAATTACTGCATCTGGTTGTACAGGTGGTTTACTGTGGAGCACATCGGAAACTACGACCTCAATAACCGTTAGTCCTACTTCTGTGGTGGAATATTCTGTCACTTGCAGCCTCAATGGATGTACCAGTCCAGCCGCTAAAATTACGGTTACAGGCTACCCTGAATTAGTAGCCGGAAGTATATCCAGCTCTTCTGATATCAATTGTGCAGGCTACAATCCACCTGAAATTAGTAGTACGGCCGCCGCATCTGGTGGAAAAGGCGTTTTGAGCACATTTTGGGAATCAAGCGAAAATTGCTCTACTCCTACTCCGACTTGGAATACTATTTCCGGTGCAACTGGAAATTCCTTTAACCCTACTGCTCTTTCTGTGACCACCTGTTACAGAAGAAAAGTGATAGATGAATGTGGAACGGAGCTGTACTCCAATATCTCCACCATAAACATTGTAGACGATCCTAAAGTCATCGTTTCTTCTGACAAAAGCAGCATTTGCTCTGGTGAAAGCCTTGAACTAACTGCGGCCATTTCCGGCGGAACGGGTACTTGTAGCATCATCTGGCAGAAAAACACTAAGTCTTCCGCCGCGGGTTCATCCTTCTGGGAAGACATGACCGGCTCTGCCAATACTCTTTCTGTCACTGATTTAGAGAATACTTCAACTGAAAACATTTCTATCTATTACCGAGCTATCTATGATTGTGATTTGACCAATTGTAATAAGGCTACGGCTGAGGCTATTGAAGTGGTGGTACTGCCAACCAATGAAGTTATGGTAAATATTCAAGATACAACCATTTGCTCTGGCATCCCTGTACTTTTAAAGGCCAGTTCATGTGGAGGTAATTTGACATGGTCAGATGGGAATACGGTTTCTGAAAGAATTGTAAACCCCGAAGTAAGTACCAATTACACCGTTTCATGTACCGGAACTTGCGGGACTTTCCAAAAAACGGTGAGCATAAAAGTTATACCTGGTTTGTCTAAGCCAGTTAATACCACTCCTTTTAGTGCCATTCAACCAAACACTTTGACTTTCTCTGCATCAGGAACAAACTTGAAATGGTATACTGCTGACCACCCCGATTCTTTGATTGCCGCCGCTCCTGAATTGTCAGAGAAAGGTGAGTACACCTATTGGGTAAGCCAATCCAATTCGACTTGCGAAAGTCCAAGGTTACAAATTGACGCGAAAATTTATCCTCAATTAAGCATTACTCAAGAACCATATGATCAGTTTGACTGTGAAGGCAATTCTGTGAATTTTTTGGTGGAAGCAGAAGGAGCCGGAGATTTAGTATATCAATGGCAAAGAAAAAGACCGGGCGATACAGATTTTGTGAATGTATATGACGAGGACGATGGAATTAAGAATGCACAGCAAAAAGCCATAAGAGTATCAGGAGCCGGTGGTAAAAACAACCCACACCTGACACAATTCAGATGCATAGTAGGCGATTCTGTTTCCGTGGCCTATACCATCCCAAAAACTTTATATGCCAATGTGATTAACAGAACCTTACCCAATTTAAAGGCCTGTGTAGGTCAAGATTTTGACCTCAATCTAAGTGATTATTTAGAAGTGATAGGAAGTGTAACGGGATATCAATGGCAAGTCAGAGACGATGCAGCCGGTGAGTGGATTGACCTTCAGGATGACCCTACTTTGACCGGCACCAAAACAGCTTCATTGAAGTTTACGAATTTGCAAACATGGCGTTCTCGTAAATACAGATGTAGAATATTCTTCAATACGGGCGGCTTTGAATGTATTGAAAATACAGACCAAACGCTGCTAAGAGTCGGAGAGTACCCGGAAAGACCTGCTGATCAAACTGTAGAATATTGCGAAGGGAGACCTACCAGAACTTTGAGCTTCAATGCGAAACCCAATAATGACCTCTGGTTTTCTTCTTTAGAAGCCTGGGATACAGGATCTACCAGACCACCTAAACCTACTTCTGATAAGGCTGGAGTTTATACCTGGTGGTATGCCTCTGTTAACAATGAAGGCTGTGTTGGTCCAAAAGCCAGCTATACTGTAACCATACATCCGGCTCCTCCTGCCCCTGAAAATACCACACCAGCGGTGGTGGAATTAGGTGATACTTTGAGATTCTCTGCTAAAGGTCAGTACTTAAAATGGTTTAAAAGTAGAACAGGAAGAACCTTCAGTTTCAATAGCCCATTTTATGTAAAACCAGACTATTACACACATTATGTCTCTCAGGTGAGTCAATATGGATGTGAAGGCCCTCGAACCTTTATAGGGGCTGAAATAAAAAGTCCGTTTGGCATTAATGATGGATTAGAGGCTGTGGCCGATTGCGAAGGTAATTCCGTAAGATTTGAAGCCAACCAAGTGGGAATACCACCATTAGAGTATCAATGGCAAAGAAAAAGACCGGAAGACTCCACCTTTTTCACCTTAGAGAATGACACCTTAGACTATATCAGAATAAGTAATGTTGGCTCTCTTTTAGACCCTCATTTGAGCTTGTATAGAGTTGTAGTCACTGACTCCAACGATTCTTCATATGTATCGGATCCAATAACCCTTTATGTGAATGGCATATTGGGTAACATTGATAAAGCCTACTACTGCAGTGGTCAAATCTGGTCACCTGACACTACAAACTTAGATTTCAGAGGTGAGGTGGAATACTATCAGTTACAAAAGCAAATCGGACGATCATGGATGGTGGTGGATTCAACAGATTCATTGGCTTTTACTATCCATCATTTACAGGATACTCTAGATGGTGATTACCGTATCAGAGCCGTTTTTAAAGCCGAAAACGGAGCCTCCTGTGCCAGAAGTACTGATGAATTTCAATTTGACCGTGGCCTAATACCGGATTCATTAGGCACTAAAAATATGGATATCTGCCAATACGATTATCTATACAGAGGCCAATTAGACAGCACAGAAAATTCATACCGATGGCTATTCAGGGCTGACACCGTCTACAACTGGTTACTTGAAGATTCGCTTCAGTTCACCCTGGCAGAAGATACCACGCTTTGGTATTCTGTTGTCAATAAGTACGGTTGTTTCGGTGCCTTTGACTCTCTGAATATTCATGTAAAACCTGCTCCGGTTTTAGAAATCCAAAATCCTGTACTTACGTCCTGTAAATTAGAAGCCATTGAAAAACCCATTTGGCTCTCAGACCCTATGAATGTTCTGTATTTTGATGAGCAGTTAGACAGCTCTTTAGTGAAAGAAAGTGTATTGGTTTCAGATTCTGTACAAATCAGCCAGTACTGGATAGTAAAAACCGACAGCGGCGGTTGCCAAAGCCCCGCCATTCAGATTACTTTTGAAGTGAATGACTGCAAAATGGAAGAAGACACTGTGGTGAATCTGACTGAAGAAAATGGGGAGAACGGCAAACAACTGAACCTCTCTGAGCATTCAGACGTTTATCAGCCGAACCCTTATGCTGAGAAACCAGAAACCTTTTTTAATTGGCGTCAGGAAGCAGTGAATACTCCGCAGTGCGACGTATTCCCAAATCCGGTTTCAAGAAATGAATCGATGAATATTCAGCTTAAAGGAGTGAGACCTGAAAATATTGACGTTTTGGACATTCAGGGAAGAAATATGGAGTATCGTGTTCTTTTTAAAGAAGAAACGAATCAAAAAATGGCGATTATGGCAAATCTTAACGAGGGAGTTTATATTTTAAGGGTTCGGGATGCAAAAGGTAACAGCTGCATTCAAAGAATTGTACTCAAAAACTAAGAAACCTAAACACAAATAAGACTTGCTTAAAAACTTAACAGATAATCTGGCACAGAACATATTTGCCGGTTTAGTCGTCTCCCTTATAGCTCTGCCACTTGGCCTCGGTTTGGCTCTGGCATCAGGAGCACCACCAGTGGCCGGAGTGATAGCAGCCATTGTAGGGGGCTTAATTGTTTCAATCATAGGTGGTTCCAATGTGACAATCACGGGTCCGGGTAACGGTCTGGTGGTGGCCGTTTTAAGTGCCATTACTATATTGGGCGAAGGAGATATGTATCAGGGTTACCTCTACACTCTTGCAGCCATTATCATTTCGGGTGGTTTAATTACTGTTTTGGCTTTTGTCAATTTGGGGAAACTTTCCAATTTCTTCCCTTCCTCGGCTATTCAGGGAATGCTGGCGGCCATTGGTATCATCATACTTTCAAAACAGTTTCATATCATGGTGGGAAACCTGGACGCCCAGGGCTCACCACTTGAATTGCTTTTTTCTATTCCTAAATCTCTCATTGAGTGTTTTAAAGACACAGAAAGACATGCGGCTGCTATTGCCGGTGTTAGCAGTTTGCTGATAATGGTCTTTTATTCACGAATCAGGAATAAGTATTTACAGCTCATACCCGCCCCCATGTGGATTGTCTTCCTTTCTGTAGGTGTAGCCTACTTTTATGCCAACAAGGCCGGTATGGATCATCCCATTAAGGAGGAGTTTTTGGTGAGTATCCCTGATAATGTTTTATCAAATTTCCCAACGCCCAACTTCTCAAAAGTATTTGATCCTCAGTTCCTTCTGGCCGTTTTCACTATCACCATGATTGCCAGTATTGAGTCATTACTTTCCATTAAGGCAGTTGATAAGCTTGACCCCAAAAGAAGACAATCAAACGTCAGTAAAGATTTGAAGGCATTAGGTCTTGCTACTGTAGTTTCCGGATTTTTAGGTGGTCTGAATGTAGTAACTGTTATTGCCAGAAGCTCGGTTAACGTGAATAATAATGCCAGCAATCAGGTGTCAAACTTCTTCCATGCCCTGTTTTTGGTCATCTTTATTTTGCTTTTCAAAGACCAGCTCGAATACATTCCTTTCCCGGCGTTAGCGGCAATACTGGTGTACACAGGCTATAAATTGGCCTCGCCTACAATCATCCAAAAAATCAGAGATATAGGTAAAGAGCAGGTGCTTATTTTTCTGGTGACACTGATTACTACGCTACTAACCAGCCTTATAATTGGTATTGCTGTGGGAATTTTAACCACACTTTTGGTTCATATTATTTTAACCAGAAACGTGAAACTGTTCTTCCAGAATTTCACTACGAATAATGTAGAACGTTACATTGAAGACGACGGAAAAATCCACATTACGGTGAAGCACTTTGCTTCCTTTGTAAACTTCTTCAGACTGAAACAAGTGCTAAGCGAGATAAGCCCTGAAGACAGAGTGGTGGTTGATTTTCTACAGTGTAATTTCGTAGATCACACCGTCATGGAAAATCTGTGGGATTATGAACAGGTATTTGATAAAAACGGGGGTGAATTTGAAGTGGTAGGCTTAGACCTACATAGTGCCGAGAGCTCTCACCCTTTTGCTTTGCGAACTGCCCTGAAGTATGTGCCTTTTGTGAAAGCTCCTGATTCTGTCACCAAAAGACAAAAAGAAGTGGGTGCCTTTATGAAAGACCTGGGCTGGAGTTTTTACACGGAACATGATCATCACATGTTCTTTCTTCGGGATTTCAATTATTTCAGAACACGCCAGGTAGATCATCTTTACAATATTGGGAAAGACAAGACCAAAATCTTTAAACTCTTTGATATTGAATACTCAGAAGGTGCCTTTATTCTGGAGGAAGAATTGCATGCTACCATGCTGTATATCAATACCCGAAAGAAAATTCCATCTTTCACACTTGACAAAGGAAACCTCTACGAGAAAATGCAATACCTGAGCGAGTATCGCGAAATCAAATTCAAGTCTTTCAGAGACTTTGCTCGTCGTTTCACGCTCAGAGGTGATGATATCAGGGGTATCAGAAGATTCTTTACAGACGAACTGGTCCTGTTTTTTGAAAGTAATAATTACTATCATATTGAATCCAACGGAAAAGGCGGAATTTTGATCATGGATAAAGAACGCCATAGCGGAGTAGGCGAAATCAAAGCTATGGTAGATTTCGGAATCAGACTCGAAAAACTAATTGATAAAGTACATTCTAAAAAGTAATAGACCTTGGCATTTGACTTCAAAAAATATCATGTAAGAGCCATGAACGCTTCCTCTGAGGAAGAAAAGGCTGAAATCAATAAAGAACTCAAAGAATTTTATGAGCAGCTTCCTGAAGATCAGAAAGCTGCTTTTAATGAAGAGTTACAGAGTTTTCTTATCAAAGAAATGGCCAATATCAAATCTGTTTATGACGGAGTGAAAGCCGGAGAAAACGAAAATTAAAGATTACAGCTCAAACTTAATGCCCTGAGCCAGTGGCAATTCAGTACCATAATTAATGGTGCATGTTTGCCTACGCATATAGGTTTTCCAGGCGTCTGAGCCACTTTCGCGACCTCCACCGGTTTCTTTTTCGCCTCCAAAGGCTCCGCCAATCTCGGCACCTGAAGTTCCGATGTTCACATTGGCTATGCCACAGTCTGATCCATTGGCAGAAAGGAACTGCTCTGCCTGACGCAGATTTAAGGAGAAAATAGCTGAAGACAATCCCTGAGGTACCTTGTTTTGAATGTCAATGGCCTCTTCCAATGTTTCGTATTTGACTAAATACAAAATAGGGGCAAAAGTCTCGGTTTGCAGAATCGGCATATCTGCCTTTGCCTCAATGAGCGTAGGCAAAACATAACAGCCAGAATCGTAAACATCGCCTTCTACCTGAGCATTGCCTACCAAAACATCTCCACCCTGGGCTTCTGCCTCCTTGATAGTGGCAAAATATTTCTCTACCGCATCGTGATCTATCAAAGGGCCTACATGATTAGCAGAATCTAAAGGATCTCCAATTTTCAACTGACCGTAGGCTTTAACTAACCGCTCCTTTAAATCGTCGTAAACCGATGCATGCACTATCAGCCGGCGGGTAGAGGTACAACGCTGCCCGCAAGTACCTACGGCACCAAATACGATGGCCGGAATGGCCTGTTTCAGGTCTGCACTTTCTGTAAGTATGATGGCGTTATTGCCACCCAACTCTAACAAAGATTTGCCCAAACGGGCCGCCACATTCACTGCCACAGATTTACCCATAGCTACAGATCCCGTAGCCGAAAGCAAATCTATGCCTTTATCTTTAGCCATGGCTTCGCCAATGACCCTATCGCCTACCACAAGGTTTGAAATTCCCTCAGGTAAATCATTTTCGTCAAGTACTTCTGCAAAAATTAGCTGGCAGGCCATTGCCGTAAAAGGCGTTTTCTCTGAAGGTTTCCAAATACAAACATTACCGCAAACCCAGGCCAGAGCCGTGTTCCAGGACCATACGGCCACAGGAAAATTAAAAGCAGAGATGATGCCCACCACTCCCAGCGGATGCCACTGCTCCATCATGCGGTGTTGTGGTCTTTCTGAGTGCATTTGCAAGCCATACAGCTGCCGGGAAAGCCCTACTGCAAAATCACAAATATCGATCATTTCCTGTACTTCACCCAAGCCTTCCTGCAGGCTTTTGCCCATTTCGTAACTGACGAGTTCGCCTAAAGGCTGCTTGTGCTGCCTAAGTTTCTGGCCAAATTGCCTTACGACTTCTCCCCTCTCAGGAGCTGTCTTATTTCTCCAAAAAATAGCCGCTTCTCTGGCCGTTTTTACCACGGCCTCATAATCAGCCTGACTGGCTGCATAGACTTCGCCTATCTCCAAGCCATCTACGGGCGACAGAATCGTCAGTTTGTCTCCTGTACCTGTAGTATGTACTCTACCGGTACTTACACCGGCATTATTCGTTTCTTTCTTTATTCTTTGAAGGAGTTCTTTCATGTGTTTTAATGCTAATAATTTCAATACTCACATCTCATGTTCATAGAAGTACCCGTGCTGTTTTTTACATTCAGCCTGAATAAATCGTCTGTTCATTTTATGCTTTTTTTGATGTCTGTGATGAAAATGTACTTTCAAAAATCTTATCTGCGTTTCCTGTCTCAAATCCATCACGCAGATGTTCTCTTTTGATGTCTTTGCTATTCAGATGCTGAAATTCAGGCAAGACCCGCCGTTCCGCAAACTCGAGATAACTGCCCGGAATCTCCACTTTTTCTCCGTCCTTAAAGGTGGCCATTACCATATCTGCCACGGTGCTGCTTTGTGCCAGTAGACCATCCGGACTGGTCTTGATTTTCCCTCCGGCGGTATTGAGCCTTACACCCTTATTCTCTAAAAAGGCGTTAAACTCCTCCAGCGTATTAAAGCCTTCTTTTAAGGCATGTACACTGATGGTGTAATGATTCAGATAATAGCGGTTATATATCACCCAGGCCGCATATTCGCTTTCTTCACTGAGTTTTTGGTAATCAGCATAAGTAGGCAGACTCCATAAAGGTTTTTCAAAAAAATGACCTACCTCCTCAGCCTTGTTCAGGTCTAAATCATCTACAGGGTCTGTTGGTACTTCTTCCGTATATTTTCTGATGATCTCCTGAGCCGCTTGGCTCAAGTCCCCTACCCGTAGCTCTGAAATGAAAATTCGGGGGTATTTCTCTTCAGGCGGAGCATACCACCAGGCGTTTAGTTTTTTCCCCTCAAAATGGAAGTAATCCTTTTTGGTGTATCCATAATGAAGAAATATCTTCTCAAAAGAGGCCACACCTAACTGAGGCACGCCCATGGTTCTGAAAGCAATATGGTCATTGACGATCTCCTGTGGGTCTTTAATAATGCCTTCGGCCATCATAGCCTCCATTATTTTCTGTACCACAGGCACCCGCTCTTCATAAGGGGTAAAGAGACGGTTCATCACAATATCTAAGTCTTGTTTTTCTTCGAATCTCATTGCTAACAATTTTAAGTTAAACGAAATACTGACCGTTTTCTGTGGCCAGAAAAGCCTCAAAAGGAATTTCCTCCTGCTTAATGAAACCTTGCTGAGGCAGGCTTCCTTCTGCCACCATTTCTACTACGGCCGCTATGGAGGCAGCGGTGGTCCAGGAAATGGCCCGCCAAACTTTTCCTTCTATACTTAAGGGCATATAAGCACGGTAAAACTCACTTCTGAGCAGCTTGCCGTCTTGCCAGCCTTCTACAATGGCATACACATAGACTACATCCTCTTTTACAGGAGGCTTGGCATTCTCCAAAATACTGGTTAATAAGGGCTTGTCTTCTTTCAGGATCAATTCCTGAATCAAAAATTTCATCAGTTTGCAATGCCCGGGATACCGAATGGTTTTGTAATTCAGGGTATCTACTTTGCCCTCAAAAGTCTCACACATAGTGCCCAGTCCACCTGAAGTGGTAAAAGCCTCAAACTCCTTTCCTTCAATATTGATATACTCGAGGCCATCCAGCGAAGTCACCATTTTACGTACCCCATTGTGAATGGCTTCTGCATCATTGATGTATTCGTTTATAACACCATCCGGCGACCAGGTAAAAGAATAGGCCAGCAAGCCGTTTGGATACTTTGGCAAGGCTCCCACTCTGAGCTCTATGTCTCTGACTTTGTCAAACTCTGAAGCCAGATTAGCTCCTACTATGCCTATGAGCCCGGGGGCCAGTCCGCATTGCGGTGCCATAACGGTAGTGGCTTTTTTAGACAGCTCTCTGATGTAATTAGTGGTAGAAACATCTTCTGTGAGGTCAAAATAATGAAGACCTAAGGCTGCCGCCAATCTGGCAATGGGTTTGTTTAAAAAGAAAGGCAAGGCAGAAACCACGGCGTCATAATCAGGCAGCGTTTTCTGAAGAAATTCTTCGGAGCTGACATCGCCCTCAATGACACTGAAAGGTAAGTGATAATTGTAATGGGGTTTCTTTTTATCCAGCCCGGTGACCTCAAATTTTTTACTAAGAAGTACACCCACCAGACTACCCACTTTGCCCATTCCCAGGACTAAAATGCGTTTCATAAGTTTTTATCGGTTTTGTTGATGAAGTACACGAAATGTACACATTTGGGCGGTGAAAAGCAATTGGAATGGAATCAAGTTTTATTAATAATGAATAACTGCATACCGAGACAAATCTGTGGTTATCCAAGCCATCCTATCTCGATTCAGGAGAACTAATACCCTAAGTACCAGAACCGTGAACCTTCAAAAAGTCTAACTCAAAAAATGTAGGATTTTAACAAGCTGTTATCAAAAAAGCCAAACTTTTTCTAATTTTATCTAAAATCAGAAATCCAGACAACGATGAGTCCCAGACTTCCGATAATCCCATCCGACAGTAAACGACTATACTTGGATTTATTTCTGATTATCAATCAATTACAAAAACAAGACAGCTATAGACAATAACGATATATACGCAACTGAGTGTGTTTTGTTCGTCTATACTAATGTTACATGTAATGAAAATTAAAAAATGAAGTTTTCGAAAGACTATGAAGATTTAGCTGAAATTATCGTCTCCAAGTTTAGAGATGAAAATTTTAAAGATTACTTGGAACAAAAGGAGTATTGCCTCCAAACATCCAAAGAAGAATTTGTGAAGCTATTTGAAAACATGGCAGAAGATTTAGCAGCTATAGAAAAAGAACGATTTGAATTTTATAACTCTTTATCAACTGAGCAAAGAGATACATTAGACAAACTAATATTAAAGAGTTTTGATGCTGCAGCATTTAACGTCCTTAGAGAAATTGAAGAAAATTTAGATGAACACAAAAGCATTGGTTTAACAATAAACGGGAAACCAGTCGAACAAATAAGTAATGAATTTTGGTCAGGAACTTGTTTCGGTGAGTATTTAATGTGGTTAGAACAAAAGAGCAATTACGGGAAATATCAACATTAAGAATGGGACTTAGCTATAACATAATTCCGACAAGTGAAATGATCGAAAAAGAAGCCTACCTTGAACACTTCAAATCTATTGACACTTATGAATTCCCAGACAATTACAACATTGAAACAAAATCAAGATTCCCGAAATTGGAAGAACTTGAAGAAGCAATAAATAAAAGTGGATGCACAATTCTGAATAGAACTGAAGAACCAAAAAATGATACAATAATTAAAAGAAGCTATCAACTTAAGCATCCAAACCACAAATACGAAAGTGACTTTACAATTGATTTTAAAAATCATGAAATTAATTCTATGATGGGAATACATGGAGACTTCAATATAATGCTTCGAATAGCAACTGAATTAAGCAAAATATGTGGCACAATGATAATATGGAGTGCCTATGATGCTCACTATATCGAAAAGGACAAAACATATGAACAAATTTGGAATAAAATAAAGATCAATTGGGCAAATGAAGAATGAATCACTACATGTAACAAGCCGTGACCACGATCATGCCTTCTCACTTCGGTACGACGGGTACGGCAAAACCGTTGTAGCCAATGGTAGAAAGACCGTAGCAATGAACATGACTTTAATTCAGAACTAAATCACATATTGACCATTTTTCAACCAACACCATCAAGAATAAATGTTTATAACCCAACCTAAGATATTTATCAGTAGCACCATTTGGGATTTGCCAAATGAGAGAACCGCTGCATACAATGCAGTGAATAAGGTTGGTGGATTTCCTGTAATGTCTGAAAAGACTATGGAAGCACAAAGCACAGATTCATTGACAGCTTGCCTTAGCAAAGTAATGGAATCAGATATTTATGTTTTGATATTAGGCGGTCGCTATGGTTGGCAACCCGAAGACAAAGAATCTATTACTGAACTTGAATATCAAACGGCTAGAAGCCAAAATATTCCAATATTGGTTATCAATACCACTTATACAAAAGAACAATTACAAAAGGAGTTTGAAGGGCGGGTTGAGTCAAACTATTTCCGAAAAACAGTTTCAGATGCTTTTGAATTGGAATTGGAATTAGAAAAAGCCTTAATAACTGAAATAGATAAGAAGCAAAACGAATATTTCAACAGAACAGAACCTGTTTACTCCAACCTTGTAAAAATTCAGTTTCCAAGTCATTTATACATTGCCGATTTAGATATTGATAAGAAAGCTGTAAAACAATACAACAAGGAAAGAAAACGACCTTTTTTCAAACCGAGCATACATGATTATGCAATTTCTGCTTTGTTTATGCAAAATATTTCTTTCCCTCACGACTGGTTAGTTTGGGATAGTAAAGTCATCACATTCCATAATCTGCAAGATGATTCGGTAGGATTGACAAAAATTATTGATAACGGAACAGCCGAATCATTTGCTTGTGATGAATTTTATGATTCATCAGCAGACCATTTATCCCAATTCAAATATCTATTGAAGAAATGTCTTGAAGCCAAGTTACATAAGCTGAAAATTAAGTGGATAAGAGAAGCGAAAATGTTCGCATTCCTGCCAATTCAAAAAGATGATTTAGATAGATGGCAACCAAGGTCAATTGAATGGACAAAAACATCAAAGCGTGCAACTCGAAAGGTTGTTGAAATCAAAAGAAATTTAAAAAATAAGGAAGAGGTGTTTAATATGAGATGCCTTGCCTTTAGAACTGGTTTTGAGAATTTTGATCATGACTGGTATGTTTCTATAAAACCTGAATGGATTTTTCTTTGGAGCGATTTCCGTGTTAGCAACTTAGCATTCAAAAATATTCAGTGGTTGAAAAAGACTGAACGGAATATGCACGTATTCAATCATTTTAATTTCATCCTTCGTTACCTCCAACCTTCACAAACGGAATCATTGTTCACAGAATATAGAGATTATCCATTTTTAAAGTTGGAGATAATTGAAAAGTTCGACTTTGCCCCTATTGTTCCTGACTCAGTTTGGAACAGTTTAGAAGCAATTGGAGCACAGAAAAAACTAAAAGACGTAGATGGAGACGTAGATTTATTTGGCATATGAAAGCGGACTATATACAAGAACCTTTTTTATTGTTTGGCAAAGGCAAAAGTATTTGTCCAAGAGAAGGTATAGCAGAGTTAAATGTTTATGACACAGTCATAGAAGCAAGAAAAAATCAATTATTACTCGGTATAATAGGTATCGAAGAAGATGTTGAAAATTTAAAAGGTTGGTTAAAGCGATTTGAAAGTTATATACCTGCTAACCCTAAAGGAAAACAAAAAGGTTTGTTCAAACCATTTTCGGGTTTTATCCAAGATAAAGGATTTTGTGCCAAACTAATTTACGATACAAATTATGAAAGAATTCTTTCGCCAAACGACATTAAGAAAATTCTAAAAGAACCTGACAGAGATCAGAAAGTATTGGATGCAGTTGAATTATTTGGCGAGAACATTGGCTTTCTATCAGATATTAAAAATTGTGATGTTATCATTTGCATCATTCCAAAAAGTTTTGAAGGGAAAATTGTAAAAGAAAATAAAGATGATGAACCTGTAGAACAAGATGCGGAAGACAACGGAGTGCCTGAATTGGAATTGAACTTTAGACGTGCTTTAAAAGCTCGTGCGATGAGATACAATACACCTATTCAGTTATTGAGAGAGTATGTTTTGCACGACAATAACAAATCTCAAGATGCAGCCACTAAGGCTTGGAACTTTTGCACAGCACTTTATTACAAAGGACTTCAAACTATTCCTTGGAAATTGGATGTTGATGAAAACAAACCAAAAGTTTGTTTTGTCGGAATTGGGTTTTATAGAAGCAGGGATAAAAAGACAGTTCAAACCAGTCTAGCTCAAATTTTCAATGAGAACGGTAAAGGCGTAATATTTCGGGGAACACCCGTGATTGAAGATAAGGATGATAGAAAGCCTCACCTGAGTAATGACCAATCATTAAGTCTTCTGAAAGATGCATTAACTAAATACAAGTTTGCAACAGGAACATTGCCAGGACGAGTAGTTCTACATAAAACATCGAAATATTATGAAGACGAATTAGACGGCTTTATACAAGCAATGCAAGATTTAGGCATTACTGAATATGACATTGTAACTGTTATGGAAACCGACTTGCGTTTTTTTAGAAACAATCTTTATCCACCAGTAAGAGGCTCGGTTTTTTCATTGACAGAGAACAGACACATCCTTTATACAAGAGGCTCGGTTCATCAATATCAGACATATCCCGGAATGTATATTCCTGCTCCTTTAGAAGTGCGAATCGTAGAATCTGTTTCTTCTGTAAAGACAGTTTGTAAGGAAATTCTTGGGTTAACAAAAATGAACTGGAACAACACTCAATTCGACAACAAATACCCAATTACAATTGGCTGTGCCAGACGGGTTGGGGAAATAATGAAATACCTTGGAGAGAATGAACAACCAAAAGAATCTTACGCTTTTTATATGTAATTGTGTATCATATAAGTTCGAGTACAACAAAAAAGCGAGGACAAGAACCACTGGCTACAATCGAGTAGATGGCCGTAGGCCATAAAGCCCACGGTACGCCTCTTTCGCAGAACCCTGTGGGCACACCACAATTTCATTGCGGCCTTCGTACCGCACTAAGCATACCTTACCACCAATGTTCTTCGGAACTCCTATGCTATGGTATATTTGTAATGTTGAGTTTCAAATCAAACAACTACTTATCACCTGGTCTTTTACTGACAATTTTCAATAAAACACAAAAACTTTAACCTTCATTTGGTTCAAAAGAATGGCTGATTACGACAAATACTACCAAACGAAAGATTTATTTGGCGAATCTTATCCTGAGTTGATAGACTTTTTCCGTCACTACGAGCCAAAAGGAAAATTGATTGATGTAGGTTGTGGTCAAGGTAGAAACTCCATTTCTCTGGCAAAACTGGGATACCAAATCACGGGGATTGATCAATCTAAAGTAGGGATTGACCAATTGAATTCAATTGCCAAGCAAGAAGGGTTAACTATCAAGGCCTTCGTAGGAGATATATACTCCTTTGATCAATACCAGGACTTTGATATTGTGTTGCTTGACTCTATGTTCCATTTTGAAAAAAGAGGTCTAAAGCAAGAAACTGAGCTGATCGAGAAAATCGCTAAACGATTGAGTAAAAACGGTCTGATTTGCATTTGTATTCAAGACACTGGGAAAAAAGTAGAGATTCTTAAAAACACTATTGCACATTCAGGAATTGACTATAAAAAACTGAACGATTCTTCCTTGATTTATACTTTTGAGGATAAAGAATCCGGCCATAAATCTGAGACAAAATACTGCTTGTATATTGTGAAGAAAATTTAGAATATACGTAGTACCAATATTTTACCTTTATCTATTTGTATCTAGGTTTGATGGATTACACTTCTTATTTTCTCTATCCTTTCTATAAACCTATTGACTCCAAAACGTCATTCTGTCCAATCAACATTTTGGTAATTTAAAGTTTCATTTAGCTTTTCCTCTTATTTTTTTGATCAAAAAAAATTACCTTTAAGTAATCACAAGCATACAACTGTTAATAGTCATGAAGTCATTTTTATTTACATTAATATTACTGATACCAGCATCATTATCGCTTGGACAAAAGAATGAGCATCTTAAGTTCAAGGGTGTCCCTATTGACGGAACCCTAAATGACTACCTCTCTAAAATGAAAGAAAGTGGATTTACTCTTTTGAACTCTGAAGATGGCACTGCTGTTTTAAATGGTGACTTCGCAGGATATAAAGACTGTATAATTCAAGTTTCTACCTTAAAGGGAAAAGATTTAGTTAGTAAAATCTCAGTTAGATTTCCCGTAATTACTAATTGGTCTCCTCTTTCATCCAACTATTTTAATTTAAAAGAACTTTTAACTGAAAAATACGGAGAACCAAATTTATCTATTGAAAAGTTTGACACTTCTTCCCCTCCGGATGATGATGTTAGTAGAATGTACCATACTAAATTAAATAGATGTAAGTACCTAACAACCTTTGAATTAAAAAACGGAAGTATTCAACTTTCCATTGGTAATGGAAGTTATTCTTCCACATACGTAAGTCTATTATATTTTGACAAAGTAAATAGTGAAATAATAAGACAAAAGGCAATTAACGATTTATAAGAAATGCGAATCGCTCTTATTAATAATGAACGTTCAGAAGCACAACCGGGACAAAAAGGAATTTGTCCTGTATGCGATCAAACCGTTATTGCAAAGTGTGGAGATAAAAAAGTGTGGCATTGGGCACATCAAAGTCTTGCCTCGTGTGATAAATGGTGGGAATCTGAAACTGAATGGCATCGAAAATGGAAAAACAATTATCCGGTAGAATGTCAAGAAGTGATTTTACTTGATAAAGATACTGGTGATAAACATATCGCTGATGTACGAACTAAGCATAACTTAGTTATTGAATTTCAACATTCTTCAATAAAAAAAGAAGAAAGGATATCGCGAGAAGAATTCTATAAAAATATGGTCTGGTTAGTAGATGGAACTCGTTTAAAAAACGACTATCTACGTTTTTTAAAAGGGAAGAACAGTATATTTTTCAATGAATTAGAAACTAAAAACGTTTATCAACTTGAATTTCCTGATCAAGTTTTTCCATCAAATTGGATTGATAGTTCCGTTCCTGTAATTTTTGACTTTCTTGGTTTAGAAACAGCAAACAACGATGAGCTTAGAGGATATCTATGGTGCTTACTTCCTGGAACAAAAAATAAAACTTTTGTTGTCAGACTAATAAGAGAATACTTTATTTATATAACAAACAATTCTCCTACCTTATTTAAGAGTCAAACTAAAACAAATTTTTCAAAAGCTGTCCATGCAAAGCAACCTTCTTATTACCTGGACAAAAAAGGGAAGTTTAGAAAGAGATGGCGATTCTAAAAACAGGTACTTTATAAAAAATTAGTATCACTATTCACTTGCCCGCTGGATAATTTTCTCCCATACCCCTGCCCTTTCAATCATGGCCGTACAGGAACTAAAAGCCTATTTAAGTCATTTCAAGACTAAAGAAATTACCTATGGAGAATACCTTTAAAGCCTATATTGTAGAAGAAAAGGACGGAGAATTTGTAGCAGCAGTTAAAGCGAAAACTCTCTCAGACCTGCCGCAGGGTGAAGTATTGATTAAAGTACAGTACTCTTCTCTGAATTATAAAGATGCCCTCTCTGCCAGTGGAAATAAAGGCGTAACCAGAAATTACCCTCATACTCCGGGCATAGATGCTGTGGGCTTCGTCATTAGCTCTGAAAGTGAATCGTTTAAGGCAAACGACAAAGTAATCGTCACCAGTTACGATCTGGGTATGAACACTGCCGGTGGTTTCAGTCAGTTTATCCGTGTGCCGGCCGCCTGGGTGATTCCTTTACCTGAAAATCTTAGTATGAAGGAAGCCATGATTTTGGGTACTGCCGGCCTAACAGCAGGCATGTCTGTTTTAAAGCTTATTCAGCAGGTGAAACCAAAACATGGGCCTATTGCCGTAAGCGGAGCAACCGGCGGTGTAGGAGCACTCAGTGTAGCGATCTTAAAAAAACTAGGTTACAACGTAACCGCCATTACGGGTAAAGAGTCTGAAAAAGACTATTTAACATCTTTGGGAGCCGAGAATGTTCTTCTTAGAAAAGACATTGAATCTTTTGATAATAAGCCTCTGCTAAAACCACTTTTTGCCGGAGGCATTGATACCGTAGGAGGCGTCATATTGCAAAACCTGATTAAAACGACGAGTCCGCTTGGTGCCATAACCTGCTGTGGCAATGTGGCCTCGCCAAAACTGGAACTCACCGTTTTCCCATTTATCCTGAGGGGCATCAGCTTGATTGGCATAGATTCTCAAAATTTCCCCATGGCTGATCGTATCGAGGTTTGGAACAAGCTCGCCAATGATTGGAAACCTGAAAACCTTGATCATTCGTGTACAGAAATTGGCTTATCAGAATTATCTGATAAAATACATTTGATGCTCCAAGGCCAACTAAAGGGCAGAACGGTATTGAATCTTAACAAAGAAGAATGATCAATGTAAAGTTGCTCTTTTATTCATGCAATTCTCACTTAGGATTTGTACTTATACCTAAGCATTCATCCTTTAAAAATAGCTTAGGTTTCTAACTCTCCCCTTGGTGAATAACTAAAAAATTGGTTCAGATAAATTGTCAGTTCTATTTAACAATTTTAATAACGAAGGCATCTATCTGACCGGAATCTTTAAAGAAATTTTCAGGTGCGATAATGTGTGTATTTCCAAAGCGGATATCTCCTCCGTTTATGCCGCCAATCCAGGTATTCCCAGAAGCATCCATTGTTATATCTAAGACGTTGGACTGACCAACAAGCTCATCTGCCCATATTAATATCCCTTGATGAGGATCTATTTCACCAATAATGGTTTTGGAAGAATTATTTGAAAAATAGGCGGTGTTCCCAACTCTGATATGAGCGTTTGACAAAAAGCTTGACATTATATTACCTTCACTGTTCATTGCCATCTTTATTGCTGCAAGAGAGTTTCCTTCAAAAAATATCAAGTCCTCATGCTCAAAATCTGTAGTAAGTTTTATAATGAAGGCGATTTCAGGCTCGATTTTCGATCTTGAGTATCCAGGAAATTCTGTTTTGTAGTTACCTGTTTTTAATGAATCTTTGGTTATGCCGCTGAAGTAGATATTGTCGTCCTCATCAAGTACCAGAGTGCCCGATGCACTGTGACTATTCCCAAAGCCCAGCCCTTCTACGTAACTGTTTGTTATTGGGTTTAATTTAAATAAATAGAAGTTAGAATTTCCTACACTGGGAGCAGGCAATGAAAATCCTCCTGCGGTTAAAGCATTATTGTATTCTCCGCCAAATACGTAGTGTCCCTGAGAGTTAACTTTAATATCAAAAACACGGTCTGTACCAATATTCCCAAGTTGTTTTAAAAAGGTTATACTTCCGTTGTTATTATTGAGCCTGGCAATAAATGCGTCCTTTGCACCAAGACTTGTCAAACTATTGCCATCAAAATTTGTTGTGCCTTCAAACGTTCCTGCTATTACCAGATTATCAGAAGCATCAAAGTCAATGGCTACAGGACTGTCATAATCACTACCGCCCAATACTTTATTCCATATTGGCACTCCACTATCATTTAATTTAACTACAAATACATCGGCCTCACCATTACTGGTAAGTGTACCTCCGGCATCCCATAAGGTAACTTCTCCTGTTAATTCTCCGACCAGAAAAATATTGTCGTTTGAATCCACCCTCATTTTCCATGGTATAAGAGCTCCTGCTCCAGTAGATGTTTTGACCCATTGAAATTGGCCTTCTGAGTTTTGTTTTGCCAGAAAAGTAGTATACAGAGCTTCAGAATTATTGAGGGTATCGGTTCCAAAAATCGCAGAACCGTTAAAAACCCCGGTAATGTATCTGTTATTGTTTGAGTCGAAATCTAAAGCCGTTACATACTCAAGGCTATCACCCACAATACCAAACCCTGAGAGAATGACATTGTTTTTGCTTAAAGCAGATAGAAAATAAGACCACTCTGTTCCATTCCACATTCTTAAGGTCTTATTGCTTATATCAATGACTAAATCACCAATTTCAGGGTCAGAAATAGCTAAAATTTGATCATACGTCATTTTTTGAATTCCACCTGAAGCTGGGGTGATCCCATTTGGGGTAATTGTAACATTTTGGGCTGTTGAACTAATTACAATCAATAGAAAAAGTGAAGTTATCAGAACTTTCATTACGAGCTTTTTTTTCGCAAAATAATATTCAGATCATCTCATGTAAAGAAGGTTTTATTTTACGGTTTCCCTTGAAACTGAAAACAACTAAAAAAAATCACCGAAGTATTTATTGAGATTCTCAAGGCTGAACTAAACTTTTTTCTCATCTTTTTCATTTCTTCTATTGATCTTCATCAATAACATGAAAAAAGGATTTATACTTATCACGGGCTTATTGGTAGCTTTTGTCTCCTGGCTGGCTTATTTTTTTATAGCCAATGAAGCACCCATTATTAAAGGGAAACTCGATTATAATATTGAGTACAAAGAGGGTCTTTTTCTAGACGTATACCAACCTACCACGGTGGTTTATGAGAAAACGCCTGTGGTTATTTATGTGCATGGTGGTGCCTGGATAGGTGGCTCAAAAATGACCGTCAATAACAACAGATTTAATAAAGCCTTTAACACGCTCAGGGAACAGGGATATGCCATTGTGAGTCCAGATTACACAGTAGCAGATGAGTTTAAGAGCCCTTTTCCGGCCTGTATTACAGATGTGGAAGACGCCATAGCCTGGATTAAACTCAATGCCGAAACCTATAATTTTGATCTCGACAATTTAGGCATTTTTGGAGAATCTGCCGGTGGTCATATTGCCATGATGATTGCTTTTCCTGACACTGCATATTATGCCTTAGATTATCAGGACACTCCATTTAATTATGTCATTGATGTGTATGGCCCCACAGACCTCGAAGGCATTTATAAAAGTGAACTGGCTGATAGTTTAGATAAAATAGTTCAGGAACTGCCGGCTCCTATAGCTTCTAATTTGAATATTGCACCCCGCATTTTCGGTTTCGATCCGAAAACCGACACCATTAGAGCCCAGGGAGTGATGCGTACCTATTCACCCATTCATTTTCTGGGAAGAAAGATTCCACCGGTTCTTATCATACATGGAAATGAAGATCAGGTGGTACCCTTAAGTCAATCACTCCTTTTGAAAAAACACCTTGATTCTCTGAACATTCCATCTGAAATGCACATTTTAGACAAGGTGAACCACGGTTTTATTGGTGCCAATGAGCCTCAAATGGCTGAAGTGCAAACCTGGATTTCAGACTTTATTTTGAGTCATTACAAAGAAAATAAGCGTACGAAGACTAAAGGTTAGTCTTCGTACACTACGCTTTATTTTCCTCCGGCAGTAGGCCTGAAATTCTTGTCTTTATACATTTGCATGTATTTTTTATCTAAGTCCTCTGAGTCTTTGTATTTAACTCTTAGGTCTGCCAAATCTGAACTCAGTTTGGTGACCACCTCTTTATAAGCAGGATCATCGTATACATTCAGCATTTCTTTAGGATCCTTTTTGCGATCGTACAGCTCCCATTCGTCAACATCGTCATAGAAATGTATGAGCTTGTAATCTTCGGTTACAATACCGTAATGCCTCTTAACCATATGCACCGCCGGATACTCGTAATAATGGTAATACACCGCTTCTCTAAAGTTCTCTGTTTCTCCTTTGAAAAGTGGTATCAGGTTTTCACCCTGCATATCTGACGGAGCCTCTACACCGGCTGCAGCCAGAATAGTTTGAGCAAAATCAAGATTCTGTACCATTTGGGTATTGGTTGTACCCGGTTTAATGACATTTGGCCATTTTACCAGAAGTGGGGTTTTGAATGACTCGTTATAGATAAAACGCTTATCAAACCAGCCATGCTCGCCCAGGTAAAAGCCTTGATCAGAGGTGTAAATTACAATCGTATTTTCTGACAAACCGCTTTCTTCCAGGTAATCTAAAACTTTACCTACTCCCTCATCTACAGAAGCAATACTGCCCAGGTAGTCTTGCATGTATCGCTGATACCTCCACCTCATTTTATCGGCCTGCGTCATGTTTGGGTATTGCTTTTTAAAGTCTTCATTCATAGGGCCATAGACGGCGTCCCACTTAGCTCTTTGTTCGGCATTCATGGCTCCTACTTCTCTTTGAAAAGCCGCTTTGTCCCAGCCTGCGGTTTCTTCTATACCGAGTTCATCCATAACTTCTGGGTATATCTTAGAATCACCTGCCCAGTTCATGTGCGTCAGCAAATTCATCTCAGCCTCTTTAGCTGCTGTTCCTCTTCCTTCGTAATCGTCAAAAAGTGTTTCGGGCTCCTTGAATGTGCGTTTTGTGTAATCTTTGTAATGTCTTTCAGCAGGCAGCCATTCTCTGTGTGGAGCCTTATGCAAATAAGCCATAAAAAATGGCTTATCTTCTTCTCTTTCATTTTGCAACCAATTAATTGTCAAGTCTGTAATGATATCGGTCACATAACCAGTGATAGTTTTTTTACCTTCTTTCTTGGTGATGAATTCAGGATTGTAATATCTTCCTTGCCCGGGCAAAATCTGAAACTCATCAAAACCTTTGGGATTGTTACCGAAATGGAGCTTACCAAACATGGCCGTTTGATAGCCATTTTGCTGAAGCAACTGAGGGAAAGTCATTTGCGTCGTGTCGAATGGGAAATTATTGTCAATTTTCCCATTCAAATGACTGTGCTTTCCTGTCAGAATAACCGCCCGTGAAGGTGCACATATGGAGTTAGTTACGCAGGCATTGGTAAAAAGCATACCTTGCTCAGCAATCCGATCAATATTGGGGGTTTCAATCAGCGTAGTATCATAAGCTGATATAGCTTGATAGGCGTGATCATCGGACATGATAAAAAGGATGTTCGGCTTTTTAGCCACCTCCTTTTGTTGGCAACTAACCGAGACCACAAAGAGGAGAAGAAAGAGTTTTGAGAATTTCATTTGATTTCTTAACAGGGTTACTTTTTTGCTTTGACTGCTATGTCAAACGCTTCAGAGGCCCAAATTATCAACTTTCCGGTATCTTCCAAAACATCTGCAGGTACTTCCCAATAAGGCATGCCTTTTTTCATTTTCCCGCTATAAAATGGTGTCATACCCGCCTCTTCATACCTGCTTTTAGACTCCTCGCTCACCCTTAAACGAAAAACATCAGAACCCAGCATTCCAAACATGACATCGTTTTTAAAGAAACCTGTTCCGCCGAACATGTTTTTGGCTACTACTCCGCCCATTCCGCTTAATTGATCCATGATAAAATCAATGGTACTTTGACTGTTTGCCATAGGTGTAAAGGTTTTGATTAAAGATACAAAAAATAACTAGGGCATAGCGGCCTTAACCAGGCTCCTCAATTCTGGCAGAAGCTCCAAAGCAAACCATTCATTTTTCTTCAGCCAGATGTTATTACGAGGAGAAGGATGAGGCAAAGGCAAATATTGAGGTAAATATTGTTTGTAATTTTTGACGGTTTCTGTCAGGTTAGAAGATAGCCTATCTTTTAAATAATATTTCTGTGAATACTGCCCAAACAAAAGAAAGAGTTCTATGTCAGGCATTCTGTTCATAAGCTCCTCATGCCATAAAGGTGCACACTCTTTTCTGGGAGCTAAGTCGCCACTCTTACCTGTACCGGGATAGCAAAAGCCCATAGGAATAAGTGCAAATATGTCCGGGTTGTAAAACTCTGCTTTGGTTACGCCCAGCCATGCTCTTAAATTATCTCCGCTTTTATCGTCCCATGGAATTCCGCTGGCATGTACCACCCTACCCGGAGCCTGGCCTATAATAGCAATTTTAGAATGCCTGGATGCCTGTAAGACGGGTCTGCATCCGTGCGGTAGAGAGCTCTCGCACACCTTACATTCGCCTATTTGTTTCAGTAGGTTTTCCACGCACTCAATTTAAACAAAAAGCCCGCTATGTATAAAGCGGGCTTTAGAAAATTAATCTTCTATAGGAGTAGGAGCCGCAGGCGGAACCGGTGGCTGAGCCGGCTGCGGTGGATTAACCTTATTTTTCAATTTTTCCGGTTTGGCTGGCTTTATTGGCTTTACAGGTTTAGGAGGCTTTGGTGGCTTAGGTCTATCTATAGAGCCTAAATGCTCTCTTACTTCTAAAGGAAGCATTTCTATCAAAGCATCATGATGGTACTCCAATTTATCCGCTGCAGCATCTATTCTTGATTCCTTCTCTTCCAGAATTATTTCAATTTTACGCATAGGTATCTCCAGGTCCTTTTCCATTTTGACCTCAAAATTTTCCATTCGCTCTTCAAAGTCTTTCATGTTTACTTCTGCAGAGGCCATTTTAGCTTCATGAACTTTCACTTTTGATTCAAAATCGGCCTCTAAAGTTTTCAATTTCTTTTCAAAATCAGGAGAGTTTTTGTCCAGCTTTTCCACCTTCTGCTGAAACTCCTTTGCATAAACCGAAATCTTCTCTCCTTCTTCCTGAATGACTTTCATGAACTTCTGAAATTCTGGATCATTGCTTGGGTCAAAATCTACCTCTTTCATCACATTTTTATGCAAAACTTCAATCTTATTCACCTCCTGTTCAATATCGTGAGAGATTCCCTTCACCTCTTTTGAGTGTTGTCTGATTCCATCCCAATGTTCTTTCAACTTCCTCTTTTCAGCAGCAGAAAGGGCTTGTTCTTTGCCATTAACTAAAATTCTGTTTTCATTAATTCTGACATCATATACATCTGTTTTAATCCGGATATCACTCTCACCCATATCATAATTAATACGTCGCTCTACCCGTCCTGAGTCAATAATTGTTACTTTATCAACTACAGGCATCTCCATTTGTACCTGATTTTGCACTTCGTTAATCTCAGTAAGCACCGACTCGGATACCTCGGTAACTTCCTCCTGCTCTACTTTCTCCTCTTCATTTTGTGTATTCACAAAACCAAAAACACCTAACGTGGCAATCATGAGAAGCAGGGCCGTGAGTTTCATTTTTTGCTGTTGAGGAGAAACCCCAAGTAACCGCTGAATTCGGTTCAGCATAGTCATTTTTCTTTTGCCAAATGCCATAGCCAAAACCGGCTGATGCTGACCCAACTGTATTTGGGCCAATGTTTTGGCAAGTAACACTCTATTGCCCGTTAGCTCTGCAGCCCAGTCATCACAGGCATGTTCGCGATTTTCTCTGATCTGATTACTAACCAGCCAGTATGCCGGATGAAAGAAGAAGAGATTTTCCATGATGCCCTGAAGTAGATTAATAGCAAAATCATTGCGTTTTATGTGGGCAATCTCATGTGCGAGAATAAGTTCTAATTGTGATGAACTTAAACCCGCAGCAAAAGAAACAGGAATTAAAACCAAAGGTTTAAGATGACCTAACACCATGGCTGTCTGTACTTTATATGATTCCTTAATCTCAATTGCAGATAAATGACCGTCAATTTTTTGAAGCAAACCTTCATAAACCTCCGAGACCTTTGAAGAAACCTCCCTTATGCCAGCCCCTCTTAAATAGTACACATAGGCTAAACCTGATAGCTGCCTTAGAAGTAAAAAAGTAAATCCCAGGCACCAACCAACAAACAGCAAATGGGAATGCTGAGACAACCAGTCGTACCACAATAGAGTAGAGTCTGATTCTAAGGTAGAACTGAAAGAAAGGGTGGCCGTATCAGTTAAGGCGGCAGGAATCTCAACCGTCACCATATCAGGCATGAGAAGCCAAAAAGTGAAAATAGAGACAATGGTTTGTAAAGAAAAGGCTCCTAAGCCCAGCCATACTTTGTTTTTAGCAGATTTAACCAATTTGGAAATCAGTAAATATAGCAGCACTATGCCCATTCCTTGCCAGAGGGAGTGCAGCAGCGTCTGACCAAAGACTGAGGCCAGGGGTGTTTCAAAAAGTGTTTGTAGCTCTTTCATGTGTATAAGTGTTTTAAAATTTCAAAGGTCACATGACTTTCACACAAAATTCATTCAAGCCGATTTGTAGGCCGACCCGAATAAATCTCATGCTCATTTCATAATTTGTGTTAGTTATTTTCTAAGTTTTCTATAAGTTTTTTGATAGCTTCTAATTCTTCTTTGGAGGCCTTATGATTGCCGAGGGTTTGCATGACCATTTTCATGGCTTCTCCACCAAAAGTGGCATCTACGAACCTGTCCAGCAGCTGTCCCTGGGTTTTTTCTTGTGAAATAGCTGCGGTGTAAATATGGTATCTTCCTTTCTCTGTACGCGTTAAAAGTTCCTTACCATGCATGATCTGCATAATCTTCAGAGTAGTAGTATAACCCACTTCTTTCGTTTTATTCAGTTCATCATTGATCTCTCTCACAGATGAAGGACCATTCTTCCAGAGCAGCTGCAGTATTTCTAATTCCGATTCTGTTGGCTTTAGCATGTCGTAGTTTCTTATTACGATTAATTTCGTAACAAATATAATACGACGGGTTTCGTAGATGCAAATTCTATCTACGATTTGTTTCGTAATTAACGAATTTTAAGAGTTTATCAGATCAAAATGGACTTTAATTCTACCTCCTCTTGTCTAAAGAAAACACCCGGACTGATAAAATAGCCATGTTCTTTAGGTAGATCCACACCGGCGTATTGGTACGCTTCAAGAATAAACTCGGCACAAGTAAACTTAGAATCTCTGAAGATTTCTTTGCTGCCCATCAGGGTTCTCCAGAGAATTCTCAGGTATTCCAGGTTATCGTATTGTTTGGTAAGGTTGTCGAGGCAAAACTCTTTTACCTTTCTGATTTTTTCCTCTGATTGACTTATTTCAGAATGCCTGGTCCATGCCACCCGCCCTACATAAGGTTTGCCCATACCGTCGTAATCTTTAAAAACATTAGACATCGGCACCATTCTCACTCCATTTTCTAAGACACTTTCTATCAAAAATACCCTTTCCATTTCTTCAATAATGACCACAAGGCCCACATGGCTCCAGGCAGACCTAGACCTCCACCTGATCAAAGAAGATAACCAATGATCACCTGAGAAAAATAAGAGGTCGCCAGATTTTAGTTCAGATCTAATCTTATTGTAATTTTGTATATTCGTGATACGGTCAAGCTTAGGGAATTCTTCTTCAAGTTTTCTCTTTGTATATAGTCCGATGGCCATGAAACTTTTGAACAGGTGAAAAGGTTAAGATATCAGAGTAATTACAGCAAATTAGCTAAATAATGGTAACGGTTACAGAAGAGGCAAAGAATAAAATTAACGAGCTAAAGGCCAAAGAAGGCAAAGATGGCAACTACGGCATACGCGTGGCTGTACAAGGAGGAGGCTGCTCAGGTCTTATGTATGATCTTGAATTTGATGCTTCTGAAAAAGAAAATGATCAAATTTTTGAAGATAACGGAGTTAAGATATACGTAGATAAAAAGAGTTTACTTTACCTTATTGGTACTCAATTAGACTTCAGTGATGGCTTAAATGGTAAAGGGTTTCAATTCAAGAATCCTAATGCCAGCAGAACCTGTGGATGCGGGGAAAGTTTTTCAGTATAGTATAAAACAGATTAAAGAATGGCAGCATCAAAAAGACTTTTAAGAACAGTAGGCAGCGAGTCAATGCTTTTTGGCATTTGTGGCGGTCTGGCCAAGTATTTTGATCTGGATGCCAGTTTAATCCGAGTGCTATGGGCTGTCATAACCTTTGTAGGTATTGGCTCTCCAATACTCATCTTTTTGGCCATGGCCATTATTGTGCCTAAAGAACAATAAAAAATAAAGCCTGCCATTCATATGGCAGGCCTATCTATCTCAAATCATAATATTAAATCCTCTTAAGCGGCAAGCTCTAATCTTTCCTTAGATGGCATGACAATCCATAAGATAAGGTAAGTTATTACTACCGGGAATGGGCTAAAAAAGCCTATGGCAAACAATACCCGTACAATAGTTACATCTATATCAAGGTACTCTGCTAAACCAGCAGCTACACCACCTAACATTTTTTCTTCTCCTTTTAGTCTAAATAGCCTTTTCATATTCGTTTTTGTTTAATTGTTTTTGTTTTCGATACTCAAAGATAGCACAGACACAAGGTACTATGCTATACAAAGTACATGAATGGCATCCAGAATTGAAGAATGGTTTTGGCAATTGGTGATCGGAGCGACTAAATCTTGAAGAATTAACTAACTAATACTTCTGTGCCATTTACTCATCCTGCAGGTTAATCCATGATCGTATAATATCCTGCAAAGCAGATTTCTTTGCCAGAATATCCTCTGAATTTTCAAAATGAGCTACTCGTCCTTCTTTGCCCTCTCCCTGTAATAGTCCCGTTGGGTCATCCAGAAAAGCACCTTTATGAAACATTAAGCTAACAAACTTCTTTGCGTTCATAAAAAAGGAGGCAATGTTCCCTTTATATATAAACGTAGGGCTGTTCCACTTAATGTCCTCAGTCACTTTTGGGCTAACGTCAAGAATAATCTCTCTTATCTCATTTATATATGGCGTCATCGGGTGTGCTTTCATGGTTAAGAAAGCATCAACTTTTTCATTTTTATTCATTCACTTAAACTGTTTATCAATAGAGGCCTTAACAATTTACAAAATAGAGTAGGTATAAGGAAACAATTGACCCATAACTTCTATAGGTTAATTCACAGAGCAATCAACAAACCCTCCCATCTCTTTCCATGATATCTCCGCTAATTGTTTGATTGAAACCAGATTGCATCGTTTTCAATCTCTTTCTTCCAAGAATATACGTCAAAATGAACAAATTGTTAACAAGGATAATTATGCCCAGAAAAATTAAGCCTCATAAATGAAATGACTGAATATCGCCTAAAATTCTGCCATTCAACGACAATCAATACCAGAAACAACTTATTTGTGATGTATCAAATTTGAACTATAATCAATAAACATTTAAATAGGAAAGCTCTTTAGCCAGATAAGTCGCTCAATACTTCATTTAAACTTAATCAAGGAAAAATAACCCGTGTTCTAAGGATGCCATAGGACTGGCAATACGTCTCAAAAGCTTAATTTTAGCGAAATTCATCACACATCTTTCTTTAGAAAAAAGACTTTGACCAATTGAAATAATAATTAAAACTAACGATGAGATTTATATTTCTAGCACTACTTTCTTTTCAGTTTTGCCAACTGAAAGCTCAGCAACCCTCTTCGCAAAAACCGAACATTATATTTATACTAACTGATGATCAGCGTTTTGATGCATTAGGGTATGCCGGCAACAAGCTTATTTCTACTCCTGAAATGGATAAACTGGCCTCTGAGGGCACCTATTTCAGAAATGCTATGGTAACCACACCTATCTGTGCTGCCAGTAGAGCCAGCATTCTAACAGGAATGTATGAGCGTCAACATAACTTTAATTTTCAAACAGGAAACATCAGGGAATCTTACATGACCACCTCCTATCCTGCTGTTCTAAAACAGAATGGTTACAGAACCGGCTTTTATGGAAAATATGGTGTGAGGTACGATGGTTTAGAAAAGCAGTTTGATGAATTTGAGTCCTACGACAGAAACAATGCCTATCCAGACCGAAGAGGCTATTACTACAAAACGATCGGTGAGGACACCGTTCACCTCACCAGGTACACAGGCCAGCAAGCTATTGACTTTATTGACAGATCAGAAACCGGCAAACCCTTTTGCCTTTCATTGAGCTTCAGTGCTCCACATGCTCATGACCCGGCTAAAGAACAATATTTCTGGCAGAAAGAATCTGATGCACTGTTACAAGACGCCCAAATGCCCGGGCCTGAACTAGGAGGGGACAGCTTTTTTGAGTCATTGCCTAAGATTGTACGAGATGGCTTTAACAGGTTACGCTGGACATGGCGTTATGATACCCCTGAGAAGTATCAGCATAGTGTGAAAGGATACTATCGAATGATTTCAGAAATTGATGGCGAAATAGCAAAAATCCGTCAGGAACTCAAGAAAAAAGGCCTTGACCAAAATACCATCATCATTCTGATGGGTGACAACGGGTACTTTCTGGGAGAAAGACAATTAGCCGGAAAATGGCTTCTGTATGATAATTCAATCAGAGTACCTTTAATTGTCTATGACCCACGAAAAGCTAAAACCAACGACAGCGAAGTTATGGCCCTTAACATCGACGTCCCTCCTACCATATTGGATCTGGCGGGTATTCAGGCACCAGATCAGTGGCATGGTAAAAGCTTAATGCCTATAGTTGAAAATTCAACGAAGAATTTTGATAGAGATACTGTACTCATAGAGCACATATGGGAGTTTGACAATATCCCACCCAGTGAAGGGGTACGCACCAAAGACTGGAAATACTTCAGGTATGTCAATGATCAATCCATTGAAGAACTTTACTATTTAAAAGAGGATCCTAAGGAAATAAATAACCTGGCTACTGATGCCAGATACAAGGACAAACTGAAGGCTTTTCGTCTGAAAACAGATAAGCTTATTCTTGAACATTCAGATGAATATTCTGAAGGGCCAAGCCAACTGACAATAGAATGGATAAGAGACACCAAAGGAATCAAGGTATTGGACTCCCGACCTGAGTTCGGCTGGGTAGTCCCTGATGGAGCTGTCACTCAGTCGGCCTATCAAATACTGGTGGCTTCATCTGAAGAGAATATAAAAAAGAACATTGGTGATGTATGGAATAGCAAACAGGTACGAACCAATAAGTCTTTTGATATAGAATTTGGAGGAGCACCTTTACTTGCCGGAAAAACTTATTTCTGGAAAGTACGCCTTTGGGATCAGGATAACAGGCTCTCCAGGTACTCTATGGCTCAGAGTTTCACCATGAGCAGCCCTAAAAAGACCATCACCACACCCAATAGCTTTCAGATTGATAAAATAAAACCAGTCATTTTTGAGAAAAGAGAAAATGTCTATTTCATTGATTTTGGGAAAGCGGCTTTTGGTACCATAGACTTTACATACAAAGCAAAAAAGAAACACATTCTGACCATTAGAATTGGAGAGCAGCTCGATGGGGACAAAATCAACAGAAAGCCTTTTCACAGAAGCCATATTCGCTACCAGGAAATTCACATGACCGTGGTACCGGGGCAAAACAATTATCAATTACAGATAAAAGCAGATGAAAGAAATACGCTACCTGGTAAAGCCTTGCCTTTACCCGAAGGGTTTCCTGTTTTGATGCCATTCAGGTATGCAGAGATTGAAGGAGCTAAAGAATCCATCGCAGCCGAAAACTTCACTCAATTGGCACATCACAGCTATTGGGAAGAGTCCTCCAGTAGTTTTAACAGCTCAAGCGATATTCTGAATCAGATTTGGGATCTGTGTAAATACACTATCAAAGCCACCACTTTTAACGGTCTGTATGTAGATGGCGACCGCGAACGAATACCTTATGAGGCCGATGCCTACTTAAATCAATTAAGTCATTATACTACGGATCGTGAATATGCCATGGCCAGACAAACCATAGAGTATTTTATGGAACACCCTACCTGGCCCACGGAGTGGCAGCAGCATGTAGCTCTGATGTTTTATGCCGATTATATGTATACAGGCAATACCGAACTGATAGAAAAATACTATGAGAAGCTGAAATTCAAAACCCTTTATGAACTAGCCAACGAAGACGGATTGATTACCTCAAGTAAAATGACGCCTGAATTAATGGCAAATCTGGGCTTTCCCGAAACTATGAAGGAGACTTTCAGAGATATTGTCGATTGGCCTTCAGCGGGATGGGGCGGCGACCCGGCTAACAAGGGCGAACGCGATGCCTATGTCTTTAAAGAGTATAACACCGTAGTGAATGCCTTCTACTACCAGAACATGAAAATCATGTCTGAATTTGCCAAGGTTTTGGGGAAAACTCAAGAAGCACTAGATTTTGAACTTCGGGCTCTGAAGGCTAAAAGGGCTGTAAACGAGCAAATGTTTGATGCTAAGCGAGGAGTGTATGTAGATGGCATTGGAACAGATCATGCTGCATTGCATGCCAATATGTTACCCTTAGCATTTAACATGGTTCCTCAGGAGCATATCCAATCTGTTGTGGAGCATGTAAAATCCAGAGGAATGGCCTGTAGCGTTTATGGTTCTCAATACTTAATGGATGGCTTATACAATGCAGGTGCAGCAGACTATGCTTTGCAACTCCTGCAAGATACCAGTGACAGAAGTTGGTACAATATGATTCGTATTGGCTCTACCATGACACTGGAAGCCTGGGATCTAAAATATAAAAACAATCTTGACTGGAATCACGCCTGGGGAGCTGTGCCGGCCAATATTATCCCAAGAGGTCTTTGGGGTATTCAACCTAAAACTCCTGGTTTCGGTGTGGCCCGTATTAAACCTCAAATGGGTGAACTAAAAAGCAGTCAAATAGAAGTACCTACAATTCAGGGTACTATTAAAGGCAATTATCTTTATAAGAACCCTCGCCTGCAGGTATTTGAAATTGAAATTCCGGCAAACATGGTTGCAGAGTTTGAAATAGCACAGGAACCGGGGAAAGAACTAATGCACAACGGTCAAAAGGTAAATTCTGGATTTAATTCTGTGCGTTTAAATCCCGGCAAACACGAAATAAGACTTGTCATTAACTCATTCTAAGTTCTTATCAGTTTCTTGCTGTTTGTTCAGTAAGGATCAATTATTCAACTATTTAAATGGCTCACTTCCTCAGCCATAATTAAGGCCTCTTCAAATGAAGAGGCCTTTTATATTCTACAAGTTAAATAGCTTAAAAAAGACTACTTCTTTCTAGGGATTTTCGTTATCTCAGACTCGGCGTCCCTTAACGATACACACGTTCGACCGGACTTAATTTCTTTAACAAAAAAAGCCCTCTCTTTCGAGAGGGCTTTCGTGATCCCAGAACGATTCGAACGTTCGACCGTCTGCTTAGAAGGCAGATGCTCTATCCAGCTGAGCTATGGGACCTCCTTAAATCGGAGGGCAAAGGTAAAACTCTTTGAATTTCTTTCCAATCCTTAAACCAAGAAATATTTAAAAAAAGTATTTTTGAAAGACTATGACATTGATAACCAATTCATCTCCTTTCTACAAAAATATCCTTAGCACTGAATTTTATCAGTCCAAAGACACCTTAAGTTTAGCAAGAGCCTTACTCGGGAAAGAAATATTCCATGAAACAGCCGAAGGAATTCTCTCAGGAATTATTGTTGAAACAGAGGCCTACCTTCAGAACGATAAAGCCTGTCACGCGTATAAAGGCCTCACTGCACGAAATGCCCCTATGTTTGGTACTGCCGGTACATCATATATTTACTTTATTTATGGGGTACATCATTGCTTCAATATTGTTTCCGGGCCTGATGGACTTGGAGAAGCTATCTTAATAAGGGCTTTGGAGCCAAAAACCGGACTGGATCAAATGAAGAAGAATAGAAGTAAAGAATCATTGAAAGACTTATGTAGTGGCCCGGGAAAGCTTGTTCAGGCCATGGCTATTGACAAAAACTTTAATGGACATTCATTGACCGAACCACCGCTGTTCCTGAAACAAACCATGAAGGAATTTGAAATCATTGAAACCACTAGAGTCGGCATTGGAAAGGGAAAAGATGAACATCTCCCCTATCGTTTCTATATCAAAGGGAATAAATTCATCAGCAAACCGTAAATTCGCAGATCAACAAACCAATAGAAATGAAACTCTTCTCCGCAAAGACCTATATTGACCGAAGAAAACAGCTAAAAAATACAGTAGACAGTGGTCTTATTTTACTTCTTGGAAACGACGAGGCTTCCATGAATTATACAGACAACCACTACAGATACAGACAAGACAGCAGTTTTCTATATTATTTCGGACTGAATCAGCCCGGACTAAATGCACTTATTGATATAGATAATGATCAGGAAATCATTTTTGGTGATGAATTCACGCTCGATGATATTATCTGGATTGGCCAGCAGGAAACCTTGCAAAGCAAAGCGAATAAAGTAGGTATTACGAAAGTAAACCCTACAGCACATTTTGAAAGTACCATCAAAGTAGCACAGAAATCTGGCAAGGCAATTCATTATCTTCCACCATACAGACACGACAATCTCCTAAAGCTTTCGCAGTGGCTCTCTACTCCTACTACACAAATTAAAATAGGAGCCTCGGTGGAGCTTATTAAAGCCATTGTTAAGCAACGCTCCATTAAGTCTGCGGAGGAAGTAGAACAGATGATAGAGGCGGTAAATATTACCAAAGAAATGCATGTCAATGCCATGAAGAGTATTGCGGCTGGCAAATACGAATACGAAGTGGTTTCTGAAATTTACCGAACTGCCAAAGCAAATAATTCATATTTGGCTTATCCGGCTATCTTTTCAATAAATGGTCAGACATTACACAATCATTATCACGGTGAGATAATGAAAGAAGGCCGATTAGTTTTGAATGACAGTGGGGCTGAAAACGCCATGTGTTATTCCGGCGACATTACACGTACAGCTCCGGTTTCAGGTGTTTTTACTGACAAGCAAAAAGAGATTTACAATATTGTTTTAGAGATGGAAGAAAGCTCTATTCAATCTCTTAAGCCTGGCATTCAATACCGTGACATACATCTTGCATCTAACAAGCTTATGTTAAACAGGTTGAGCGAACTGGGACTTGTGAAAGGTGATGTGAATGAGATGGTTTCACTGGGGATTGGTGGCCTCTTTATGCCTCATGGCTTGGGACATCAGATAGGCATGGATGTCCACGACATGGAAGACCTTGGTGAACAATTCGTGGGGTACAGAGATGGCCTTAGCAGAAGTACACAATTAGGGCTTAAGTCCTTACGACTAGCTAAAGAGCTGGAAGAGGGATTTGTTATTACCGTGGAGCCTGGATTGTATTTCGTACCAGATTTAATTGAGAAATGGAAGGCAGAGAGAAAACATACTGACTTCATCAATTACGAAAAACTCAAAGAATACTACGATTTTGGAGGAGTGAGAATAGAAGACGACATACTAATCACAACCTCAGGCCCTCAGGTTTTGGGTGATAGAATTCCCAAAACGGTAGATGAGGTAGAAGAGACCATGAGATTCTAGGCACATTTATAAACCATTGGCTCTTTATTCCATTCTACAGAATAAGTGCCATAATTGGTTTGTTCTGAGCCTACATAAATAGTAAAAGTAAGAACATTTCCTACGAGGCTGCCTTTAATGGTGGCCTCTTTTGCTTTATGCATTTCCGGGTCCTCAATAGGAGCTCCATATTCCTGATAATACTTAGCAGATGTCTCAAAAGTACCTTCATTTAAATTGACCGGCATAGTTACTTCTGCATGGGCACAATCCAGCTCAATATACCAGCTGGTTTCAGTAACTTCCAATCTAACGTGATCTCCTCCCCAGTTTCCCACTTTTAGAGGCTCTATGGTTGTTGTAGAGCAAGATATCAGCAGTATCCCCCAAAAAAGGGTATATAAGTTTTTCATAATTGAAACATATTTATGGTAAAGAGTTATATTCACTTAATGCATATTGACTGTAAAACGTTGTATGCCAATACTAAACCCTTAATCTAAATCATATGGATTTCTCAAACATCAATTTTCTTGCTGTGCTCGTTGGAGGCGTTCTGGCCTTTGCTTTTGGAGCATTATGGTACTCACCGGTATTATTTTCTAAAGCCTGGCAAAAAGAGGTAGGACTCACTGAGGCTGATTTGGCCGGAGCCAATATGGCTCAAATCTTCGGTACCAGTCTGGTACTTATGCTGGTTATGTCTTTTGGTATGGCTATAATGCTCAGAGGCCATGATGATGGCGAGATCACCTGGCAAACAGGCTTAATGCATGGCCTTTACGTTGGGCTTATGTTTATCGCCACTTCTATTGGTATCAATATTCTTTACCAAAGAAGATCTTTCAAACTTTTCTTTATTGATGCTGGCTATCAAATAATCATGGTCATGATTATGGGGGCCATTATAGGAGCCTGGGCATAATCTTTCTGACACATTTGAAAAGGAGTCCTCTCTCAGGATTCCTTTCATTTATTTAGGTCAAAGAGTACTTTACCACCAGACATATTCTTAGAATACAGCTCAAAAGCCTCTTTATAATTATCCAGCGGTAGAGACTTCTGTATAGTGGTCTCAAAACCATTCTTAAGCATGGTTTGTACCTTTCGTGTGTCTGACATTGACTTCAAAAAACTCTTTCTGCTTGCAGTTTTACTTAACCAATAGCCTTCAAGCTTATATTCATAGAATATGAAGTCCTGTGGTGATAGCACCGGAGGATTCTCAAAATCAAGTCTGCCGTAAATAATCATTTTAGACTGAGCCGGCAGACATCTTAAAATATCAAATGGTAAAGAGCCTCCACCTACTGCGTCAAGAAATAATACTTTCCCGAATTGGCCGGCCCATTCTTTTAATTGCCCCTTCCAATTATCTGCTGAGCTATTAACTACCAAATCGACTCTCCTGCTCTGAAGCTCTTGTACCTGGCTTTCTTTTCTTACCACACCTGCAAATCCTAAACCATGTTTTCTGGCTTGGTACAATACCATCTTACTTAAAGAAGAGGCCGCAGCATCCATTACAATGCCACCATAACCTTCTTTTTTTGCCATTTCACCTAATTCAACCGCAGTGAGCGGATTGACAAAAGACATCGAAGCTTGTTCGTAAGAAACGCTTTTAGATAACACCACACACTTAGTGGCATCTGTAAGCATGTATTCTGCCCAGGTACCATCTCCTTTGTTATTAGCCACACAGGCTACCCGTTTTCCTTTAAGATAATTGGCATAAAAACCTCCACCAGAAGCAATAACCTCCCCGCTCCCTTCAAAACCCGGAACTGTTGGTAAGGGTCTTTGAACTCCATAACCTCCTGTCAGAAAAGCCAAGTCCGAGGGATTTATGGGGCTGTACGCCATTTTAATTAAAACCTCTCCTTTTTTAAGATTTTGCGGTGTTGGAATATCCACCAACTCAATTTTGTTTGGCTCTACCAGATGAAGTGCTTTCATATGTTTGTTTTATGATGCAAATAAATCACTGCTCAAATACCTGTCTCCCCTGTCGCACACGATAAAAACTATCAGGCCTTCTTCTAATTCTTCTGCCAGCTGAAGTGCCGCAAAAGCCGCACCTCCACTACTCATTCCTGCAAAAATTGATTCTGTTTTGGCAAGTTCTCTTGCCGTTTTGGTGGCATTCTCAGTGGAAATATCAATTACTCTGTCTACACGTGATGGATCAAATATCTTAGGAAGATACTCCTTAGGCCATCTTCTAATTCCTGGAATTGAGGAACCATCTGTTGGCTGACAGCCAACTATCTGAATGTCTTCATTTTGTTCTTTCAGGTACTTTGAAGTGCCCATGATAGTTCCAGTTGTTCCCATTGAACTCACAAAATGAGTCACTTTCCCGTCGGTATCTCTCCAAATCTCAGGACCCGTGCTCATGTAATGTGCTTCATAATTGTCAGGGTTGGCAAACTGATTAAACTGATAATACTCGTCTAATTGCCCTTTTTCATCCGCATAGTCTCTGCAAGCCTCAATTCCATCCAGAAGAATCACTGTGGCACCATAGGCCTCCATAGTTTGCATTCTTTCTTTGGTGCTATTTGAAGGTAAAACGAGTTCTATCTCCAGATCGAACTGCCGGGCAATCATGGCTAAAGCAATGCCGGTATTACCACTGGTAGCCTCTATTAGCTTCATACCCGGCTTGATGTCGCCTCTGTCTAAAGCTGCCCGAATCATATTCAAAGCAGCCCTGTCTTTGACAGAACCTCCCGGATTATCACCCTCCAGCTTACCAAAAACTTTGACTTTGGGATTCCTATTTAATCTTTTAATTTCTACCAATGGGGTATTTCCCACCAGGTCTAATATTGTGGCCATGTTATACGAGTTCTCTCTCTTTAACTTCTATTTCTGGTTTGTGGTAGGCTATACTGTTGCCTGGTACGCTCTTAGTGAGCCATACGTTCCCTCCAATAATACTTCCCTTTCCTATGACAGTTTCGCCACCAAGTATAGTCGCGTTAGCGTAGATAACCACATTATCTTCTACCGTAGGATGTCTTTTCACATTGGCTAGGCTTTTATCAACACTCAATGCCCCCAGTGTAACCCCCTGATATATTTTTACATGTTTTCCTATCACGCAGGTTCCGCCTATGACTATCCCGCTACCATGGTCTATAAAGAAATGCTCTCCAATCTCCGCTCCCGGATGTATGTCTATTCCGGTTATGGAATGAGAATATTCTGTTAAAATTCTAGGTATTAATGGAATGTCCATTTTTAACAACATATTGGCTAAACGATAATAAGAAATCGCCTTAAACCCCGGATACGCTCTGATTACTTCAAACTCAGAAGTAGCCGCCGGATCTCCCGCCATAATGGCCTGAACGTCTGTATTCAACACCCTGAATAACTCAGGCAAAGATTCTTTGAATTTTGTTGCTCTTTCGTCATTATTGCAGTCTTTGCACTGATCAGTGGCATTTAAAATATGCTTAAGTTCATTTCCCAAATTCCATATTTCTCCCTCAATTTCATGAATACTAGGGAAGAAGTCTTTGGCTTGTTCTGGAAACAATAAATTAAATACCTCATTTGCCCAGGCACCTATCTTACTGGTAGGTGGTACGGCTTCAGTTTCCTGATGTTTTTTGTAGATGTACTGCAGAAATTGCTGCTTCATACCGAAAGGTTGTTTTGGAAGGTAAACGAACAATTTACCTGCCACGTTCATGTCAATTCATGAATTTACGCCAAATTTCAAGATTCTATCGACTTACTCTAAGGTAAAGTTATAAGCAAGAGACACCACAGGGATTTTAAAAATATGAAGTTTATAGGCTTTTGTCAGGTTATTCTCCGTTTTAAAAAATACAGAATATACATTCTTTCGGGCATAAACATTATAAACTGAAAATGCCCAGTTGCCTTTCCATCGCTTGTCTTTTAAAGAAGGATTATAAATATTCCAGGCCAAATCTAACCTGTGGTAATCCGGAATTCTTTTATTATTTCGCTGATCATAGAATGGGTATAAGCTGTTCAGATAATTGACAAAACCAACCGGCTCAGTGTAAGGTCTGCCGGTATTATACACAAAATTAAAAGAGAAGGAGTTACTCTTATCTACATTAAACTCTAATGAAGCATTAAAGCTGTGGGGGCGATCATAATTAGCCGCATACCATTCGCCTCCGTTTACCTTTTCCAGAATATTTGCTCCTTCGTCTACTTTATTAAAGGTACGGGAAAAAGTATAATTGGCCCAGCCGGTGAAAACACCCTTTTTCTTTGACACCATAGCCTCTATGCCATAGGCTTTACTGATTCCCTGCACCAATTGGGTTTCAGGAAATGACTGCAGTAAGAAATCTGCTCCCGGCTTATAATCAATCATATTATTTGTAAACCTGTAGTAGCCTTCCAGAGTAGCTTCATAAATACCATCTGTGAAGTTCTTGTAAAGGCCTGCGGTAAATAAATGACTTATTTGAGGTTTTATGTGCGAATCACTTGTTTTCCATCTTGACGTAGGAATAGGCGTGGTGGTATTTGAAACAATCTGAATGTATTGACGCATCAGGTTGTATCCAAACTTAATGGAACTACCCTCATTTACAGAATATCTCAAACCAAATCTGGGCTCAAATCCTCCATATGTTTTAATAATTTCCGCGTCAGAATACGTAGTATTTTCCAATACAGAAAAGTCATCTCTGGGCTGATCTTCTCTGTAGGCTCTGACGGTAGCTGGCCCCAAATTGGTAAACAGGCTGTAGCGAAGCCCCATAGTTAAGGCCAGCTTAGGGTTTAAACTGAGTTCCTCGTCTATAAATGCAGCCCACTCGTTACCTTGCTCTTGCGGAGTCTGTATATAATTTACACTTGGGCTATTCCCAGGATTTAGAGTGCCTGGATTGATTTGATAATTGGTAAAAACCGCTCCGATCTCTGTTTTGTGTTTCTCATTTTGATAATAAGTGCTGGCCTTTAATTGCCTCTGCCTTACCCCAGATTCCAGCTTAATCGGGTTTTCAGTTTCCAGTTCTCTGGTAGCAATAGTTGGCTTATAAGCAGCAATCATTGCGGAAAGCTGAAAGTCCATTTTGTCATTTAACCTATGTGTCAGCTTGCCTGTCCCATTCAAAGTTTTATGTTCAAAAAAAGTAGTAGTACCCACTACATTAGGGAGGTTTGTCAGGAGATTTGTTTGAAAGAAGTCAGAGTTTAAATAAGCCGTGGCAGTAAAGGTATTTTTATTGTTAATTCGCCAAAAACCTTTAGCTACTCCCTCACCAAAAGTTGCTTTAATTGCCTCTAAATCACTATCAATAAATGGCAATAACCCATCATGATAAGATCCTCTTGCAGCCACATAAATAGCTGCTTTATCTTTGACAATCGGGACATTTACCATTAGCTTTTCAGAAATCAGGCTTATGCCACCCTTGACTCTAAACTTAGTCAGGTCAGGATTTTGCAGAGCAATATCCATTACCGAAGCTGCTCTACCACCATACCTTGCCGGTACATTCCCTTTATAAATATCCAAATTCCTGACGGCATCAGGGGGAGTAACGGAAAAGAGCCCAAACATATGTGTAGGATTAAAAATGGGCATATCATCTATCAAAATCAGGTTTTGATCTGTGGTACCCCCTCTAATATTTACTCCATTGGAAGCCTCCCCCACACTGGTCACTCCGGGCAGCATTTGAATACTTCTGAAAATATCTATTTCACCAAAAGCCGAAGGGATTTTCTCCAGCGTTTTGATATTGATGGAGTTTGCTCCTAACACAGGTTTCCTCACATTTTGATCAAAGCCTTTACTGGTCACTACAACTTGTTCCAGCCGGTTACTCACTTCTTCCAGTTTAACAGTACCCTCTATATATGACCTGCCCGCTGGTAAAATAATCCATTGCGAAACATAACCGGTATACCTTATTTGTATTACATTCTCGGCGTATGGCAACTCCACATAAAACTTACCCTTCGCATCCGTTTTTTGCCCCTTGTTCTTGCCTTGATAATTCACCAATATCGTGGCACCTTCCAGCACATCGTTTGTCAGAGAATCAACCACCGTTCCGGAGGCAAAAATTTGTGCTTTTACAGTAGAAGTAAAGCATGCAAGTATGATAAATACGTAGACTACTTTTTTCATTTACAATCCAAATTGCCAGTTACGTGGAGCTATCGGGGTTCTGTTTTCTGAAGCTTCGCAATTCGCCAATGGCACCAGAGCCCGGTAAGTGCCGTCAGGTTCAAAAATTGGGTCTCTGTTATTCAAAACAGCGAAAAGATGATCAGGAATAGCTCCCGAGGCATCTGTTCTTGACAACATATGTCGTAATTCGGTGACTGCAGAGGCCGTAAAATATCCCAACACTAACTCATCTTTAGCTTCGACATTTAAAACGTTACTTTTTATAGGAGCCGGTGGCGTATCGGCCAATGAACCCGAATTTATTGACTGGTCTTCAATCAATTTCAAATACCTGAACGCTCCGGGAGTCAAAGACTTTTGTTGAATGGTTACCAGACATGAGTTGGCCTGTAAAACCGGTACCTGAGCCACCAGTTTATTGCTTTGTGTTTGCCCGTTTGTGAAAACATCAGAAAATATCTGAATATCTTCTCCCGGGAAAATCTCCCAGCAAAATCCACTACAACTATAATCAAAGAGGGTATTTGGGTGTAAATTATTGTCAAGAATGCACTGGCCACCAGAGCTGGCCGTTTCATCATCTTTGGTATAAAAACTTTGCTTACAGGTTTGACAAATTTTCTGTATTTCGTAATCCGTCCACGACCAACTATAGAAATTTTGCTCCGCCACCGGATCATCAAACTCTATGTAAAAATCATGGGTAGGAATCTGTAAATTATATAATCTTGGAGTTTTAATACCTTCAGGATTATAGCGTATTTCAAAATCTTTTATTTCTGAAACAGGCAGCATCTCTTCAACAGAAGATTCATATTTTCTGCCATCGCTTATGCTAATTTTCAATTGATAAGTATTGCCTATGGCTGCAAAAAAGCCCAAGGGCATTTGGTACACTCCAGGTGCGGTTTCGTTTAAACTGTATTCCTGCGTCCCATTCTCTATTACTCTAACATCTGCCCTACTTACAGCTACCGCCTTATTGTCTTTAGAGAAAATAGTTTTGCTGAATTCAGTACTGACAAACTCGGTCTGGTCATCTGTTTCAAAAACCTTAACTACTTGAGGCTGATCTCCCACATTGGTAATTGTGCCTTCCACAATAAGGTACTTTTTGCTGGCAGCAATATCTACCTCATACGTATCAACACATGAAAAAAACAATGCCAGAACAATGAAAAACAGAGCAATACTCTTTCCTGAAATATTCATAAACAATACCCCTGCTTATTTCAAGGGTACACATAGGTTAAGGCTACGAAAATACACAATTAATCTCATCAGAATGAATTAAGCTCAAAACTGTCAATCTGTCAGTCTTTGGCTGATTGGAATATACTTTGATCATTAAGCCTTTACAAGAATAGAATTAACACTTAAATCATAAATACAACATGTCAACAGAGAAAGGTACCATTTCGATAAATACGGAAAACATCTTTCCGATCATCAAAAAGTTTCTTTACTCAGATAATGAAATTTTCCTGAGGGAGTTGGTCTCAAATGCCGTAGATGCTACGCAAAAGATCAAAAAGCTCTCTGCCATGGGCAAATATGATGGAGAATTAGGCGATCTTAAAATCAAAGTTTCAGTAGACAAAGAAGCCAAAACCATAACTATTTCAGATAAGGGTTTAGGTATGACTGCTGATGAAGTCAAAAAATACATCAATCAAATTGCGTTCTCTGGAGCGAAAGATTTCCTTGAAAAATACAAAGATGTAGATGACAAAAACCCAATTATCGGTCAATTTGGCTTGGGCTTTTACTCAGCCTATATGGTAGCCAAAGAGGTAGAAATTCATACGAAGTCATATCAGGACGAACCAGCAGTAAAATGGACGTGTGACGGTACAACTGAATATGAGATTGGCGACATTGAAAAAGCGGAAAGAGGTACAGACATTATCCTTCATATTGCTGAAGACTCTGAAGAATTTTTAGAAGAAAGCAAGCTGGAGCAGATTTTAAATAAGTATGGTAAATTTTTACCGGTAGAAATTGAATTCAAAGAAACGGTAATCAATAATCCTAACCCAATTTGGGTAAAATCACCGTCAGACCTCAAAGACGAAGATTACCTGGCTTTCTACAAGCAATTATATCCAATGTCAGAAGATCCGCTTTTCTGGATTCACCTGAACGTAGATTATCCGTTTAATCTTACCGGGGTTCTTTATTTCCCTAAAATCAAGCAGGATTTCCAATTAAGCAGAGAGAAAATACAGCTTTACAGCCGTCAGGTGTTTATTACAGATGACGTCAAAGACATTGTTCCTGAGTTCTTACAACTTCTCCATGGAGTGATTGACTCACCAGATATTCCATTGAACGTATCTCGTTCTTACCTGCAGGCTGATGGAAATGTGCGTAAAATCAATAGTCACATTACCAAAAAGGTAGCCGATAAGCTTTCTGACCTTTTCAAAGATGACAGAAAGGCCTTTGAGGAGAAGTGGGATAGCATTGGACTTTTTGTGAAATATGGCATCATCTCTGATGATAAGTTCTATGACAGAGCCAAAGACTTTGTGCTTGTTAAAAATACTGAAGGAGCATATTTCACTCTCGACGAGTACAAGACCAAATTAGAAGCTCTTCAAAAAGACAAGGATGAGAATACCGTAGTGCTTTATACTACTAATGCCGACCAGCAAGACAGCTATATTAAAGCTGCCAAAAAGCGTGAGTTTGACGTGGTTATATTAGAAGATGTGCTCGATGCTCACTTCATTAATACCATGGAGCAGAAGTTAGAGAAAGTTACTTTTAAGCGTGTGGATGGCGATTCTCTGGATAAGTTAATTGATAAAGGCTTAAGTACAGAATCGGTTTTAACGGATAAAGAAAAAGAGAAAGTAGAAGGTCTGTTTAAAGAATTGACAGGAAACAATGTGGTACAAATAGAGGCTCTTTCTGCAGATGATGCCCCTGTGAGTATTGTACTGCCTGAATTTATGCGAAGATGGACAGACATGAGCAAGCTTCAAGGACAGGCAGGAATGATGGGCCAAATGCCAACGATGTACAATTTAGTAGTTAATGGCAACAGCCCTGTTATTGCTAAAATGCTTAAAATGAAAGGAGAGGAAAGAAGACAAACTTATGCAAAGCAATTGCACGATCTCGCTCTTCTTTCACAAGGAATGCTTTCGGGCGGTAACCTGACAGATTTTGTAAACCGGACTTTCGAGGAGATGGTGGCGTAACCTCGGATCTCGACTCCGCTCGATCTGACGGTAATTCAAACAAACTGTCTGACTGAGCGGAGTCAAAAAACAGTCCTTTCAATTCAAACGGCAAATCAAACAAACTGTCTGACTGAGCGGAGTCGAAAACAGTCCTTTCAATTCAAATGGCAAATCAAACAAACTGTCTGTCTGAGCGGAGTCGAAGACAGTCCTTTCAATTCAAACGGCAAATCAAACAAACTGTCTGTCTGAGCGGAGTCGAAGACAGTCCTTTCACTACAAAATGAACCCCAAAGTGTGATCTTTGGGGTTTTGTATTTCTAATCTCAAACCGTGTATTTTTTACTGTACCTCAATAATTTCAGGAACACATATTCCTCTGAAAGCATCCTTTACTTCACCTCCACCCCCATAAAACTCATTTCCTCAAAATCGGCCTTGACTTCATCTAACAGTGAAAGCCTCACTTCAATAGAAAGAATATACCGATCTGTATAATCCTGCGAAAGAATGTTCAAGTCATACTTTTTAATGATCCGCATCACGTCGTTCATGTATTGGATATTAAATAAGATTTCTAATGTTTCGTTAATGGTCTTTTCTTCAAACTTAGCCAGCTCCAATGCCTCTTGCGTAGCCATTTTATAGGCATTGATCAGCCCGGGCACACCCAGCAGAGTCCCTCCAAAATAACGAACCACCACGACGAATACATTTCTTAAATTATTAGATAACAATACATTCAAAATGGGTTTACCAGCTGACCCACTTGGCTCACCATCGTCATTGGCTCTGAAATTGTCATCATCAGTACCCAGTCTGTATGCGTAACAATAATGCCTTGCTTTGGGGTGCTTCTTCTTGACTTCTTCCAAGTAAAATTTAACCTCGTCTTCATCATTTGCCGGGAAGGCAAAGCCAAAAAACTTACTCCCCTTATCCTTAAACAAACTCTCTGTGGATTCTGCGATAGTATAATAAGTATCTTCAATTGCCATGGGCGTTCCTATTTCTCACTCTTGCTTTGCAATAATCATAAAAGCAAAAAATGCTAAAACTAATGAGAGAGCAAAAGTATCTGTTTAAACGGGATAATCCTTTTGGTTTTCTAGTTGGTTTAAGGAATTCTTAAGTAATTTTGCCCCCTTACAAAGTCAGCAGCAGACTTTTGAGTACCGGCAAAAACAAAAAGAAGGGGATGTCCAGCAAAGAAGAAAAAGAAAGAAGTTTAAATTTTATTGAAGAGATTATTGAGGCTGACCTGGCCTCAGGAAAGCACGACAGCATACTTACGCGTTTCCCACCTGAGCCTAATGGTTATTTGCATATTGGCCACGCAAAGTCAATTTGCCTGAACTTTGGCCTTGCCAATAAATATGGAGGCGGCACTAATCTACGTTTTGACGATACCAACCCGGTAACGGAAGACACAGAATACGTAGATTCGATAAAAGATGATGTCAAGTGGCTGGGCTTTAATTGGGTCAATGAGTTCTACGCATCTGATTATTTTGATACCCTCTACGAGTATGCCGAAAAGCTAATCAATAAAGGACTGGCCTATGTTGACGAAACCAGCTCTGAAGAAATGGCTGAGCAGAAAGGTACACCTACCGAGCCGGGAAAAAGAAATAAATTTTGCGAACGAAGCATTGAGGATAACCTTCGTATTTTCAGAGAAATGCGTGATGGTAAGCATCCTGAAGGCAGTATGGTGCTCAGGGCAAAAATTGACATGACTTCGTCAAACATGCTCATGCGAGACCCCATCATTTATCGAATCAAATTTGCCCACCATCACCGTACCGGCGATAAGTGGTGCATTTATCCTATGTATGATTTGGCTCATGGCCAGTCAGATTCTATTGAACACATTACACATTCGGTTTGTACACTGGAGTTTGTTCCTCACAGAGAGCTATACAATTGGTTTATTGAGAAACTTGAAATTTTCCCTTCAAAACAATATGAGTTTGCTCGTCTAAACCTTGGATATACAGTAATGAGTAAGCGAAAACTTAAGCAACTGGTAGAGGAGAATTATGTGAGCGGATGGGACGATCCCCGTATGCCAACCATTTCAGGATTAAGAAGACGTGGATATACGCCAAAATCAATTAGAGATTTTTGTGATAGAATAGGCATTGCCAAAAGAGACAACCTGATAGACGTTAGCCTGCTGGAGTTCTTTATCAGAGATCATCTCAATAAAATTTCCAGTCGTGTAATGGTAGTGAGCGATCCTCTAAAGGTAACCATCACAAATATTCCTGAAGGCCATGTTGAAAACTGTGAAATAGATAACAATCCGGAGGACGAAGAAAGCGGAAGTCGTATTGTTCCTTTTGACAGAGTTATCTACATTGAGAAGGAAGATTTTATGGAAGACGCTCCTAAAAAGTATTTTAGACTCAAACCTGATGGTGTAGTACGTTTAAAAGGAGCTTACATTATTCAGTGCGATGAAGTCATAAAAGATGCTAGCGGAGAAGTAATTGAGCTAAAATGTCATTATATAGAGAATAGTAAAAGCGGGCAGGACACTTCTGGCGTTAAGTGTAAAGGAGTTATTCACTGGGTGAGTGCTACGCACAATGTACCAGTAGAATTAAGGCTATATGATAGACTCTTCAAAGAAGAAGACGTGAATTCTTACGAAGGAGATTTCAAAGATCTTATCAATGAAAACTCACTGCAGATTGTCACAGCCTATGCAGAGCCTAGTTTAAAGGACGCTACTCTGGAAGATAAATTTCAATTTATGCGTCAGGGATATTATGTTCTGGACAAAGATTCAAACGAAGACAAAATTATCTTTAACAGAACGGTAGGTTTAAGAGACAGCTGGAAAAAATAAACAACATAATAGGGGTTTAAATAAATTTGATTGTCTTTAAAATAATAGATGCAACCCATCCGCTCTATTAATTCATCTAAATCAGAAAAATAACAATATGAGAACTATTCTAACCGCCTTTTGTCTTTTCTTCGTTTTATCTGCTTCTGCAGAAAACATTTTTGAAATCAGTTCTGAGAATTTGGAAAATGAATTTGCAGAAATAAATCAAATTGAGGCTATGGTCCTTGATGCAGACGTAGATCTGAAAGGACTTCAAGAAATTGATAGAACACTTGCCGCTAAATTAGACGAGAGTGTAGCTGCCTCTTTAACACAAACAGCAGATGACATGCCTATCTTAGGGCCATTCTGGTGGGGGTGTTGTTTAGGAATCGTAGGGTTTCTTGTAGTCTATTTAGTGACAGACAATGATAAAGCCCAAGTCAAAAACGCATTATTGGGTTGCATTGTTGGTACGTTGGTCTTCGGAAGCGTATGGGCACTATGGAATCCATGGGCTTGGTAAGAGCTATTTTCTACTGATTTCATTAGCTTTGATGTATCAAATCACCCGATCCGTTAAAGCTAATGAAGTTATTTACAGGAGTATTTCTATTCCTATTTTCTACTCTTTCGTATTCTCAGGAAAAAAAAGATTCTCTACAAAGTCGAAATCTTGAAGAGGTTGCAGTAAAGGCTTTTGCTGCAGACAGACCCTTAATTGAAGTGGCCGCCCCTATTCACATCATCGGGCCAAAAGAGCTGGACAGATTTGAAAATACGGACCTCTTAAATTCCATTAATCAATATCCCGGCATAAGAATGGAAGAGCGTTCTCCCGGTTCTTATCGCCTTTCTATAAGAGGAAGCTCTGTCAGGTCTCCTTTTGGAGTTAGAAATGTCAAAGTCTACTGGAATGACATCCCTCTTACAGATGCAAATGGTATTACTTATTTTAATCAAATGGATATGAATACCTTTCAGGGAATAGAGATTCTGAGAGGGCCTTCTGCAAGTATATACGGGGCCGGAATTGGTGGCGTACTATTATTAGACACTAAAGCAGGAAACGTTAAAAATCAAAAGACCAGCAGTTTAGCTGTCAACTCACTTTTTGGTTCATACAATACACAAAACAGATCTGTTACTTTTAAGAGTGCTTCAAAGAAAATTAATACACTTTTAAATTATTCTCATGCGGGTACTGGTGGCTACCGAGACCACTCAGCCATGAGAAGAGATGTTGTTAATTGGCGAAGCAGCTTTTTCTTAAATGATAAATTCACCACTCATTTGTTTAGTTACTATGGCGATCTGGTATATCAAACTCCCGGAGGACTGAATCTTGATCAAAAAAACGAAAACAGAAGATGGGCCAGACAGGCAACTAAGTTTACTCCCAGTTCTGAAGAACAAAAAGCAGCCATTTATCAAAAACAATTCAGTTTTGGTATTACGCAAGAAATGCATCTCAGTAGTACATTTACATCCAAAATATCGGTTTGGGGTACAAAGGCAGACCTGAAGAATCCATTCATTACCAATTACGAAATACGGGATCAAAAGTCAATTGGCATAAGAAACAGTAACAGCTGGCAGATTACCCAGAACACAAAATTTGTCACCGGTTTTGAAATCCAGCAAACCAACTCCGACTTTGAAGTCTATGACAATGATGGTGGAAAAACGGCAGCCGTTCAATTCAAAGAGACCGTCAATGCAAATCAAAGCTCCATTTTTGGACAGTTAGATTTTACATTGCCCATGGAAACCTTCCTTACTGCTGGATTAAGTATCAATAACCAAAACTATGACTACCGAAGAGAAGCAGGAATAGAGGTAAAAGAAAGCTCAAAAGTCCCTGTAATGCCGCGAATCTCTCTCCTGAAAAAATTAAGTAAGGGCCTGTCGGCATTTGGTAGTATTTCAGGAGGCTACTCTCCACCTACGGTTCAGGAGCTGGTGACAATCTATGAGGATCCTGCCGCAAACTTAAGCCCACTGGAAGCCGAAACAGGAACCAATTACGAATTGGGTCTGAAGGGGCAAAAAAGTCTTTTCTATTATGAAATTGTGGTATATCGTCTTGATATGAACAATGCCATTGTGAGAGCAATTAACTCTATTGAAAGAGAATATTTTCGCAATGCCGGTAAAGCGAAACAATCTGGTTTGGAAATTTTAGGTAAATACCAAAAGTCTTTGGGTCAAAAGCTTCATTTAGATGCTTTGGTTTCAGCCGATCTCAAAAATTACGAATACATTGAATTCAGTGATGGAGAGGATATCTTTAATGGCAACAAAATCCCATCGGTACCGAATCAAACTTTCACAATAGGATTAGACCTGGCTCATGTTTCTGGTTTGTATTTTCATAACAATCTGAATGTGGTAGGCGATATTCCGCTAAATGATGAAAATACCGTTTATGCAGATAGCTACAGCTTATACAATGCCCGTTTAGGTTGGAAAAAAGCATTCAATTCATTCATTATCAATGTTTATACGGGAGGAAACAATCTGCTAAATACAGATTATAGTCTTGGTAATGACATCAATGCTTTCGGTAACAGATTCTATAACCCGGCCGCCACAAGAAACTGGAATGGTGGCTTTAGTTTAGAACTTCGTTTTTAATGAACTTAATTTCAATATAAATGTTAATACATTAAATACATTTACATTTATATCATGGAAAAGATCATACATAGAGCAGGTAGCCGCGGACATGCCAATCATGGCTGGTTAAATACATACCATACATTTAGTTTTGCCAATTACCATAACCCTGAGCGAATACACTTCGGTGCTTTAAGAGTACTCAACGATGATGAGGTTAGCGGTGGAATGGGGTTTGGAACGCATCCTCACGACAACATGGAAATTGTCAGTATTCCACTTGAAGGTTCATTGGAGCATCAAGACAGTATGGGTAACAAAACAGTGATCAGAAAGGGGGAAGTTCAGATCATGTCAGCTGGTACAGGCGTTAGACACTCAGAAAAAAATCACTCAAACACCGATCCGGTTAAATTCCTTCAAATCTGGGTTTTCCCGGAAGAAAAGGGCATTGAGCCCAATTATGATCAAAAGTTTTTTGAAGCCTCAGAAAGGCAAAATAAGATTCAAACCGTCGTCTCTCCAATAGACAGCATAGATGGTGGAGTAAAAATTCATCAGCAAAGTTGGTTTTCTCTATCTGATATTCAAACAACGAATGATGTTACTTATACGATGCACAATAAAAAGAATGGCCTATACCTTTTGGTATTGGAAGGAAAAATTTCAGTTGCAGAAGAAACTCTCGAAAAAAGAGATGGGATAGGATTGAATGGGGTGGATAAAATTGTAATAGCTGCTACAGAGAACGCTGAGATTCTTTTGATGGAAGTACCTATGTTCGCATAAATGATAACGCTATGAAAAATAGAAAAATAAAAAGAATATTAAGTGCAAACAGGCAGCCTATGGGTGAACATCAAATGTATCAGCCATTGCCTAATCACGAATTTAATAGCATAGATCCCTTCTTACTGGTTCACCATCATGGACCACATAAATTTGCTCCATATAATCAGGGATTACCCTTTGGACCTCACCCACATAGAGGCTTTGAAACCCTTACGTTTATTTATTCAGGGGAGATTGAACATGCAGATAGTCAAGGACACACATCTGCAATTGCTCCGGGCGGAGTACAATGGATGACCGCAGGAAGAGGCATTGTTCATTCAGAAAATATTCCTCAACATCTGCGTGAGAATGGAGGTGAAATGGAGATTATTCAATTGTGGATGAACTTACCAAAGAAGTTAAAAATGACACCTCCTGCTTATCAAGGACTTCAGGCAGAGAACATCCCTGTTGCTTTCTCTGAAGATGGCCTGGTAGAAACACAAATTATTTCCGGGAATTTTAAGGATTTAATTGGCCCGGCCAAATCATTAACCAATCTACAGGTTCTGAATGTTAAAGCGAATAAAGGAGGAAAGGAGACGTATATTATACCTGATTCAAGCAATATTCTCTTCTATGTTTTACATGGAGAAGTTAAAGTTAACGGAAAACTCGCTATTGATCATCAACTGGTAGAATTTGTAAATTCTGGTGAAACCATTGAGATAGAAACATCTGCGAAAAGCCGCTTTATTCTTGCCTCCGGTGAGCCGCTCAATGAACCTGTAGTATCTCAAGGCCCGTTTGTAATGAATAACACCACAGAAATACTTCAGGCTATGCGTGATTATCAAATGGGAAAAATGGGTGTGATGTAAGAAAGCTTATTAACAAAACATTTTAACAGAGAGAGTAATTTTTTAATCATTCTCTCTGTTAGAGAATTAAATGTATTTTTGCGAATCAATTATCTATAGTAAATGACGCTTCTAAAAAACTTTAAGAAAACTGCTTTTGTACTTTTCATCGGATTAACTGTTTTCAGTTTTTCATGTAATTCACAAAACAGTGAAAGCACTGATCAAATCGCCACGGGACTTCCTTTAACAATCAAAGGAACCGTCAAAAGTGAAATACCCGAAAAAGTTTATTTAGAGCGTATGAATGAAAGGAACATCGCTACTCGCGTTGACTCCTCCGATATTTCTTCTGACAGAACTTTCTCCTTTAATACCATGATTCCTGAACCGGGAATCTATCAGGTAAATATTGACTCGCAGCAAATAATCGGTTTAATTCTTGATGGCGGTGAGAATCTGACAATTACAGCAGATGGAATGTCTAGTCCTGATAAAATGCCTGAATATACTTTAGAAGGCTCAGACAACATGAAGCGTTTTGATGCGGTTTTGAAAGAGGCTCAAAACTTTAATCAATTGAAAGTTTCTTTGGAAGAGGAGTTTAAATCCGCAAACTCAAAGAAGCAAGAAGAACTTCGTCAACAATACCAAATGGCCTTTCAAAATCATAGAGAAACGATAAAGCCAATGATAAGTGAGATGGGTACTTCTTTGGCCGGAATCATCTCAGCAAATAATTTCCTTAGCATGGAACTGGACGGTCCATACATGACCGAATTAAAAAATAAACTACTGGCCGAAGGTAAAAAGCATTACTTCGCCGACTTATTTGTACAAACCGTAAACAGGCAATCTGCAGGATTGGAAGGAACTCCTGCACCTGACTTTGATCTAGTAAATCTGAAAGGAGAAAAAGTAAAACTTAGCGATTACAGAGGCAAAACTGTCATTCTTGACTTCTGGGCTACCTGGTGTGGACCTTGTATTCGCTCATTTCCGGGTATGAAGCAAGCAAAAGATAAGTATGCTAACAATCCCAATGTTGAATTCTTATTCATAAATACTTTTGAAAGAGTGGCAGAAGATCAGTGGTCTAACCACGTGCAGGACTTCATTAATAAAAGAGGCTATGACTATCTGAACCCACCACTTGATTTTGGAAATCAAACAGCTCTAAATTATGGAGTAGAGGGTATCCCAGCCAAATTTTGTATTGACCCGGAAGGAAATATCAAGCATAAGAGCACTGGTTTCCTTGGCTCTTCAGAAGCCGTCTATGCAGAAATGGTTGAATGGGTAGAAGGTAAATAATTCAAAATACTAATACAGACTCTTTTCTATCTTTCTAAATACCAGAAAGAGTAGAAAACCTATGATTACTCCTATTCCATCGGCTAAGGCATCGTACCAGTCAAAAGAACGATGAAAATGAACCGGTAAAGCTCCTTGAATAAATTCAACAGCCACTCCGAAAAGTATAGAAAGTACTATCACTAAAATTCTATTTTCGGAGGCCCAAAGCCATAGAAAAGACACGCCCGCAAAAGCAATGAAATGAGCTAGTTTGTCATCTACCGTAGGTAACTCTTCACTTGGCATTACACATAAACCAAGTACAAAAAGACTATACGCAATAGCCAGGTAAGGCCTTTTTAGGATGGCAAACAGAAATGAAAACATGTAAATAAACTAGCGTGTAATCCAGCTAAATTCATACTCTAGCTCAGGTACTCTGGTACGCTCAGCCACTCTTCTTAGTCTTGCAGGAAGAGCCAGAATATAATCTCTTGCCTTTTCAGCCTGTTCGGTAATGTTTCTCATATCTTCAATTTTCCAGTCTATAATTAGACTTTCCATAATATCGATATAATCTATAGCGGTATAAACACCCAGCCTTTGAGCAGCATCTGAAAAGTGTGAGAATGTTTGTCCAATCTTCACACCTGTTTCTCTTAGAAAATGAGCAGGCATTACAATTTTTTCACGCATCATATATTCAAAGGCAAGCATCATTTCTGAAGGATCAATTTCAAATATCTTACTCACAAAGGCCTTGTATGCTTTATAATGCCTCATTTCATCTGCAGCAATAACACCACAAATCTTAGATAAGGTATTGTTCCCATATTGTTTTGAAAGAGAAGCCGTACGTCTATGAGAAATATTTGTAGCAAGTTCCTGAAAAGAGGTATATACAAAGTTCTTGTATGGATCTGTCCCGGTACCTATATCGAAACCGTCGGCAATAAGGTATTGCGTAGATGTTTCCATTTCACGCATGTTCACTCTACCAGATAAATATAAATATTTATTTAATAAGTCGCCATGTCTGTTCTCTTCCGCAGACCACCATCTTACCCATTTAGCCCAGCCTTGCGGGTCTTTATCATTCTCTACTCCTTCTACGCTCATTAACCACGATTCATAGGTAGGCAATGCTTCTTCAGTGATAGTATCACCAATCAATACTGCTATATAATCGTAAGGTAGCTCTCTGCATGATTCCTGAAGCAATTTAATGTCTGTCAGAAAATCCTCAGAATCAGACTCCGGTAAAAAGTCTGACGGCTGCCAGTTTTTATCTATCGGCTTTAAATACTGTCCAATCAAATCATCCATCTTTAATCCGATGAATTTCATTACCTCAATTCTGGAAGCTGGTAGTTGCATAATGGTATGGGTCAAATCTAAAATTAGAATCTTTTACAAAGGTAGTCAAATAAAGAAGTGTGTACGAATGATCTCAAAGAATTACCTTTGCCATTGGTACCAATGATTACAAATGAAAAAAGTACTTGATTTCATTCTTAGCTGTGTGTTTTTACTGTATTTCGGCATCGTATTAGTGATATTTCACGGAATTCAATGGCTATGTTTTAATCTTTTTGGGGTAGAAGCCCATCAAAAATCAGTCAATGCTCTCAATTTATTCCTTGTTCTTGGATGGTATTTGACCGGTAGCACCGTCAAAGTAAAAAAGAAGTATGAATTGCCCGTTGGCAAACCCATTATTTTTATTGCCAATCATCAAAGTATGTTTGACATTCCCGGAATTATCTGGTTCTGGAGGAAACATACACCACTCTTTGTTTCAAAAAAAGAGCTTGCAAAAGGAATTCCCAGTATTTCATATAACCTGAGGGTGGGTAGAGCTGCACTTATTGACAGAAAGGACGGCAAACAAGCGGTCATTGAGATTGCCAAACTCGGTAAATTGATATGTGAAGAAAATTTAGCTGCCACCATCTTTCCGGAAGGCACACGTTCAAGAACCGGGGAATTAAAAGAATTTCAAGTAGGTGGTGTAGCGGCTCTTTTAAAACGATGCCCAAATGCCCTGGTGATTCCTATTGCCATAGAAAACACGCAGAAGTTTAATCCGAAAGGAATTTTCCCGCTTACCTCCTTTACTAAAATGCGTTTTACTTCATTAGAGCCCATAGAAAGAGAAGGAAAGGATCCTGACCAAATAGTTCAGGCAGCCCGTCAGGCCATCATGCAAGAACAAGAAATTAATAGAAATCTATAAATAGTGAACAAAGGGCATTCAAACCAAATTCACTAATTTTGCAGTCCATTTTTTATAAAAAGAAAACATGCTGAGAACACATACTTGTGGCGAACTAAGAATTAATAATGTAGGTGAAAAAGTCAGTCTTTCTGGCTGGGTTCAGAAAAGCCGCGACAAAGGCGGAATGATCTGGGTAGACTTAAGAGACCGTTACGGCATCACTCAATTAATGGCAGAGGAAGGTGTCAGCCAGCCTGAGATTCTTACAAAAGCTCGTGAACTTGGTAGAGAGTTTGTCATAAACATAACCGGTACCGTTAAAGAACGTGAATCAAAAAATGATAAAATACCTACCGGTGAGGTAGAAATACTGATTGAAGAACTTACCGTTCTCAATCCTGCAAAGCTTCCTCCCTTTTTAATAGAAGATGAAACTGATGGAGGTGATGAACTTAGATTGAAGTATCGTTATCTTGATTTGAGAAGAAATACAGTAAGAGAAAAATTAAGGTTACGTCATAAGGTTTCTTCTGAAACCCGTAAATTTTTAGATCAGCAAGAGTTTATTGAAGTAGAAACGCCTGTTTTAATTAAATCAACTCCTGAAGGTGCAAGAGACTTCGTAGTACCCAGCAGAATGAACCAAGGAGAGTTCTATGCTCTGCCGCAGTCTCCTCAAACATTTAAGCAACTTTTAATGGTATCAGGCTTTGACCGTTACTATCAGATTGTTAAGTGTTTCAGAGATGAAGACCTTAGAGCTGACCGTCAGCCAGAATTTACTCAAATAGACTGTGAAATGTCTTTTGTAGAGCAGGAAGACATCCTGAATATGTTTGAGGGGCTGATTCGTCACCTATTCAAAACAGTCAAAGGGATTGACCTCCAGGAAGTCCCAAGAATGGACTATGCAGACGCCATGAAATACTATGGCTCTGACAAGCCGGATATTCGTTTTGACATGAAGTTCGTAGAATTAAACGAGCTGGTTCAAAATAAAGGATTTCAGATTTTCGACGATGCAGAACTTATCGTTGGTATAAATGCCCAGGGTGCTGCACAGTATACCCGTAAAGAAATTGACAAACTGACAGAATGGGTAAAAAGACCGCAGGTCGGAGCCAAAGGATTGGTTTATATAAAGTACAATGAAGACGGCACATTGAAGTCTTCAGTTGATAAATTCTATTCTGAAGAAGATAAACTAGTAATTGCAGAAAAATTTGGTGCAAAACCGGGCGACATGATGCTCATACTTTCAGGTGAGAAGAATGCCGTTCGCAAACAGCTTAATGAGCTTCGTTTAGAGATGGGCTCCAGATTAGGTCTTAGAAACGCTGACGACTATAAAGTTCTTTGGGTGCTTGATTTCCCTCTTTTAGAATTTGATGAAGAAAGCAATAGATGGCATGCCATGCACCATCCTTTTACCAGCCCTAAGCCAGAGGATATTAATTTACTTTCTACTTCGCCTGGCGAAGTAAGAGCCAATGCCTACGATATGGTAATCAACGGCACCGAGGTAGGTGGTGGATCTGTCCGAATTTTCCAGAAACCACTTCAACAAAGGATGTTTGATCTTCTTGGCTTTACACCTGAAGAAGCAGAAGCTCAATTTGGTTTCTTAATGAGTGCTTTCGAATATGGTGCTCCACCACATGCCGGAATAGCCTTTGGGTTTGACAGATTATGCTCTCTCTTCGGTGGTTCTGACAGCATAAGAGATTATATAGCATTCCCTAAAAATAATAGCGGCAGAGATGTGATGATTGACTCACCTGCCCCTATCTCCGAGGAACAATTGAAAGAGTTGGGAATTGAAACCAAATAAATAAAAAGGCTGATCTAAGGATCAGCCTTTTTTCTTGCCTTAGCTCAAGATGGGTTTAAGGTCCTCTTCGTTCTCTTTAAGCCACTCTGTTATTTCTTCAACGATAGTCCTAATAGATATTTCCGGTTTCCAACCTGTTTTGGCGGTTACCTTTGTGTTATCAGTAACATACAGTTTAATATCAGCCGGTCTGTTTTCTAATTCCTTGTCTATAGGAATTGTTTTTCCTGTTACCTCCTGACAAATCTTTGTTAGTTCCTGTAAGGAAGTACTTACTTCTACGCCTCCTCCTACATTGTATGTATCACCATTGACTTCATCAATATTATGTAGCTGCCAGTCTATCAATCTGTATAAATCTTTGACATGAAGCATATCACGCGTCTGCTTTCCACTCCCCCCGTAACCAATGAAGGAAAGTTTCTTCTCGAAATAATGCTTTGCAATCCAAAGAACCATGACACCTTGGTCAACTTTCCCCATTTGCCATGGGCCTGTTAAGACCCCACATCTGTTTACCAGGGTTTTTAGGCCGTAGAACTCATTGTACTCCTGAATAATTAATTCTGAAGCCAGTTTTGTAGTTCCATAGAGTGACCTCGCTCCATTCAAAGGAAAATCTTCAGCGATGCCTTTAGATGAAACACCTGGCAGCTCTTGACTATCTGACAGAGTAAATCGGGTATCCTGCTCTTCAAAGTTTAATGTCTCTATGTTCTTGATTGGATAGATTCTACTGGTAGAAAGGAAAATGAATGCGGCATTGGATCTTACCGCATAATTAAGGCAATTAACCGTACCAAAAAGATTGGTATTCATCAGGTAATCTGGTGTACCACCATTAAGACCCGCAAGTACCGAAGGTTCTGCTGAAGCTTCAATGACAAAATCTACATCTGGTAAAGCATCAAAATCCTCTTTATTTCTGATATCACCATGCACATAGCTTATCCCTACTTTGGTTAATCTTGATACATTTAACTCTGATCCTTTTCTTTTGAGATTGTCGAGGCAAATAATCTCGTAATTTGGATAATTAGCCTTCAATTCTAATGCAAGAGAGGAGCCCACAAAGCCAGCTCCTCCTGTAATTAATATTTTCTTAGACATAGTTTCGTCTGCTGTCGAATTTGTTTGTTGTATTAGCTCAAAATTAGAAAACCAAATGCTCAAAAACTATTCAGTAGAATAAAAGCTCCTTTTATTCCCAGGGAATTTCTTTGAGGTTTACGTTCTCTACCGGGTTAATTACCAATGGCACATACTCAATTTTCACTGCCGAAGAGTCTAAGCCAAACCACTTTTCTTCAGGCATGGTAAATTGCTTTATAAAGAAATAAGTCTTCATTACTACGTTTTCCCAGAAAGACAGTTCATTGTCATATGACAGAAATTTCTTCAAAACTACAAACCTGAAGTCGCCAATAACATTGTGTTTATTTAAGGATTCATATCGGCTTCTGATATCCACTTGGGCATTCTTCACCATTTCTTCAAGAACATGCCTGAAATAAAGGTGAATTTTATGTGGCACTCTAAAACCAAGCCTGAAGGTAACTTTATATACATCATCCTGGGCACACTGTTTTACTTTGTATTCAAGCGTATTGGGTTCATCTGTAGTATCTACGTGTAAAAACCAATACACATCAGCTCGTTTTGGTCTTTTCTGAAAAATTGAATAAATAATTTTAGATTCAATTTCTGACTCTCTGGAAGCATTACTCATAAAGATCAAATGCGTGGTGTATTTAGGCCCCGTTATATCTTTTGAAAGCTCTTTTAGAGATTCAAGATACTTATCAAGTTTGTCATATTCTGTGAGTCTGTGCTTAATATCTGAGGCTTTCAGCCAAATATACATTACCACTCCCAGCAGCCCACTGATAAGAATTGAGACCCACCCTCCATGCGGGAATTTCTCCAGATTAGCAAAAAGGAAGGCGAACTCAATGAGCAGAAAAGTAAACAGGAACACAAAGACATACCGCTTTCTGCTTCGATGCACAAAGAGGAAATAACTCATCAGAATGGTATCCATCAGCATTGTGATAGTTATGGCCAACCCATAGGCGGCTTCCATATTCTCTGACCTTTTAAAGTACAAGACTACCGCAAGACAACCTAAATAGAGTAGAATATTGATACTTGGAATGTACAACTGCCCCTGCTCGTTAGATGGGTAATGAATCCTGACTTTAGGCCAAAAGTTTAATCGAATTGCCGCAGAAATCAAACTAAAGGAACCACTGATCATTGCCTGACTTGCTATGATCGTTGCCATCGTAGCAATGGCAATTCCCGGCAAAATAAACCACTCTGGCATTAATTGAAAAAATGGCTTTTTATCTCCTAAAATCTGCCCCTCATGCTGCATTAGCCATGCTGCCTGACCAAAGTAGTTAAGCAGTAAACAGATCTTTACGTAAATCCAGCTTATTCTAATGTTTCCTCTGCCACAATGTCCTAAATCAGAATATAAGGCCTCAGCACCTGTAGTACATAAAAATACCGCTCCCAAGAGATAGAAACCTTTTGGGTAATTGGCTAATAAATTGTAGGCATAATATGGATTTATCGCTTTCAATACGATCGGAAACTGACCTATGGCAATGACACCCAAAACTGCCAACATTGTAAACCAAACTGCCATAATTGGCCCAAAGGCATATCCTACTTCATTGTTTCCAAAGATTTGAATAATAAAAAGGACCGTTAAAATGGCAATGACAATTGGAATCGTCTGGATTTCAGGATAAAGAATCTCCAAACCTTCAATAGCGGAGGAAACTGATATGGGAGGGGCTATGATTCCATCTGCCAATAAGGCGGCCCCACCAATCATTGTAGGAACTGTGAGCCATTTTGCATGTCTTCGAACTAAGGCAAAAAGTGCAAGGGTGCCACCTTCTCCATTATTATCGGCACGTAGAATTAATACTACATACTTAATGGTAGTGATTAATGTTAATGTCCAGAAAACGCAGGAAACACCCCCGAGTACCAAATCCTCGGTAATTGGGTTTTGACCCACTATCGCCTTCATTACATAGAGCGGCGAGGTACCTATGTCACCATAAATAATCCCCATGGCTACCAAAAGGCCCGCTCCGGTTATTTTATCTAAACTGCTTTGTTGCTTCATTGAGAGAGCACTTCCTTACTGATAGCGATATAAAAAAATTCAAAACCGGATCAAATTTCTTAAAAAATGTTAGAATCACTAATTGAAAACAAGAAATCTCCTATATAAACTTTGAGAAATGGTATTCAAGGATTTTTCCTAATTTGCCAATACAATTACACCTAACGAATGGAATATAAAAACATCATCTTCGAAACAAACCAAAACCTTGCCATAGTAACTTTGAACAGACCGCAAGTATTTAATGCCTTAAGTGGCGATTTATTGAAAGAATTAAGCCACGCCTTCCAAAAAATTACTGGTGATGAAAGTATTAGAGCTGTGGTTCTTACATCTACAGGAAACCAATCTTTCTCATCTGGAGCTGATTTAAAAGAAGGAGTGGTGAATGCCGGAAGGCCCTTGGGTGAAGTATTGAAAGAGAATTATGAACCTGTTATTCTAGGAATCAGGAACTGCCCCAAACCTGTAATTTGCAAGTTGAATGGAATAGCCGCCGGAGCAGGCATGTCTTTAGCTCTGGCTTGCGATATGATCATTGCCGATGAGAACACCTATATGACTGAGCTTTTTGTAGGAATAGGATTAATGCCCGATGCTGGTTCTATGTTTTTTCTGCCAAGAATAGTAGGAATGCAAAAAGCTTTTGAAATTTTCAGTACGGGTCGAAAAATATACATGCCAGAAGCCTTAGAGCTGGGATTAGTTCTAAAAACAGCACCTTCAGAAAAACTGGACGATACGGTAAAAGAGCTGATGGATTACTACACACACGCACCCACAAAGGCTATTGGCGAAATGAAACGAGCCTTAAACAGCAGTGTCAATTCATCCCTGGAAGAAGTATTAAAATTAGAGGCTGAAGGACAAACAAGATGTGGCATGACCAATGACTTTGGCGAGGGTGTCATGTCTTTTATGCAAAAACGTAAACCCGCCTTCAAAGGAAACTAGAATTCAAACATTTCAGGGTGCTTCACTGCTTTTTTGTAAAACTTAAATAAAATACCGGCATGTGAAGCATCTACAACTCTGTGATCAAGAGCTGCTGCCAGAGTGATAACCGTCCTGATTTTGACTTCATCTTTGATGACTAAGGGTGTTTTCTTAACTCCACCCATGATTAGGACAAAAGAAATATTTGCAGCAGGAAACAAAGCCGGGTAACCATTGTCTAATCCCAGACTTCCGATATTGGAGACTATATAAGAGCCAAAATTATTGGCCGAAAGACCTCCAACTGAAACACCCCAATCGACCAAAAGTTTTTTGATAATCCAATAAGCCAAACCTCTAAAAGGCCAAGGGATAGCCGCTAACCTATCTTTCATTTGCATAGTACTGTTTTCAGTACCTTTTCTAGCCTCAATAATTTTAGCCTGAAGTTTATCTACGATAGTAAAGTAATTCAGTTTATCTGCATCTTCTACCTTTACAGAACCCATCTCATTTTCTCGCAATAACACACTAACTGTGGCATTTATTTGCTTATGAGACCGCACATTTCCTCTGATTATGTAAGTATTGAGTTCAGGCAACTTTTCTTTTATAGCCCTGGCTGTAACCAAAGTAAAGAAATGTGTTAATGTGATTTTTAAGCCTTCTTTCCTCTTTTTAGATATATATTCCTGTAGTTCAGTAATATCCAATTCTACAGACCCAAGAATTTTAGAGTCATCGGGTTTTCTGTACAGAGTGCTGGCTGTTTTTCGCCAGGCATTGTTAAGGTCTTTCATTCTGCGAAATTAATTGAAATCCTCAAAACTCAGTTTATTCAATTTAACCGTTCCATACTGTCATAAGTGCCGTATATTTTTACATAAGCTATTGACTGTTAGACTTTTTGTCATGCAAACACGTTGCAACAAGATTAAAATCGGTCAATATTTCCGAAACAAAGGTGTAGCATTCTTTTTGATCAATAAGTACTGTAATCGGCTATAAAGCCAAAGCACAATTAGACATATTACTTATAAAACGATATAGACTATGAACTTAAATCAATATACCATGAAAGCCCAGGAGGTCATACAGCAAGCTGTTCAGATAGCTCAGGGTAATCAACAACAATCAGTAGAAACAGGACATTTACTGAAAGCACTACTGGAAACTGACCCAAACACCTCTTCATTCTTACTGAATAAACTTGGTGTTTCTGAAGTGCTTCTAAATCAAAAATTAGAAGCTATTGTAGAAGGATACCCAAAAGTTAGCGGTAGCGGACAACCGTATTTGGGAAATTCGCTTTCTACCCTATTGTCTTCAGCTCAGAATAAAATCAAGAAAACTGAAGATGAATTTGTGAGTGTAGAGATGCTCTATGCTGCTCTGGCAGGAGGGAATGACCCGGTAGCAAAAATGCTCAAGGAACTAGGTTTTAGCGAGAAGGAAGTAGAAAAAGCAATTGTAGAATTAAGAGGAAAAAATAATCCAGTGAAAGATCAAAACGCAGAAAATAAATATCAGGCTCTATCTAGGTACAGTATAAATCTGAACGAACAAGCCAAGAAAGGGAAAATAGACCCGGTAATAGGCCGTGACGAAGAAATTAGAAGGGTATTACAGATACTCTCGAGACGTACTAAAAACAATCCCATTTTACTCGGTGAACCTGGTGTAGGGAAAACAGCTATTGTTGAGGGGCTAGCCCAAAGGATAGTGCAGGGTGATGTACCAGAAAATCTAAAATCCAAGACTTTGGTGTCTTTAGACATGGGATTACTGGTGGCAGGAGCCAAATATAAAGGAGAGTTTGAAGAACGTCTGAAAGCAGTAATCAAAGAGGTAACAGACTCTGACGGAGAACTTGTACTTTTCATTGATGAGATACATACCTTAATAGGAGCAGGTGGTGGAGAAGGTGCCATGGATGCCGCCAACTTATTAAAACCGGCTTTGGCTAGAGGTGAGCTGCATGCCATTGGAGCCACTACACTCAAGGAGTATCAAAAGTACATTGAAAAAGACAAAGCTTTAGAGCGTAGGTTCCAGGCGGTGATAGTGGATGAACCTTCAGTAACAGATGCTATCTCTATTTTGAGAGGAATTAAAGAGAAATACGAAGTTCATCATGGAGTACGAATTCAGGATGACGCCGTAATCTCTGCTGTGGAGCTTTCGAGCAGATACATTTCAGACCGTTTTCTTCCTGATAAGGCCATTGACCTTATGGATGAAGCAGCTTCCAAATTAAGATTGGAAATGGACTCAATGCCTGAAGAAATGGATGAGCTTCGCAGAAGAATTATGCAATTAGAAATTGAGCGTGAAGCAATCAGAAGAGAAAAAGACAAAGAAAAAGAAACAGCACTTACCAAGGAACTCGCAGAACTCAATGAAAAATTCAACGCATTCAAAGCTCAATGGGAAAACGAAAAAGGTAAAGTAGACGAAAGCAGAACACTGAAAGAGAAGATAGACCATTTGAAATTTGAAGCGGAGCAAGCAGAGAGAAGTGGTGATTTCGGAAAAGTTGCGGAAATCAGGTATGGTAAATTGCCCGAGGCTGAAGCAAGATTAAAAGAGCTTTCTGCTAAATCTGAAGAAACTGCTAACGATGAGCAACAGCTCATTAACGAAGAAGTAACTGCCGAAGACATAGCAGAAGTAGTAGCAAAGTGGACAGGCATACCCGTTTCTAAAATGCTTCAAAGTGAGCGTGAGAAACTCTTGACGTTAGAAGAGGAATTGAAGAAAAGAGTGGCGGGTCAGGAAGAGGCCATTGAACTTGTGGCTGATGCCGTAAGGAGATCAAGAGCCGGAATGCAAGACCCTAAAAAACCGATTGGCAGTTTCCTTTTCTTAGGTACTACCGGGGTAGGTAAGACTGAATTGGCAAAAACATTAGCCAATTACCTCTTCAATGATGACACTGCCATGGTAAGAATAGATATGTCAGAATATCAGGAGAGACATGCAGTAAGCAGGCTTGTAGGAGCTCCTCCGGGATACGTTGGGTACGATGAAGGTGGTCAGCTAACAGAGGCCGTACGAAGAAAGCCTTACTCTGTAATTTTGCTGGATGAAATAGAAAAAGCTCACCCTGATGTATGGAATGTGCTCTTGCAAGTATTGGATGATGGTAGACTTACCGATAACAAAGGTCGGGTGGCTAATTTTAAAAATACCATCATTATCATGACTTCAAATATTGGGTCGCATCTGATTCAGGAAAAATATTTAGAGTCAAAAGGTGACGAAAATGCATGGCATACGTATTATAAAGAGGAGGCCAAAGAAGGAGTGATGGAAATCTTAAAAACTTCTGTCAGACCAGAGTTTCTAAACAGAATCGATGAGATTGTTCTTTTTGATCCGCTAAGCAAGTCCAATATTCGTCAGATTGTAGAAATACAGTTTGACTCTATTAAGAAGAGATTGCTGGAACAAGGAATTACCATTGAAGCCTCAGCAGAAGTACTGGATAAGCTCGGAGAGGAAGGTTTTGACCCTGTATTTGGAGCAAGACCGCTGAAAAGAGTGATTCAAAGAAGAGTTCTTAATGAGCTTTCGAAACAAATACTGGCAGGAAAAGTGGATAAGGATGCCATCATCATGATGGAAATAAATGCAGAAGGCCAGATAGAATTTGAGAACGTACTTACAGCAGAAGTAATTTAATGATTAGTTATTTTTAATAGATAGGGTTGAATAGATGAAAGCCGTCGCAGTTTCTGCGGCGGTTTTTTTTATATGCCTTTCCAATTGCTCATTTGGTCAGGCTTAAGTACTTTTGAGGTCATTTAAAGAGAGAAATGGCATTAGATCAATCGGCAGAAATAGATTACGACGACGAGAGCGGTACAGAAGGCAATGAAATGACATTTATTGAACACTTAGAGGAGCTGAGATGGCATCTCATAAGAAGTGTAGCCGCCATATTAGTCTTTATGATTCTTGCCTGGTTTTCAATGGGCTGGATTTTTAAGAATATTATCCTTGGGCCTTCTGAAACCACCTTCTGGACCTACAGAATGATGTGTAAAATAGGGATGGCCACTGGCTGGGAAGGTCTTTGCGTTGACAAAATGAACTTTTCTCTAATGAGCCGTCAGGTATCAGGGCAATTTATGATGCAGCTTACTGCCTCTGCTATTGGAGGGTTAATTATTGCCTTCCCTTATGTTTTCTGGGAAATATGGCGATTTATTAAACCCGGTCTAAAAATTACGGAGAAAAAAGCCAGTAGAGGAGCTGTTTTTTATGTGACTCTTTTATTCCTTCTTGGTATTTCGTTTGGCTACTTCATCGTGGCACCATTTGCCATAAACTTCCTGGTTAACTTCCAGATTGACCCGAGTATTGAAAACCAATTTGATATTCAGTCATATCTTGGCGTGCTATCAACTTTAACTTTGGCTTGTGGAGTAACTTTTCAGATGCCTATGGCCATTTTTGTCCTGACAAAAGTAGGTGTAGTTACGCCGGAGTTTCTCCAAACTTACCGTAAACACGCTATAGTGGTTTTACTTATCGTAGCCGCTGTCATCACGCCATCGCCTGATATGATTTCCCAGATATTGGTAGCCATACCTCTATACTTCTTATACGAGATCAGTATAATTGTCAGCAGGCGTGAAATGAAACGTAAACGAAGACAAGAGGCTCTTGACGATGCTAATTCAGCTGTTTAATAATAAGTGGAATATTACCCGCAATGCTTAAAGCTTGCATTTCGCTTAACTTAGCGTCAAAATTTACTCTGTTTCTTGAAGTAAGATAAGATTAGTAATTAGATTTGAAGGTATTTGACCAAATCAATACCTCACTTCATAATGTTCAAAAATTCAGCTGGTGGGTCATTGCATTCTGCTTCAGAGCCTTCCAGATAGATAATCTGTTTTGATTGGTACTCCGGGCATTTTCAAAGTCTTTCAGAATTTACTGATACAGCAAATCATAATTTAACTCATGTTTCATTCTGGTAAATTTGGCGTTCTGTTCCAACACCTTCCTTCTTCCACCATCAAAAACCGCCCAGCTTAAATAGATTGGCTTTAAGATCAAGTGACTAAGGACATTTATGTCCCAACAAAAATGGAATATTATCCCTTAGTTTCTCCAATCTTACCGCAAACACACTTTTCTGGTGATGTTTAGCCTAGACGTGTAATCATGCTATCGCCTGATACGATCCGTTAGCTATACTTCTTGTACGAGATTAGAAAATTATCAGCAGACCCTTTGATGAAACGTTAGCGTAAACAAGAGGCTCTTGAAGATGCCAATTCTACCATCTAATAAACAGCGTCCTGAATTTTACCCGCAATACTAAAAACTTGAATTTCACTTAATTTAGCGTCATACTTAGCTCTGTTTCTTGAAGTAAGAGCAGTAATTAAATTTGACTGTGCCTGACGGAAGTCAAGTGAAGTTATCTGCCGAAGTCTATACCTCTCTTCAGAACGTTCAAAATTCAGCTGACTGGTTATTACATTCTGCTCCAAAGCTTTCCAGATAGTTAGTCTGTTTTGATAGGTACTCCAGGCATTTTCAAAGTCTCTCAAAATTTGCTGATACAGCAAATCATAATTTAACTCCTGATTCATTCTGGTAATTTTGGCGTTCTGCTCCTGCACCCTTCTTCTTCCTCCATCAAAAACCGCCCAGCTTAAATTCAGACTGGTAGTAAGACCATTAGAATTAGCACGATCTAAGAAGGACGCTGAGTTATTTTGAGACCTGTTGAATCCATAATCACCATTCACACTGATGGTTGGGAGTTTGGAGGTCATGGTTAGTTTTTGATCTATTTCACTTAAACGAATATCGGAAGAAGCCAGTAAAAGCTGAGCATTGGCTCCTTTGATCCCAGACAGAAGTGCCTCCTTACTTAACAATGGAGCAAAGACTACATTGGTATCTACTCTATAGTTTGCAGCAATATCAGAATTTAGAATAAAGTTAAGATTGTGACGGGCATTTCTAAGCAACTGCTGCTGGTTAAGCACTGCAATACTATCAGTATTAACATCTACTTCGGCATTTGAAATATCCAGTAATGTTGCCACACCATATTCATACGAAGTCCTGGCTCTTTCAAGCCGCTCTTTTGAAATACTCAATATCTCTTTTAAACTCTCGGTATCTACTTCAAGCCTGGCAATTTCATAATAAGCATTAAAAACTTGCAGAAGCACATTCTCTAAAGTTAGCCGAGCATTTATCTGAGTAGCGGTATAGGTTTGTAAACCTCGCTCTAGGTTGTATTGACGGTTAAAACCGTCAAAAATTACATAATTTAACCCTACTCCTGCATTCATACTATTCGAAGCCGCAAGAGTCAGTTTGGCTTCTCGACCATCCTGAAAAACAGCATTTGAATTGTCCAGATTATAATTGGCTCCTCCTGTTACAGAGACAGTAGGATTAAATCCTAAATTCTCCTTTGAGGCATTACCTTCAGCTATTTCAATGCTATTATTGGCTATCTTGATATTAAAGTTCTTATCCAAAGCCATCTGAATGGCTCTTTCTTTTGATAAAAACTCCTGGGCATTAGACGTAAACCCGATTGTGAAAATGGATATAATTAGGAATATACGCTTACGCATGAATTTCATTTTTTTGTTCTATAACAGCTCTTTCTACCTCTTCCTTGGTAATCTTATTTCCTGTTCTCAGCCACTTAAAGCCTACTTTGAGACTATTGCTCGTAGAAAGCAGAATAGGTAAAAACAGCAGTGTTAAAATTGTTGCTATAGCAATACCATAAGCAATACTAATGGCCATAGGAATCAGGAACTGAGCTTGCCTGCTTTTCTCTAATATCAATGGGGCCAGCCCCGCCACAGTGGTTAACGAAGTTAGAAAAATCGCCCTGAACCTTGATGAACCAGCCTCTACAAGGGCTTCATCAAAAGGCATCCCTTCTTTGAGAAAGCTATTGAATTTACCAATAAGCACCAGGCCATCATTAACCATTATACCAATCAGAGCAATAATACCTAATGCAGAAAGGATATTGATAGGAAAATCATGAATCCAATGCCCCCAGGCTATACCAATTAAACTCAATGGAATCATAATCAATAACAAAAATGGCTGTCCGTAAGACCTGAATGTAAAGGCAATGGTAGCATACATCAAGAACAGGATAATTGGGATAATCATCTGAGCTGATTTCGCCAATTTATTTGACTCTCTGTTTTGTCCTTCATACAGAGCGGTAACACTCGGATATTTCGATAAAATCTGAGGGATGGTCGTATCCTTCAGGTCTTGAAGAATATCTGTTGCCGAAGCTTTCGGATCTTTCAGATCAGCAGAGACTTGTATTTCTCTCCTACCCTCAAGGTGATTGATGGCAATTTCTCCTCTTTCAATAGTATAATTGGCAATTTCAGCAAAAGGCACTCTGACTCCTGCAGGAGTCAGAATCTTCATCTTGTCCAGGTTATTTATACTAGATCTGTTGCCCAGATCGTAACGCACCCAAACTTTAATTTCATCTTGCCCACGCTGAAAACGCTGTACCTGTAAACCAAAGAAAGCACTTCTGACCTGTGACATCACGTCTTGGGTATTCAAGCCCAGTGGATAGGCACTTGATTTAAGCTTGATCTTTATCTCCTTTATACCTTTTGGGTCATTATCGGTTATATCCTTCAATATAGGATTATTCGCCATTTCTTGCTTAAGCTCTTCTTTTGCACTTTTAAGCTCTTTGATATTATTACCAAGCAATGAAACAGACACCGGGCTTCCCCCAAAATTTCCGCCAGAACCAAAAGTCAACTGCTCAGTACCATAGATCGGACCTACTTTTTCTCTTATGGCATTGGCTATTTCAGGTGAAGGGAAAGCCCTTAATTCTCCGGGAAGCAAATTTATCACCACGCCACCGTTGGCAGAACCCGGTCCAATATTTTTTATTACGTTCTGAAATACCTCATCTCCTGTCCCCTGTTTTTCAGTAAACTCCTTATTTACCTCCCAGGCCTTTTCTTCAATATAATTAAGGATAGAATCTGTTATGCTCACATTGGTACCTTCTTCCATTTTAAGCTCTATCCTGATTCTGTCGGAAGCTACATTTGGAAAGAACGTGGTACGAATGACCCCTCCGTTTATAGCTCCAAAGGTTAAAAGAAGTAAACCTATAAAAATAGAGGCAGTCAGAAATTTAAACGTCAATCCGAATTTCAGAACCGGCAAATAAAGTTTCTCCCGAAGAAAGTTGATAATCACCTCTCCTACCTTGTTAATTTCTCTCAGCTTAGAGAAAACCAATCCCAATCCTTTTTTCTTGGCTTCTTTATCTTGCTTTTCAAGAGCTTTGGAGTGTGCAAGGTGAGCTGGCAGAATAATCAAAGCCTCCAACAAGGAAACTGATAAGGTCAAAATCACGATAACTGAAACTTCACTAAAAAACTCGCCTATTCGGCTATCGAGAAAAAGAAAAGTACCAAAAGCCAGAAGCGTTGTAATAATAGCAGATACAATTGGCGGAATAACCTCCATAGTGCCATCTATGGCTGCTGTAATTTTATCTTTTCCTTTCTCGTAATGGTGGTAAATATTCTCGGCAATAACGATACCGTCATCTACCAGAATACCTATCACGATAATCATCCCGAAAAGAGACAATACATTGATGGTCACATCAAAAAATGAGGCAAACACAAACATTCCCAAGAATGAAATGGGTAAACCTGCTGCCACCCAGAAGGCCAAACGGGTATTTAAAAACAGGGAAAGAAAAATAAGAACCAGAAGCATTCCTATTCCTGCATTTTCTGCCAATAATTGGGTCCGCTGATTTAAGGTAATGGAAGCGTCACTCAGAATATCCAGTCTTACGTTGTCGTTTTCAGCATTGAATTTCTCAATGTACTCTTTGATCTTATCTGCAGCAGAAACCAAATCCTCGTCATTGGTATTACTTATGGCTACATTGACAGCCAAACTTCCATTGATATAAGAAGCATTGGGTGTTTCTGAGAATCGGTCATTGACATCCGCAATTTCTCTCAGCCTTATCACCTTCCCGTTAGGATTACTCCTTACTATAAGCTTATCTAAATCACGTGCATTATACGTTCTTCCATTTGCCCTGATCAGGTATTCTTCCTGAGAGGTTTTGATGTTACCACCGGTTACAAGTATGTTTTCTCTGCTAACGGCCTGTGCTACCTCCTGAAACGTAATTCCATAGGCCAGGAGGTCCTTTTCCCTTACAGCAATCTCGATTTCTTCATCAGGATAACCTGAGAGCTCAATTTGCGAAATGCCCTCCATGGCTCTGAGATCATTCTCTATGCCACGGGCTATTGTCTTCAGTGTTTTTAATGAAAGGTTCTGACCACTAACTGCAAAATTTATGGTCTCCCGAATATTTTCGGTTTTTTCTACCACCAGAGGCTCCATTCCGGTAGGGAATGAAGGCACTCTATCTACGGCATTCTTAACTTCCGCTAAAATGATGTTGATGTCTCTTCCCTTTTCTATTTCAACCGTCACCAAACCCGAACTCTCTCTGGAGACAGAAGTAACTCTGTCAATACCTACCAGCCCTTTCAGGTTGTCTTCAATTTTGAGAATGACACCCTCTTCTATTTCCTGTGGCGAAGCCCCTGGATAAATGGCCGAAATCGTGATAATCTTTGATTCTACCAGCGGAAAGTAAGATGATTTAAGTCTGATAATACCTATCAAACCAAAAATGATAAATGCAGCAATGACCACATTTACCGCCACCGGATACTTAATAAAATACGCTATTATTTTTCTCATACTTATTCCGGATTTGAAATCTTAACAATCATTCCATCATAAGCACCAGGTAGCGGTTTGCTTAGCATTAACATTCCATCCTGCACACCTCTGACCATTACTTTCTTATCTGATAAGTGAACCACCTCTACCGGTATTTTAGTAAGTACAGAATCTTTCTGAACAACAAATATTCCGTTATCATCTGATAAAAGAGAGCGTTCTATTTCCATGACGTTGCTTTCGGTATTCGCTGTTACAGAAGCTTCTAAAAACATGCCTTCTGTTAGGCCAGCCCCACTAACCTGAATAAAAGCTTGTACCGTCTGTGTAGTGGGATCTATTAACCCATTGATACGCTTTACAAAGCCCGTCCAGTTATGTTTTCCTTGCAAGTCACTAACCTGTACTCGTTTTCCTACTTTCAGATAATCAAGATACTCTGCATTGATATTGGCCTCAAGCTCAAAAACAGCAGGATTAATTAATCCTCCTAACTTTTGTCCGGTTCTGACCAAGGTGCCTGGGTCAACCAAAGCCTCAGTCAAAATCCCATTGAAAGGAGCGGTAATTTTGTATTTAACCAATCTCTCCTCAAGGTTTTTTATACTGTAATAAGTAGAAACTATCTGTTTGGCATTGATAAAGTATTTTTCCTTTTCATTAAGAGCCACAGGCAATTCCTTCACATTTTTCTGAATATCAAAAGCATCAAGGTACTTTTGCCATTGCTGAAAAGACTCCGGCAAATCGAACTTAAGATCAGGCATTATTGAAACGATATTGTTATACAAAACGCTTCTTTGAGCCACCAGACTGGAATAGAACTCTTTTGAGTCCATCTGCAAGAGTAATTCTCCCTTCGCATATCTTTGGCCTGGCTTAAATGCCTTTTGAGTAGGCAATAATACTCCTTGTACTTCAGAGAAAAGCTCTATTCTTTCCTGTGCTTTGATGGTACCGTTGGTCTCTATAAAAATAGGCATGTCCTGATTTTCGGCTACAGCCACAAAAACAGAATTTGCCGTTTTGTTTGGTTTGCCTTTAGGGGCTTGCTTGCTATCAGCTATTTTTTGAGAAAGAAAATAAGCTCCGGCCAGTAGTGCCAGGCCCAGAATGATACTGACTATTAGTCTCATTTAGTTTTTGAGTTTGATAAAGGTTAGAACACCCATTTTTTAGATTAGGATGTGCCTATTCCAACAAAGAAACCTTAAATGAGTTTCGATTCAAACAAATAAGAAAACAAAATGCGGTTTTATATACCTATTGGCCAATTAAATCGATGTTTCAGTCAATTTATCAAGCATTTTTTGCTAAAGCAATTGGGAGCAAACCTAAGATTGTTTTGATGAATTCAGGAAGTCTCCCAAAGGTTTCAGTGCCTTATAAACTTCCACTGCCTTTTGCAGGAAATCACTTTTTGTAATTTCCTCATCATTAAGACTATGCTTAGCTAAAAAGCTCTTCCTTTTCAATAAGTCTATATTTGGGTGATCAATGGCATATCCTTTCGGAGGCCTTTTTAGGCTTTCTCCTTCTAACTCGCCAAAAAATGTCTTGAAATTTGAATTAGAAAGAATGCTATTCAAAGTATCGCCATTGTAGTCAATCTCTTGTCTAATCGCTTTTATCCAATCTCCCTGAGGCATATAAGCTCCACCTGCCAGCATACTCTCCCCAGGGCCAATGTGTATATAATAACCTGAACGGGAGTGAATGTCTGATTTATTCTTTGCCGAAGTAATATGGGCACCCATGTGTGTTTTGTACGGCGATTTATCTTTTGAAAATCGTACATCCCGATAAATTCTAAAAACAGTACTTTTCGCTGTGTGGTGAGCTATTTCAGGATCATATATAGAAATTCCTTTTATTAGTTCATCTATAAATTCTTCGAAATTGGCCTTGGCCAACTCATATCGAGGTTTATTTTCTGTAAACCATTCTTTGTTGTTATTTTCTTTAAGTTCAGTAAGAAACTGAAGTGTCTCTTTTGCAATAGCCGCCATTTTTATTCTTTTTCTCTTTCAATATACGTGAAATTTAAGAATCGATTGCTTCCATTAAGGAAGATTCCCAAGCTTCTACCAGTATCAATCTTTTTAAAATGCCTATCACATTAAACAACATTCAACTTCGTAAAGGCATACTTAGAGCCCAGAGCGGCAATTACATTGATCAGCAGGCTTATTAAAAACGCAAGACCAATGCTAAATTCTGGCAACAAGAAAACCAGCGAGAATAAAAAAGTAGCAAAACCTATAACACCCGTAAACATGCCAAGTAAGGTTAGCCTGACTTGCTGCATTCCCTGACCTACGTGAGTAAAAACAGCCAAAACTGCCGTCATAACAGGAAAAGGTGTCAAAATACCACTCCATGTAGGGCCTAGTAAAGTAGCGAAATACGTCAGAGTTAAAACAAAAACGGTAATCATCAACATTCTGAAAGGAATATCAAATTTTATCTTTCGGGCCAATCCGACGGAAGAATCATTTACTATAGGAAAGAAACGAATAGTAAAAACAATCATAAAGATTAATACAAAAAACCACACTGTAGAAGACAAAAGTGGAGTAATATTCATCAATACAGCACCTACAGCTAAAAAGGCTACCATTCCGATGATCATGCTCGGAAAAGCTTTAAATCGCTGTCCCGCAATCATATAAACAGAGCAAAAAGCCAACCAACAGATTAGCCCTACCATGGCACCCGGTAAAAGTTGTACCCCAAAATCCTTCCCTTGTTCTATGGTGATAAATAGCAAGATAGCCCCGCCTACCCATGGCATGCCCGCTATAACCCCTCCTACTACATTTCCCCATTTTCTGGCAGCCAGGGTCACCACCGCAATGACCAGCGGCATTAAGATTATTTTTAGCCAAAGCGTATTCATGCTGCAAATATGCTGGAAAGTTTAATGGTGTTTAATTCTATCAGCAAAAGTTCTTGTCAATTTACCCCTGCAAGCTGTCATTTAGGGCATCTTTGAAATTCCTTCATACTTAAGCTCCCAATCCGCAGGAAAACCGTTTTCAGTAGCCATTAAGGCCAATGCAGTTAATAAGCCACCATTCCCTGGTAAATAAAGAGTTAAACGTTCGTCTTGAAAATTGTGCCCATTCTTAAGATAAGTATTCGTTCTTATGGGCATCAACAATGCGTTTACGGCCTTTTCTTTCATGCCTAAACGTGTAGCCGTCATAGCCGTCATAGGAAAATCCCAGCCCCAGGTATGATCCCAAACCCACACCTTCTCTATTTTTTCATAAGTAGCTTGCATGATGGCAGGAGCCAAATCCTTTGTTTGAGGAAGCATCCCAAAAGCTCCAAATACTGATGGATGATCAATAAGAAAGCGTTCATTGGAATAAGAATCTATAGCAGACTCTGCGGCCAGATACAGACCATCTTTCACGGGTAAGGGTGCCAGCCCCTCCAACACTTTATCAAAAGTAACATTCCGTTCTTTCCCCATTTTCTCCTGCCATTGCTGTGCTACTTCAAGAGCCCATCTCCAATACGCCAGCTCATAGGTAGGATTTATGGTAGTCTTATAATCGTGTGACTCCTGAGCGGCAATGAGTGCCGGCCCCAGGATATACCTTCCTTTAGAGTCTTGATAGGCGTAATCAGCCATAAATTCGGCAGTTCGTTCTACTATCTCAGCATATCGTTCCAATGTTTCTTTACTTGGATTTGACCGATAAATCAATTCGGCAAAATAAATAGGATGCGGTTGTTGCCAAATCAAATAAGACCCAACGGAAGACGCGGTCTCTCCTCCCCAGGGATCTGTCATTTTTTGCCATCTTATTCCTATATATCCTTGACTTTACGCTATACTTTCTGCTCCATTTTGGTTACTCAGATACCAGTCTAGATGATCTTCAAGAATCTCAGACCTCCCCCACAAAGCAAAGTGAACGCCATGCCACCAGGTCATTTCCATGTGTGGTTTACCATACCATGAGTTGTAAGTAAGACCTGTTTCCTGCGGAGGCGTTTTACCTCCACAATTTACCTTTGTCAAGTACATAGAAAGCACCATTCTTCTTTCCAGTTCCTCTGCCCTTTCGTCATTCACCCTTCCAAAGTCAATGATTCCTCCCGAATTCCAAAAAGTACTCCAGCTGTCCTTATTTTCAGCTCTGAGCTGATCAAAGTCAACAGATTGATCCATTTTAATTGGACTGAAAGTGCATACAAATGTCCACTCTTCAATGCCTGATTCCGGTTCAATTACTACTCCTTTTTTATTTTTTTCAATGGGCAATAAATCACGGTTGGATTTAAAAGAAGTAGCATACTCAAGACTATCCAGTGTTCGATTAATCTCTAATTGATTAGAAGATTGACTAACCATCAAACGGCTCGCCTCTTCCCCATCATAATAATTGCCTACATCAGTCCATTTATCCGTAGGATATGGGAAATTTAATTTCAACTTTATTCTTCCTTTAGTTAATAACGGCGACTTGATTTTAACAGCCACATTGTCATCCTTTTGACCAGCCAAAGTAATGACTTCTACTTTTTCGCCTTCAATGGTATAGGTGCTGAGAATTTCTCCGGTCCATAAGTCTAACTCCTGTTGAATATCTTTAATTTTACTGATGTCAATCCGGCTTCCCGTAGAATCAAAAAATATAAAACCTAACTGCCCCAGGTGAATTCTATGAGGGTTTTGACGTAGATAATTAGCCGCCTCTCCTTGCGGAGTATCACTGGGCCATTGTCTGGCATAGGGCACCATTCTTCCATTTACCTCAATTTCTACATCCGTTTCAGATATATCGTATTTTCGACCTGCCGGAAAAGCATGCCAGCCCCATTCTGACTGTGTACCTAAAGGAACACCTTTCTCATAGAAATCAGGATAGGATTGAAGTCCGGTCACATCTACGGTCATGGCAAACTTACCATTCCCTACAGTCAGTGAATTAAGAGAATCGGCTTCTGAAAGGTGAACATTATGCCGTATTACTACAGCTTTTCTATCAATTTTAATTTCTTTATGACAGGAGCAAAAGAGTACAAAGATTAAGAGGCTTAAAATTCTTTTCATTCAGGTTGATTTTCCCAAAGATGTTGTGAATCCTGAGAATGTGCATCCTTAACTATCCATTTTACCTGATGACAGAAGGAGCTGATTTGCATTACAAAGCTATTGGCGTAAATAGAATATCTACCCTTCGATTTCGAGCTCTCCCTTCCCAGGTATTGTTATCATACGCGGGCTCATCAAAAGCAAAATCTTTATATTTTATAATTTCCTGAGGCATACCAAATTTTCGAAGTAGATCTATGACACTTTGGCTTCGCATCCTGCTCAAATACTCGTTGAACTCACGCCCACCAATGGGATCAGTATGACTCATGATACTTATTTCGTAGAACTCTATATTAGGAATGTCATTCACCACTTCCCAGAGACTTTGTCGCTGCTGACCGTCTATGTACCAGCTACCTCCTCCAAAATAAATGCTACGCTGAATTTCCTTAGGCTCTTGAGAGAACCCAATAAATGCATAAAAAATAAGAAACAGGACAGCTAGCTTTTTCATCTTCTCTTCTTTCCACAATCAATTTACCACCAGATACTTAAAAAGAAGAAGAGATTGTCCTAAAATTTAAGGTGAGGGGGGCAAAATCTGTTTTTGTGTAGAGCTATTCTTCTCAAAATCTATCTCAAAACAGAAAGTTTTCAGGCCATTACTAATGGCCAAATGGGGAGCCTTGATCGTTTTATTATAAATGGCCGCTTGAGAAATGGTCTTCTTTGACAGATTCACTTCTGGAGCTTTGCATTCAATCAGTAAATAGGGCTTGGCTTCTTTATCAAAAACCACAATGTCTGTACGCTTTGCTAATTTCTCGTACTTTAAACCGCCTTCTATTTTTATAAGACTTTTGGAATATGAAAAGTGCTCTACCAGCAAATTAACTACATGCTGACGAACCCATTCTTCGGGTGTTAAGACAATATATTTTTTTCTTATTGGGTCAAAAATCCACGTCTTGCCATCACTTTCCTTAATTTTGCAATCAAATGACGGTAGGTTTAATTCCTGCATTTCATTTTATAGTTCATCAACATTCAAACATAAACGAAACCTATGGTAAAAAAAGAAGATATCGTTAAAAACTGGCTTCCCAGATATACAGGCACTCCCCTTGAAGAGTTCAGGCCGTATATTCTGTTAACTAACTTTGGCAACTATGTAGAAATGTTTGCCGAAAAATTTGGAGTAGAAGTAAGAGGTAAAGACCGTGCCATGCAAACTGCCTCAGCCGGAGACATTACCATCATCAATTTCGGAATGGGTTCTGCCGTAGCTGCTACCGTCATGGATTTGCTGGTAGCTGTAGAAGTAAAAGCCGTTCTGTTTCTAGGTAAATGTGGAGGTCTAAAAGAAATCACGAATCTCGGCGATTTCATTTTGCCCATAGCGGCCATAAGGGGTGAAGGCACAAGTAATGACTACGCCTTACCAGAGATACCCGCTCTCCCGTCCTTCAGATTACAAAGATCTGTGTCTGAAATGATTATCAAACATAACATGGACTATTGGACCGGTACCATATATACCACCAACAGACGTGTATGGGAACATGACGAGGATTTTAAAAAGTATCTTAGAGAAATCAGAGCTCTGGGAATTGACATGGAAACAGCCACTATTTTCATCGTAGGTTTTGTTAATAGTATTCCTCACGGAGCCCTCCTTTTAGTCTCTGACAATCCGATGACACCGGATGGCGTTAAAACCGAGGAAAGCGATAAGAAAGTAACCACCAACTACGTTCAGAAGCATCTTGAAATTGGTATAGACTCATTGAATGAACTGGCTAGTTCTGGCAAATCGGTGAAACACCTCAGATTTGAGACCTGATCTCCTTCTCCATAATTACATAATCAAGTCCGCCTTTAGAAAACCGCTTGTCGGTTTTCTGGAGACCGAGACGTTCATAAAATGCCGTTTTGTTCGCCCTGGCATTGCACCACAGCTTCTGAGCATTTTGTTCTTTTGCATAGTCAAACACGTGATTGATTAAACTGGAGGCAAATCCCTTTCCCTGAACATTAACCTCTGTGGCTAGTTTTCTAAATTGAAAGACCATCTCTTTTTTAAAAAGAGAAACTATGCTGACTATTTTGTCCTGATAAAAAAGGCCAAAATGTACACCTTCCTCATCTTCAGCCAGCTGTACATAAGAAAGTGGTTTAGATGGCCACATAACTCTATGTCTTATATCCCAGGTATCAGAAGCGGCTATTTCTTTTATTACTATCATGGGTTAGTTTTCAAAACCAAATAGGTATGAATGGCTTTTAAATCTATCTTAAAAGGCAATTAAGCGAATAAGTTTCTTGTATCGCAATCAAATAACTAAATTCGGGTCAGTTTTAACCAAACCCCAAAGATGACCAAGATATTTAGCTCAATATTTGCGATAGCCTTACTTATAGCTTGTGCAAAAAACGCTAGTGTAAAACAATCTGATGACCAATTTGCCAATGCCCGTAAAACCTACGGTCAATATTGTGCAACATGTCACGGTGAAAAGGTAGAAGCCTTTGTTGACAGAAAATGGAAACATGGAAATGACAGAGACCTTATTATAGCCAGCATTACTAACGGATGGCTGGAAAGCGGCATGCCCGCATGGAAAGGCTCCATTGATGAAAAAGGAATTGCCGAACTGGCCGATCTGATTGTTCAAAGTTTAAGTACAGTAGATCAATACGACTTTAAAGAAGAAGAAAGGCAGGAAACTTATGTCTCTGAAGGCATGACCCTTAAATTGGAGCCCGTTATCGAAGATGTATCGAGCCCATGGGGATTAGTATCATTACAAGATGGCAGCCTTCTGATTTCTGACAGATCTGGCGATTTATGGAAAGTGGCTCCTGATAAATCAAAAACCAAAATCACTGGTGTTCCGGCTGTTTTAGCTGAAGGTCAAGGTGGTCTCTTTGACCTGAAATTGCATCCAAATTACGCAGAGAACGGATGGATCTACATCACGTATTCAAAATTTAAAGAAGAAGGAGACAAGACTCTTGCCACAACAGCGATGATCCGTGGAAAAATTGAAGGAAATACCCTGGTGCAAAAAGAAGATCTCTTTGAGGCATTGCCATATCAAGCCACCCGCCATCATTATGGCGGAAGAATGGCCTTTGATGATGAAGGGTTCCTGTACATTTCTGTAGGTGACAGGGGTAATCGCGATGAAAACCCTCAAAGCCTAGAAAACGGCTGTGGTAAAATTCACAGACTGTACGATGACGGTAGAATTCCTGCTGACAATCCATTTGTGAATACTCCAAATGCCGTTAAATCGATTTGGAGTTTTGGACACAGAAACCCTCAGGGATTAATCTACAAGCCTGATACTGATGAAATATGGGAACATGAGCATGGTCCAAGAGGTGGTGACGAGGTGAACATTATCAAAAAAGGTCAGAACTACGGATGGCCGGTTATCTCTTACGGAATCAATTATGACGGCACTACCTTTACAAGTATTACCGCTAAAGAAGATATGTTACAGCCCGAACTGTATTGGATTCCTTCCATAGCACCATGTGGGATGACTTTCGTTAACTCTGATAAATATCCCGGCTGGAAAGGCGATATTCTGGCAGGATCATTACGTTTCAAATACCTAAACAGATGCCAGATTGAAAATGACAAGATTGTAGGTGAAAGTAAAGAGCTTATCAATGTAGGTAGACTTAGAAATGTCTTTGAAGCAGCTGATGGTTATATCTATGTGGGTGTAGAAAACCCTGGCATGGTATTCAGATTAATTCCACAATAATATTCAAGAAACATTCAACCCTATTGAAATGAAAAAAATACTCTTAATAAGCTTCCTTTTGGCAAGCTTAAACGGCTTTTCTCAAAGCTGGTCAATGGTAGAAACCAAAAACGAAAGCACGCACAGAAGTGAAAATTCCATGGTGGCCATTGGCGATAAGATTTATCTGCTAGGCGGTAGAGGAATGAAACCTCTGGAAGTTTATGACACCCAATCAAAAACGTGGGAGAAAAGAGGACAACTACCATTAGAAATACATCATTTTCAGGCGGTCAATTACAAAGATGAGATTTATGTACTGGGAGCTTTAAGTGGCCCATTTCCGCATGAAACGCCCATCCCCAATATTTATATCTATAACCCTGAAAAAGATGAGTGGAGAGTTGGTGACGAAATTCCTCGTAAACGAGGAGCCGCTGGTTGTTTTGTGTACAAAGGCAAAATTTACCTGGTAAACGGAATTCAGGATGGACATTACGATGGCCATGTAACCTGGTTTGACGAATATGACCCAAAAACAGGCAAATGGACAGTTTTACCAGATTCTCCAAATGCCCGGGACCATATTAATGTTGCGGTAGCTAACGATAAGCTGGTGGTTGCAGCTGGCAGAAGATCAAGCCATAAAACCAATGAAGTATTTACCTTAACGGTCCCTTATACAGATGTGTATGATTTCAAATCAAACACATGGACGACCGTTAAAGGACAAAATATACCTACAATGAGAGCAGGAATTGGCTCAGAAGTTTTAGGGAGCAAAGTACTTTTTATTGGCGGTGAAGCCGGCGACCAAGAAGCCGCTCATGATGAAGTAGAAGCCTTTAATGTTAAAACCATGAAATGGGAAGTACTTCCTTCTCTAAACCAAGGCAGACATGGGATGAGTGCCGTAAAAATTGGAAAAAGCATTTATGTATCCTCAGGTGTAGCCAAGCGGGGTGGACAGCCTGAGCAAAACAGTATGGAGTGTTTTGGCTGTAAATAAATATGAAGAAGTTCCTCTCTTTATTTATCTTATTGCTTTCACCTTTATGGGTAGCCTACGGTCAAAATGCAGATGAAACAGAATTAAAAGATCTCATTCAAAACTCGTTTGATGAAATCTTTAGCAATCATGACAAGTCATCAGTGAAAAAGTATTTTACCGATGACTTTCTTCTTCTGGAGAATGGAGAAATCTGGAACCTCGACTCCATCTATAATTACATAGAAAAATCAAGGCTCCGGAAACCTGCCATTCAAAGAATGAACGCTTTTGAGTTTAATGAGATAAGAATTTCCAAAAAAAGAGCTTGGATAGCCTATAATAATTACGCGGTATTGAGAATAGATGGCAAAATTATCAATGAATTGCACTGGCTTGAAAGTGCTGTGGCAGTAAAAAGAAAAAATAAGTGGATGATAGAAATGCTTCATAGCACGTACATCAATGACTAATTGAACAGACAAAATTCAATAAGTCTTTACAGAGGTATATATTAAATACATCTGTTGATAAGTTTATTTGCCAAGATGGCTCTCTATACCTAATTTCGGGGTTTATGTATCTTAATTGGAGACGAATTTTATGAATTCTGCTCCTTTTCCTAACCACAAGAAATGAAGGTATCGACCGCTGAACCCTTTCAGATTATCTATTCTCTTTTTGAGCATCAATACCTCGGATTGTTGTTTGAATCTTTTGTGGTACAGCTTAATGCTCGTGGGGAGCTTACTTACGCCAATCAAAACGTTTCAGCCAAGAACATTAAAGAGTTTAGCTCTGGCATAGACAAGACTGATATTGAGCTTGTTAAGCTAATGGATGCTATACAGCAAGACACCATTCTCAGGAAATTTAATCCAAGAAAACTAAAACCATTCGATTATTTCTCAAAAGTATTCTCGAGAGAAAAGCCTGATTTGGCCTTGCAGGCAGCCATTGAAGAATACCTTAATAAATACCGAGCAGAAGTACTCCCTAAACTCATAGGGAAACGATTCTTTATAATGGGAAACGATGGCGACCCAACCTGGCAAGAAGTAAAAGTTATGGATGAGCCAGCCAAGGTTTATCTGAATTTTGATCGGAAAGAAGACCACACCATTTATTTTCCGGTAATCAAATGCATGGGAGAAAAAGTAAGACTTCAGCATGTAGGAGCCCAAATAATCAGTGAAAACCCGGCTTTTATACTTAGTGAGAACAGATTATATCATTTTGAAAAACATGTAGATGGTAAAAAGCTTAAGCCCTTTTTAGACAAGAACAACATTCGAATTGATCGGAAAATAGAGAAGACCTATTTCAGAAAATTTGTAGGACCACTCATAGCTCAGTTTAATGTCTTTGGCCATGGCCATGGGTTTGACATTGTGAAAGAGACTGCAACAGTAAAACCCTGTCTGACTCTGTCTGAAATAGGCGTAAAAGATCAAAAGTTAGATCTCTTCAGCTCAGCTAATGGTGGCGAAGAAGAGGATAACAAGATCGTTTTTGATCTTAATTTTATTTATGGCGAAACAAGCTTCAGATTTGATAGCCTTGCGGCTCAGGCCTATGTTAAAGTAGAGGAAAAAGTAGAAGAAGACGCCTGGGTATTTCATAAGATTATGCGGGATTTACCTTATGAAAAGAGTATTCTAAACAAACTCAATGAACATGGTCAGAACCTGGTGCATGGCAGAAAATCTATTCCAAAAGGGCAGGCCTTCAGCTGGCTTCAAGAAAATGCAAAAATGCTTGAAGAAGCCGGAATTGAAGTAAGGCAATCAAAAGAATCTAAGAAACAGTATTTTCTGGGTGTCTCTTCCATAGAAGTGAATATAGTAGAGAATAATGACTGGTTTGATATCAAAACCAAGGTACGTTTTGGTGATTTTGAAATCCCCATGCTAAAATTGCGTGAATTGGTTTTAGCCAAAATCAGAGAGTTCAGACTTCCGAATGGTCAAATTGCCGTCATTCCAGAGGAATGGTTTATCAGATATCATGAACTGTTCTCACTATCAGATATTGGGGAAGATGAAGAACTCATTCTGAAGAAACACCATGTAGCCATGGTACAAAATCTGGATGAAGATGGCCTTGCCAATACAGTCATTGGCCGCAAATTAGAAAACCTTCAAAACTTTGAAGAAATAAAGCCCTATGATATCCCTAAGGAATTTAAAGGTAAACTCAGGCCCTATCAAAAAGCTGGCTATGACTGGCTGAAATTTTTGAGAGATTTTAATTTGGGAGGCTGTTTGGCAGATGACATGGGTCTGGGTAAAACAGTGATGACCCTGGCCTTTTTACAATCATTAAAAGCTGACGGCGTACAACATCCTTCACTGCTCGTCATGCCTACTTCGCTTATTTACAACTGGCAGAAAGAAGCTGAAAAGTTTACGCCTAAGCTGAAAGTTCTAATACATACAGGAAGCGACAGACCCAAAACTACCGAACACTTTTCTGATTACGATCTTATACTGACTTCTTACGGCGTTTTACGTTTAGACATACAGTTCATTGAGAAATTCAGGTTTGAATATATTATTCTTGATGAATCACAAGCCATTAAAAACCCTGCAGCTAATATTACCCGTGCCGTTAGGGTATTGAACTCAAAAAACAGACTGATACTAACCGGAACGCCTTTAGAGAATAACACCTTAGATCTTTGGAGTCAAATGACTTTCGTAAATCCTGGTCTTCTGGGTTCGCAAAGCTTTTTTAAAGACAAATATCAACTGCCTATAGAAAAGAAAAATGACGAACATGCCACCAGAAAACTGTATTCCAAAATAAAGCCCTTTATGCTAAGGAGGCATAAATCACAGGTGGCCACAGAATTGCCTAAGAAAATAGAGAGTGTGCAGTACTGTGATATGGACGAGCAACAGGAAAAGCTCTATGAAGAAACGAAGGCCTATTACAGAAATTTGATTATCGATCAGATTGAACAAAACGGGGTAAATAAATCGCAGTTGGTTGTTTTACAAGGCTTAACTAAACTTAGACAAATAGCCAATAACCCCTACATGGTAGATGAAGAGTATAGTGGCGAATCAGGTAAAGACTCTGACGTTATTCATAAGCTTACAGAGGTAATAGACGGAGGCAGCAAGGTCCTTATATTTAGTCAATTTGTTAAACACCTATCAATAATTAAGAGACATCTGGATGACAATAATATTCCTTATTCCTATCTGGATGGTGCCACAAAAAAGAGACAGGAAGAAGTGAATAAGTTTCAGGAAGACCCGAACATAAAAGTCTTTTTAATTTCACTTAAAGCCGGTGGAGTAGGTCTTAATTTAACTGCAGCAGAGTATGTATTTCTTTTAGACCCATGGTGGAATCCGGCCATTGAAGCTCAGGCGGTAGACCGTGCCCACAGAATAGGCCAAAAGAACACCGTATTCACTTACAAATTTATCAGTAGAAACACGGTGGAAGAGAAAATTTTAACGCTGCAAAGAGCCAAAAAGAAGCTTTTCAATGAGCTGATTACCACAGAAGAAACTTTCACCAAGTCGCTGAGTCAAAACGATATTATGAGTCTTTTAGATTAAGCGAAAACCTCTTTTGTACTTACTGATACCTAGCGATTTAGGGCTTGAAAATTTTCATGTTCCATTTTGATTTTTGAATCAAACTAATGCGTACACTTGTGCAAAAAATCAAGGTTAAAAATGATACATCC
>JANSYO010000250.1 GCA_024742395.1 Cytophagales bacterium
GTAAGTCTGATTCCGGCTACAAAGCGTCTTCAGTAAGGTCTGATAGCATTACTGACTACTCGAACTTGCTTCCTCGCATTGAGAATAGGTTTTTTCTAGCTACAACTCATTGCAAGGGGTTGCAAGAAAAGCTTACAAAGAAGTTTGATAGGGATGCGTTTCAAGCAATTGATCCTGATTCTTTCTTCCAATAAACGAAATTTGTCGCATTAGCTTTATCAAGCTAAATAAGAAAAAGAATTGAAAACGATTATAGAGTTACTGATACAGGTGACTTTATTAAAACTGAGTTATTAGTACCAAAATAAACACACAGAAACGTCGTATAACACACTAAGACATACCGAAACTCCATACCTGTGCTATTGTCCCCATGAGCACCCTTTTCCATTTCCCACAGATCTTCTAGCGCAGGCACAGTTTCTTTGTTCGCAAGAGAGGTTCTCCAATTTTCGTAATTGTTCTTTGCCCAAATTTCACTTTTACGTAAGGGGTTCCTTCTGCCTTTGCACCGTCAATATAATCGGTTAGCTCTTGAGAAGAAGGAAGATCCATTCACACAACAGTTGGCGCAACATTTGTTGAAAATTGGTACAGCGTTTTGCAATTTTAGAGTTTAATTTTGGCGAGCGATTCACAATATTTTGTATTTATTATCCAATAATGTCATCATTTAGACGCAATATGAAAAAAGGGAGTTTTATCGGTTTCAACCTTTTCCTTCCGTCTTCGCTTTCTTATGGAGGAAAACTGTTGTTATAATTAAGCCTCTTTAAATCGCCCTATTAGTCAGTTACAAATAAGGATAATGATGTTCGATTTGGTTATAAACACCATTTCCGGATGTATTAAATATACAAACACACGCTTAGCCAGAGTTCTGGTGCTCCTTTAACAAATAAAACTCGTTCATTTTCACAGAATTAATATCAAATACGAGATATCCTGGCAGTTTTCGCTATAATTAATCGAGTCACCAATTTCGTTCCAATGGGCCTCCAAATACAGTTTCTTTCACTTTTTGGTTTTGTTTTACGTTTTTACTTTAAATTTGTTATTTATTTTTAAAAAAGCATATGTAACTTGTTAAACATTCGAATTTTTCACCTCAATTTCGAGATATAAACTTTTACTGTGATCTCTTTCCAGACTAATTTCACATATTAGTAGTTATGAGAAATGACTGATTGTGCATATTACGTTACAAAATTTCTCTCACAGTGTCAGAAGGAGATACTGAAACTTCTATCTATTCCACAAAAATTCAAGTCGGGCAATTCAAGTCGGGCATTTGTATACCGCTATGGAAAGTTAATCCAAACGAAGGAAAGGGCTTGTGCGGTGAAGCAAGTTTTCTAGTTTGTGAGCACTTTAACGTTCCTGATTGGGGTAAATGATACGCATAGTCACTTAGATTGAAGATAAACGTATCTTCAATTCAAAAAATGTTTAAATAGATTTAAAACATCGGGATCAGTGACCTATTTCTCCGAATTTAAACAGATTCGAGATAATTGAGGACA
>JANSYO010000086.1 GCA_024742395.1 Cytophagales bacterium
ATCCTATAGAATCTCTGAGGTACGAATAAAAAATTACCTTGAAGTGCTTGGTGAATGTTTAAGGTTCTTCTACTTTTGCAGTCCCAATCAGAAATGCCCAGGTGGCGGAATTGGTAGACGCGTTGGTCTCAAACACCAATGGTAGCAATATCGTGCCGGTTCGACCCCGGCCCTGGGTACAGCAAAATTAAAGAGGCTTTTGGCCTCTTTTTTTTATTTCAACTGTCCATATTTCTTTAATAATTCAAGCGTCTTTTCTTTGGGCAGCTCTTTTATAGTCAAATTGTTTCTACCTGTCATGGTTTCTGCGGCAAAAAGTGAATTCAGAATGGCCTCTTCTGTGGCTTCAATAACAGATTCAAACAATATACTGATAGCTTCATTCCGGAGCTCCGTTGTGGTTTCTAGAGAAGAGTCTGTCCTATAGGCAGATCTTACGGATTTAGCTGTGGAGAATGAAATTACATAATCTCCACTACCATTTGCCTCTATTCCGCCGGTTCTTCCCAGACCCAGTAAAGCTCTGGAAGCTAATCTCTCTAAATTTCTTGAAGTCAAAGGTGCATCAGTAGCTACCACAATCATACATGAGCCATCTTCTTTATATTCCTCGAGAACATTTTTGAAGCTGTATTGTCCTAGTTCTTTTCCTATAGGTACACCTGCTATTTGTAGTACGCCTCCAAAATTAGTTTGTACTAAAACGCCTACCGTATAACCACCTACCTTTTCAGGAATTTTTCTGGAGGATGTCCCAATACCTCCTTTAAAGCCAAAACAGACGGTTCCGGTTCCTGCACCTACGTTGCCCATTTCTACCGGCCCGGCTTTTGCCTCTGATAGTGCCGTTAAAACATCTTCTTTCTTTATATATCTGGCTCTTATATTATTCAAGCCACCGTCGTTTGTTTCTCCTACTACCGGATTCAAACTATGTACATTTTCGTTTTCTGAAAAGGAAAATGTATAGTCAATTAGTGCATCTGCAGCAATAGGGACATTCAGTGTATTTGTCAATATGATGGGTGTTTCTAGGGTACCTAGTTCTTTTACCTGACTGTAACCAGCGAGTTTGCCAAAACCATTACCAATGAAAATGGCAGCGGGCACCTTCTCTTGAAAAACATTGCCTTCATGAGGCAAAATAGCAGTAACACCGGTTCTCATGTCTTCACCACTAACCTTGGTAACATGACCCACCTTTACACCATCTACATCAGTTATTGCATTATTTTTTCCGGTTTGGAAGATACCAATGGAAAGACCATGTTCGCGAAGGGTTTTCTTTTGAGCCTTAACCATATGAATGGGGATTAAAATAAGACAGGCTAAGAGGGAAGCTTTGTACATATAAATTGGAAATATATTCTGATTAAGTTAAGACTTTCATTCTCTTTATGATTGGTATAGAATGTAAAACCAACTCAATTTCTTTTTTTACTCCAATTTGGGCAGCGTATTCTTCATGTTTATAAAAAACCTATTTCGTTCTTTCAAAGTAATGGCAGATGGGTTACTTTTATGAAAGCTAATTATTACGTGCAATGAATTTCGATATAAAGACCTTTCTGAAAAAGTATAGTTTCTATGCTTATTCCTCTGCTTTTCTTATTGTTTGGCTTGGTTTCTTTGATGGTGCCAATTTGATTACTCAGTTTAAGTTATGGCAAAAACTTGACGATCTGGAGGAGCAGATTGAATACTACGATGATGAGCTGGATAAACTTAAAATTCAAGAGAAGAATGTATTGAGCAATCTGGATGCCCTTGAAACTTATGGGCGAGAAAAGTATTTAATGAAAAAGGAAGGTGAAACGGTCTTTGTCATTGTAGATGAAGATGGAAAACTGATGGAAGAAGTAGAATAATACGCTTAGAATAAAAGATTTATGGTCAATGTATTATTTGTTTGCCTTGGCAATATCTGTCGATCACCAATGGCAGAGGAGGTATTTAAAAAAGTGGTGAAGGATAAGGGCTATTCATCAAAGTTTCATGTAGATTCTGCAGGTACAGCGGGTTATCACATAGGTAAACAGCCAGACAGAAGAACCTTAGAAGTGTTGGCCGATAATGGGTTGAAATCTAAACATTTAGGTCAGAAAATGGGAGTGGAAGATCTCGATAATTTTGACCATATTGTGGTAATGGATGAGGACAACTTTGAACATGTACATAATCTGTTTCACAAAGAAAAACATCGCCCGCCAAGTGCTGAAAAGGTATTCTTAATACGAGATTTTGACCCGCTTGTGCGTGGGGTACAAGAAGTGCCGGATCCATACTATGAGTCGGCTGGGGCTTTTCAGGAGGTATATGATATTCTATTTAGGAGTTCGGGTCCTTTGGTAGAGCATTTGGTGGAATTACATGGACTTGAACCTGATCCGGAGGATGATGAGCCGGAAGAAGATGAAGATTAAAGAGACATTACTTAAAGATAGAAGCAAAGAAACCTGTGCCGAAATAGTAGCTTATATTGGTACAGACAAAGGAAAGCTTTCTGAGTTTATGGAGGCCATGCTTTCCTCTGATTATGAACTGAGTCAAAAGGCCTCCTGGGTGTTGCAGTTTATTACCGATAGCAGACCTGAATTACTGGATTTGTATCAGCAAGACCTACTTGAAAAAATAAAACAGGAAGGCAATCATGATGCTGTTTTAAGAGCAATTATGCGGCATTGGGGAGAATATGGTTTTCCTGAGTCTATTGAAGGCGAGGTATATGATTTAGGTTTCAAATACCTGGAAGGAAATTATGCCATAGCAATAAAAGCTCATGCCATGTCAGCTTGTTTACGCTTGGTTAAGAAATACCCTGAATTGGCGACAGAATTCTATCTTCTAATGCAAGAAGTGGTACTTAAATATGGTGAGTCTTCTGCAGGTATTAAAAGCAGAGGAATAAAAATCATTAAGGAATTAGAGAAGTTTAAAGGAAATCTTTAGATGCCATTGCGGCTCCAATAATCCCGGCCTCATTTTTAGTTCTTGCTACCTCTAACCTTACGTTTGTAGACAATAAAGGCTCTAATTCTTCCCATCTTTTTGACGCTCCACCACCTACAATAATCAAATCAGGTGAGCATACTCGGTTTAAATAATTGAAGAAATAATCCAATCGCTCTGCCCACTCAGTCAGTTTTAGCTTCTTATGTTTTCTTATGGAGTCTGCTGCATATTTTTCTACAGGTTTGAACTTCTTATATCTGAGGTGACCAAATTCGAAGTTCGGGATAAGTTTACCATCGTGAAATACACCTGAACCAATGCCCGTACCTAAGGTAATAGTTACTACTAATCCATCTTCACCTTTTCCCGCTCCGTAGCTCATTTCGGCTAAACCGGCGGCGTCTGCATCGTTAATGACCACGAAGTCATTGCCACAAACACTTTTAAAAAGTTTGTCGATATGCACATTTACCCAGTCTTTGTGCAGATTGCTCATTGACTTGCATTGACCTTTAGAGACAATAGTAGGAAAACCAACGCCCACAGGTCCTGACCATTTAAAATGATCCAGTAATTGTTTAACAGCTTTTGCCATGGCATCTGGAGTGGCAGGCCTTGGTGTCTCAACTCTAAACCTTTCTGCGGTAAGCTCACCAGTTTCTAAATCTACAGGTGCTCCTTTAATTCCTGATCCTCCAATATCAATTCCAAATAGCTGCATTCAATTCTGTTTTTCTTGCAAGTTAAAAATTTTGATCAGGTCTCATGACTTTTTTAACTACACTTATTGAAGCGAAACGAAAACTGCGTATTTAACAAATTGTTTACCAGTGTTTTGTGGAAGCCAGATTTTTTCTGTTTAAGTCTTTGGATATCGGACTTTTTATCTACTTTCGCCGGCCAAAATTTAACTATGAGCACTTACACTGAAGATCAATGGTTAGCGTGGATTGACGAACTATCTGAAAATGATTATGTGGTCATTGACAACTTTCTTTTTGATAAAATCTTACAAAAGATTGAACATTTTTTTAAAGAAAAACAGGCAGAAGATGACTTTCATAAAGCATCCATTGGCCCGGCTACAGACTCAAAAATAATTTCAGAAATACGTGGTGATTACACTTTTTGGTTAGATAAAAAACGTGATCAGGAATTAGATGAGTTTTTTGAATTAATTCAGGAAACCATAGCAAAACTAAACAGGTATTGCTATTTAAGTTTAACAGATTTCGAATTTCATTTGGCCTATTATCCTAAGGGGTCTTACTATCATAAACATCTTGATCAGTTTAACAACAGATCTAATCGATTGATTTCATTCATTATCTATCTGAATGAAAACTGGAAGGAAGGTGATGGCGGAGAATTGAAGGTATATAAAGACTCAGGTGACGTAATAGTAGCACCTTTATATAACAGGGCTATTCTATTTAAAAGTGGCGATGTGCCTCACGAAGTTTTAATGACACACAAAGGTAGAAGAAGTGTTACCGGCTGGCTTCTGTATCAACCAGCCGGTTTAGGGTATCTTTTGGGTTAATTACTCGGTTCTTCCCAAAAGGTTACCATAACGATGGTAATTATATGAGAAGTTTTGCTCCGTGATATAATTTAGTAACTCATATCTTCCGGCTACAGAAGGTCTATTGCTGTAAATATGAATGGCTTTGTCATGACAAGCTTTTACAAAATTAGTATCAAGTGTATTTCCACATAGGTTTCTCAAACTTATTGAGTGATTTATTTCAGGAAGTAAATCCTTCCATTCATTCAATTTGTGTGCATTTTCTAAGTCATCGATACTATAAAAGTGAACTGGAATACTCAAAGCTTCTGCAGCCATCCTAACCATTTCAATATGAATAGACTCAGTTTTCTTGTCTATCATACAAAGTATGGCCTCTGCTTTTAGATAGCGGTTTAAATTATCCTGACCTCGTAAATTGACATAGTCAATCTCCAGGTTAAAATGCTCTTTTGCGGCTTGTCTATAACTAGTTTTAATCTCGTCAATGGATCCAGCTTTATCTATAGGTTTTATGAATTGAGCTACATAGTTTAAGCCACCGGCTTTCATACCAAAACCAAAACAAGATGCTTTCATCCCTCCGAAGGGTTGTCTAAGAACTATGGCTCCGGTAGTGGGTCTGTTTACATATAAATTACCTGCTTTCATATGCTCTTTCCAGTAAGCTACCTCATCCGGATCAAGACTCTCTAAACCACTGGTAAGGCCATATTCTACACCATTTGCCAGTTCTAGTGCTTCTTTCAGATCCTTGGCCTTCATTACACTTAGAATTGGACCAAAGAGTTCATTGTTGTACTCAAAATCAGAGGTTGTAACTCCCCATTTAATTCCTGGACTTAGCATAAATTTGCCATTCAGGACAGGTTTAAGCAACCATTGGCTATCTGTGGTGTTGTCTAACACATGTTGTAATTTCTCAGAGATTGGTACAGCCAAGGGGCCAATCTGCGTTTGTGTATGCCATGGATTTCCATATTCCTTACTTTCAGTAGCATCTTTTAACAAGGTTTTAAAATGAGGATCATTAAAAACTTCTTCCTGTAAGATTAGCAATGAAGTGGCACTGCATTTTTGACCGGCATTACCAAAGGCACTTTGCACTACATTCTTAATGGCTTGTTCCCTGTCAGAAAGTGCTGTGACTATTGTGCTGTTCTTTCCGCCTGTTTCCGCAAAGAGATTTAATTCAGGGTTTCTTTTTAATAAGAATTTAGCCGTTTCTGTTCCACCCGTAAGTATGACAGCATCAAAAGTATTGCCTTGGCTCAAAAAGGCATCCAAGTTATTTTCTTCTGTGGGTAAAAAGGCAAAAGCATCTTTAGGAATTCCGGCATCCCAAAGGCACTTACTTGTTAAATAGGCAGTGGCCGCTGCATTGGTTGAAGGTTTCAGTATAGCCCTTTTACCTGCTGCCAGAGAGGCAAGAACGCCTCCAATTGGAATGGCTATTGGGAAGTTCCATGGTGAAAGAATCAAATTCGTTCCCAGGGTATGTTCTACTTCTAAGGTGTTCTCCCAATTTATGACAGATTCGGCATAGAAATTAGCAAAATCTACGGCTTCAGACAATTCTACATCCACTTCCGTAAAAGTTTTTCCCAGTTCCACCACGGCTGCTGCCATGAGGTTGCCTCTGTTTTTTTCAAGTTCTACAGCCGCCTTTTTAAGCAATAAGGCTCTTTCTTTAACAGGAAGTTTTCCCCATTTTGATTCTGTAGACAAGAAGGAATGGTAATCGTTTTCGGTAGCCAGTTCATATGACCACTTGGGAAAACCGTTCCAGCCTTCGATTTGAATTTTTTCTCTTTCTGCAGTGGTCACAGATACTACAGGAACAAAGTCACCAATTATTTGAGAAGGATTTTCCCATTTATCCTGTATTGATTTTAGCCAGGCACGATTAGCCTTTAAGTTCCAGTCTGTGTTCGCTACATTTCTAAATTTCTCCTGAATACTATACTTTTCTGTATTTCTGTCCTGAACTCTGTTAGTGGCACTTTGGACGGTACTCATTAACTCTACCGAATCAACAAACTGTGTTTTTATTTCCTCCCATTTAGGACTGTCTATTTTCAGATCAAAACCCTCTTTCAGGAAGTTTCCGTCCTGTGTTCCTTCATCAAGTCTGCGTACCAGATAGGCAATAGCCGAATTATAGTTTTCAGGTTTTACAATAGGCGTATAAAGCAGAACATTTACCTTTTGTTCAAGAAGTCTGTTTACTGTCTCATTAGCCATACCTTCCAGCATTTCAAAATCTACATAATCATGGAGATTGTTTTCTTTGACAATGTTTAAAGCAAAAGCCAGATCAAAAATATTGTGCGAAGCAATGCCCAGGTTTACGGCTTTCAGCCTTTCTTCAGAAAGCATTTTCAATATGATTTTCTTGAAATTGGCATCAGTTTCTACTTTATGAGAATAGGGTGCCAATGGCCAATCTTCCAAGGAGGCCTCAGTTTTCTCCATTTCCATGTTAGCCCCTTTGACAACTCGAATCTTAATAGGGGCACCACCTTGAGATACCCTTTCCAGAGCAAAGTTGGTTAACTTATCCAGCTGGTCATATGAATCAGGAAGGTAAGCCTGTAATACAATACCTGCTCTGAGGTTTTTATATTTTTTAAGAGAAAGAGTCTTAATGAAGGTCGCAATAGTCATATGAAGATCGCGGTATTCCTCCATATCTAGGTTTACAAATTTCCATTCGCCCGTTTCTTTGTGAATGGCCATTATTTCATCATAAATAACACACAACTTTCTTTCCAGAACTTCGATTGTGTGATCAAATGAAATAGCACTGGTTTGCGAAAAAATCGTTGAAATTTTGATTGAAATGTAATTGACGTCTTTCTGACGTAGGAGTGCATTATATTGTTTAATCCTTTCGGCAGCTTCTTCTTCTCCAATGAGTGCTTCACCTATTAGGTTCACGTTAAGCTTTACACCTTCCTTTTGTCTTTTTTGTGAATGATTAGAGAATTTTTGGTCTCCGACAAAAAACAATATGGGGCCGGTAGTTTTTTTAATTTGCTTTAGCATCAAAGGGATACTAATGGAAGGAAAGAACTTTCCAATACTTCTGTAAATGCTTACTAATAGGCTTTCAAAACTATTAAACAGACCTTTATGGGAGTCAGTACTGTCAAATAAATTAATGACATAATCAGATACTCTTTGGTAATTTCCTGATCTAAAGGCTACGTCCATTAGCTTGATGAGGAAGTGCTTAGATTCAGGCGACTGAAGAATAGGTTCTATTCTTTCGGCAAATTCGTTTTTCTCTACAGGATTTGATGCACCGTGTAGCTTTTTGGCAAGCTCAATTGTTGCTTGTATTTGGTTGTCTTTTAGCATGTTATAAGGTACATTCATCCTAATAAAGGATGTATGTTTGATGAAAGTGTAATAATTGCCGCAAAATTAGAAATTCGTGTCGTAGTGCCACTTATTTCTAACATATTTTATTGAAAATATACAAGAAGCTCTTTGAGAATTAAGGAGCTATACTGTTTCTGAAACCCCAGAAAGATCACCCAAAAGAGGTTCTAGCTGTTCTAAATCTACGTGATCCATGACAATTAGTTTATACCATTTAGGTTTATGATGATTGTCTGGTACTAAATAATATTTCTCAGCGATCTCTTTCGTAATAAACGGGGCCTTAATTGCTACTATGTTTGAGAAACTATTCCGGTAATAATCTATTCCCAATTCATCTAGTTTTTCGCAGAGCCAGTCAGTTCTTCTTTTGAGTATAAAACTTTTTTCTTGCCAGCCATATTTTCCATAAGTATTGAGGATCATCCAAACGGCTATAGCGTTAGCTCCTGAGCGACTACCGATCAGTGTATAATCTTCACCTTTAACATACGAAGCATCGTGGTTATGAGTATAATCTATAAACCCTTTTCTTATCAGGAATATTCCTGTTCCGTAAGGGGCCTGCACCATTTTATGGGCATCTACAGTAATGCTTGTTACAGCTTGGTGCTCAAAGTTTAAATTACTGTCCGGCTTACTGAAAGGATAGAAAAAGCCACCGTAGGCACAGTCAAGGTGTATCTTGTATTCCAGACCGGTTTTCTTTAATTCTGAAACCACCAAGTCGAGATTGTCAACACTCCCGAACATGGTAGTCATCATGTTGCAATTAAAGATTATGTATTTTTTGCCAGCCGCCATGCTCTCTTTTAAAACCAGAGAAATTCCCTTCATATCCATATTCCTGTTTTCAGGATCAACAGGGATTCTCCTTATATCAATCGCCAATAAGTTTGAGGCCTTTGAGAGGCTGTAATGTGTATCTTCAGAACAAAGAATAACTATTTCCTCGTGTTTGGCTTTAAACTCTTGTTTGTAGTACTCCCGGTATATCCAAACTGCCTGAATATTCGCTTCTGTACCTCCAGACGCCACGTAACCATCAAATTTTCCTTTCTCTGCTTTGAAGATATCACAAGCAACAATTTCTAAAAGGTCTCTCTCAATTTCCTGCGTACCCTTGAAGGTTTCTTCTGATTGGGTTAAGGTATGGCAGCCAATGTGATTAGGATTGTTAATTAATGTTTGTAAAAAGGGGGCACCTTTGAGTATAGGACTGTCTTTTGGAAATATTCTTGAATCCAGGTAGGAGGCAGGCATACCCAAAATGGGTTCTTCATAAAAGCTTCGGTTTTGTTTTAGAGCCGCTTTGATTCTTTCCTGAATCTCTTGCGGACTTCTTTTTTTCCAGTTAGTCATTTTTTATGTGATGAAGTTTGTCTTGTTGTTCTATTCAGGCAAGGGTATGTATGAATTATCCCCGGGGATTTTTGGAAAAAGTTTATTTTTCCAGTCATCGGCCGCTTGCTTTAGTCTTTCCTTGTTTGAAGATACGAAATTCCAGTGTAGAAACCGTTCTTCTGGAAGTGGCTCTCCTCCAAAAAGCAGCACCCTAGAGCCAGCACTGATGTTTAAATAACACTCATTTTCTGTTTTTGAAATCAACATCGTGCCTGCTTCTAGGATAGTGTCATTATCATTTGCTTTACCCTGTACCACCACAATAGCTATTTCGCCTTCCACTTGTCCCGCAATATCTATTTTGTTGTCTTTTTCACTGTAAATATCTACCATAAAAAGAGGGGAAAGGACTTCTAGAGGTGAAGTCATTCCAAAACCCGAACCAGCAATTAGTTTGATGTCCAGTCCGTCCTGTTTACAGCTCGGAATGTCTTCTTTGCTAATAAACTGAAAATCAGGCTCTGATTCTTCCACTTCTTATGGCATGGCTACCCAAATCTGGTATCCATGCATTTCAAATGTGTTTCCATTTCTCAATGCTTCTGGAGTTCTTTCAGAATGAGCAACTCCTTTGCCTGATGTCATAAATCCAACATCTCCTGCTTTTATTATCTGGCTGGCTCCAGTGCTATCCCTATGATGAACCTCACCACTTAAAAGATAGGTTAAAGTAGAAAGTCCTATATGAGGATGCTGGTCAATATCCATATAATGCGGCGGACCAATTACAGCCGGACCCATGTGATCAATAAAAGTGAAAGGGCCTACCTGACGTTTTTTAGCAAAGGGAAGTAAGCGGCCTACGAGAAATTTGCCAATATCTCTGGTTCTTTCTGGAACGAGTCTTTTGTTATTCATCGCCTGTAGTCTAATACGTTAAAATTTCATTATATGCTTCCGGAATAGATGAAACTATATCTCCGGCTATTAAACTATATTCTCCTTTCTCTTTCATTGCATAGTCACCCGCCAATCCGTGAAGGTAAACACCTAGAATTGCGGCATTCGCTGAAGAATAGCCTTGAGCTAACAGGCTGGTTATGCAGCCGGTAAGTACATCTCCACTGCCTCCTGTAGCCATGCCGGCATTACCCGTGGAGTTAAAGAATAGTCTTCCATCAGGCAGGGCAATACTTGTATGTGCTCCTTTAAGAATTATTACACTCCGTAGTTTATGAGCCAATTGGGTCTGCTTTTCTAATTTCTCAGTATCATTATTATACTGACCAACAAGTCTCTCAAACTCTTTAGGATGTGGTGTAAGTATACTATTTGAAGGTATAAGTTTTTGAAGTGAAGGATGGTTTGATAAAATATTGAGTGCATCGGCATCTATCACCATGGCTTTTCCCGATTGTTTTAAAATGGCTTCAAGAAATAGAATGGTACGCTTGTCTTGATCAATACCCGGGCCTATTCCAATATGATATTTATCGATATTGATGTCACCAGGCTCTAAATATTCTTCCCCATTGTTTTCAAGAACCATAGCCTCTGGCACACTAATCTGCATGATGTCTGTTCCACATGTTGGAATATGCGTGGTTACAAGACCAACTCCACTTCTCAAAGCAGCTTTTGTTGCTAAAACAGCGGCTCCAATTTTGCCTTTACTTCCAGCAATGATCATGGCATGGCCAAATGTGCCCTTGTGATCGAATTTACGCCTACGTTTAATAATTGAGCGTATGAAGTCAGGTGTTACATAAATTTTCGTGCTTTCTTGCTCTTCGATAAAAGCACTGTCAAGACCAATATCAAGAATAACAAAATTATTGACAAACACACTGTTTTCTGGCAGGAGTAAAGCCAATTTTGGTACTTGAAAAGTTAAAGTATAAGTGGCCTTGACTATTGAGTCCCTTTTGTTGGTACTGTTGTCTTCGGTAAATAAGCCTGAGGGTAAATCAATACTGAGCACCTTATTATTTAAACCGTTTAAGAATTTAATAGTTTTTGCAGCCAGGCCGTCTGCTGGTCTGTTTAAGCCGGAGCCAAAAATAGCGTCTACAACCACGTCATTTGAATTCAAGGAATTGGGTAGCTCAGAAATAGTTTTTATTACTTTGAGGGGGATTTCTGATCGCATTAGTCTCTCAAAATTCAATTTGAAGTCTTCAGAGAAGCGAGTAGAGAACTCGATAACATATACTTCAACTTCGTATCCTTTTTGAAATAGTTGTCGTGCAATAGCCAGTCCATCACCACCGTTGTTTCCAATTCCACAAAACAGGCAAATTTTATAATCGGCCGAAAAATGAGCAGAAATCCATTTGGAACATTTAGAAGCTGCCCTTTCCATTAGATCAATTGAGGAAATGGGTTCGTTCACAATACTGAATTTGTCTGCATCGCGTATTTGACTTGCAGTAAGTATTTTCATCTTGAGGCCATTTTTACTAAAAAGTCATCTAAAAATCTTCGCACTTTATCTTTGGCGTCAGATTCATATCTATTCACACAGATCATATAAGAGAAGAGTTCACCTGTTTTATCTTCAAAGTAACCGGCATAGGCTCTGGTGCCATCTATATAACCGCTTTTTGCTTTCAATCTTCCACGAGTCTTGTTTGATCGGTCTTTATACCGAACAGAACCGGTCTCGCCAAAAGTGGCTATTGACTCGTAAAATGCGTCAAAACTGTCTGAGCTGTACATCATGGAAAGAATGTCAGCCATGTTTGAAGAGGTAATTACTCCGGAGGGAGAAAGCCCGCTTCCATCCTTTGGGTTAAAGCCATCCAAAGTTAAACTTTTTTGCTTCCAAAAGTTTTTGAGGTAAGTCAACCCTCCTTTAAAGTCGGTAAAGCCATCTGGCCCCAATTGGTGCAAAAATGCATCTGCATAAAGATTAATACTGAAGAAATTGCAATCCCGTGCCAGGTCTGACAAGGGTTGGGAGTAAAATCTTTTGGTTAAATGGAAATCAACGGGTTCATTATTAATTTCATTTGGCAAGAGGTATTGAGAAGCTTTGGTTATTTCAATCCCTTCATTTCTTAAAGCATAAATAAGATGGTTTCTAAATAGTTTTGACGGGTCAGGAATGGCTCCTTTTACGGGAAAATTACTTTTACCTAAGGGTACTGTACCTTTCATCAGTATAACATCAGAAGAAGGACTGGCATAGATATAAACCTGATCTCCGCTGGAAGAAGAACCCGTTGTAACATTGTTTATGATTTTCCATTCACGGTCAAAAGGTTCTAAGGAGCTGATTTCAGCCGCTTGTCCTATCTCTCTGCCTGGCTCAAAGTAAACCGTGTATTTATTTTCATTGATATTTAGTTTATGAGGAATGGCCCCGTAATAATTTCCTATATCTCCCCAAATCCACGAATCCGGCACATCATAATCATATATGGATGGATCCTTTATAATGATGTTTCCATCAATTTTGCGAATGCCTAATACTTTGATAGTAGAGAGAATAGAAGAAACAAGATCATTGTATGTACTTAAACTCCTTTCTGAGCCAAAACTTGGATCACCCGAAGGTAAAATAACCAAGTCGCCTGAGAGTACATGATTAGAAATTTGACCTGTATACCCTACATCTGTAATAAATCTAAAATCTTCTCCAAGTACAGATAGAGCTGTGGCTGTGGTGATTAATTTCATGGTACTGGCAGAATTGACAGATTTATCTGAATTAAACGAAAGCATTGGCTTGTTATCAGCAGTCCTATGAATAGAAGCAGCCACAATTCCCGTTTTTATGCCTTCGGAATTTTGGAAATTCCTAAGTTCAGTTAGAAGCTGATTCTGAATAGCGGAAAACTGTAAGATGATGAGAGCGAAAAACTTCATAGGAAGGAGGAATAACTCAAATGATTAAAACGATTATCTTTGTCGCCTTGTTACGTCAAGGTATAGTACAACAATACACAAATTTGACGATAAAGCCTTGTATCTTTTTCGGTGATTATTTGTTGAAGAAGATACCGGACAATAATATATGAATCAATGAAATTATCATTTTTTGGGGCTGCCAGACAGGTAACAGGAAGTATGTTTTTGCTGGAGCTTGAAGATGATTACAAAGTCTTGATAGACTGCGGAACTGATCTCGATAATAATTCCACGGCTGATAAAGAGAAGCAATTTGGACTTTTTCCATTTGAAGCCAGTATGATTAATTTGGTACTCTTAACTCATGCTCACATAGATCATAGCGGTCAATAGCCCAATCTATATCGAGAGGGTTTTGAAGGTCAGGTACTTTGTACAGAGCCCACTTTAGATTTGGCAGAAATTTTACTTTATGATGCCGCAAGCTTGTATCAAAAGAAATTAAAGTCCATTCAGAACAGTAAAAAGAGATCTAAGAAGTTTAGAGCTTTAGATAGTGAGCCTTATTACCTAAGTAATCATGTTAAGCATGCGGTAGATAACTTTGTTCCTTTAGCCTTTAACAGAAGGTTTAAATTTAAAGATGGTGGTTGGGTAACTTTTATTCCCGCTGGTCATTTGCTGGGAGCAGCTCATATTTTGATAGAGGTAGAGAATAATGGTAAGGTAGAGTCCATCTGTTTTTCTGGTGATATCGGAAGAAAAAACTATCCGCTATTAGCCGATCCTGATCCTGTATCTGAGGTAGATTATCTGGTTTGTGAAACCACCTATGGTCAAAGAGAACATGAAGATAATGAGGATCCTGTTCAGAAACTTAAATCAATCATACAGGAGTATTGTATTGATAAGCCTGGTAGATTAATCATCCCCTCTTTTAGTGTTGGAAGAACGCAGGCACTACTCTACACGCTTAATAAGCTTTACGAAAGCGAAGGTATTAAGCCGATTAAAGTTTTTACAGACAGCCCTTTGGCCCGTGCCAGCACGGAAATTCATGATAAATACTCTCATTATCTCAATACTGAGGCCAAAGAATTCAAAGAATACGAAGAGACACTTTTTGACTTTGAGAATCTGTTTTATATGAAAACAAATAAAGAGTCAGAACAGATATCATCGCACTCGGAGCCGTGTATTATTATCTCGTCTTCCGGGATGGTGCAAGGTGGTCGAGTGGAGTACCATGTGGCACAGAACATTGAAAACTCGTATGCTGCCATTCTTTTTATTGGTTATACCACTGAGAACACATTAGGATCAAAATTACGTAAAAAGGATATAAAAGAACTGGTAATTCAAGGAGCAAGAAAAGAGGTGAATGCTCATATCATTTCTACTGATGTATTTTCAGGTCATGGAGATTTAGAAGATTTAAAAACATTTGTTTCCTACCAAAATCCTAAAAAACTAAAAAAGATGTTTTTGGTACATGGCGAATTGGATTCGATGCTTAACTTTAAATCCGTTTTAAGTGAAAAAGGCTTCGATTCCATTGAAATTCCAGAATGGTCACAGACCTTTGAATTATAAAACAAAAACTAAACACCGGAGATTAAAACAAAGAAGGGATTATCTGGTCTTAAAAAATATAAATGAGAACGTTACTAGAGTTTGAAAAACCGATAGCAGAGTTAGAAGCAAAATTGGAAGACATGAAAAACCTTGCTTCTGAGAATAATGTGGACGTAAGTTCTGCGGTAAGAAACCTGACAAATAGCATTAATGAATTGAGAAAAGAAACCTTTGACAATTTGACCCGCTGGCAGCGAGTACAGCTATCTCGTCATCCCGACAGACCGTACTCTTTAGACTACATTCAGCTAATCTGTGATGAGTTTCACGAAATTCATGGAGACAGAACGGTTAAAGATGATCCGGCCATTGTGGGTGGTTTAGGGAATGTAGATGGTCAGACTGTCATGATTATTGGTCAGCAGAAGGGAAGGAAAACCAAGGAAAGGCAATACCGTAATTTTGGTATGCCAAACCCAGAAGGTTACAGAAAAGCCCTGCGACTGATGCGTATGGCTGAAAAATTCAATATCCCTGTGGTGACCTTAATAGATACTCCTGGTGCTTTTCCTGGTTTAGAGGCTGAAGAAAGAGGCCAAGGCGAGGCTATTGCCAGAAATATCAAGGAAATGATGACTTTGAAAATACCTGTAATTTGTATCATAATTGGTGAAGGTGCCTCTGGGGGTGCTTTAGGAATAGGTGTAGGAGATAGAGTTTTAATGCTTGAAAATTCTTGGTATTCAGTGATTTCACCAGAAAACTGTTCGACCATCCTTTGGAAAAGCTGGGATTTTAAGGAGCAAGCTGCTGATGCTTTGAAATTAACTGCAGAAGACATGAAGGGTTTTAAACTGGTAGATGGAATTATTCCTGAGCCAAGAGGAGGAGCTCATCTAGATTATGAGACTGCTGCCAAAACGCTGAAGAAGACCATTTTGTCTGAAATCAAGACCCTTAGTAAACAAAAACCTCAGGAAAGGGTAAATGCCAGAATTGATAAATTCTGCTCAATGGGAGTAGTGTTAGAGTAATTTTAATGAAGGAGTACAAAGCTGTTTTATTAGATTTTGGCAATGTTATCATTAATATTGATCCTGAACTTACCTTAAAAGCTTTTGCTGAAATATCAGGAAAGCCCATAGACCGTATCAGGCAAAAAATAACAGAAAGCCAATTATTCAGAAGGTATGAAACTGGGCTTTTTGAAGATGAAGAATTCAGAGAGATAGTAAGGCAAACAATTGGTTTTCCCTTTAGCGAGCATGAAGTAGATAAAGCTTGGAATAGTTTATTCCTTAATGTTCCTCACGAAAGAATTAATCTTCTTTTGGATATCAGATCAAAGTACCCGCTTTATTTGTTAAGCAATACCAATAATATTCACATTGAGTATTGCAATAGATATTTCCAGAAACAGTTTGGGATAAAGACGGTAGCCTCGCTATTTGACAAAGCTTTTTATTCCTACGAAATAGGCTTATGGAAACCAGACGAAGATATTTATAAAGAAGTACTGAAAGACATTAAAATGCAACCGGAGGAGGTTCTTTTTATTGATGATAATGAACTCAATATTGCCTCTGCCCAAAGTATGGGTTTTCAGACTATTCATCACAACCCTGAAACCAGGGATTTAACAGATTATTTTGATCTCTGATCATTGAAAAAAAACAAAACACTTTACATACAATTGGCCATGTTTCTGGCTACAGTGGTAGTTACCACTTTTGCCGGAATGGAATGGGTAGCCGGGAAATCAATTCTAGCAGAAGGCTTTGACCTCGATGCTCTACAAAAGGGTTTCCTATGGTATACAGTTCCATTTCTTGGCTTCTTGACTACACATG
>JANSYO010000129.1 GCA_024742395.1 Cytophagales bacterium
CATTTTAGTGGTTTGTAAAGATATTTCCCACGCTAAAGAAATATACGAACTCATCAATACAGATGCTTTTTATGATGGGCAATACAAAGGCAAAGTCTTACAAATAGATTCATCAACTAAAAAAGAAGAGGATATTGAGCAACAGTTTATTTCTTTAGAAAGTCCAGATAACGAAATAGAAATTGTAATCCACGTAAATATGCTTAAAGAAGGTTGGGATGTAACCAACCTCTATACCATTGTGCCACTTCGTGCCGCCAATGCAGGTATTTTAGTAGAACAAACCATTGGTAGAGGATTAAGACTACCTTATGAAGGCAAACGAACAGGCGTAGATAAAATTGATAAATTAACGGTAGTAGCTCACGAAAACTTCAATGCTGTTATTGAAGCAGCCCAAGACCCTAATTCGGTATTAAACAAAATGAGTTTTGTAGAAATAGCCGAAGAAGATTTATCTACCAAAACCGTAGTAGTTACCTCTCAGCCAGTAATGGAGCAAACTTTTGTAAAGGAGCAGGAGAAAATCAATGTCATTGTCAACCCACAAGACAAACAAAAGGCACAAAACAACTTAGATGCTAAAAAAGCAATAATCAATGTACTTCCCGATTTTGGTAGTTTACCCGAAGTTAGAAGAGTAGAAGATTTAAGCAAAGAAGAAGTTAAGCGTAAAGTAATACGGCAAGTAGAAAAAAACCTATCCGAAGGACAAGGGAATCTATTTGCAGCTCAAATTGTAGAAGAAGCCAAAGTGATTTATGACACAATGGTAACAGAATACAAAAAGAATATCATTGAAATACCACGTATGGACTTGGTGCAAGGCGAAACCAGAGCAGAGTTCAAACAATTTGATTTAGACATTACAGGATTCAATTTTCAAGCCTTAGAGCAAGAAATTATCCGAATGGGTTTAAAAGATAAGCAAGTAGAAACACTCAAAGCAAAATCAAGCGGTTCGTATGGCAATCCTATCAAACTCATCATTGCAGAATTAATTGATTACCCAGAAATTGATTATGATGAAAATGCAGACTTATTGTATCATTTAGCCACCCAAGCCTACGAAGCTATCAAAGCCAATATAAGCAACGAAGAAGAATTGCCTTCGGCAATCTTCCAATTCAAAGCAGCAATAGCGGAAAAGGTTTACAATCAAATGAAACAGCACTTTCAGTTGCATTCAGCAGATTATGTTGCTCCACGAGTCTTTCCATTTATACGCATCGAGCAATGGAGCTTTTCATCATTGGTAAATGCAGGCTACAAAGACTATCGAGACATTGTAAGCCCTACCAATATGATTCCTAAATATGTATTCAGAGGTTTTGAAAAAGCTTGTCATTTTGAATATAAGTTTGACAGTAAAGCAGAACAAGATTTAGCCTTTGTATTAGAAAATGATGCCACAGTAATCAAGTGGTTAAGACCAGCACCCAACCAATTTAGAATTTATTGGGATAACAACTCAAAAAGGTATGAACCCGACTTTATTGTAGAGACAGAAAACACCATTTATATGCTTGAGGTTAAACGTTCCGACCAAACCGAAGAAGAAACCGTATTAGCCAAAAAAGTAGCAGCAGAACGCTTCTGTAAATACGCTTCTGAATACACAGCCGAAAACCAAGGTAAAAAGTGGGTGTATTTAATATTACCGCATAACGAAGTAAGCAGAACAGTATCTATGAATTATTTAGCAACGAAGTTTAAAGGGTAGAATATGCATTTGTCAAAGCTCATAATTAGCAATTATAGGTCAATCAAAGAACTTTCCGTTTCATTTGAAAAGGGTAAGAACATAATTGTTGGTAAAAATAATGCAGGTAAAAGCAATATTATAAAAGCAATTGACTTAATTCTTGGTGAGAGCAGTCCTACTTGGCATAAATCTGAAAATATTACAGCTAACGACTTTTTTAATGGACAAACTGAAAATGATATTTACATATTCTGTGAATTACAAAGAGATTTTGAAGAGGAATTAAATTATGAAGAAATAAATAAGTGTTACGGATTTAAAATATTTGCTGAAAAGGGTAACTATGTTAGAATTGAAGGAGGTAAAGGATTTTATAATGGCATTCCAATTAGAGTGCCTATATCTACTAAATCAATAGAATCTTGCAGGATCGACCTTCAAGCAGTAATGGATATATCAGAAGAAGATGCTGACGGCAAAACTATCTATATAAATCCTAAATTGCAGAACCAAGCTACTTTTGAAGGTCAGTTTCAAGACAAATATCACTTTGCATATGGTTTCAGAGCATTTGAAAACAGTCAAGGAAAATTTTCCAAGGAAATACGATTTTTTTATCGTGAAAGTGAAGATGTTAATTGGGTTATGGCTTTTTCCGCATCTGTAAGAAATGAATTATTACAGAGTGCAATAATACATTCATTTAGAGATCCAGCCAATGAGTTAAGGATTAACCAATGGTCTTGGTTTGGTAAACTTCTTAAAGAGTATATAAAAGCAGATGACCCAGATTTGCTTAGTGCCTTTGATATGTTGAAAACAGCATCAAATGGGGTTTTTAAGGATTTACAGGAAGAAATTAATAATTCAAAAGTAAAAATTGCATTTCCCGACACATCAATTTCTTTTCAGTTTAACCCTGATACTAAAATTGATATTTACAAAAGTGCTTTAATTTATGTAAATGATGGATTCAATAGCTTATTGCAGGATAAAGGCTCAGGCATCCAAAGTGCAGTTATTATTGGATTATACAATTACTATACAAACAATATTGCACACTCTTCATCTTCCTTACTTGCAGTTGAGGAACCAGAAATTTATCTACATCCTCAAGCAAGAAGAGTTATTTCAAATAGAATAGATGATTTTTTACAGGGAAACAAAAACCAAGTTATAATAACAACTCATTCAACTGAATTTATTACGTCAGCACACGAAAACCTTAATATTATATCTGTAAGGAAAGAACCACAAGTAGGCTCGAAAGCAACAAACACAAAGTTTGACACCTCGAAAGAAAAGCAACTGTTAGTCAAAACTCAAAATTCTGAAATGTTTTTTGCTGATAAGGTAATATTAGTTGAAGGTGGAGATAAATATATTGTGGAAGCTTTAGCTCATTATCTTGGTAAACATCTAAATCCTGATTTAGGTGAAAATTGGTTAGATGAACAGAACATATCTGTAATTGCTGTTGGTGGCAAAGGCGAGTTTTCTAAATATGTAAATAAACTGAACGACCTTAAAATCCCTGTTTTCGTTTTGGCGGATTTTGATTTCTTTTTAAGGGGTTTACCTCGCTTTTTTAGTGATTTGTCTTATCCACAAGGTACTTTAGATGAACTAAACGCTTTAAAAGGAAAACTTCATTTAGACACATACGTTTTGAGCAAAGAGATTTTAAACCAAATAAAAACATTTACATCCTCTTTTAAAGAGACAGGATTAAAAGTTGATGAATCTGAAATTAAAAGAGCCTTTAAAGAAAAGGTAACAGCTAAGCGTATATCTCATTTTGCAGAGGATAAACAAACCTTAATTAAAAGCTATTTGAAAAGGTTAGAAAAAATTGATCTGTTCATCTTAGAAAATGAACTTGAAAATTATTTTACCGAAGAATGTAAGCTATTATGTAAAGGAATCAACGGTAAAGAAGAAAAACCAATTTTCATTGTATCTCAATTGCTTTCTGATGATTTGTTAATTGACAAATTGATAGATACGACAGAGTATTTGAACTTTTTAAATCACGTGTCAAGTAAATAAATAATGCAACGGAAAAGCAGACATACACCTTTACAAAGATTAGAACGAAACCTTCGGTTTTCGTTCAGCTGTATGCTGTCTTTAATGTTTTCACCCAACCACACAAGACCATTCAGTTGGTGGGCTATAATTGGCATTTTAGGGCTAATTGGTTTTATGGGGTATATGGTTTCAAATTCAAACTGATATGCTTTTGATTATGTTAATTTGCACTATTATTTCTAATTTACTTTTTAAAGCTTTCCGTATCTTTGTAAAATGATAAGCGTTGGAAACATAGAATTTATTGTTCGTGGTTCGCTTGGTGATAATGAAATCTCTCCGAGCAACATAACACTTTCTATGCTTTCAACTTTCGCAAAAGATATTTCTGATGTATTAAACTCGATTCAGGAACTAAAAAAAGAAGATGTTGTAATTTCTGTTGTAGAAGGTTCTTTTAAGATAAAGGCTTTAATTGCGTTAGCAGCACTAAATATTGTAAAAGCGGATATTGAAACGCTAACTTCTTCCTCTGATTTTTCTACGATAAATCAGAAAAGAAGCAAGATTTTCGAAGATTGGTACAAGAAAACAAAATCGCAGAGCGGTTTGGAATTTGAAATACTGCCTGAAAACCATATGGGTATTAAAATCAATTCAGAAAGCGTTTTTAAGCGAACAGAGAATGATATTTGGATTGAAGGTGAACATTATCTCTATGGTATTATAACTGATATGGGTGGGTCCCAAAAACCTAACATACATTTCACTTCTGATTCTAACCAAAGTTATTTGATTGACTGCACAAAAGATGACATTCTCAATGAAAAAGAAAATAGAGTTTATCACCCGGCAGCAATTAGAGTTTTAGCAAAGCAAAACCTAATAACTGGCGAAATAAAAGAACCAAAATTCGCCTCATTTATTGAATATAACCCTGTATATGACGAAAACATTCTTCTAAGCACAATTGAAAAAGGAAGAAATGCCTGGTCAGATGTTCCAGATCACATTGAGTGGGTTCGTAATTTACGTTTAGAAGATGAATAAATCAGTTTTATTAGATACATCATTTGTTATTAGTCTTGTTGATGATTCCAGAGTGAATCATCAAAAGGCTGTTCAGTTTTACAAATATTTCATTGAGAATAAAATAGCAATGATATTATCATCCATCGTGACAAGTGAATTTTGTACAAAACAAGATATTTCTGATTTACCTTTAAATAATTTTAAGCCTTTACCTTTCAATATCCCTGACAGCTATCACATATCTTCTTTGTTTGATGATATTTATAAAAAAAGAGAAGGTCAAAACAGGGCTTGTGTAAAAGATGATTACAAAATTTTGAGCCAGTGTGTATTTAATAAAATAGATTATTTTATTACTGAAGATTTCAACCTTCACAAAAAAATATTGTCTTTAAAATCAAGCAAGAAACTACAGTTGACATCTATCCATCTTCCTGATGGTTATGAAATTGCATTTAATATCCCACCAACATTATTTCCATAAAAGCGGTGTGTCAGAGCCACGAATTAATTAAGACCCACCCAGCCACCGCACAAAAACACGGCTTATGCACTGCCAACCGCACAATGCCAACGCTTCAGTGCATCCTATGGTACTGCCGCCATTTTTAAACTGTCATACTTTTTGTGTGGGCTGTTCCCAACGCTATACAGCACATTGCTTTTTTGTTTAAAGCATATAATTTTTTATAGGTAAAACTAAAAAAACAAAGAGCTGTTGCCAACCCTCCACAGCCCAAACAAAAAGCCGCTACATTCCAACCACCACCACCATTTCGCTTATGCCAGTATTAAAAATGTCGGAAGCTACATTAACATAATGTGGCATTATAGTACTGCCTTTTCCCCTGCTTATGCAAGCATCCAACCGCACAGTCAGTCCTATAATAACATTATGTTAAGTATCCAGCACCATAGCTGTACTTATCAGTCCAGAGCCGTGTTTTTACCAGCCGCACCCACCCAAAAACCCAATTCCCCACCACCCTTTCACCGGTCAGAAAAAAAATAAACTATGATGTTTAGTGTCGGCTTTTAGTAGGTACTATTCCGTTTCTCTACATAGCACCCACTACAGCCTAATTTGCCAGCAAGAGTAGTGCCTTCTCTCCATTCCACGATACCCATCGCACTATTCCATTGCACAATCCGTATGCTTTCCCCAACCACAAAAAAACTTTGCAGAAATGTAAAGATTGCAAAGTTTGCAACCCTGCAAAAGCATACAGTATTGCTCCATTCCATACCCAAGCAATCGTTCCATTCCGTTCAGTCACCACACTTGCCACACACAAGCCACCGCACAAATAAGGTATAGTTTATTTTTTTCTGGAAGTGTTTACCCCATTGGAATTGGAAGAAATAAGTATCAATTAAGATTAGAATTTAAAGAGATGTTTTAACAAAAAGAATAAAAAAGGAAGCAAAAGTAGGTGGTTACAATTGGCCCTTCAAGTTCAAGCCCTACGGGTTTTTAAAAAAATCTCCACCCTTTCGGGTAGTATTTTTTCAAAAAAACTTGCTTGTCCAATCTCCACCACCTGATGAGATGGCTTTCTTTTTTTTTCGTTTTTTTCTTTGTCAAAAAATTTTTTGTCAGAGGGGATTTCGGAAGCAAACAAAATCATCTCAAAATGGCAAAATTCTCACTTAAAACGTACAGCCCAAAAGCTCAAATAAATGAGCCACATTTTTACATCCTATGCAAAGGAAACAACAGCGGAAAACCACTTTCCGAACCTTGCCCAAATTGTTTTGTTTTAACCGCCAAAACCGAAGAAGATAAGCAGTTTTTTTACTCGCTTTGTTTCGGATTGTGGAAAGCAAAATCCTTTGAATATTTTTTAAAAGGTTCTGTTATTCCATTCATTACCATTGGCGATTGTAAACAAGCTATAAATACTGGATTAGAGCAAGCCAAAACCGATTTAAAAGGCTTCAATAAGTCAGTAAAGGCATTAGAAATTTTAGAGCAGCAGGAGAAAAAATACAAAGAAACCTTGCTACTTATCAATGATGCAAAAAGAGCTATTTTTTACCGATACATCAAAAGGAGATAAAAAACCTTTCCTATGGTTGACTTATGGTTTAGGTACACTTATTTAAACCTTATTTAACCATTATAGGAAAAAAGGTGCAAACGAAAAAAGCCCACTCGATTTGAGCAGGCTTTCCCGATTTTCCGAAATCATCTAATCCACTGATGAAGAATTAGAATATCTTGGCTACTTTCATTGCATTACCTTGAGCAAATAAGTAGTAGTTTGAGTTCACTTCTTGATAAAATTCTACCGCCAACACATTTATAACCGAAACATCCGCAGAAATGGTAGGAGAACCGGGCAATGTGCTAACAATACTCAAAACACCAGTTGCAGCATTTACAGGTAAAAAGCCAGAATCTTGCACATCTGTTAATCCGTTTGTAGTTCCGTCTTTTGGCTCATAAACTCCAGTAGTGCTATTATATTCAAAGTCAGACAAAACAGCAATAGCATTGATGATTTTGAAGTGAGTAGCACCAGCAGGAATATACATTCTATCCAAAGGATTAAACGAAGGAATATCCAAAGTTGAACTATCTCTTGCAGGTGTTGGAGTTATGGTATAAGGAGCGTTAAAAGCACCATTAAGAGAAGTGAATTTGTTAAACTCAAACCCTTCTAAGTACTGAGGTGCAACCGTTACCAAAATTGCTCTTTGCCCTCTTGCCTCCGAACCATCTTCCAGATTGATTCTTTTCATTATTGCGGTTATCCTTCCAGTAACTTGGCTATCGCCATTGTTACGAATTAAACCTGCAATACTTGTTCTTAGGGATTTACCTGCAATTGCACTTCCGCCAAATTCGTTCATATTCTCACGAGTACGAACAAAGGCTGGATCTGATGCAATTTGTTCAGATGATGGACCTCCTTTTAAACCTGCAAAGTAGCCATCATTACCTTTAATTTTGAAGTGTCTAACTTCTCCGAGTGTTCCGACATATTTTATATGTCCTTTTTGTCTTGCCATAGCTATGGGTATTTTATGTTAAAAATTTATTGTAAATTTACGACATAAATAACTGTAAATCAATTACTTAAATAGTGCAATATGAAGCAATTAGATGTAAAGAGTCAGACCATAATCAAAACCAACTACGAAATAGTAAAAGTTGTAGATGGTGATGGAATAATCGCAAAGAATTTAATCTCAAATAAAGAGGAAGAAATACGTTTTTATGGCATTGATGCACCAGAGTTGACACCTTGCAAGAAACTAAAGCAGGACGAAAGAGAAACCCATTTATCAGGGCGTTTTTTGATAGAGCTTGCACACCAGTCTTATGAATTTTTAAGAACCAAAGCAAAGATTGGAAAGCGGATTACATTAATTCAAGAAGTAGGCAACGAACAAGACCCATATGGCAGAACTTTGGCTTATGTGGTATTGCCTAACGGTAACACCTTAAACGAAATAATGGTCAAGAACGGCTTTGCAAAGCCTTATGACAAACTTTATTGTTCCGAACTACCAAAGTATCAAGAACTCAATTTAAAGGCTAAAACAAAGAAAAAAGGCTTATATTTGCTCGTAGATAGGTTCTAATAAAACAAAGGCATTTTCTCTTTTTTGCCACCAATTTTACAGATTTTGTTGCCTATTTGTTGCCCAATACTCATAACTCATTGATTATCAAGTAAAGTTACTTTTTGTCAAGGAAAGAGGTTTAGTAACGGGTATTAACTTCTCAGGAAGCAGATTAGGTGCTGCTTTTGCTATGCCATTTGTCATCTTTTTAATCAATAGTCTGGGCTGGCGTAATTCGTTCTACTTTCTGGGCTTTATTGGTGTAGCCTGGGCTGTCTTATGGTACCGATGGTTTAGAGATACTCCTGAAGAGCACACCTCCGTTTCGGCTGAAGAATTAGATCATATTATTGAACACCGTCAGCAAATTGATAAGAAAAACGAACAATCTGTTTCCTGGCTGCAGATGATGAAATCCAAAGAGGTCTGGTTCACCATGATTCAGTATTTCAGCAGTAATTATATTTTCTTTTTTTGCCTTACCTGGCTTTTCCCTTTTTTGCGTGATAAGTATCAAATGGACGATGCTACATTGAGTTATTGGGTTAGTATGCCATTTCTAGCCGGAGCTCTTGGCAATTACTTTTCGGGTTTCCTGGTCGATTATCTGTACAAAAACAAAGGAATAATCATTTCAAGAAGACTACCCGCTATCATAGGCTTTGCTTTTATTGCCATGGGTTTGATTGCCAATATCCAGGCTGACAGCATTTACACATCCATTGCTTTTTTATCTCTGGCCATTTTTGGTGCAGATATGACACTGAGCCCTTCCTGGTCATATTGTATGGATGTAGGTAA
>JANSYO010000317.1 GCA_024742395.1 Cytophagales bacterium
ATACATGAGGCTAAGTACCTGAATGATGGTTCTCGTCCGGTAACCTTTGGTTTTACTACTGAAGATGAAATGATGATCATTTACATTCAGTATGTAGATGGCACTTATCAGATTCCACAGCAACCTATCCTTCCACCGGAGTGTATTTCTGATCCATGGGAAGATCCTTGTTTGATCAGCAGTGTGAACTACACACCTGGTTTTGAAAGCCTGGATGTGAAGGTATTTCCTAATCCATTCAGCAATGAATTTACGGTAGGTTATACCCTGGATGAGAATTCTGACGTTTCTCTGGAAGTGATCAACCTGTTGGGTCAGCAAGTAGAATCTGTATTCGATAATGTAAATCAGGGTGCAGGTGAATACAACATTGGCGTAAATTCTTCTAAATTGACAGAAGGTATTTACCTGGTGAAACTGACCGTGAACGGTGAGAGCATGACCACCAAGGTTGTAGCTGAATAAACTCAGTAATCAGGATATAGAAAAGCCCGGCTTCTGTTGAAGCCGGGCTTTCTATGTGTTAAGGTAGAGGGCTATTAATGACCCAGGAAAGCACTATACATCCAAACCAGCTTTTCCTGCTCACGGATATAGTCGCTCATCAGGGAATTGGTACCCTCATCGCCAGCTTCGTCAGATAGGTCTAACAAAGCGCGTTGTTTAGAAATAAGGGTAGAAAAGGCCTCTAATACTGAGGACACCGCCTTCTCTGCTTCACCTACATTTTGCACCTCCTTAATATCGGATTGCTTGATGTAGCCAGAGTAGGCATGAACCGGTGTATGGCCCAAAGTGAGTATACGCTCGGCTATTTCATCGGCTTTCAGTATAAGATCAGAGTACAATTCTTCAAACTTCAAATGGAGTTCAAAGAACTTCTGTCCCCTGATATTGTAGTGAAAGCCACGGGCATTCATATAAAATACCTGATAATTGGCCAGCAAGTCATTCAGGCCATCAGCAAGCTTTTTGGCCTTTTGGGTATCCAAACCGATCAGGCTCAGTTTGGTTGATTTCTTCTTTGCCATAGTTTTAGGGGTTTTAGTTGATAACAATATACCTACTAAAAATAACAAAGGCCACCCAAATGGGCAGCCTTTTTACTGTTATATAATTTTATGAATTACTTAGACACCAGATACAGGCTGAATTCAATATCGTCATTAATGGTCTTGTCCCCCAGGTCGG
>JANSYO010000174.1 GCA_024742395.1 Cytophagales bacterium
CAACACGTTGAGAATTGTCGACTAGTGTGAAATACCATGATTTTTATGTAACTACAGCCAAAGTCGCTCCGGTGACAAAATAATCGTACTAATTGCAGCGAAACATAAAATTTCTGATGTAGGAGCTGTGTTTGTAGTTTATGAATACTGTAAGTATTCTTAATCAGGCTTTAATCAGTATAGACACTAAATATACATGATTAGCTTGAATATTTATGAAAACTACATGGAAAGAAGTTATATAGTGGAAAGAATCGCAACTCCTTGTTAACCAATTAGATTCGCTCTTCTTTTAACATTAAAATGCACGTCGATTTAAGGAAGTGAAAGCTAGAGAACGTTTTCTACAAAACAATTTGAAAGTGGATCTGGTAAGATCCACTTTCATGAAATTTGGATCACACAAGATCTAATAATAACCATTACTTAAATTTAAGTTTAAGTGAAACCGAATTTTAGACTATCAAAGTTTAGTGAATGGTGGTGATTTATTGAATAGAGCTTTAAAATAAAAAATTAGTTACGCTTTGTTTTTTGCTTCTTTGCTTTACGGGTAGGCTGCTCTTTCCGTCGTTTGCCAGTTTGTCGAATTTCTAAGTCAGGCTCAGAGTCTTGATTATCGCTATCATCTGAAAGGACTTCTTCAACAGGTGTATCAATGCATGTCTGTTGTTTCAATATATCGAAGTCTTCCTGTGAACCACCACAATCTAAATAAACAGCATTGCATGCATCTGTAATAGTATCTTCTTTAGCAGCGTCAGATACTTCATTTGAGGGACCGACAAATTGACTTTCGGATCGTGTGTCTTTTTCAGCAAAATTTGAAGTCTCAGCTGGATTTGCATCAGTTTGTTCACTTTGCAAGGCATGTGTGACTTCAGGAGTTGAATCTACTATGATTTCTGGGGACATGTCGTTGTTCGACTCAGCAAATTCATCAGTACCAAGCATATCGGTTCCGATTGGGGAAGCAACGACGTCATCATTCTCTTTTACGATGAAAGATTCATCACTGGAATTTGACTCTGGTAAAAGCTCTTCATCACTGGAGCTGGAGCTGTCGTTGGTTGGTGATGTTGAATGAGTTATTCGCAACTCAGCCTGTTCTTCTCTTCTAATTCGACGGAAATTGGCATGTTCAGGCGAAGTTGTTCTGCGTCGGCTTTGTTTGGAATGTTGAGTAGTGTTCTTCTTAACACTCATTTTCTTCTTTTCCTTCAAACTGTAGTCATTCATAAATACTTGTTGAGGATGCGCGTAAACCTTAGACATCAAATGAATATCTTTAACACATTTTTTCGAAAAAGCAATTTGATCAGCTCGTGTGTCAATTGAATAAGAATTTTTCCCAAGAGAGCAAGCAGCAGCAGCACCAGTACCAGTTCCAGAGCACAAATCAATAATAAATTGATTAGGTAGAGTGTGATTGTAGATAAAAGCTCTATATAATTCAACAGGTTTTTGAGTAGCCTCGACTGGCGTTCCACCTTCTCCATACTTATGAGGGACTGGACAACTAATGAAGTTGGTGAACACTCTTGGATTCTTTAATCCATCTGTTGTGTTGACAGGTCAACTTCGTGTTCGCGCAAACCAAAATGAAATTACAAGAGTGGTTCAATGTCATTGGGTTTGGAACATTAAAAGGTTTCTGCCATGCAAAAATGTTGACAACGTAACCACATGATGTAGCTGCACCATACCAAGAAGACAACATTTCCTGAGAAACAAATATTATCAAAGTAGCATCAGAGAACAAACTAAGACAAAGGCTCAGCACTCTATTTACGTATTCCATTTGCCAAACTTCGTCCCAAGATTCACCGGCAAGAACACCAAATGGAGGGTCTAAAAATATCATTCCACAATTGGAATGCTCCTCTTGGGTCAAGACGGAGCTTACAGTGAGTAAACCCTTATCAGCAAGGTCTTGAATGAAACAGTGCTCAGACTCTTGTTTTTCATGGTTTTGTGCAACAATCACATCATCGTCATGTTTGTCGGTAGAAAGACATTTCTTAACGACAGTCTTGACAAATCCGTTGAGACCAGTATCAGTAAACGGTCTGGGGGGCTGATCAACATCTTGGTCTTTCTTTCTCGAGCCTTTGAGATTTGTTTGCTTCTTGAATTTAATGGCCAAGAAGTTCAAGTTGAAACATTCATAGAACTTTTCAAGAAACTCGTCATCAGAGAAATTAGTGAGTTCGGCATTGATAGTTTTTTCAAACTCAAATGCTCGAACTATAGAAGCATCGAATATGACTCTTAATTTGATTGTGGTGATTTCCTTTTCGAAAGCCCTTTTATCATGACTGGTGATGAGGTTTTTCAAAGCTGTTTCAATTTTATCATGAGGCATCCAGTAGTAAATACTTGTTAATTGAGTTTGAGTTAGCAGACCTTCACGTAATGCACTAGAAATTAGGGGGTTCAATGAATCGGGCCAAATACTTGCTCTAACTAGATTACGTTTCTCCCTACGTTTTTTGGTCTTGCCTTTATCATCTAATTTCTTCCATTCATCAGTTTTCAAAATGTAATTTTCAATGCGGTAGTCAATAAAGTTATTATCAATCCTGTCCAAATCTTGAAATCGTGCGGAACGAAAGCATTCTCGAATTTGAATTGCCTTATCTGCTAAAGTTTCGTTTCTTCCAACTTTGATCTCATTGTCTTTTTTCGCTATCAAGAGAAATTCTTCATAGGAAAGTCCGCAGTAAAGGTCCACACCGTATTTAAAATCACGATTAAATTCGGGAGCATCAACAGCTTTAATCAATCTACGGTATACAGTATTTGAATGAACTCCACCAATGGCGGCAAGGTGGAAGAGATGAGAGTTGATGTATTTTTCCACGATAGCAACTTTCTTTTCCTGACTTTTGGCGGCTTCTTTTGCCTCAATGATTTTTGATATGGCATTCTTAAACTTTTGTTCACCTTCTTCAGTCTCTTGATAGGTATACGAAGGAACAACATGAATAGGTGAAGGTGATCGATGGTAAACGCCATCTGGGTTGGCTCTGAAAGACACTTCCAATTCAGCGAGATTATTCTTATCCAATTTTCGCGGTCTTATTTCAACATGGCGAAAGCTTGACCTTGAATCATCAGGAGGGTACACAGACGTTACTTTTAACCAAAAAAAGCCAAGGTAGTTGTTGCTGTTGCGAATTTGTTTGACAGTTCTTAACTTCTTAGTCCTACTTGGCAATTTCCTTTCAGCCTTCGGAGTAACAATCAACTTTTCTGGTGTCTGCGTTGGTCCAAAGAGTCCAGGAATTCGAATTGTAGGTTTCTCGGCAAATGAACCTCTAACAGGCTGAGAAGACGATAGAACGTTAAGTCTTAAAGGACCAGAATCAGCTTTCCGATTTTTTTCTTGCTTGTAGATGCTCTGGGAGAATTATAAGCTGAGCGAGGGCTGCTATGGCTTGAAGTACTAAACACTTCATCAACTTCATCTTCTGAAGACACACTTCTGGGTTTAGACACCCGTAATGCCAGTTGCTGCGGCTTTGGAATGGGAGAAGTTTCTTGGTCACTAAAATCATCACTGTCCTCTGCGGCAAAAGCAACAGCATCGTCTTCATCACTTCCAAGTTCTCTTTTTTTTTCATGCTCTGCAATAATCTTTTGAACAGACTCTAAAATGCAAAGTTAGTAAGCACAATCACTTAGTATATGGTTTTGTTAGTGGTGGTTTGTCGGCTTAACAGGTCAGTGACATTATAAGGTGGAAACCCCGAAATATCACAACCGGATCTCGTAAGATCCAATATATCAAAAGTGGATCTCGTAAGATCCAAAATATTAAA
>JANSYO010000176.1 GCA_024742395.1 Cytophagales bacterium
AAATGATGTCTTTAAGACTTCAATGGTATCAACTAGTTCCTGATTTGATGCATAGAGGCTAAAATCGTCAACATGCACATTAACCAGCTGAATGTTCTGACCACTTCCTTTGTACAGTAAACACGGGTCTGATAATGTTGACTTGAAATCCATCTTTGAAAACACTTTCATGACACATTCATACCATAGTTTAGGAGACTGTCGTAATCCGTATAAGGACTTCTTAAGTTTAAGATACTTTGCTTTAACTTGTGGTGGGGGTTTGCAATATATTGGTTCTTCAAGTACACCATGTAGAAACGCCGTTTTTACATCAACTTGTTCCGATGAAAGGTCATAAAACGCTGCTATAGCCATTGTAATCATCTTGCTAGACGTTTTGACAACTGGTGAGGCAACTTCGTTTTTATCCAATTTTTGGCGGAAACCTTGGGCAACCAGACGTGCCTTATTTCTTACTACTAATCCCAGTTCATCACGCTTCACAGTGAACACCCATTTTGTTCCAATTACTTTAGCACCCTGTGGTACAGCTTCGACTGTGTCCCACACATTATGAGTGGCCATAGATTCAAGCTCAGACAGCATAGCATCCTTCCACTCTGGAATCTCATCAGCTTTCTTGTAAGATCTTGGAATTACATCAACTGCCGATGCATAGTCTTCAGCCCATCGTGGGGGCTTTCGTGTTCTACTATTTTCAAGACCTTTTTCTTGAATAGACTCGAATTCGCGAAACAAAGACATCCGTTTCTCAGTTGAAATCTCTTCATCTGCACCAGACTCTGAATCCGATGGCTCAATAGCAAACGAAGAAGTTTCTTCATCGATTTGATCAGTGCAAAGAGTATCCGAGATATCATTACTAGAATCCGATTCTGATCCAGATAAGTCAATAACGATCGAAGAAGTTTCATCATCTGTTACATCAGTGCGATTGAAGTCATTCTTATCATCTTCTGCAGAATTGAAATCATCTCTGGAACTATCTGAATCATCCGAACTTTGCTGCTGGTCCACTGATTCATCACTTGAGTAGTTTGAAACTTCTCCTTCATATTCGTCAGGAAGCAAATCGACACCTTGAATCTGTTGCACAGTCGAATTTGTGAACCTAACATCCCTAGACCTAACATATTCACCCTTTGTGTGATCCCAGAACCGTTTCCCCATGTTTTCGTATCCAACAAAGGTCATCAGTCTTGACTGTTTCCCTAACTTAGAGCGGTTTTCCCTTGGTATACGCACAAAGGCTGCTGTTCCGAATATCTCCAGATCTTCGTATTTTGGCAGTGGTTTCACATGCATTTTCTCCCAGGGAGTCTTCTTTATCGTTTTACAGTAAACGATATTCCTCAGAAAGTTTGCCATTTTTACTGCATCCCACCAAAATCTTTCATCTACATCACGGTGATGCAATAATGATCTGGCCTTCCTCATTACGGTACGATTCAACCTTTCTGCCACAGCATTTTGCGAATGAGAATACGCATTCGTAGTGCTCAGTACAATCCCTTTCGATCTTGCTTGTTTCGAGAATGATCTTGTATTTTCAAATTCCTTAGCACCATCAAGTTTGATTTCTTTGACTGTTATCCCCGTCATGTTCTCCATTTCAGGTATGTATTCATCAAATACATAAGCTTCAGCTTCCTTTCTGTTTTTCAAAGGGTATACCCTAGAAAATCTGGTATAGTCATCAGTAATACCAAGAAAGTATCTGTAACCATTAACAGAAGCAACATGAGCAGGACCCCATATATCAATGTGAATCCTCTGTAGCTTCTGTGAAGTTTTGATAATCGGAGCTTTCTTTGAGAATTTCTTTACGGTATGTTCTCCTTCATTGCATCCTTTACATTCGGAGGGGACATTTGCTTTGAAGCCACTAAGCCTCAGAATTTCTTCACACGGATGAGCTAATTTTTCATGAATCATCGGTATGTCTATCCTACTTGAGTATCTTCTTACTGGGTATACTCCTCCTGTTTCGGTCGAGTTTCTTCTAAACTTTGTTCGAACCAACACACTATCCTCCAGTATTACATCACAACCACCACCATCAAATTTGAACGATAGGCCTTCATCCAATGACAGCTTCGATGTTGATAAGAGACTCTTACCAAAAGATGGTACGTATTTGACCCTAATCTTGAAATTTTTTCTCCCAAATCTGATATTGGTCATCCCATATCCTTGGCACTCTACCACGTCGCTAGTTGGTAATACCACAGTTCCTTCACATACCTCAAAGTCTTCTAAAATGTGGAAGTTGTCAGTCATGTGATCAGTACATGCACTATCCAACAACCATTCAGCTGTACCTTCAAGCCCTCCAACGTTATTGACTTGATCAGCTTTCTTCTCCAATTTGCACTGAAATGCTTTATGGCCCTTTCTTCCACAATTATAGCATTCAATTTTTCCACCATTGCTTCCTCTCACAGATCCCCTGTATCCTACTGGATCATCTTCATCCTCCATCACACATAACTGTGACCTGATTTGGTTGAACGTCAGCTTTGAAGGATCTAAATCCAATTGCTTCTTTACAACCGAGAACCTCTGCTCTAGTCCATTCAATAAAACGCAACTAGCTAATCTATCATCTATTAGGATCTCACTACAGTTGATTTCGTTCCTCAACTTGGATACTCTAGTGACAAACTTCTCAACCGTCTCCTTGTCTCTCCTTTTTGATTTCAGCAATCGGCATATGTTGTTGAAAACCACCAGATAATTCGTTGACCCACCAAGTTCAGATAGTTTCTTCCAAACTTCAGTACTCTTCTGTGAATCGTCTCCTGGTAATGCACATATTGCTTGGAATATTGAAGGTGTGACCGTTGAGTGGATCATGTACAGGCAAGTTCCATTGAGTTTTGGGTCAGCATTTACATCTTCGTGGGGGAAAACACCTTCCATGTGTAACATTGGAGTGATTTGAGTTAACCACCTCTTGTAATTGTTGTTGGACAACTTTTCCATTAATCCTAGTTGGACAGCATATGAGCTCATAACCTTTAGTATGTAGTAGAGAGTGAGTTTATTAAATAGTAACTTCATATTTATACTTAACTCCACGTGGCAGGTATGCCACGTTGCAAGACGTGCAACGTGGCAAAGTCTCTAGTGAGACTCAACACTCTGACTCTCCTCCATGTTGAGATGACCTAGAGCTTTTCTATGTTTGTATTTCTCTAGTAATTTAGTCATCACATCTGCTTTCATATCTTCTGATGGGCAGTACTGTAAGGCGCACCATTGTTTTACGATTGCTTCTCGTGTTATGTGATATTTCAATTCCACATGCTTAGCTCTTCCAGAATAGTTCTTGCTAGTGGCACAGGCAATCGCTGCTTGATTGTCCTCATAAATCAACGTGGGTGATTGCTGTTCAAATCCTAATTCACTCAGTAACATTCTTAGGAATCTTGCTTCATGAATTGCATATGCAAGAGCAACGTACTCTGCTTCCATTGTGGATGCAGCCACTGTTGGTTGAAGCTTTG
>JANSYO010000439.1 GCA_024742395.1 Cytophagales bacterium
CTGCCCAAACCTGCGAACCCGCAGGTTTTGTGATTTGCAAGACTTTATTGTTTGCATCATCCGGGTCAGCCTCTATAGATACTGGTATTTCTGTTGGGGGGTCACCCGGGCCACCAAAGCCTACGAGTCCATAATTCAATGCAGTAGATTCAAATGCTATTGGTAAAGATGGATTAGCAGGTTCTTTGTAGAAATAGATATTATCAATATAAGCTTCTCCTACATTCTGAATATCTACCACTATTTGTTGAATAGCATCAGGAACAGTCAAGTTTCCTGCCATCTCAGCAAGACTAACATCATACGTGATCCATTGGCCCTGGGCCATTGCAGGCACCGAGGCTGAGTTTAGTTGAACTAGTCCGGTTTCTCTTGATGCTCCAAATTGCTCAATCTTCACTAAAAACTGACTTGAAGAAGTAATATCCTTAGAAAACCATACATCAAAGCTAAAATTGGTAATTCCAGCTGCAGATAAATTGAGTTTATTAGCAGCGCCAAGCTCTATAACCTGGAAGGTGTTTCCGCCGGGCGTATATTTAAGTACATCATTTCCACCCAGGGTTACAGTCTCAATAACTGCGTCACCATAATTCGAAAAACCTTGATTTGGTACCGTTTGGTAGTCATCACTGAATATTGCGATTACGTCATTCTCTGCTATTGTTTTTGATGCAGGAGCAACATCAGGAGGCGTATTTACAAAGAATTTAACAGTGTAGGTATTCTCTGTCACTCCGTCTTCTGCCGTCACCAAAATAGATGCGGTACCAGGTAATGCTGTTGCCTGACTTTCATTTGGAACGGCATTCGTATTATTTGTTATTCCGGTTACTGTAGGAATCTGTGTGGTTCCTGCTGCTAGCTCATAGGAATAGTTAAACAACGCAGGGTTGAAACCTGGAAGACTGGCCCCATCTACTTGTATGTCACTTAGTGTAGCATCATTGGTAGCAGCAATCTGCTCTTTGTAGAACAATAAGTTATCAATATATACCTC
>JANSYO010000252.1 GCA_024742395.1 Cytophagales bacterium
AAGGAATAATGACCATTTTCTGCTTCTATTTCCAGCAGCACAAACTTGCGCCTTCTTGTGTTAGACATCAGTAAAGCAAGCCCTTCATTATAGACTTCAGCAACATGCAGTACCGGATATTTCAATGTGATCCCAATCCCCCACAATTCCTTGAGGTCATCATCAAAGGCGATCACCTCCATGGATAAGTCCGATTTGGTTTTGATCAGGTAAGTTGATTCCACATTGGCCAATACCTTCACCTTTTCCGCTTTCGGATTCACCGGCAGGAAAGTACGACTGATTTGTTGCGCGAAACATATTGATGAACAAAACCCCAGAAAGAAGATTAAGCTACATTTCGAGAGCCTCAATGTGACCTGAAGTTTGAATGGACAAAACAGAATTGTGAATCTTTCGAAAGACATGCAGGTATAAACCTACAAATGCCAGGCCAGAGGAAAGAAGAATGGTACAAAAAATGAAGAAAACTTAATTTGTTTAAACAAGCCACAAAAAAAATCGTCCTTCCGGCCATCAATTCAGTATTTCGATTCTTTAAGCCATTTAAGTTGATGTGCCGCCAGGCGGCCCTGCGGAATCTCAAAAAAAGGAGTAACTACTGAGCCAGCTTGAGATTCCGGCAGATCAAGCTAGTACGCGATAAAATTTATTAAGACCTAAAATGATCGCCGGAATGACGTAAAAAAAATCGGAAATACATTTAATCTAAAACTATTAAAGATTTTCATATTCCTGAATCCATTTCCTTCCCATATCAGTTACAACACCTAAAGCAAACCAAACCCATTTCATGCTGCGTACCCCTATCGGACGATTCAGAATCACCGCCTTTTTAGAAGGCATCTCCTTCATCCTGATCCTGGCCGTTTCCATGCCCCTGAAATACTACTATGACATACCCGAACCCAACCAGGTAATCGGCATGGCCCATGGCTTGTTATTCGTCCTCTACTGCTTTCAGGCCCTCGGCCTTACCATCCAAAACAGCTGGCCATTCAAAGCGCTCTTCATCCTCTTCATTGCTTCCATTCTCCCATTTGGCACATTCTATTTTGTGCCTAGGGTGTTGCGGGAGCAGGGTGCAGTTCAGTGAACATCCTTGGACTTGTCATCCTGAGCTTTTATGGTCCGTCATTCCCGGGATCACAGATGGACTTTCGAAACTATCCGGTTTCGATATTGATCATACCATGCCTCGCGGCAGACAAGCGAGAATCTCAATAATCAGAGTAGTTGACAATTTCTGCTCCTTTGGTTGAGAATCCTCCAATTATTCTTCTTATAATTCTACTGTAATCCGTGAAGAGATTCTCACGGCTGATGAAGCATAATATAATACTCAGAACCAAGGCAACAGCCTCAGAATGACGGATAATGAGAAACGCTGGTTCAAGTAGTTAAAAAACTACATTGAATATAAAATATAATCCCTATATTTGCTTCATTGAATATAATATAGAACTCATGAAGAAATCGCGTCTCGGGGAATTTCAGGAGTTGATTCTGATGGCC
>JANSYO010000052.1 GCA_024742395.1 Cytophagales bacterium
CTAAAATGAAAGGTTTTACCAATTTCACTTCGTTGTTTTTGGAATAGATTTCCAATTCGTTTTTCGTGTCTTGGTGTATGCTTATGGCATCTTCTAATTTGATGATTTCTACTTCTCGATCACTTAAAGAGCCTTTTTGGAAATTCTTACGAGTGGCAATGGCTGGGTTTTTTACATACTTACCATCTGACAAGGCTTGGGCTAAGGAATATTCAAAAACTATGTTTTTGAATTGCTTGCCTTTTTCATCAAATGGAGTTGCGGTCATTTCTATGCCTAAAATGGGCTTTAGCTCATTGATGGCATTTTTAGAAGCATCTGCGTGGTAGCGGTGTGCTTCGTCCATTAGAATCACTAAATCTTCTAAGCCTGATAAATACTCCCAATACGATTGACCTAAATACTCGGATAATCTTTTGATTTTTGGAGCTAACGAAACACCACCTTTTCTTGTACCTCTGTTGTCGGAATTGAACTTGGCAATATTGAAAATATTGATACGAATTTCGGAATCTGAAAACAATGCTCCTTGCTGTGCATAGTTGTCGCCTGTAATTACTACGGGTCTGTTGTGAACAAATTCTGATATGCCATTAAACACATATTTGTGATAGGCAGGATTGCCAAAATCTTCTATGAGTTTATCGTAAATAGTCAAGTTAGGTGCTAAAATGAAAAAGTTCTTAACGCCTTTTTGTAAGTATAAATAAGCTACAATAGCACCCATTAAACGGGTTTTGCCAACACCTGTGGCAATTGAAAAAGCAATTGAAACAAAGTCTCTTTCAAAATCGGTGCAAGTAGGAAAATGAGCTTTTACTTTTTCTAATTCGGCTTCTAAATCAACTTCTTTTTTTAGCTCTAATTCTTGGCACAGTTGAGCCACAATATCCAGTGAATCTTGAAGCGGTTCACGAAGTGATAAGCGTTGTTTTATATTATTGGCAATTGTATTCATATCCTGTTCTTAAAATAATGAGGTTTGGTCGTCTGACTTATTTTTATCTCTAATGGCTTGTACACTGATTTCTTCAATAGTATCTTCTGCATCTTCATTGCTATCATCCACAGGCATATTGATAATGTTCAAGCTATAATCTTCTTTACCATATTCACATCTGCCTAAAAGCATTAAAGGAATTTTCTTGATGGTGATGTTGCCAAACTTGCCTTTGCATTCTTTTTGGAAAGACTTACAACAAATGAGCAAGGTTTCGCCCGGTTGCATTTCATCTTTAATGCTGTCTAAGGCTTCTACGGTAAGGAATTGAGTTGTAGTAAAAATAAAATCTTGCTCAGCACTTTGCCCTTGTTTCCAATAGCTGCTTTCGTGGGGTTGGTATTTAAAACCCTCTTGCTTTGCCATAGCGGCTGCCAACATATCGGCATTGTAGCTTGGGTTGATGATTTCGTTACCAAACTTGTCTTTCTTTAATAGGCTTGGAGCTAAAGTGTAAAACTTAAAACCGCCACCACCTTTCCAATCGGTTTCTGTTGTAACTCCAGTCAAATCAGTGCCTTTTTGAATAGATTTTAGTCGTGGTAAACAATGAGAATAAGCTTGCTCACCTAATTCGATACCTATCCATCTTCTTCTCATTTTAAAAGCAGTAGCTGCTGTCGAACCACTCCCTAAGAAACTGTCAAGTACTAAATCACCTTCGTTACTAAAATGATTTAAAATAATTTGAAGTAGTTTTTCAGGTTTTTTACCACTTCTGAAATCAACACCTCCTTCGTGACGACAATTACCGAAACTACCCGCTAAATCATAAAAATTACTAATGGGGCTTTTTTTAGTTTCGTCTTGATTTTCTAATTGGGAATTAGGAACCCCTTGAAAGTATTTACCCTTTGTTGCACCTTCTCTTTGTGGTCCTGTAAAGTATCTAAAATCAAATTTATCATCACCAATACCGTACACTTTATAAACTACTCCAAGACCATCAGTTTCATATCTACCTGTTAAATAATCACGAAAAAATCTACCAGATGAATTGCCGTCTAAAATAGTTCCTGTAGCCCAAATCTCCTTTCTTCCATTTTCTGAACCTTCACCTTTTTTGATTTTATACTGACCTTTCTCAAATATTACTACTTTTTTACCGCCTAATTCAATTTCTTTACCTTCAGATTTTTCTTCAAAATAATAAATGAATTTATCAAAGTTAGATTCTGATTCATTCAAATTTGGCTTTGCACCATATGCTTTTCGATATATATGGACTTGCTCAATTTCTTTATGAAATGCCATATCCTGTTTAAGCGTTTTATCAGCATATCTTACCCGAACATAAAAAGTTGTCAGGTAATTGCTTCTGCCAAAAACTTCATCCATTAAAACCTTTAAATAGTGACCCTCACTATCATCAATATGAACACAAATAAAGCCATCATTTGAAAGTAAAGACTTCAATAGTATTAATCTACGTTTCATTAAATCAAGCCAAATAGAATGTTCAATGTTATCATCATAATGTTCAAACGCAGCACCCGTATTATAAGGTGGGTCAATGTAAATGCACTTTACTTTGCCAGCATAGTCTTGTTCGAGGGCTTTAAGGGCGAGGAGGTTGTCTCCGTGTATGAGCATATTTTCGCTATTGGGGTCGCCATAGCTGTACTCTGGGTTTTCTATAAGAATACGAGGTTCGAGCTTAGGTTCTTCGCCTTTGCCTATCCAAGTGAGTTCGAGTTTTTGGAGTTGTTTTTTATTGCTCATTGTCAGTATCGTTTTTGCCTTTCAGGTTCTTCTTTGCAATCTGCTTGTCTAAAGATTTTACCCTACGTTCTAATTTTTTGATGTCTTCTTCTGCTGGTAGTTCTTCGGGTTTAATACCACTCTTACCCAAAAGACTTCTCACATCATCATTGTTCTTTATATGCTCGTTGGTAATGTTTCTTTCGCCTTTAAGGTCGTTTTTCTTTACATTGAAATTGGTGATTTCGGTAGCCAACTGTTTTGCTGTTATGGTAATGGTAGGCAGGAAATCGGCTAAAGGTCTGTTTGCCTTGATGCCCAATTTACGTTTCATATCGCTGGTATTATGGCCTCCAAACATTGCCCAATCGCCTTTGCTTCTAATTCTTGCAAAACCTGAATTGTCAACACCTCTTTCGTAGATGTTTTTAGAAAGTTCGGTTTCGGTAGCAGCTAATTTTTCACGAGCTTGCAGGCGTTCCATCAATTGGATACGTTCTTCCAATAACTCTTGCTTTCGGGTTTGGATAGCAAAATAGCTTTGAGCAAAAGCAATCTGCTCTTTCTTAGGGTCTCCGTTTTGGGCTATGAGGTAGCAGGCGTATCGGGTAAGCATAAAGTCAGGTACTATCTTCGTTGCACCTTTAGGCATTTGTATCGTTTTGCTGACGTCAGCAAAATGATCAGAAACCGCATTACCAGATTTCTCACAAGCAATTTTGGCTTTAGCAATTACATTCTCAAAATTTCGCCATTGGGTATATTCCAAAAGTTCTTGTAATTCACGAGCCAGCCAATACTCAATACCGTCTTGCTGATAAGCGTATTCCTCAAAACGCTTGTTTAATTTTATGATGGTATCTTTTTCCATATTATATCATCTTTAATGCTTTTGTTGGGTTATAAAAATCAAATATTCCATTTCCATACTTTTAAGGCCACCTTAGAAAGGTCTGAACTTCGTTTTTCAATAGATGCTATATTCCAAGGTTCCTTTCTTTGCTTTACATCACGAGCTAAGGCACAGGCGTCAGTATATGCTGCTTGTTTTTCTGCAAATGGTTTCTGCCCAAAAGAACTATTGGCACTACCACTATTTAAACTGAGGTTTCCAATGGTATTTATTATGGTTGGTAAATTGATATTTGTTGCATCATCACCTAAGTAATTTTTCCAATGTTCATCAAGTGTTTGGGGTAAAATATGCTCAATACTATGAATCGTGGAATAATCAGGTAATTCTCCAAATGCCTGTAAGCTCTTGTCTAATTCTTGTAAAATGAGTCGAGAAAAATTTAGTTCTCTTGAATTGTAAACTTCTTTGGTTAAGAACGCATCTTCAAAAACTTGGTCTGCAACCCAAAGTTGTTCGGTCTGAACTTGTGTTTGGAATGCTTTTGCCTTGTTTGGTTCGTTAATTATTTTGTCGATAAGTCCAGGGAAGAAAGTGTCGTACTTGGTAACAGGTAGTTTAGTTACTTTACGTCTAACTAAAAGAACATACGTTTCTCTTAACACGTTTAGGGTATCTTCCTCATTTATAGCATTGTTTTCAAATGCCTTTAACAATCCCATAATAAAAGGATTGATTGAAGACATATTTGTATTGTAGATTAATATCAGTAAAGCTTTTATCTTCTCGTTTGGGTGAGGTATTTGAATAGGTTTTGTAATGTGATTATAGACAGTAGTATAGTTAAATATCTTGTCTAAGGTAGCTTTTGCTGAATCTGCGGTAAGTTTTTTGTTTTTAATTTTAAAGTGAACGTACATTCTTCTTTCCTTCCCTACACGTTTTTTTTCGCCAATTGAAAAAAGATTTCTCAAGTACTCTTCAAAATTGTTTTCGCCAACCAACTTTCGAGCAGCAAGCCACTTCTCATTATGAAGTTTTTCGTGTTCGTTTGTTGCATCATTAGTAAGAGGTCTAAAAATGTAGTTACAAAGCAGTTCGGAAGCTGAAAGAGGCATTCCTGCATCATTTAAGCTCTCAAAAATGGCTTGGGCATCATCCTTAGTTTCATCTAATGGAATCCAAACAATTTTCAAAGATTTTGTGATAGCCTGATATAGTTGCCAAAGTTGTGGAACGTCAAACGACTTAATACGCTTATTTACAAACTTCACAAACTCATCTATTTTGTTGTTGTTAGGATCATAAAGTTGTTGGTCGTCATTTAAAAAAGGACTATTCGGGTTTTGGTCAAACAATGTTTTGTAAGTAGGTAACCTATCGCCTTTAGTACTGAATACCTTTAATTTGAGGTAGTCATCTGAACCCGATACTTTATTAATGAGTAAGTTTTCTAATTCGGCTACATACGTTTGGGCATTGGTTGAAAGATGGGCTTTGTCAGATAATTGCTTTTTGATTAAAGCAAGAAGTAAATATGAAGTGGTAATTCTTTGTTGACCATCTATTACTAAAAAGCGTTTTAAAGATGGATGATTGCTTATTTTTTCTAAAACTACAATAGGACCAAAAAAATGCTCTTCATTATCAAAGTCATTATTCTCAACAGATTCAATAATTTCTACTTGAATGTCTTCAAATAGTTTTTTCCATTGTCTTTGTTCCCAAGCATAACCTCTTTGAAAAAAAGGTATTTCATACCTTACTGGACTTGTGAACAAGTCTTCAAAATTTCTATTTATTACATTATCTGTTGGCATATTATATCATTTTCCATTTAATTGTGAATAATTCGGTGGTATTAATTTCTTGCTTTAAACGTCTTTCAATCTCGTCTAATAGGTTTTCCTTGCGGTCGTCTATGGTGTCTTGGGCTTCAAAAAGGTGTTGGCGTTTTTCGCTTCGTTTCTTTTCTAAATCCTTAATGGCTCTTTGGGCTTTAACTTTGGCTTCCAGATTGAGCATTTTTTTAGCTTCGGATTTACGAAGTTTGATTTCTGCATCTAAGTCTTTTATTTCCTTATCCAAACTCAACTTCATATCATCTGCCCATTGGTCGAGCTTATCCATTTCGGTATCAAAAAAGTCTTTGTTACGGTTGGCATTATCTGAAATAACACTTTGCGTTTCGCTATACAATACTTCTTCTAAGGTCTTTTTAATATCATCAGGAGCATAAAGCGTTTGCCCTTCCGTAGCTTGAATGGAAAAAAAGCGTTGGGCTATTTCATTATCAATGGTTTCGCCATTGTCGGTAATGCAAGCTGTGATTAAAAAATCTTCAAACTCAAAAGAGTTGATTTCTAAATGGCTTACTTGTAACCAACCCGATTGCCCTATGTAGTTTTCCAATGCGGTTACTTTGGTAGGGGTGTTGGAATAATCGAAGGTTAATTCTTTTGGTGCTGTATTGAGTTGCTTACAAGCTCCTAAAATTTCTTTAGCTAACTTATGTCCTACACGATAAATATTAGTGTCATCAGGCACATCAATATCCGATTTACGTTGCCCTTGTTTGGGCTTTAAAATCATATAAGGACCTTGATGAATAGATACATTAGGGAATGGATTTTTCTTTAAGGTAAAGGTGTAGTTCTCATCATCAAACTGGGCTGAGCTGTTTAGATAGAATTTTGTGGTATCCCATAATCTTTCCTCAAAGCGGTTAAGGTTTTCGGTACTTTCAAAAAGATTCGTTTTGAGTTTCTCTCTTACTTCTTCATCAAAGTTTTCAATCAATACTTTTCTTGTTTCCTGTACTTTTTCGGAAATGTCAGGTTTTAATTCTTGTTGTAAATCATCAAAAGCCGTTTGTATTTCTTCTGTGGTACGGCATTGTTGGTATATTGTAGCGATTCTTTTTTCAAAATCAACTCCATTGCCAATGCTTCCCAACACTTCATCAGAAGCCCCAAAAACGCCATCAAATAAGCGGAATTTTTGGTCTAAGAGTTCATAAACACGTTGGTCTGCTGCATTGGCTTTGTTGAGGAAATTGATAACTACAACATCATATTTTTGACCGTAACGGTGGCATCTTCCAATACGTTGTTCAATACGTTGTGGATTCCAAGGCAGGTCGAAATTGATAACCAAAGAGCAAAACTGTAAGTTGATACCTTCGGCAGCTGCTTCGGTTGCCACCATTATAGTTGCTTCATCTTTAAAATAATCAACTATGGCAGCTCTTTTATCGGCAGTTAATGAGCCTGTTAAAATATCTGTGCCTTTGTGTTTTTTAAGATAAGCTGCATAAATCTCTTTTGATTTTGCATCTGCATTGCTTCCGTTAAACTTAACTACCTTATCTGCATATCCTCTTGCTTCCAGTAGGTTACAAATAAAATCTTGTGTTCTTCTGGACTCTGTAAAGATTAGTGCTTTTTGATTAGCACCTAATGATTCTAAGGCTGTAAACCCTCTTTCTAAGGCGGTGAATAATTGTTCTGCTTTTGAGTTTTTTCTAATGCGTTGAGCCAAGGCTCTAAACTTTTCTAAGTCGGCTAACTCACTTTTAACTTCTTCAATTTCTTCCTCTGTATAAACAACTTCCTCAAAATTATCTTCGTCTTCACTTTCATCTTCTTCTTCGCTTTCCCATTCATCTTGAATTTCATCATAGGTTTCAAAATCAATGGTCATTTCATCTTCTTCCTCAATTGCATTGTGGTTGGTAATAATGTTTTCCAAACGCTTGACTAAAGCATCTAAAGTACCGTAGATGGCATAAGTAGATGATGCTAAAAGTTTACGAAGTATTAAGGTCATTAATTGCCTTTGGCTGAAAGGCAAAGCATACAGTTTTTGTCGTTGTAAATAGTCCGTTACCCAATTGTAAAGCGTTGTTTCATCTTCATTGGGGAAATACTCCTGAACCAAAGGTTTACGCTCGGTATATTTGATGTATTCTAAAACTTGCCTTCTTAGCGTACGCTTGCAAATGGGCTGTAAACGGTTTCTTAAATCGGTATAGTTTTCTTCATCAATATTTCTGCTAAACTGACTTTTGAAACTTTTTAAGTCGCCAAAAATGTAGGGGTCAATAAGGCTTACTAAGCCGTATAACTCTAAAATAGAATTTTGCAAAGGTGTTGCGGTAAGCAATACTTTTTTGCAATGGTCTAAGGCATCTTTGATGCCGTTGCCTATTTTATTTGAGGGTTTATAAACATTGCGTAAGCGATGTGCTTCGTCAATAATTACTAAATCCCAATTGATGTGTTTTAGATAAGGTGCTTTGTTTTTAGCAAAATGATACGAACAAATGATAATCGTATCTTCCTTATTAAAAGGATTTAGATTGCCCTCTTTAATAGAGTTGTTAAATGATTTTGCTTCCAAAATAACGGAAGGCAAATAGAATTTATCTGCTAACTCTCTGTTCCATTGCTTACGCAAATTGGAAGGGCCAATAATTAACAATTTCCTTTTTCTTTCTGCCCATTGTTGTGATAGTATGATACCGGCTTCAATGGTTTTTCCTAAACCAACTTCATCAGCCAAAACAGCACCTTTAGATAATGGTGATTTAAAAGCAAAAAGTGCTGCTTCTACTTGATGAGGGTTTAAGTCCACTTGAGCATCCTGTAAGGATGCGGTAAGTTTGCCAATATCATTGGCAGGTAATTGCCTTGTTAAATCATAGGCAAAATATTTAGCGTGGTATGCTGATAATTTATTCACCTATAATGTTGTTTAATGCTATTCTAATGGCTTGTTCTGCTTGTGGCTCACTTTCTACCAAATGAGCTACTTGGTCTGCTAACCATAAAGCAATCAATTTATCTGGGTCGATACTGTATAATTGAGCAAGAGCCAAAACGTGTTCACGTTTTGCGGTTTTTTCTCCTCTTTCAATTTTACTTACAAGAGCTGTGTCAACATCTAATTCAGCTGCAATATGCCGAAGTAAAAGTTCTTTTTCTTCTCTTGTGTTTCTAATTAAATCCCCGAATTTGTTCATCACTTCTGTTTGTTATAAATCAATTTGTTGATTATTGACAAATGTACAACAAACAAAAGAAAAACGAACCAAAAACTATTGAGGAGTTTTCAACATTAATTGACCTTTCGATAATGCCCTGTCTTTGGCTTCTCTAAAAGCATTGGTACAGAGTTATTTAGAAAATCATCAACTGACCTTTCTGATAAGCCTAACTTCTTGCCAAGTGCAACTGCTTCTTTTCGTTGAAACTCTTGTGGTAACTGGTCTAAGAGCTGTTTTTTGTTGTTTGGCATCTTATATTCTTTTGCTTCTTTCTGTTCGTCCAAATTGTTGAACATTAAAAGACTGTGTTGCAAATAGACATCTGAAAGCATTAGTGCAGCTTGAAAATCCTCATCTGTACAGGTTACATCTTTTGAGCAATCGCCATTTTCAAACTTGCGTAAGGAAGTGAAAATCATACAAATTCTAAATAAGATTAAACCCAACCTATAAACAATACTTGCTGCATCTACACTTGTGAAAATGACCACAGTCATTAATTTATCGTGAAAAGCATTGTTTAGCCTGTTCCATTGTTCACTTGTTAAATAAATATTAGTTGGTGAGTTTTCAAAAAAATCGTACATCTCCAACACGTATTTAGATAACACTTCAAAATGGTCGTTGTAAACAATACCGCCTGGTCTTGGTGATGGGTCACGCCAAACAATGTCAGCTTTAAAGGCATAAAAAATAAATCGACTGAATAAACCATCTTCTGCCGAAGCGATTAGCTTAGGCACTTGGGCAGGTGTGCCTGACAAGGTTATTGCTAACTGAGGACATTCGACCTCTATTATTTCATTATTAGTTTTTCTTGCTGCTGAAATTTTTTCGTGTTGAAATGCTCCTCTCATTATAGGGGAATAATTACCCCAATCTTGCTTATTAGTACCACTCATAGTATCTGCTTCTGTTTCGCAAATAATACCTCTACTGTTATTATCATTAAGCATTTGTAACATCATTGCTTGACTGGTGTCGGCAGGAAAAAATAGCATCTTTCTTTTTGGTTCTTCTGGCTTCTCAGGTATTGGGTCGTCTTTTTTACGTTTGCTTAATTGAGCTTTGTATTGTATTAACTCATTCTCGTAATCTTTTCGTTCTGCTTTACTTTCTTCTCTAAATCTGTTGTGTATTTTATCCCCTAATCTTTTGGCATTTTTCAAAACACCTTTACCACTCGCAGCTGGAGCAATGATGAACGAAAACAGATGCGGAAATACTCTTTCTTGGTCATAAATACCTTGAACCTCAGGTAAGCAACCACTAATGATACATAAGGCACTGGTTAGGAAAACATCTCTTTTGCGTGGATTATCTTCGAAAGCTCTTGCACCTTCTTTAAATAAATCGGGCATTAAATTGATTGCTTCTATTGGAATGGTAGGCGTTGTTTTGAGGTAATCTTCTGTTTGGTCGTTTGTGATTTCCTTTTTTTGCGAACCTGCAAGGTTTGCAAACTTGCCAAACTCTGCTGCATTATTTTGATAGGCACTTTCGATTGACTTGCGTATTTCGGTTTGGTTTTCGTGGTAGAAATTTGATGTAATCAAATTTTCTGCCTCTGGGTGTGGAATACCTATGCGATTGCAATTACAAGCTAACTGATACAAATAATTGTTGCGGTTGCCATTATTATAGGTTAGAATGTTGTTAGTGAAACTAACACATTCATCAAAAATGGAATTGAACGAATTTTGAGCTTGCTCAAAAAGAGGTTCGCTTAAAGGAGCTTGCTCCTGCAAAGCAATTTCAAAAGTGTTTGCACTTTCATTTAAAAAGGCGTTTGTGTCGTTAGACACAAAACAAAGCCTTGTAATGTCTTTGCATTTTGGGTCAGCTTCAATACCTATTTTCTTTTCATAATAGGCTTGTACTTGCTTATAGGCTTGCTCGTGGGTTTCTTGGTCTGTATTTACTTTGATAAAGATTTTTAAGCCATCACCACTTGGGCTTGTGAAACAAGCATAAGTAAAAGGTATTTTGACCGCAAGGTCAAAAGCCTGTTGTAATTCCTCTGGTGTCAGTTTATCAAAATCAAGATGAACGCAACCGCTGTAAGCGGTGAGTAACTCTTTTTTTCTGCCGTCTTTAAAAGTAGCTGAAGGCGTGAACGCCAAAAGCTCTTTTTTGAGTTGGTCGGCTCTTTCGGGTTTGCCCATACCTTTAGCCATACGAATAGCATTTATGCTATCGTGGTAAGTGCCTCTTTTGATATTAGAAATGATTGAGGAAAGTGAAACGTCCTCAATAGGTATATTGAAATTTTTATAAGTCGTTATTGTTGTCATCAGTGGAAAAATTTAGGTTAGTGAATTTTGCAGGTATGGTACTCTTTTCGAGTAGATCCATAATGTCGGAAAGACGGTAGTAGATTTTATTACCTACCTGACAATAGCCAATTACATTTTCGGTACGCCAATAAGCTGCGGTACGCTTGCTTATATTCATAATCTGGAGGAACTCCTGATTGTCATACCAAACTTGGTCGGGTTCTGTTCTTTGCTTGTTGCGTACTTCTATGGTCAAGGCATCTAAACGCTGTTTGATTTCTTGAACCTCTTCTTCGGAAAATCTATAAAAGCTCATAATTATTTACGTTTGTTTCTGATTAAATAATTAGCTGCTGCCGTTTCGATGTCCTCTGAAGTTTCCTGCTTATTACGCATTAACCATTCGTCTATTTCTTGGCGGTTGAAATAGAGCTTTTTTCCCTGTGGGCAAAAATGTGGGATTTGCTTTGTAGAGGTTAGCTTGTAGAGATGTGATGCACTGATGTCAAGATACTTGCAGGCATCATTAAAATTGAGTACTTCTTTTTTAAGAAGATTTTGCTCGTCAATTTTTAGTTCCAATTGACTTAGCTTTTCGAGAATTTGATTTACTTCCATCATTTAATATTTTTATGATTACGGAAGCAAAACAAGGCACTATATGGGTGCTATGGTAGTTGCATAGGGTTGTGCAACCCTGTGTTAATGTGTTTATTATCAGTTAGGTATGATGTTTATTTTTCTTTATCTTTTTTTGCTCGTTGCATTAAATGGATGAATTTTTCGTGCCAAAAGTCAACTGCGTTGAAGTCTGGAACATCAAAAGCGTTCTTGATAGAGTTGGCACTCACATCTTCTTTTTGCTTGGATGAAAAACTCTCTGCAATGAAATTAAAAATATCGGTTTTGTGTTTGACGTCAATGATACCTTCATCATATAAGGCACGAAATAAATAGGCTATTTCTTTGACTGTAAGATTGGTTTTTAGCTTGTTTTTCGGCTCTTGTTGAGCTTGAATAGAGAAGTCGGCAAATGAACCTAAATAGCCTTTTTTGAAGTCTTGTAGGGCTTGTTCTGTGGCTTCTTGGAATAGATGGAAATGTTTCTCATACCATTTAAAAACGTGACCGAAATACTTTTGATCATATTCGGACATTGAGGAATAATGATTTGGCTCTGCATTTGGAAACCAATAATCTTTCCAGTATTGTTCTTTCATAGCTTCAAAGCGTAGCTTTGGGCTATGGGTTTTAAACTGGCTCAATGATACCGTAAGGTATTTATTGATTTCATTGTTGTTTAGGTGCTGCGTTCTTTTATAAATGGTTTGAACAAATTCACTCAATAAAGGACCTTCCATAAATCGATTGAAATATTCAGGGTCGAATTTGTACTCTTCCCAAAGGTTGTCAAACTTATGTTTGTACTCAACTGCTTCAATTGATATTCTCAATTCCAGTTCTTCTACTAAAAATATTTGCGGTGCTTCCATCCTTATAATTTGATTTTGATTTTGTTGGCAGCTTCTACCTTTTTCTCGTTGATAACCTTTGCGTATATCTCGGTAGTAGAAAGGTTTTTATGCCCTAATAATTTTGAAACAGTGTAAATGTCTGTGCCTAAAGTCAACTGAAGCGTAGCGTAAGTATGACGAGCACAGTGAAAAGTAATGTGCTTATTGATGCGTGCATCAATTAACCAATCCTTTAAATAGGTTTTATTCCAGTTACCATATTTAAGCCCTGTAAATACCTTTTCTTTTGGGTCTTTTTGTTCGCCTAATAATTCTCTTGCTTCTTCAGCAATGGGTAAGGTTTCTGCTCCGTTGGTTTTTTGTTGACGAAAACGAATGAAGTAGCCTAAATTATCAGAGTGCTGAATTTCTGACCATTTTAGTTTCTCAATATCAGACCATCTTAAACCAGTAAGACAAGAAAAAATGAACATACGCTTTAGCGTTTCATTTCGGCAATGGGTGTTGGCTAATTTCTGTAATTCTTCAAGGGTTAAAAATTCACGTTCTACATCATCCTGTGGAAAGGGTTCTACTTGCTCCGCTGGATTGAATTTGATTAATCCTTCTTTTAATGCCTGTTTGAGTGCAGCTCTTAATTTATTGAAGTAGCTGTACTTCGTATTGAGTGAAATTCCGTCACCTGTTTTGGTTTTCGCTTCATTGTCCAGGTAATCTTTGAACCCTTCAACCCATTCTTTATCTAAACGCTCAAAGGTTACATCTTTAGGATTGTAGGCTTTTATTAGAATACGGACTGCATTCCAATTGCCATAATTACCCAAACTGGCTTTTTTCTTTTCTGTGAGGGCATCAAAAAACTCATAGAAACTGCCTTTCAATTTCTCTTTATCTCGGAAACCGTAAATGCTGTTTTGAACTTCTAAATGTCTTTTGCTTCGGATGCTCTCAGCCAATTCAAGGATTTTTTTGTTCTCGTCCTTTTGGGATTTGGTTAAACTTCCTTTTTCGGGTTCAGGTGTGAGGTACAAACCTAAATGTTCATACTCTCGCTTGCCTTGGTCGTAGTAGTCAAGGTAGAGGGTTATTTTATTCCCCTTTTTGCGTTGTCTTAATGTTATTTTCATTGCTCATCAGTTAAAAAGATTATCAATTTCGGAACGTGGTATAATGGTTCTTCTGCCCAGCTTACCTGCTTTTATTTCCTCTCTTTGAATCATTCGTTGAATTGTCCATCTGCTTGCACCTAATAATATGGCAGCTTCTTGAACGCTTAAAAACTCCTTATCTCTAAGATTGATAAAAATGCCTGTTTGAATTGGCAGGCTTTGCAGACTTTGCAAGTTTTCGGAATTTGCAGAAGTAACGGATTTGATTTGCTCCTTTAGAGTAGCTTGTACTTTTTCCTCTCTCTTGATTTGCTTGTAGTGTCGGGAATTACAAGTTTTTGAGCAATACCGTGTTGTTGTGGTTTGGGCAACAAATGCCTGTCCACAATATTGACAGAATTTCGGAATTTTAATATTACTACTCATTTGGTGCTTATTAGTGCCTGATGTTGCTCGTTGGTGCTGATTGGTGCATCATTTCACCAGTACCTTTCAATTTGTGCCTTTGGGCAACAAATTTGTTGTTTGAGCAACAACTGAGCAACAAAAATAAGCAATAAAGTGCAATTGGGCAACAAAAAAGAGAAGAAAGAGAACCTGTAAGCCTAACAATAATAGGCAGTTAGCAAATAAAAGAAAGACAACTACTTCCCAATACAGGAAACCATGAAATACTCGATTTTGAAATACCGGGGAAAGCCCCTGCTTCGCCGGCTCCAAAAAGGAAGCGAATGACCAGCAGTGAGATAAAATTCCAGGCCAAACCGGTTAAGGCTGTGAGTAATGACCAGGCCGATACAATCATTGTTATCACGGTTCTGGGCCCTTTTTTGTCCAGAAGTAAACCCGAAGGTGTTTGGAAAAGGGCATAGCCCAATGCAAATGCGGAAAGAACCCAGCCAAACTGCTTATCATTGAGATTTAAGGCAGAAGTTATGGGCTCTTTTGCGGCGGATATACAAATTCTGTCTATGTACAATAGAATGGTTAATGAAAACGTGTAAAGAACTACCGTATATCGGGTTTGAAATCTTTTTTTCATGGCTTAGGGTTGATTTTTTTGTAGGCTTGTAGCAATCCGTCGTCAGTTCCCACATTTCCGGGAAAAACAACATAATGCAGATCAGGAAAGCGTGAGGATTCATCAGCTTGCCAGACAGGCACACCAGGCAAGATTTGACCAAGTACTATGGCTCGTTTTATATTAAGCCCTTTAGTGGCAACATCACTGGAGGTTATGCCACCTTTTGCGATTAAAAAAGCTGGTTTCTTCTCAAGTTTTTTGACCAGATAGATCAGCCCTTCCGAAACTTTGATACTCAGCAATAAGCTTTCGTTCAAGTCATTTTTACTGACTAGCTTCCTACTTGTGTAAAGGACTAAATCCGTTCCTTTGTCCAATACTGAATTAATTTCTACTGATAAATCATTCAAATAAGCTTCTGTCTTTTTGAGGTATTGTTCTACATCAAATTCTACGGAAGCAATTCCGGTTTTTAAAAGCTCTTTAAGTTGGGTAGTGCTTTTAGGTACATGAGAACCCACGATAATAAGTCCGCCTTGCTTGTTGTATCCAGAGCTTTCAAAACTTTTATTGTTTAATAATGGTTTTGGTTCTATACCACCCAAAGCCGGAACAATGGATGCCGCTGTTCTAAAAATTATGTTTCGGTTTGAAGTTTTTACAATAGTGGCGAAGGTGATGAGGTGTTCTGGTTTAGTGGCATTAACAATCAGAACTTTAGGCGTGACTTCTATTTTTTGTAGTATTGACTCTATGTTGTCAGATTCCAGCTCCTTTAGTGAGATGGAACCAATCTCATCTATCCCTATCTGACCATTTGTTTTTTCAATTACCCACTCTTTGAGATTTGAGTTTTTGTAGCCAAAGGTCTTATCTTTTGCGTAGGGTGTTTCGGCTACCGGAATCCATTGTTCATTTTCTTTAATATAATGAACATCACCTTTGGTCAGTCTGTTACCTTCAAAAAAGGCCGGAGCCAAAACAATTAAATAATTATCTGACCAGCCCAATCCTTTGGCAAGAGCAGCCACTTCTTTAGGAAAGTGGCCTCGTAAAGTAGAATCTCCCCTGCTAATCACAAAAACAGGCTTTCCTATCTCCTTTAAAGTTTGACCAATGTGCAGACCTAATTTCGCGGCATCTTCCTCTAATAGGGCCCTCGAATTGGTTAAAATATAGAATAGGGGAGTGTTAAGGTTAAACTCAGCTTCTATAACTTCTTTTGCCCAGCTGGTAATGACAGGAATACCATGAACGGTTTGAGTACCTGTAGGGTCATCGTCTAATACCACTATGGTTTTGATGTCTCTCATTATTGTTCAATTGCAATAGCCCGGCAAGGAGAACCGTCGCCGCCTTTAATCTTTAAGGGGAAGGCCATAAAAGTTACCATATCTGATGAAAGTTTATCCAGGTTACAGAGGCCTTCCACGATGATTACTTTGTCTAACAAGATTTTATGGATCAGCGATACCTCCTCAAGATCATTTACATTGGCTACTGATGGAGGCTCTACTCCAATTAGCTTTACTTCCTTACTGACCAGCCACTTAGCCAGTTCTTCACTTAATCGGGGTAATTGATTACGGTACGCCTCTGTCCCCAGTTTTTTGTACCAATCTGTCCTGAAAAGAATGCTGTCGCCCTTTTGTATAGAGTGTTCTATACTTCCCAGGTCCTGAACAGTAAGTAACTGTGAGTTTTTGACAGAACTTAGGTTAACAACCCAAGTTCTGTCACAGATGAAATCCTGAACCTTGAATTGGTCAATTGTTCTGTTGCCCACTCCAAAATGCACCGGGGCATCCATATGGGTGCCGGCATGAGTATAAATGTGCAAATTACTGGCATTCCAGCCGTCTGTTTTCAGATCTTTGGCGGCTGAAATGCTGTAACCCGCAATGGCCTCAGAGAATTCCAATGTGAGGTCAGTGTAAATCATATAAAACTTAAGATAGATTTTGCTACGTCTGTAGTAGAACTCATTCCTCCGGCATCTGTGGTTAAAACACCTGCGGCCGTGGTTTTATTAATGGCTGATACGATAGCATCAGATGCTTCTTTTTCTCCCAGATGCTCCAGCATAATAGCGGCAGACCAAATCTGGCCAATTGGGTTGGCTATGCCTTTGCCAGCAATATCAGGAGCAGATCCATGAATAGGCTCAAACATAGATGGGAATGTTTTTTCCGGATTTAGGTTGCCACTTGGACCAAAACCTAAACTACCCATGATGGCTCCTCCTAAATCAGATAGAATATCACCCAGCATGTTTGTGGTCAGTACCACGTCAAAATATTCCGGATGTAGTACAAAGTTTGCCGTGGCGGCATCAATATACATTTTACGATATTCTACATCGGGATACTGAGCGGCTACTTCTTCAATGACTCTATCCCAATAGGCCAGGGTATTAATCATTGTATTTGACTTGGTTACATTAGTTACCTTGTTTCTTCTTTTTCTTGCAAGCTGAAAAGAATAATGAGCTATTTTTTCGATTCCTACTCTGGTAAAAAGGCTGGTGTCTGTAGCAAAACCATAAGGCTCCTCACCGTACATCACACGGCCATTCTGTACAAATTCCCCTTCATTGTTTTCGCGAATCACCACAAAGTCAATATCTGCCTGAGTTTTTGTTCTTAAAGGGCTGGCTATGCCATCCAATAATTTGACAGGTCTGTAATTGACATATTGCTTAAATGCTGTCCTCACTTTATTGGTGAAAAGTTTAAAGGGTAGGGTGTCATCTACTGCCGGCAAACCCACAGCTCCGAACAAAATGGCGTCAAAGCCTTTAAGTTCTTCCATGGCTCCTTCAGCCATAAAATCACCGTTTTCCTGATAATAGCCAGCTCCGAAAGGATAATTCGTAATGCTTAAGTCAAAGCCAAATTTGGCAGAAGCTGCTTTTAATACCTCTACACCCATAGGCACAATTTCGTGACCTATTCCATCACCATTTACTACGGCAATCTTATAATTTTTCATTCTGTTTTTTTATTAAAATATCAATTGAATTACTTGCATGTTTGCGGATAGAAGACTCGGCTTTATCTGCGTCACCTTCTCTAATGGCATTAATGATCTCATAATGTTCGGCAATGGTTTCAACAGGCTCTCTAACCAATCCCAAGCTGAAAGTCATTTTCAGATAATTGCCAAGGGCATCCAGTTTTTTCAGGACTACATTGTCACTCAAATGACGAACGGCATTATGAAAATCCTGATCGGCTTGCCTGTATTTAGGAATGTCAATTTTTTTCTGATTCAAGAAGGGTTCAAAAAATGAACTGAGATTATCCGCAATTTCATCGTGGTCCGGACTTTGAGCTAATTTTCTTGCAGCCAGTCCTTCCAGTACTTCACGACATTCAAAAGCATCAATCAGCTCTTTGTAGTCAAACTTCTTTACCAAATATCCTTTTCTGGGAATGGCTTCTACCAAAAATTCGCTTTCAAGCATTTGAAGAGCCTTATGCAGGGGCATTCTGCTAATTCCCAGACTTTCGGCTATTTTTTCCTGAACCAATTTTTGCCCTTTCTTCAGTTCTCCATTAAGGATTTGACTCTTAATGTGCTGATAAGCTAGTTGGCTCAAATCGACATGCTCTATCATGTATTTTGTATTTTGTATACAAAAATAGAAAAGGAATGTTGAAATCAAACTTTTTATTCAGATTTCATTAACTAATTTAATTTTAAAGAGAAACCGAAACTTTCTGACTTTCGAATCGGCTACAGCTTACTACTTCAATAATTTGAAAACGGGCGTTTATTACAGAATTGAGGCAGACTACCAGTTAGTATAGGATCCATCTCTTTTTTTCAATCTTGGAATATCGGTCATTGTATAACCTGTTTTCAGTGCCAGCTCTTCGTTAAACTCTATGCCAAGGCCAGGTCCTTCAGGTACTTTATATCTTGCACCTTCAAGTGTTGGCTGTTGGGTATAAAAATCAGGATCATCAAAACCAGCATTGGCCACAGGTGTATGCATTTCTTCTAGAAAGGCGAAATTAGGACAGGCCGCAGCTAAGTGCAGGCTGGCAGCGGTACAAATAGGTCCCAATGGATTGTGAGGCATTAAATCAATATAGTGAGCTTCTGCCATGGCGGCTACTTTCATCGCTTCTGTAAGCCCTCCTACATTGCAAACGTCAATACGAGCGTATTGTGTGATTCCTCTTTCTATATAAGGCATAAACTGCCATTTGCTTGCAAATTCTTCACCTATTGCGAAAGGTACATCGATCATTTTGCGTAAGCTTTCATAGGCTTCCGGACTTTCATCTCTGATAGGTTCTTCTATAAAATCCAAAGTGCCCTTTGGAAGACGATGAATAAATGAAACCGTTTCAGCGGGAGAAAGTCTGTGGTGATAGTCTATTCCTAAAGTAACAGACATCCCTATTTCTTTTCTGAGATCAATCATCCATTGGGCCAAAGTATGAATGGATTCTCTCGGTTCAAAAGTGGAGCTGTCTTCCACAACTTCAAACTCGGCAGGTGCCAGTCGCAGGACGTTCCATCCCTGCTTAATCAATTCCTTAGCCTGAAAGAAAAGGTCTTCTTTTGTTTGAAACCTCAGTGAAGCAAAACAGTCAACATAGTCTCTTTGTTTGCCACCTAAAAGCTCATATACGGGTACACCCAGTGCTTTGCCTTTGATGTCATACAATGCAATGTCAATGGCTGAAATAGCCGCTGTGAGAACTCTACCTCCTTCAAAGTATTGTCCTCTGTACAAATCTTGCCATATGGCTCCCATTTGAAAAGGGTTTTTCCCCAATACTGCGGCTTCAAAGTGCTTAATAGCCCCCATTACTGCATGTTCACGGCCAGTAAGTCCAGAAGTACCCCAGCCATAAAGGCCTTCATCGGTTTCTACTTTTACTATTAATTGACCTCTGCCACCTATGTTAGTCGGAATGCTTTTGACTGCTGTTATTTTCATTTCTTATTGATTGTATGTCTTGTTGTTTTTTGAATTATGTATTGGGAATTTCAATTCTTTTAATTTTTCCCATAACCAGTAGAATAGAGAGGAAACCTAGTATACAGAGGCCCGTAATGAGAATAAGTGCCGGAGCAAAGTCTCCTCTATCTACAAAATAACCTATGGCTACCGGTATGACAATAGCCGATAGTCCTCCAATTAAATTAAAAACACCTCCAATAAGCCCAATGAGATGTTTTGGAGCCAGTAACGAAACGAATATCCAGTTAATCGAAGAAAGTCCGTTTCCAAAAAAAGAGATTGTTAAAAAGAAGATTATCCATGCAGTATTGTCAGTATAATTAGCTCCTAGAATGCACATAGATAATAGCAGACCGGTAAGTACAGGTGCTTTACGGGAGACCTCCACAGAGTAGCCTTTTTTTACTAATTGATCTGAAGTATAGCCTGCTAACAGAATACCCGCAAATGCCGCAAGGAACGGTATAGAGGCTAAGAAGCCGGATTTGATGAAATCAAGTCCTCTGAACTCAACAAGGTAGGTAGGAAACCAGGTCAGAAAGAAAATGGTTACAGAGCCCATGCAGAACTGACCAATATACAATCCCCAGAGTTTTCGATATAGAAAAGCTTTCTTCAGATCTGACCAATTCCAGGCATTGCTTTTTACTTCTCGATGAATTCCTCCGCCTTTGCGAATGAGTGCTAATTCTTCTTCACTTATTGATTTATGTTTGTCAGGATCTCGATAAAAAATATACCAAATTACCGCCCATAGTATTCCTATAATTCCGGAGACAATAAAGAGGCCACGCCAGCCCATGTATGACTGAATAGTTGCCAAAATAGGATAAAGAAATGCCAATCCAATAAACTGTCCCGAGGTATAAACTGCGATAGCCGTGGCTCTTTCATTTTCAGGAAACCAGCTACTTACAATAGCATTATTGCAAGGGTAAGAAGGGGCTTCAAACACCCCAATGGCCGCTCTAAGGCCTATTAGGGCCGCAAATGAACTTACCATAGACTGAAGAATGGTGACAACAGACCAGAAAAAGAGCATGACGCTGTATAAGACGCGGGCACGTACTTTGTCCACGATAATACCGCCGGGAATCTGCAAACTGACGTAGGTCCAGCCAAAAGCTGAAAAGATTAATCCGAGCTGAACCTTTGATAATTGAAGCGAATCGCTCATTTCGGAGGCTGCAACGGAGATATTCGTGCGGTCGAGGTAGTTAATTACCACCGAACCAAAAATTAATCCTAAGATTTGATACCTTTTTTTCTTTAGCATAGCGTATATAATTTCACTAAAAAAATTGAAAAATAAAACCGGAGTCACTGACCCCGGTCTTGATTACCATCTATCCTAAAACTATTAACAGATTTTAATCTATTGTCTTTTTTAGCCTATTTAGGACGAAGGCTTACCTCCGAAATACTTATGTCATCCAAATAGTAAATGACTGATTCAGGATTGTTCTCATTAAAACCACGTATCCAGAACTGGTAGTCTCCATCCTCGTTAAATTCGGCATAAGGAGCTTTGATATATACCCATTTATTGAGAGGTAGATCTTCAGTAAGTTCTACACCTCCAACTCCCCAATTAGTGCCCGGTTCCCAGTAAAAACGAATATCAGGAACTCCTGTACCTACTTTATTCTTACCGATACTTTCCACTCTTAACCAGTACCCAATTTCATACTTTTTACCACTTTTAGCCTTAAATCGTGCTACTTCGCCATTTACTTTATGGCCAATGATCATTCCACCATTAGGTTTGTATTCAATGCGGGCACTCTTGTTACCTGAATGACTCACGGTGTTGGATATTTTCAAATTGTATTCTCCCCAGATTCCTCCCCACCATTGATACGGCCAGTTTTCCTCTAAAGAATTCTCAAAGCCTTCATCGAATACCGAAGCGGCTAAAAGATTGTTTTTGATGAAACTTAAGCTCTTATTCTCAAAAGAATTAGCTGCCACTCCATCTGAAGTTTTCAGTGCTCCTGAATAACTGACTTCTATCTCATCATCATTATAAATAGGAGATGATAGACCAAGCATAACTACATTTTCTTCTCCTGCTTTTAATGAAACCGTATTGACTTTCATTGAAATTGGTAAGTCTTCATTGGTAACTTTTACATTGAAATTTGCGGGATTTAAGCTTGCAGGATCCATATCTCGACTGAAGTTAAGGGCAATAGACGTAGGCGAGCCAGGCACATTGCTTACAGCATCCAGGGTTACGGGGTCAGATGAAGGAATCACTTTTATCAAACTTTTGTATTCCAGCGTATCACCTCCATTGGGTCTGTTTCTGAAAGCAATCAGCTTCACATCATACACCCCCAGTTTCTTGTATTTTACACGCACAGGCTCCATAGAACTAATGGTAGAGGGCGTGGCTCCTTCTAAAATCCAGGTTACAGTTTCTGGTTCGCCTATAAGTTCAGGAGTTAATTCCACGAACTTTCCGGCCTCTATTTCGTTTTGGGCTTCAGTTCTAAGGTTTAGACTCTCCGCTGGCATATTATTCCTGTCTATTTTCTGAACCTTCATATCAACTTTTACACTATCCAATACGGTGATCACGAAAGTGGTGTCTGATTCTGTACCCGCCACTTTACCATTTACAAAAGCCTCGTTTTGAAATTTCTGATGAAGCTTTATTTCATACTGCCCTGCATTTTTAAAGACAACTTTAACTACAGACTCTGTTGATTTTATGTCGTCGTCAGATCCAAGTATATCTACACCACTTGGGAAGGTCCAATCTCTGGAAACAATGCCTGCAGATACATCTCCAAAAGTCATTCTACCATTGACCTGAACTCTGTTGCCAAAATCCATTTCTGAAGTGAAAATCACAGAATGACTCGGGACAGTATCTGGGGCTAAATATTCATTTGTACAAGCTATACCTGCAAAAAAGACGAACGCTATTAGTGCTATTTTTTTCATTTTAATGCTCTTTTTATAGTCTTATAATCTTTACAAGTTATCATTGGCCTGAACCTCATTGGAAGGAATAGGTAGATAATCGTGGCTGGCAGAATTGTAATTTTGGCTGGCCAGATTAAAATCAATTCTAATGTTTTGACCATTGATATACAGCGGGGCAAAATTGACGGTGAATTTGTCTGAATTTTCTACTCTCCATACTTCGTCAGCCCTCATTTCATCATACACCTGCTTCACAATTCCCCATCTTTTCAAGTCATTCCAGCGGTGACCTTCAAAGCATAGTTCTAAGGGTCTTTCTACCCGCATAATATGGATTAGAATGTTTTCTGCATTCGCAGCAACCATTGGGTATGCTCCATGAACCTGTTTACTGATATGAAGCTGAGGAAACTGCCCAGAGTTATTTTCCATGTATTTTTTGAGAGTTATGACTCCTGCTCTTGCCCGCACTAAATCAATATAATTTAAGGCTTCATTCACTGCAGATTCGCCCTGAACATTCAGAAGTGCCTCAGCATACATTAAGTAGACATCGGCCAGCCTGATATGACGAAAATTAATCCCCGTCTTATTATTTACCGGATCTTCGTTCTTGAACTTGTACCAGTTAGTATACTTCTTAATAAATGCACTGTGAAAAGGATTAAAAAATACTGACTGAGTATTTTCAAGCTGATAATATTCACCTTCACCATTCCTTGGGAAAATAGAGGCAAAAAGTCTTCTTGATTCTTTCTTACCCAGGTTCACCGTATTGTCAGGATCCATTTCATCGTTTATGAGTAATTCGTGAATGAAATAGCTCGGTACCAACGTGTTAAATCCTCCTTTTGGAAGCGGTGCCAATACATTGGTAAAATCTGACGATTCTGCACCGCTAGAAAAGGGAGTATCATCTACATTACCAGCGGGAATACCCGCTCCATAAGAACCGTTAAAAGCTACTTCAAAGATAGATTCTGAATTGAATTCATTGGCATCAGTAAAGTTTGCCATAGGATCGTTTTCTAAACGATAAACTTTTGAGTCTATGACGGCTTTGAAATGCTTAGCTGCATCAGCATAATTTTTATTAAAAAGCTGAACTTTACCTAAAAGAGACTGAGCCATACCTTTTGTGGTTCTTCCCATATCGCTATTGCTCCATGTTAATGGTAAGTTCTCAATGGCAAATTCCAGATCAGGAATGATCAGCTGTTTGGTAATTTCTGCACCTGTTACCAATGGTTTCTTGAAATCTTCTTTTTCTACAGGAACTTTCGTGTGTAAAACGGCTTGGCCGTAGGTATTTACCAATTCAAAATAAAAGAATGCCCGAAGAGCTTTAGCTTGTGCTTCGATTTCATTTTTCTCATTGGTAGATAGCTCTATATCAGTAGTCTGAATTCTTTCAATCACTTGATTGGCTCTGAAAATCCCGATATATAATTGATTCCATTTATCATTGACATATTGTGTAGCATCATTAAAAGTCAGAACTCTGAAGGTGAATCCGGGATACCAGGAGTCTGTACCACCCAGGTCAGTCATTACCTCTTCGTTTTGCAGTCTGGAACCACCACTAACAGACGGAAACTGTAAAGCACCGTAAACGGTGGTAAGGGCACTTTGAAAGTCTGCTGCAGAGTTCCAAAATGTTTCCTGAGTTATGGTATTGGGGTTAACCTTTGTCAGAAATTTATCTTCATTGCATCCAGTAGAAAGCAAAGTCAGAGAAATTAAGCTTATTATTATTTTTTTCATTTTAATAGTCTTTTAGATGAATTTTGATCAAAAATCAAATTGTATTCCGCCAAGGAATCTTCTGCTGATGGGATAGTTACCTCTGTCAACACCTCTGTAGAAAAGGCCATCTCCACCTACTTCAGGATCATATCCTGAGTATTTGGTAAAGGTCAATGGATTCATTCCTGACAAGTAGATTCTTAATCGCTCAATTTTATTATTGAATAGTTTCGCTGGGAACGTATAACCTAAAGAGACGTTTCTAACCCGTAAATAGGAGCCATCCTCAAGATAGAAGTCATTTCTACTTCTGAAATTATTATGTAAGGCATCCGTTCTGTTGGTTGGAATATCAGAGTCAGGATTCTGAGGGCTCCATTGATAATAATTATCTGCATGACGCCCGGTAGAGTAGGCGAACAGTTTAGAACCATTGAATATTTTAGCTCCGTACGAACCATACAGCTGAACAAAAAGATCAAAGTTTTTGTAAGCCAGATTGGTATTAAAACCTGCTTCAAACTTGGCTTGTCCTGAGCCTTTGTATACCCTGTCGTTATCATCAATCTTATTGTCTCCATTCTGATCTACGAGCATCAAGTCACCCATTATCGCACTCGGAACCAGCGTTTTGTAGGCATCCAATTGCTCCTGAGTTTTAACTATTCCGTTATTTTCAATAAGGAAAAAAGAACCCGCCGGATAGCCCAGAGCTAAAAAGGTAGTATTATCTCTTCGGTCAGCCAGATAAAAAGTAGGTTTTCCATTACCGTAGCCTCTTTCAATACCATTCAGGTTCGTCACTTCGTTTCTGTTTCTGGTGAAGGTCAATCCAGCGTTCCACTTCAGACCATAACTAGTTTCATCTCTTAATGATAAGGAAAGCTCAAGACCCTTATTGGTCATGTTTCCTGCATTGGTAATTCGGGTAGAATAAATAGAAGTACCCGGAGCAAATGTACCTGTAGATGGAGCCAAAACTTCTGGAAGAAGCATATCACTCTTATCATTAATGTAATAGTCTGCCACAAAATTTACGCGGCCCGAAAACATGTCAAGGTTAAGTCCAATGTTTTTAGAGATATTGGTCTCCCATTGAATAAAAGGGTTTCCAAATCGTCTTTGAATGGTACCAAAAGCCAGTGTTTCATCAGTTCCGAAAGGATAATTTACTCCGGCTTCAATTAAGTCTGCGTAGGAGTAAGGAGGAATACTTTGATTACCCACTCCTGCATAACTTGCTCTAATTTTGAGATTGCTCACAGCATTTAATCCCCAGTTTTTAAAGAACTCTTCTTCGCTGATATTCCAGCCTCCGGAAATACCGTAGAAAGTACCGAATCTATTCTCAGGGCCGAAGTTTGAAGAACCATCACGTCTTACACTGGCAGAAAACAAATATTTGTCTTTATAATTATAGTGAGCTCTGAAAAGTTTACCAGTCAATGAGTTTGAATAATTATTGCTGGTGGGCTTTAAGGCTTCTTTTCCTGCTCCTAGAGTTTGGGTTGAATTACTCAACAGTCCATTGACGCCAACACCCAGTGTTTTTGAATTAAAGTTCTCGTATGAGAGTACAGCAAGCAGATTAATGGAGTGATTATTAATCTTTTTATAATAGCGGAGCATGTTTTCAATGGTGCTTCTATCGCTAAACGTGAAACTTTCTTCTAAACGGGCTTCGAGGGTTGACGCAATTGGATTAAGCTCCTTTTGTAAATTATAAACCAGATACTGCGGCTGAACGAACTTCCTCTGATAATCCCATGAATTTCTACCCAAATTCACCTGTGCAGTCAGGCCTTTAAGTATTTCATACTCAAGATTCAGGGCAATATTGGTTGAATTTGTTTTTCGGGCGTCTGTATTCTCTAGTTGCCTGGATAGATAACCATAGGTGATCGGGTTTTCAACGTCAAGTTGCACGACTGCTCCGTTTTGAGGAATATCGCCCAGAGGGGCCTGATAGGGGTTCTGTAGAATGGCGAATTCATATAAAGCCCAAGGCTCTTGTGAGGTGTTTTCTAAAGTAAAGCCAATGCTTGAAAAAGCCTTGAATTTACCTCTTTTAAACTCACCGTTAATTCTATTGCTCAGTCTGTCAAAACCAGAATTGATAAGTACGCCATCTTGCTTAAAATAATTGGTGTTCACGGCCAGTGTTAGATTTTTCTGTCCACCACTTACCGATAAGTTGTAGCTTTGAATGGCAGCATTATTGTTTTGAACGTCACCCACAAAATCACTTTCGTAATCCAGAGCATTCGGATTAAAGAGAAAGACATTTGAAGTTCTACCCAGAGCGGCTGTTCTTACATGGTCATAATATATCTGCTGCTGAGTATTCATCAAGGGAGTACCTGAGGTAATGTTTTGCACTCCGTAATAAGCGTTTAAGCCTACTTTCATTTTACCTTCCTGTCCACGCTTGGTGGTAATTAGTATCACACCATTAGAAGCTCTGGTACCATAAATTGAAGCGGCAGCCCCGTCTTTTAATACGTCTATTGATTCTATCTGCTCAGGAGCTATGTTTGGATTGTCCTGATAAGGTACGCCATCCACTACGTATAGTGGACTTAGTCCAGCTGTACTTAGTGAGCCCAGACCTCTGATCTGAACATTGGAGGCTTCACCAGGTCTACCACTTGCGGCCTGAACATTCACGCCGGCTATTTGCCCCTGAATGGCTGCTCCTAAATCAGACACAGGAGACTTTACAATCATGTCAGATTTAACAGAAGCAACCGCACCGGTTACTTCTTTCTCTCTTTGTGTTCCGTAGCCTACCACTACTACTTCACTCAATAGGTTTTCAGCAAAACTTAAGGAAACGTCCAGTTGATTTGAGTTACCAATGTTTCTTGTTACCGATTCAAAACCCGTGAACGAGAAGACTAAGTCAGAATTTGCAGGTACAGTGATTTTGTACTGTCCCTGAGCATCGCTGATAGTACCAGTTGATGAGCCTTTTAGCACAATAGAGACACCAGCGAGTGGTGATTGGTCTTGTGCATCTGTAATCACTCCTTTCACCGAAATCTGAGACCAGGCCAGGGTGGCGAAAGTCATCAGAATCAGGGTAGAAAAAAGCCTTTTTGCGAAGGATAATTGTTTTTTCATACTCTAATAGAATAAAGGTTTAGAAATTTTGAGTTGACTTATGTATGACGCCCTCCTATGGAAGAGAATTCGACGAATAAGTTGACTCAAAAGTGATATTTTATATTACCATAGTGAAATTTTAGCACTTGTCAAAAACTGAACAATTGGCTATAAAAAACTATACAAGACGGTCGGAAAACACTTTTAAGTGCCATACTGTCAGATTGTTGACTTTGTGAATTTTAAGAAGTTATTCTGAAGGAAAGCACAGTCTTGCCTATTTCAGCGAGTCATTTACAGCATTTCCGTGGAAAGGATATTAGGGATTGGGGAAGAGTGGAAATCTTTAAAGATTTGGCTCCTAATAAATTCGTACTAATCGGACATTAATCCCGCATTAATTAAAGCCATGGCGTTGGTATCAACCTGAAAATTTTCAATACGCTTTTTCAAACATATTTTGTTGCATGCAAAGTCAAAAGAGCTTTGACTGCCTTACTTAAAAACTGGAAACCTTAATACAACATAATGAATATAGCAATTTATGCCTTGCTATTGTTAGGGGCCTTATCCTCAGATTGCCAAAATGAAAAGGTAGAATCATGGCTGCCAGCCATACAGGCTATTCGAAGATAAGTCTGAGTATTGCTTGAGTCAATTGCCGCCAATTTTTACCTTAATCCCAAGAAGAAAGGCCTATGATTTCTCCGTTTGGACCCACAAAAAAAGTATACTTATCCCGAACATAATTATCGTTTTCAAGGGTATAACCTTCTTCCTTTAGTTTATCTCCAATTGGCCCTATGTCATTAACTTTTAGCATGAAATGGTTATGATTGGTATTTCCTACGGGGCCAATGGTATCTAAAAACTCTGGAGCCGATATAGAAAGCCCTATCGTCAGGTCATTTGCTTTTAGTTTTAGAACTAGCATTCCTTCTAGGCCTGGCCCATGAAGCACTTCAGCAGTAGATAATTTAAACCCAAAAATTTCTCTGTAAAGCTTTAGGCTTTTCTCCAAATCTAATACATGAATAGTGATGTAACGCAGGCCGGTAACCCTAGCTTGCTCTTTATTTTCTTTGCTGTTTGATGATGATTCCGCCTTCTGAGCCGATATAGTGCCGCAGATAGCAAGAGTAAAAACTGTTATGAAGAAAGATTTTTTAACTGAATTTGACATTTTATTAATCATAGGTTCCAAGGATTTAAAATTGATTTATGGTCGGCAATAAAAGGAAGCTTTACCCGATGAGACGGAGATATTTTAATTATAAACTGGTTTTATCCGTCTCTTTGAAATTTATACTTTTCCAGAATATATTAGATTTCGTTTTAATGTCGAACTTACGCTTTTAAGCATATTAATCTAAATTAAATCGTCTGTGAATTCTCATAAATTCGTTTTTTTAAGGAGGTGTTTATTCTTGCTACCCATTTTTCTTTACAATGTGTTGTGTGTAGCACAGTCTGCAAATTTAGCTTCCAAGGGAATCTGTGCACATCGTGGAGCAAATAAAACGCATCCGGAAAACACCGTGGCTGCATTTAATGAGGCTATTCGATTAGGTGCACACATGATTGAGTTCGATGTGCAACTTACAAAAGACAACAAGCTGGTAATAATGCATGATGAGACTGTAGACAGAACTACAAATGGTTCTGGCAGAGTCTCAGAATTGACTTTCGAAGAGATCAGAAAGCTAGATGCGGGTAGTTGGAAGTCAGATTTTTTTGCAGGTGAAAAAGTGCCAACGCTGCAAGAAGTCCTAAACATAATGCCTGATTCAATTTGGTTAAATATTCATCTAAAGGGTACCCAAAAAGTAGGGATTGAAACAGCTAAACTGATTGTTGCGGAAAACAGATTGAATCAAACCGTAATTGCGTGTGAAAAAGAGTCAGCAAAAGGGGTGAAAAAAGTCGATCCGAGTCTGAAGATATGCAATATGAACAGGTTAAATTCTCGACAGGCCTACATTGAGGAGACTATAAAAGAGGGCTACCCATTTTTGCAAATTAAAAGTAGTAGAGATGATGATCAAATGCTATCCGATATTAAAAGATTAAAGGATAGTAGTGTTATGATTAATTATTTTCATTCGGAAAAAGTAACGGAATTATACACGCTTTTTGAAGCCGGAGTCGATTTTGTATTGACCGATAATTTAGAAGAAATGATTCTGGCTTTTTCAAAACTAGAACTGCAGCAATATTAATAGCCTATTTCTTCTCCTTCCTGGAGAGTCTCAATACAAGCTTATGAATATGTATATGTTATAATTTAGAAACTGTGACCACAGTAATGTGGGGGGGGCAACTTTGCTTTTAAAATATATTCAAACAGAAAATAAGATTTTCAGAAGTAACAAGGGGTTGCCTTTCTTCTATAAAAGGATAAACCATATAATGTAAGTCTTGATATATCCGCTTTAGTTTGTTAGGAAGCATTACGAGCGATTCTAGAATGAATATATCCTAAGCTAGAATAAAATTCTCCACTGTTCTAAAACCTTTTGGGTCATGTTTGACTTATTCTAGCTTTTTGAAATGCCGTTTTTAAAGCCTGTGGGAAGCTATAAAGGTTGCAATAATGCATTTGATTAGTAAATAGATTTGAGTTTACCAGAAGTCTTAAAAAGGCCTTGTTTGTTATGGTGCATAATTGTACCTGAACTTGAAAGGTCATTTTATGTTAAAATTTCAAACATGACCCATTTTCTCTATCTCAAAATCATTTAACAGTCATTAACGCATTTAGGGATCAATACCAAAACTTGTGGAGAGGTGATGTTAAGTATAGATTTGACAAAGTCTAAAGAGGTAAAATTCGATGTTTCTAACGCCACGGAATTGAGCTCTGAATGCCTTGATCTTGGCATTGAATGACTCTGCTGATGCATTAGTACTTCTATTGTCAAAATAATTTAGAATGGTTTGATAGTGGTTCTGGACTGTTCTTGCTACTGTATTGAATGTTTTGAATTCTGACTGCCGTACTGCTTCATGCCATTTGGCCAATTTTGCTAGTGCATAGACCTTGTCCTTGGTATGATTGAAGAGGTGACGCAATTGCTCGGCTAGCAGATACGCCTTTTCCAGGTCTGGGTAGAGGTTAAATAAAATATCAGCTCGTTCTTTTTGAGTAGCAGTCCATTCATTTCTGGATTTATACAAGAGATACCGGCTTCTGACCAATAATTGTTTCAGGTTGTCTCCATTTGGCAGTATCGACGGCTTAAATTCTATTTTCTCCTTTCTAGCCTTCTCAATAGCCTCGTTTTCAGCTTCCAGTGCTTGCCAGCGGTGTTTAATTCTAAGCTCCTGAACAGCCTCAGAAGCTAATTGTTGAACATGAAACCGATCGGTCACCCTCACGGCTTTGGGAAAACACCGTTTAACGATCAATTCCATATTGGCCGCCAGATCAAGAGTGACCTCTTCCACCTTTTTACGCATACTTTCAGGCAATTTTTGCAAGACTTGAATGACATCATCTGCTTTTGTACCAGAGATGATGGCTACAATGCTTCCTTTTTTACCACGGGCTGATTTATTGGTGAGGATGGTATAAAGTTCGCCATGAGACAGGCTGGTTTCGTCAATGGAAAGATGTTTGCCCAGGTTTTCAGGGTACAATATCCATTTACGGGCATGAGTAAGTTGCGGCCAACTCTTAAAATCACTCAAATAGTCTTTGTATTGACGACTTAACGTTCTTCCCTTCACTCCATAGAAACTCCCGATAGTTTGAGCATCTACGGCATGATTATCCATAGATTTCTTTTAAAAAAGCAGCAAACTCTTTGGTCATTCGAGTGCCGTCAGCAACCAGATTCCATGCTCTGGTTTTCAATTCTCCGCTTGTTAAATCTATCCATCTTCGCCGTTTGATATGCAGAAATACCTTAAAACCACGAAGTGGGAAATCCTGAAGGGTAGCTTCCGGATAGAAACCCTTAGAATGGAGTTTCAAATGGCTGAATTCAGCAGGTATATCTGCCTTTTCTTCAAAATAAAGGTGCAGAACTTCGTCTTTTTCAAGACGCTCAGACCTTATCAAGTCAAAGTTATCTACCAATAGCGATGGCAGAAATAACTTCAGTAGCTCTAATGATGTTTCGATAGCTTAATTTCTTCTCTTTTCACAAAGCTCAGAATTTACTCAGTCCTCCACAACTTTTTGACTTGATCC
>JANSYO010000034.1 GCA_024742395.1 Cytophagales bacterium
AGTTTTTCGTTTCTTTGATCAGGAATTCCGCCTTTGTTAGTGCTGCAAAAGCCACTTCGGCAGAACCTGATTCTCCCACCTCTTTTGCTTGCCTTATTGCAAGCTCTTTGAGGTCGTTCTTTGAACTCCCCTCTAAAAAGGGAGTCAAAGAACTGTATGTAGTTAGTATTTCACTCATTAGAATGGGAGTTCTGCGACTGCTTCAAGCTCTGTGATAGCTTCAGGTGTCAGGTCATAGTGTTCTAAAATCTGCATGATCGTCAAAGTTGGATCAGCTTCCATTTTCGCTTTTATTTTCGGGAATAAAGCGTGGTTTAAATCCACCAGAATTCTTGCCTTAGCGGTTTTTTCTGGTGCAGGCTCATTGCTCGTTTCATCGCTTACCGCTTCGTTAGAAAGGTAGCCAGAAAAATATTCTTCAAGCTCCTTATATTTTGCTTCCGCTGTGACATCCTCTTCTTTGCTAATCACTCCCGTAAATTGAAATACAGGTACTGAGTATTTGACTTTACCCTTCACCCTTTCTTCTGCGGAGACGATTGTCACAAATTCATCCGGAAGTCTTTTTCTTGCCTTTTGGGTGAAATCTCCCCAAGATTGAACGCAAGCCCCCTTGAATTGTAGATTTACTATTTCGCCATCCAGTAAGGCGTAAATAGACTTACTATAATGGGCTCCCTTGGGTTCTATGACGGGTTTAATGTCTTTATAAATCCCTTTAGCAAGTACGCCACCTTTGAAGCTTTTTACGGTCAATTGATCTTGACCTATATTGACCACTTCGTTTGCGTAGATTCCGCTTCCTGATGCATCGTCCCAACCTTTTACGGTGTGCATTTCTTTAAGAACTAAAAATTTAAAAGGTAGCTTTACCTCTATGTTTTGCCCTTGCTCTTTGTCGTAGTATGACAAGGCTTGCAAATCCGACTTCCATTCTAAAAATTTCGTAGCCGGGTTTTTTGAGGTTGATTTGAATTCGTCTCTTCTTGACATGATTGTATATTTATTGATTTAAAATTTCTCTATTTCTGATTGAGCCCAGTTTTTGAACTGCTCAAATCTTTGTTTGATAATCTCTTTCTTTTCGTTCTTTAAGTCTATTTCAGGGATAGTGAAAGATTCTACCCACAGACTTAACTGTTTTTTGACTGGTGCTTTCGCTTTCTTCTCAGCAATCTTTCTTTCCGCTTCTGCTTTTGCTTGTCGCTCCGCTTCGGCTATTTCTTCGGCTTCTTTTTTTGCTTTCAATTCTTGCTCAATCTTAGCCGCTCTTTCCCTTTCAGCTCTAAGTTTATTTTCGTACTCTTCACGCTCCTTTCTTGCCTTTTCTTCCGCAATCTTTCTTTCCGCTTCTGCTTTGGCTTGTCTGGCTCTCTCTAATTTCTCGGCAGCCTCCTTTTCTGCCCTAATTTTAGCTTCACGTTCTTCAGCTTGCTTTTTTAAAAGTTCATTCTCTTTTCTTATGCGTTCCCTTTCCTCTGCTTCGGCTTTTTCTTTTGCAATACGTTCTTCGTGTGCCTTTTTCTCTGCTGCAATCCTATCTTTATATGCCGCCTCTTTTGCAGATAAAAGAGCTTCAAATACATCGTCTTGCATATCTCTAAAATTATAAGCCGTTGTGTCGTCAACAAATGCCCTTATTAATTCAACCCTTTCTTCATGTAGGGCTTCTTTTCTTCGCTCTTCAAGTATTTCAAAGTGATCCTCAATCTCTTTTAAAATCCTTTCTTTACCATGAGATGCAAACAGTTGTGCATTCTTCCAACCGTCAACAAATCGACCGCCATTCAAGTAAAATTCTTTCTGTTGCTTATGGATTTCAGCCGTCCCAGTCCTTACTTTTACATATTTTAACCTGACCTCTTTTGCTATTTTTGAAGTTTCCGGATCTTCAACATCTAAAGCGATAACCTTATTGAATTCATCCTCTAGCTCGACCATTTTATCAAGCATAGGTCTAAACTGATTTTCAATATCCTTAGCTGTACTGTGTTCTAATCCAAAATCTGACGGGTTGATTTTTACTAATTCTTCTGTTTCTATTAAATTGTTCATTTATTTATTGATTTAAAATTTCTCTTATTTCCTTGCTTGACTCGTACATCGCTATAATGATATTTGCGATAAATAGCCCTATAATTTGCCCTGTCTTAAGTAGGTACTTGGGATAAGCCGCCGTAAGTAGTATGACCGCCACAATTACGATCATTAGCCCGTTTTGCCATAGCTCCGAGAGTGGGAGCGTTAGGCCGATAAAGACCGCCGTTACGACTATGATGTAGATGCAGATTGTTTTCATACTGTGGGAGTTATTAATTCAGTAACCATAACACCGTTTTCAAACTCAGGCCACCTTTGACCTGAATTATAATCCCACATATTAACAGAGCCTTTATAAATACAAGACTCGGCTTCCGCTTCTACTAAATATGCGGAGCATTCATTATCTTTCATTATATCATACATTTGAAAGTCTAAATCCTCTGGTAGCCTTTCAAACTCTTCCTTAGTTAGCCATCTTTCCATGATTATATTATTTAAACCGTTGGCACCAAGATTGAATCAATACTTCCCATGATCGTGTCGAAAATATTAGACACCCTCTTAACTGTTCTACTTGTCTCCTGGAGCCTCCTATGAAGATCAACCTGTTCTTCAATCATTTCTTCAATTGAATCGAATCCGTACTCCTTTGTATTGCCGTACATATACATAAGGATTAAAAGAGCGTCGAACTCCGTAAGCTCTGATAACCCTTTCCACTTGTGGCTATATACGTGTTCACTATCTACAAAACCCGTCAGGGATGTTTCAGGGTCAAGGATGTGTTGGTGGTCCATTTCATAAACCGAGTCGATATGCTCAGCCGCCTTTTGCCCGTTGACGGTAAAAAGTACCGTCCGGTTACTGTCTGTTAGTTGAATATTGCTTAGTTTCATCTTGCGTATCGTTTAATGCTTTACAAATATAAACTTATGTTAATTTATAAACAAATATTAATACTATTTTTTTTATTTCTGAATGTAACTTTATTTTCTCAGTCCAGAATTGAACTTGAAAGGGTTTATTCTGCTGAATTGTCTCAGGAAGAATTTTACAAAGCTGGCTCCTTCTGGCTGTTTAATTCGTTCGGTCATGTGGACCAGTCGCCGCAAAAGGATTTTATCTTTGCGAAGGTGTCGGTTCCGGTAGTGATTACCTTGAATAAGCCTATCCCTTACGGGGTGGTAGATATTCAGGTCAGGCTTCACAGGAATAGCGAGGCTGTGAAGCTCGCAATGACTAACATCTACCACCGTGACAACAATATTAACTTCGGACTACTCACAAGCGAACCTGACCCGACGATTCTTAAGAAACAGCATGAAGCCTTGAATGAAAGCGTTGTTTCTCTTCTTAATAATCTTTCGGAAAGCTTTCAGGAGGTTCTTTTGAAAAGGGAGTATGGGTTTTAGTTTAATCCAGTTTCATTCCAAACCTCGTACATAAGTTCTCATACGAGGCCATAAATTTTAATTGATTTTCTGCGGTAAGTTCGCTTAATGCGAGGGCTGCCCTGAAAGCTTTCTCAGCCATTAAAGAGCCCTGATAGTGCTGTTCCATGACTTCTGAGCTTACATTTACCGAGTCTTGAGAAAAAGGTACATCTACTAATTTTTCAAGCTTCTTGTTTAAAGTTTTCATAGAAGATTTTAGGTCGTGTTTTATCCACCCGGGCTTATCGCCCATTGTTCCTTCAATGTGATCCAGTAAAAATTGGGCTGAAATTAGGGTGATGTAAATGTCGTTTATGTCTTTTTCGGTCATTTCTCAAAATCTTTACAGGATTCATGCTTCTTTTTGTACTCGTGCTTAAGGCTGCAAAAGGTATAATTCAGGTCTTTGACCTTTACTTTTTTACTATCGGCAAAGCCTTGCATTGCTCCGGTGGTTCCTGATTGGTTACAGTTTTGGCAGGTTTTCATTGAGTATTGCTTTAGAATTTTTCTTAATAATTTCAATAACGTTGTTAACGTCCTTCTCCTTGACGATTTTCGGCTGAATGGACTTGAACCTGTCTAGCCTGAAAAAGTCGTTGTCGATGTTGTTTTGCATGTACATCATACCTCTATACGTGTTTTGTTATTACTGAACTTTTCAATATAAAAATTATAGAAGGATTCAAAATCCTTAGCGATGTAGTAAATACCGCCTGAGCGTTCGACGGCTGCCTGGTACTTCTTTTGGTCGTCGCTTTGTTTGTCTCTGCCGATCTTGACTTCAATCTTAACGCTCCGTCCGGCTACAGTTGCGGAAATGTCTGCCGTGCCGTTGGTACTTGTTGATTTAATCCACTGAACGGACCCGATTTGCTTTTGGAGCCCTACAACGTCCGTAACTATTTTACGGTTGTCAATCATTCTGCCCTCTGAGCGGATCCGCTCGGCTTGCCCTCCTGAAAGGTTGATGAAGTCAATAATACACTTAGTTAGCCCATTGGCTTTCTTATCCGAATACTTCGGCAAGGGTAAGGCGTGGTCAGGCACGTTCGGGTGTTCCTCCCGTGTGGCCTCTAGCTTTAGAATCTTAAGTTTTTGTATTGCGTTCATATCGTGTTTTGGTTTAAAAATTACAACAGTCGCTTGACGAAAGTCTGCGAACTTCGGGGAGCGGGGTGTTGCCAAACATTAATTTGCTTGTAGGCTATCGCATTTTTTACACTGGCTTGTGCTATCGGTAAGTTTCTTTTCTTCTGTGCTTTGACAGCTGTTGCAAACAAACGATTTCACAACACTATGTATAGTTAAATTATTTACTAATATTTTTGCTTTAAATAAATCTATTAGTAATTCATCTTTTTCAGTTGTTCTTACTTGCTTCTTTATAAAGGTGTAGGCGTCTTCTAAAACCTTTATTATCAATTCACTTTCTGTCATAATATTTTAGTCTTTAATCCGTAAATAATCAAACCATACATTTTTACGTTGTCATCCCTCCATCTTCTCCAACTCATTAATAATTTCTAAATACGCCTCTTCCTTGCCTTTGTGCCGCCAGAAGTCCGTCCCGTGGTCTTTGTCACTTACGGAGGCTTTCTCTGATTCGTGCCTCGCTCTTTCTTTGAGCAGTTTGATTAGTTCTTGCATTGTTTATTTTGTTTAAAATGGTACTTTATCTTCGTGTATTTCAATATATCTGCCCATATTGTCACGCCCTTTGGAGTATTCTTTCCCGATAAATTTAGAGTAGGCAACCACCCACAGGCTGAACCGTTTGTTATTCAGCCATTTTTTGTAATCAGGGTATTCGTCAAGGAATCTCTCGTACATCTGATTATTGTAATGCCTTTCTCCTGAGTTTAAATTCCCGTCCTTAGACCACTCGTAGAAATCGTGGCTCGTCTCCTTAATGAATTTTCTAGTCATCAGGTTGTTATAGGAGCTTTGAACCAAACCGTTCTCAAGGTAATATTGCAGGCTCTGAATCATGAAGCAATCAAACTTGAACCATTCTTCCTGGCTCCAATCGTCAAATAACATGCAATTGAATTCGTCTAGCGGGCTGTGGTTTTCATTGAAATAGGAGCTAAATTCTAATTCGAACTTCCTTCTTTCAAATGATCCGCCTACGCCTCCAATCGTGTAGTTGGTAGTAATTAATACTTTCGGGCTCTTGCTTACTGGAATTTGCAAGGCATCCATATTTTTACGTTCAACCTCAATTCCTTCAGTGATAACCGAGAATAGCCTTTCAAAATCAAAGTTCTTTTTTACATCGTCAAAAACTAAGACCTGACAGTCAGGTGTGACCCTCTGATAAACGAAGCTTTTGTCGAATGAAAACTGCTTACCGTCCATCGTGACAATTTTCTTCATTTTAGATAGCCCCTGAGCGTATAAACCTTTTCCGCTACCCCCGTTAGGGTTTTCGCTTATAACTTCGTCATTCAGTATGATTGCCTTATTGTTTACACTCGTCTTAAAGCCGTGCATCAAGTAGCCTATACTTGACCGGATAGAGGCGAAGCGTTCAGGGTCTTGACCAGACAGGAAGTTTATGAATTTATAATACATTCCTTCTCCCTCTATCTGCTTATACTCTCTGTCAATAATTTGGTTCTCCCATACGTAGCCATCCAGGTTGATGTAGTCAATCGTTTCGATGCCTTTCTTGGTGATTCTTAGAACGCAATTCTTAAAGTATAGGTACCCCTCGGTTTGGGTGTCCTCTTTGAGATTAATGTCTATACTATCAAGGAATGACAGGTAATCTTCTTTAAAATACCTCGTCGCTGAGGCCATCATATCGTAGGGTGCAAATCCTATACCTTCACGTGACAACAGGTCTGCCAGTACAAAGTCTTTGATCTTTTCCTTTGTTAAGATCGTTACCTTGTTTTCAATAATCTTGACAAAAACGAAGCTCTCAGGGGTAGGGTAATACTTAAATATCTTATTTGACTGCAAATAGTTCTTGAACTTATGATGAACCAGATTGCACTTCCCTTTGTCGTTGATGGTCCAAAATTCATCTTCGTTGATTGTGTCCTTAATGCTGTCAATCGCTTTTTCTACGTTCTTTACATCATTATATTTGGCTTTAATTTCCTTTAAAGGCTTGCCGTTTATGATGTCTTTCTTGATACTGTTCTTTGTTCCGTAGTCCTCAAAGAACTTGGTGCCAAACTTTTCTTTCTTAGAATAGGCAGAACGAAGAATAGTTTCTACTTCAGATTTAGGGAAATCACTTGATATAAATTCAGAGAATACAGCCTCGGCCTCTGTTTGGTTAATACCAAAATCATTGAAAGCGTAGGCCAGTTTAATCAGGTTCTCGTTTCTTTGTCCTGTGACAAAACCGTACTTGTTATCCCACCATTTTCTAAGGTTCTGAATGATCACGTAAGAATTGCCCTCTGGGATGCTTACTTTCTGCTCTCCTAAATCTTCAAGTTCCGGTTCTGTTAGCTTATCGAAAACCAAAGAGTCAGGATTAACATAGATATTAGGGTCGTGGCTTTCATAACAAACTCTCGAAACATCGCTGCAGGAAATATCAAAATGCTCGTTGTTGTAATACTCCTTAAGTGAGTTGAAATACTGCTTGTGCGTTTCGACACTTGCAGGAATCTTAACGATAACCTTTAAGCCTTCACCTGAAGGTGATACAAAGCAGGCGTATGTATAAGAGTCTCCTTCTATTGTATCTCTTAATTCCTGCAATTCTTCAGGACTACAGTTGTCGAAGTCAAGGCAGATCAAACCTGAGTGCTTTATAAGTCCAGATTGTGACCTGTTTTTGAATTCTCCTGAGAAGCATATCGATGGCAATTCCTGCTTTAACAGGTCCCGCTTTTCTTTATTCTTTTCGGCTCTTATTTCGCTTATTAGACCGTCACTATTTCCATGACGGACCCGATCGAAGATTATCGACTCGTGACGGACAAATCCGGTACTCGTAGCCTTAATATTTTTAAAAATGGTAATCATGACGGTGTGCATGACGGTAGACCGTCATAGAAAATGGTTGTAAGTAGTTGATTATTAGAGCGATGACGGTCATGACGGTCTTTTCTGATTTCTAGGGGCATTATTATTAAAATATAGTTTAGAATATTTTTTTAATCGTCAGGGCTGTTTTTATCGTCATACCGTCATGAATTGATATAATATACTATAAATCAATCAGTTATAGCATGACGGTCTATAAAAACAACCGTCATAGAACCGTCATACCAGTTCAGACTTAGAAAGCTTAATTATTGCATCTGCTGCCGCTTGATTCCAGGCATATCCCTCATTGATCATTCTTGATAGCTTGACCGGAGTGTAAGATTCACTTCTTGCAGGGGTAATGTTGGATTTGTTTAAATGGTTGATAATGTACTTTTGAGAAATACCCTTATCTCTTAGGTATTTGTACGCATTTTGAACTTCTATCATATTAATGTTTGTTTATATATAAAGAGTATTATATATTTGTGCTTAGTATTAAAGTAACAAATATAAACATAAGTTAATTTATAAACAAAACTTAATATGAAAAAGGAGTTAAAAAAATTAATCGCCTACTTGGATAGTACAGGGTTAAATAATGCAGAGATAGCTAAAAAGGTAGGCACCTCTGCTGTCAGCATATCAAACCTTAGAGCGGGGCAATTCCCCTCAAAATCTATTGACAAGTTTTTTATTGCCTTTCCGGATCTGTCACCGAATGAACTATTTGGTCACTACTCCGACAGTAATTACAAGCCGTTAGAGCTTGAGAAGTCAGACCTTGAAAAAGAACTGGAAGAGTTACGCAAAGAAAACAACCATCTTAAGACCAATCTTAACTTCTTAAAGTTGGCCATCAACAGCCGTCTTTCGGACGAGGAAAAAAAGATGGTAAATTTTCCTAAGCGTAACCTTTTTAAGCACGGTGCCCGTATGGTAAGTTTTACTAAATTTGCCAATTCGTTGACACCTGAGGTTACGCAGAGGGCTTAAATGCTCTGTCAGTGCTTGTATTAAAGTTTGGCGAGTCCCAGCGGGATCACCAAAAAAAAGCCGCCTCGCATTGCGAAGGTGGCTTTTTTGTATCTTAAGACTTCAATACTATGGCTCGTAAAAAGAAAATAATAAATGAGATTGAAATTCTCGATTTTGCCGCTGAAGGCAAATGCCTAACCAAGCATGACGGTCAGGTCATTTTCATTACTACACCAAACGTAGCACCGGGTGATATTGTTAAAATACAAATCAACCGCAAAAAGAAGTCATTCTCCGAAGCCATCGTTTTAGAGCGGCTAAAACCCTCGCCAATGAGGCTAGACCCTTTCTGTTCTCATTTTGGCGTATGTGGCGGCTGTAAATGGCAGCATATACCTTATGACAGGCAGTTGCAGCAAAAAGAACAGCAGGTGAAAGACCAATTGATTCGCTTAGGTAAAATAGATATTGGTCAGTTTCATAGTATTTTGCCTTCTGAGAAAACTACATTCTACCGGAATAAACTGGAATTTACTTTTGCCAATTCCCGCTGGCTTACCCGAGAAGAGATAGGTTCAGGTGATGATATGGACAAAGATGCCTTAGGCTTTCACGTTCCCAAGCGTTTTGATAAAGTGCTGCCTATAGATAAGTGTTACCTGCAGGGCGACCCTTCCAATGCCATCAGAGATTTCTTTAAAGACTACGCTCATACTAGCTCTGAGCCCTTTTATGACCATGTAAAGCATGAAGGATTCTTCAGGAACCTCATGATCAGAACTGCCAGCACCGGTGAAACCATGGTGGTGGTGCAGTTTGCCAAAAAAGATAAAAACCTCATTGAAGCATGCCTTAACAGCTTTCAACAGGCCTTTCCTGATATTACTTCTATCAATTACTTCATTAACCAGAAAAGAAATGACAGTTATCAGGATCTGGAGCCTGTAAATTTTGCTGGTAAGCCTTACATAGAAGAAGAAATGGAAGGTTTAAGATTCAGAATTGGCGTTAAATCATTTTACCAAACCAATTCAGAACAAGCATACAATCTATACAAGAAAACCCGAGAGTTTGCAGATATTTCTCCTGAAGATGTCGTTTATGACCTTTATACTGGCACAGGTACCATCGCTAACTTTGTGGCAAAGCAAGCCAAAAAAGTGGTAGGAGTAGAGTACGTAGAAGACGCAATCAAAGACGCCAAGGTAAATTCTGAGGTGAATGGACTTAGCAATACCTCTTTCTATGCCGGCAATATGAAAGAAGTATTAAATGACGAATTTCTGGCCAAAGAAGGAGCACCAGATGTAATCATTACTGATCCGCCACGTGCAGGCATGGATAAAGAAGTGGTAGAGATGCTTTTGAGAATAAAGGCAAAAAGGATTGTGTATGTCAGCTGTAACGCAGCAACACAAGCACGAGATATTCAGCTTATGTCAGAAATATACCAAGTCACAGACGTACAGCCGGTAGATATGTTCCCTCATACGCATCATGTAGAGAATATTGCCAAACTAGAACTTAAAGCTTAGAAAGGAACATCATCATCCGGACTAACTGAAGAAAGACCGTCTTTTTCATCTCCTTCTGGAGCCTGTGTAGAAGGCAGATTGGCCTTACTGGTCAGGAAAGTAGGCGGAGACCAGTCGCCACCACTGCCCGAAGCCTGACTTTCAAAGTGACTGAAATCACCTGCTCCGCCAGGAAGGTTAATTTTGGCAGAATCTGCAAAACCACGCCCTTGGAATCCAGTACCTAAATCAGCGAATTTGGTAAACTCCTTAATGAACTGCAGCTGAATAGTTTTTAAAGTTCCTGCTCTGTTTTTGGCAATAATTACTTCACCAATACCATCTGTAGGGTTTCCGTTCGCGTCTTCAGTGATTTTATAATATTCGGGTCTGTATAAGAACATAACCATATCGGCATCCTGCTCAATAGAGCCTGATTCTCTCAAATCGGAAAGTTGTGGACGTTTATCGCCCCCACGAGTTTCTACGGCCCTGGATAGCTGAGACAGAGCTAAAACCGGAACATCAATCTCTTTTGAAAGATTTTTTAAAGATCGTGAAATCGTTGCAATCTCCTGTTCACGGTTTCCTACGGTATTGGAACCATCATCACCACTCATCAGCTGTAAATAATCAATAATCACCATTCCGATTCCAAACTGAGCTTTAAGTCGACGACATTTTGCTCTTAGCTCCAACACAGAAAGGGCAGGGGTGTCATCAATGTATATCGGAGAAGTTGCCAATTTGTCAAGTCGGGTATGCAATTGTTGCCACTCATGGGGTTCCAGCATCCCTTTTCTAAGTTTCTCACTTTCTATTTCAGCCTCAGCAGCTATCATCCTCAGCATTAACTGAGTGGCCGACATCTCCAATGAAAAGATAGCTACTGGAGTCTGATGATCTACCGCCGCATTTCTCATGGCTGAAACCACAAAAGCCGTTTTACCCATACCCGGTCTGGCCGCAATAATGGTTAATTCTGTCTTTTGCCAGCCACCGGTAAGTTCATCTAAATCACGAAATCCACTAGGTACGCCGGTAATTCCATCAGAGTTACCTAATTTCTTGTGTTCCAGCTCATCAATGGTCAATCTCATGATCTCTGAAGAGCTCATGTATTGTCTTCTGATACTTTTCTCAGAAATCTTAAAGAAGTATTGCTCCGTGTTATCTAAAACATTGAAAATATCACTGTTTTCATCGAAGGCCTGCTTCATCAGGTCTGTTGAGGCTTTCACCATTTCTCTTTTAATACTTAGCTGAGAAATGATCAGAGCATGATGCTCAATATTGGCAGCAGAATTGACTCTCCCCATCAGGTCTGTGAGATACTTTGCACCACCTACTTTTCTAATGGTGTTTTGGTTTCTCAAATAGGAGGTAACTGTCAATATATCAATAGCTTCTGATGCTTTGAATAAGTCTAAAATAGCCTCATAAATTATCTGATGAGATTCGTTATAAAAGGTACTTACGTGGACTAAATCTTTTACTAAAGAAAGAGCTTCTTTGTCTATTAAAATAGCACCCAGTACAGCCGCCTCTATATCTGTAGAATACGGTAATCTCTTACCATCAGCTACTTGCAAGGGGTTTAATGAAGGCTTTATTTGGGATTGTGCTATTTCCATTCAGTGGATGAGTTCATTGTGATCTTATTGAATACAAAAGTACTAATATCTGCCCACTATACACCGAGAAAACAGATGGTTAATTTATCCTCAATCATGTAGGCAGGCTATAAAGCTATTGTGAAACAAATGTGGACTGCAATTAAGATTTTGTGTATAAACCAACTGGAACTGTGAATATTTTTTTCTTCTTTTGACTAAAATTAATCTAAAACGAGTTTGACAGAAAAAGTCATAGAATTAAATGGGATTTCACTCCTTGATTTTCTGGGAGTTCAGAATAAAAACATTAAGGAAATCTCTAAATCCTTTCCGGCCAGTAAGCTGATTTCAAGAGGAAACGAGATCCATCTTAAAGGACCAGAAGATGAAGTCAGGCAAATGAACGAATTGCTTGAAACTTTAATAGGGCATTACAACCGATTTGGTAAGCTTAGCCCGGATATAGTTAAGAACTATCTTCAAAATGATACAGAACAAATAAGTAATCTGATCAAAGATGACAGCATTCTGGTTCATGGCAATAGAGGATTGATGATTAAGGCCAAAACGGCCAATCAAAAGAAATTAGTTGAAGCTAGTCTGAAGCACGATATCGTATTTGCGGTAGGACCTGCAGGAACCGGTAAGACCTACACAGCCGTAGCATTAGCCGTTAAAGCCCTGAAAGAAAAAAGGGTAAAAAAGATCATAATTACAAGACCCGCTGTAGAAGCAGGTGAGAATCTGGGCTTCTTACCAGGCGATTTAAAAGAAAAGATTGATCCGTATCTGATGCCTATCTATGATGCATTAAATGATATGTTGCAATCTGACAAACTTGGAGGCTATGTAGAGAAAAATGTGGTAGAGATAGCTCCGCTGGCCTATATGAGAGGTAGAACACTAAATAATGCGTTTATTATTCTGGATGAGGCTCAAAATACCACGCCCATGCAATTAAAGATGTTTCTGACCCGAATGGGGCCAAATTCAAAAATAGTGGTCACAGGAGATGTAACACAGGTAGATTTACCAAGAAACCAGAAATCTGGTTTGCAAGATGCCATACATAAACTCAATAATATCAGCGGAATCAAGTTTATTGAATTGGATGGACGTGATGTAGTCCGCCATCCTTTGGTAGTAAAAATTCTTGATGCGTATGAAAAGGCTGATAAATAGCTTCTTATTCTTTCTTTGTTTTTATTCAGCATTTTCACAGCGATGTGCTCAACGTGAGATTAGTTCAGCGGAATTAAAGCAACGACACGAAAATTTTCAGGTATTACTCGATAATTACCAGAAGAATAACAGCAAAAATGTAAGACAACAGGAAGAAATCATCCGTATACCAGTAGTTGTTCATGTTATACATAACGAACCCTCCAGAAGAATAGGAGGAGAGAACAATACCAATATTTCTGATGAGCAGATCTTTAGTCAAATGAAAGTTCTCAATGAAGACTTCAGAAAGGAGTTTGGCACCAGAGGTTATAATGAAAACCCGGTAGGTGCCGATATGGAAATAGAATTTTTTCTGGCTCAGCAAGACCCAAACGGACAGCCAAGTTCTGGGATCAATAGAGTGTACTACAATAAAAGCAATTACGATGTTTTTTCAGATCTGGAGCTTATTTCTAGTCTGTCCTATTGGCCTTCTGATAAGTATTTGAATATTTGGGTAGTTAATTTTTCGGGTTCCTATCTTGGTTATGGAGAGTTTCCGGGTGGGGCTTTGGATGGACTGGAACTTACTGACCCTCCTGAAGAAACTGATGGTGTATTTATTGACTACGAGGTTTTTGGAGACAGAACAGGAACCGCTTCTTCAGGAGTTTATTCATATGGACGTACCACCACACATGAGATTGGGCATTGGCTGGGATTACTCCATACCTGGGGTGATGTACGCTGTGGTACTGACTATTGTGACGATACCCCGCAAATACAAGGAGCTAATGATACTGAAACATGCAGACAAATTTCAAGTCGATGTAACGGTGAGTTTACGATCAATATGATTGAAAACTATATGGATTACACCCCAGATTCTTGTATGAATATATTTACGAATGATCAGAAAGCAAGAGTTAGGGCGGCACTGGAAGTCAGCCAAAGAAGAAGAAGATTAGTATTGAACAGTCAATTTTTATTACCGGCTACTAATCTGACCGAATTCAACATCATTAATAATCCTGGCAATTCGAGTATGTTGTCATTCCAGATTTTATTGCCAGACTTTCAGGATTTTACGATAAGCGGCTATAATTTATTAGGCCAACAAATACTTTATAAAGAATTTAAAGACTATCCGAGTACTGTTGTTCGAGCTGAAGACCTAAATTTGCCCACCGGTCCACTAATCATTCGAATGCAGACCGGCAACGAAATTTTTACGAAGAGGATAGTTTTGTTCTAGATGGGAAATATGAAGAGACCAGATTTTGACGATATTTTTATGGAGTTGGCCATAAGCCTTGCCCAGCGTTCACATTGTGTTAAAGCTCAGGTAGGGGCAGTGCTTGCCAATGAAACCAGAATTATCTCTATCGGATACAACGGACCACCCAGCGGAACACATAACTGCGATGATGATTACGGCACAGAGGGGTGCCCCAGAGACTCCAAAGGAAGCTGTTCGCTTGCCTTGCATGCTGAGCAAAACGCCATTTTATATGCTGCTAAAAATGGGGGTAGAGTAGAGGGATCAACTCTCTATGTTACTCTTTCACCTTGTATTTCGTGTGCTAGAGTAATTTACACGATGAAAATTAAAAAGGTATTTTTTCTTAATTCTTACGCCGAATACAAAGGAATTGAAAAAGATGAAGGCGTAGAGTTTTTACGAAGTTTTGGGATTGAAGTAGAAAAATACGAACCCAAAGCAATGTGAATTACCTGGCTCATTTATTTCTTGCCGGTTCTGATAAAGAACTCATTTACGGAAATCTCCTTGAAGATTTCATGCACGGCAGAATAGAGCATCCCAGAAACAATCATTTGAGCCCGGGGATTAAAAATGGTATCAGGCTACACCGCACCATTGATTCATTCACAGATTCTCATCCAATAGTTAAAGAAACCAAAGGGCTTTTTCATGAAGCACTAGGCAGGTATGACTCAATTGCTGTAGATGTGCTTTATGATCATTTTCTTATTAAAAACTGGTCCTCTTTCACTTTAGAAGAGTTTGATGATTTCAGACCTAGAATCTATTCAAGCTTGAGAGAATTTGATACCCTCATGCCTCCCAGATTGAGAGCAATGGTAGATTCCATGATTTTCCATGATTGGTTAAAAGCATATATCTTTGATGACGGACTTCGCAGAGCCCTCACCGGCCTGAATAAAAAAATAAAAGAAGGACCCGACATGACACTGAGCATTCCGATCATGCACAAATATTATGAAGTTATAGATGGCCAATTTCTTGCCTTCTTTACCGAATTAAAGGAAGTTTGTGATCAGTTTATCATTCAACAGAAAAACATTGGCTAACTCTCCTTCTTCAGAACTTCAAAACTTATCGGCTTCTACCTTAAAGCCTGTTTATTTTCTTCATGGCAATGAAAGCTATTATCCCTCTGCTATTGCAAAAAAGATTCTAGAAATAGCGATTCCACCACATGAAAAAAGTTTTAATGAGTTTGTTCTTTTCGGAAAAGACTTAACAATTGGGGCAATTCTGAATAATGCCAGGAGGTTCCCAATGATGGCAGAGAAACAACTTGTTTTGATCAAAGATGCTGATCAGATTCAGGATCTGAATAATAAAGAGGCTCAAAGCATGCTCGAAGCCTATGCCAAAGACCCACTTCCTTCTACCATTCTGGTTCTGGTTTTTGGAAAAACAATGGACGAAAGAAAAGCTTTCGTGAAGGCTTTTAGCACAAAAGGTCTACTGCTAAATTCTAAAAAATTGTATGACAATCAGGTGCCTGACTTCATCATGCAAATATGTCAGGAAAAGAAGCACAAAATATCTCCGAAGGCGGCTCAATTACTTCTGGAGCATACAGGTAATAATCTGGAATCTATCGTTAAAGAAATAGATAAAGTGGTAATCAATTTACCGGAGAATGGTGAGATTGACGGTCACGTAATTGAGAAATTTGTAGGGATAAGTAAGGATTATAATGTATTTGAATTGCAGAAGGCCTTAATTCAAAAAGATACAGCTAAAAGTTACCAAATCGTCAACTATTTTGCAGCAAATACGAAAGACCATCCAATTCAACCGGTAATCTTGATATTATACAATTTCTTCTCAAAAGTGCTTTTGGTTCATGGAAGTCGTCAAAAAAAAGATGTAAATCTGGGAGCTTTGCTCAAAGTGAACCCCTATTTTTTGAAAGATTACACTTCTGCAGCACAGCGGTACACTGCCGGAAAAGTCTTCCACATAATTCACACTTTAAGAGAAATAGACAAAAATTCTAAGGGTATTGAAACCGGAACAAAGTCTGAAAGTGATCTTTACAAAGATCTTATATTCAATATTTTATCATAAAAAAAGCAGTTCAGAAATCTGAACTGCTTAAGTAGCGGGGAGGGGAATCGAACCCCTGACCTCCGGGTTATGAATCCGACGCTCTAACCATCTGAGCTACCCCGCCGTCTCTAACGAGGGTGCAAATTTATGCAATCCATTTTTTACCTCCAAACACTATTTACAACTAATTTTTTTGAGCAAATTTTCTTGCTTATACTTGCTTTGTTTCCTTTAATATTCTAAATAGGAAAAAATAACAGCTGATACCTATCATGTCGAAAAACAAGTTTGTTGGAGAATACCCTTTTAAGACCTCTCATAAGGTTCTTTACAACTATATAAGTACACCTGGTGGATTGCAGCAGTGGTTCGCGAACAATGTATCGATTGACTCTGATCACAATTACCATATAGAATGGGATGGAGGAGTACATGTGGCTACCGTTCACAAAAAATTAAACAAATCTGTCAAATATGATTTTCAGGGTAAAGACGATGGAAATTCGTTAGAACTGAAATTAGTGCAGGGAGAGTTAGATGGCTCCACGTATTTAGAGGTTACAGATGTTTCAGATAATGATGACGAAGATGATTTAAGATCTCTCTGGGACGGTCTAATTGGTGACTTAAAAGATATTGTAGGCGGTTAATTTTACTTAAAAGAGAGTAGAATATTTGTCAGATCGCTTAAACCGTCGGACTTTTGTGCACTTTTAGACTCCGATGAGAAAAATAGACAAACTTGTAATAAAGAATTTTCTTGGACCTTTCGTATTGACCACACTCGTAGTGGTCTTTATTTTCTTATTGAGGTTTTTGATGCTTTATTTCGACGATTTTGTAGGTAAAGATCTTGATCTTCAAACCTTCGGGAAGCTTTTCGCTTATTTTTCTCTGATTACCGTACCCATTTCTTTGCCTCTCTCTACTCTTCTGGCTTCGTTAATGAGTTTTGGTAATTTAGGGGAGCATACCGAGCTTACTGCAATAAAGTCAGCCGGAATTCCATTAGGAAGAGTCATATTGCCCACCTTGATTTTCACAATCTTCATCAGCATTTTCTCCTTTTGGTTTAACAACAATGTAACTCCTTGGGCTAACCTGAAGGGCTATTCCTTACTATGGGACATACGAACTACCAAAGTAGCTCTAAACATTCAGGAAGGTATTTTCTATAGAGAGATTCCCGGATACAGCATAAAAGTAAAAAAGAAATACCCGGATAACGAAAGCCTGAAAGATGTGCTGGTGTATGATCATTCTATGCGAAACGGAAATAAGAATGTTACCATTGCAGACTCTGGCCGGATGTATACAATGTATAACGATAATTATTTGGTTTTTGAATTATTCAACGGTCAGAATTATACAGAAACTAAAACCAATCAAACCTTAAACGATACTCAGTTTTACAGAAACAAGTTTAAAAAGAACAGGTTTGTTTTCTCTCTTGAATCATTCAATATGAAGAAAACCAGCGAAAATCAATTCAAGTATCACGAATACATGAAGAATATTGATGAGCTGAAAAACCAAATTGACTCTACCAAAATTCAGATAGATGCTCAGGCACAATCTCAAGTGGCCTCTTTAAAGTCAATGCACACCTATCAGTTTAAGAACTTACCAAAGAATTATAAGGTAGATAGCTTAACCGGTGATAGCACCTTAATCGTAATTGAAAAGGGTCCATGGGTTTATGATAAATTGGCTACATTGGATGAAAGCAACAGATACTCTGAGATCTGGGCCATCTCGCAGTCGTCTGCCCATAGTTTTCAGTCCCAATTGGAAAACAGTCACGCCATTTTGGGCAGTAAGAGACGCACCATGTATAGTGCAGACATAGAACGCTGGCATAAATACACTTACGCTGTAGCTTGCTTGGCCATGTTTATCATTGGAGCTTCCTTAGGCTCCATCATTAAAAAAGGTGGTTTTGGTATGCCTGTTCTTATAGCCATCAGTTTCTTTATATTGTATTACGTCATGATGCAGCTGGCAGATAAGAATGCCAAGGAGGGATTGATTCCGGTAGTAATAGCTGTTTGGATTCCAGATGTTATCTTAATGGGTATTGGTGCTATCTTTATTTCGAAGGCAACGAAAGACGCAAGAATTTTTGAATTAGACGTTTACGTTCAGTTTTGGGAAAAGCTCAAAAAGAAAGTCAAGAGAAATAAAACGGAGACTTTGGTCATCGAATAGGAATTATATTCGTACTTTTGTGGCTGTTTTAATTATTCACTAAAATCTAGGTTAACATCTTATGTATTTAACTTCGGAGAAGAAGCAAGAAATCTTTAAAGATAAAGGCTTCCAAAAAAACGAAAGCGACACAGGATCAGCAGAATCTCAAATCGCATTGTTCACTTACAGAATTGCTCATTTAACTGAGCATTTAAAAACGCATAAGCACGATTACTCTACTCGTTTAGGTTTGCTTAAATTAGTAGGTAAGCGTCGTAATTTGTTGAAGTATCTTCAAAAGAAGGACATCAATCGTTACAGAGCAATTATTGCTGAATTAGGAATTCGTAAGTAATTCAAATAGGGGAGTCTCTTTCAGGGGCTCCCCGTTTTTGGGCTTAAAACACAGCAAAAATTATCCCCGCGGACACAGGATCAACTCGTCGCATCGAAAGCGGAAAATGCGACAAAATTAAATTTATTAGATGTTTAACATTCATTCTCAAACCATCCCAATGCCGGGTGGTAAAGATATCACTCTTGAAACAGGTAAGTTAGCACGTCAGGCCGACGGCTCAATAGTTTTAAGATGTGGCAAAGCCATGATTCTAGCTACTGTAGTAGCTAAGCAAGACGCCAAAGAAGGCGTTGATTTCCTTCCACTTTCTGTTGATTATCAAGAGAAGTTTGCTTCTGCAGGTAAGATTCCAGGAAGTTTTCAAAGAAGAGAAGGTAGACTTTCAGACAACGAAATCCTTATTAGTAGATTAGTAGATAGAGCCTTACGTCCTATCTTCCCAGGTGATTACCATGCAGATGTGCAGGTAATGATTTCACTTATTTCTTCTGACCCAGAAGTAGCACCAGATGCTTTAGCAGCTTTAGCAGCTTCTGCAGCACTTGCTGTTTCTGATATTCCTTTCAACGGACCGGTTTCAGAAGTAAGAGTAGCAAAAATAGACGGACAATATGTAGTAAATCCAGACAAATCAGCACTAGGCAATGCCACGCTTGATTTGATTATTGCGGGTACTGCAGAAAATATCAACATGGTTGAGGGAGAAGCTGATGAGGTTTCTGAACTTGAAATGATTGAGGCAATCAAAGTAGGACATGAAGCTATCAGAAAGCAGGTAGCAGCCCAGGTAGAGTTATCTAAAGCTGTAGGTTCTACGGAGAAGAGAGAATATTCACATGAAACAAGTGATGAAGCTCTTAAAGAAAAAATCTTTTCTGAACTGTATGACGCTGTTTATGCTGTTGGAGCAAAAGGCTCTGCCAATAAAAATGAGCGTAAAGAAGGTTATGCAGCTATTCTTGAGGCTTTTGTAAAGCCAATTGAAGAAAACGAAGACGACGAAACAGACTTAGGTCTTGTCAATAAATACTTTGGTGAATTAAAGTATAAGGCTTCAAGAGACCTTGTATTAAATGAAAGAAAGAGACTTGATGGAAGACAGCTGACTGAAATCAGACCTATTGAGTGTGAGGTAGATTATCTTCCAGGTGCTCACGGTTCAGCTCTTTTCACAAGAGGAGAAACTCAATCACTCTCTACTACCACAGTAGGAACAAAACTTGATGAGCAGCTAATAGATCAGGCCATGTTCTCAGGCTACTCTAAATTCTATTTGCATTACAATTTCCCTGGTTTTTCAACGGGTGAAGTTAAGCCAAACAGAGGAGCTAGCCGTCGTGAAATTGGTCATGGTAACCTTGCTCAGCGTTCATTGGCCAAAGTAATGCCACCAGAAGCAGAAAACCCTTACACAGTTCGTATTGTTTCTGATATTCTTGAGTCAAATGGTTCGTCTTCAATGGCTACTGTTTGTGCGGGATGTTTGTCATTAATGGATGCTGGTATCCCAATTAAAGCACCTGTCTCAGGTATTGCAATGGGATTAATTACAGATACTGAAACTGGTAAATTTGCTGTTCTTTCAGATATTTTGGGTGATGAAGATCATTTAGGAGATATGGACTTTAAAGTAACAGGTACTTCTAAAGGTATTGTTGCTTGTCAAATGGACATTAAAGTAGAAGGCCTTTCATTTGAAATTTTAGAGCAAGCTCTTAATCAGGCGAAAGAAGGTAGACTGCATATTCTAGGTAAAATGAATGCCGCTCTTGAGAAACCAAGAGAAGACATGAAACCTCATGCTCCACGTGCATTTACTATGAGAATTGACAGAGAATTCATCGGTGCGGTAATCGGGCCGGGTGGTAAAATCATTCAGGAAATCCAAAGGGAGTCTGGGGCTACTGTCAATATCGAAGAAGTAGGAAATGAAGGTATCGTATCCATTTTTGCTACAAGCGGAGATAGTATGGATATGGCCAAAAACAGAATTAAAGGAATAGTAGCTGTGCCGGAGGTAGGTACCGTTTACGATGCCAAAGTGAAGTCAATACAGCCTTTCGGTGCTTTCTGTGAGTTCCTTCCGGGTAAAGACGGTTTACTTCATATTTCTGAAATCTCATGGGAGCGTCTTCCTGCTATGGATGGTGTTCTTGAAGTAGGTGAAGAAATTCAGGTAAAACTGACAGAGGTTGACAGAAAAACAGGCAAGTTCAGACTTTCCAGAAAAGTTTTACTTCCAAGACCTCCAAAACCAGGTCAGGAAGAAGAAAAGAAATAAAACGAACAATAAAGGACGGAGATACGTTATTAATGTATATTTCGTTTTCGCTAATATTTAAGAGGAATTTGAATAAACAAGCAATATGAGACAACTAAAAATTAGTAAGCAGATCACCAATCGTGAGAGTCAGTCGTTAGACAAGTACCTTCAGGAGATTGGTAAAGTAGACCTCTTAACACCTGACGAGGAAGTAACTCTTGCTCAGAAGATCAGAGAGGGAGATCAGCTGTCTCTTGAAAGGCTTACCAAAGCAAATCTGCGTTTCGTGGTTTCAGTAGCAAAACAGTACCAAAATCAAGGTCTATCACTAGGTGATTTGATTAATGAAGGTAATTTAGGATTAATAAAAGCTGCTCAGAGATTTGACGAAACCAGAGGTTTCAAATTTATATCTTACGCTGTATGGTGGATTCGCCAGTCAATTCTTCAAGCATTGGCTGAGCAATCGAGAATCGTACGTTTGCCACTAAACAGAGTGGGCTCATTAAACAAAATCTCCAAGAAGTTTTCTGAATTGGAGCAGCAGTTTGAAAGAGAGCCATCTCCTGAGGAATTGGCAGAAGTATTGGAAATTACTTCTAATGAAGTAGTTGACACTATGAAGATCTCTGGTCGCCACGTGTCTGTTGATGCACCTTTTGTACAAGGTGAGGAAAACAGCCTTTTGGATGTACTGGAGAATGATCTGGAAGATAAGCCAGATCAAGAGCTGATGAACGACTCCTTAAGAAGAGAAGTTTTAAGAGCTCTTTCTACCCTTACACAGCGTGAGGCAGAGGTGATTATGTATTATTTCGGACTGAATGGTGAACAAGCGATGACATTAGAGGAAATTGGAGAGAAGTTCAATTTGACTCGCGAACGTGTACGTCAGATTAAAGAAAAAGCCATCAGACGTTTAAGACAAACATCTAGAAGCAAAGCTTTGAAAGCTTATTTGGGATAACATTTTATTGGCTAAATTTGAAGGCACCCTTTTGGGTGCCTTTTTTTATATCCTATGACCAAACTTTTACCATTTCAACAACTCGCCAGACTCTGTCTGAAAAGTGGCATTGAAAATATCATTATTTGTCCCGGCAGTAGAAATGCTGCACTAACTATTGCTTTTACCAGCGAAAAAGGTCTTAAATGCTATAGCATTTCTGATGAAAGATCTGCAGCCTATATTGCTCTTGGAATGTCTTTACAAACCAGCAAAACCACTGCAATTATTTGTACTTCAGGTACAGCGGCTTTAAATTTTGCCCCTGCCATAGCTGAAGCCTATTTTCAGGAAATTCCTTTACTGGTTTTAACCGCAGACAGACCACCTGAGTGGGTGCACCAATACGATGGTCAGACTATTTTTCAAGATCAACTCTACGGAAAACATGTAAAAAAAGCCTATACATGGCCAGTAGAGCAAAAGAACTCTGACATAGATTATGCTGCAGAAATAAGTAACCAGGCCATTTCATTGACACAAAATCAACCCAAAGGGCCTGTCCACATAAATATTCCCATTAGAGAACCGTTTTATCCGGATGTGGTAGAACCTCTTGAAAAAGAATGGAAAATCGCGAGATATTTTGATTCAAAAGAAAATCCTATCCATAATTTTGAAGATGTCTTAAGAAAGCATTCTAAAAGGCTTTTAGTAATAGGTCAGCAAAATAACGCTGATGTAAAAAAACAGGCCCGTTCTTTTGCAGAACGCTTTGGCTTTGTTTTAGTGGCAGATTCAATAGCGAACACGGATGATTCCATTCAAAACCATGATCACTTTCTTAAAAATTTGAGCCAAGAGGAAAAACGTGAATTGATTCCTGACCTTTTAATAAGTACGGATATGTCTTTGATTTCAAAATCATTGAAATTACTTCTCAGAGAGGGAAAAATAAAGGAACACTGGCATATTCAGAATAATCCGGCATTTATTGATCCCTTTAGATCCCTTACCAAAAAAGTAGAAATAGAACCCTTCCGCTTTTTTAATGAATGCTCCAATTATACCCCTTTTAGTATAGATAAGGCATACTCTGATTCTTGGCTTAATCGGGAAACTCAGGCCATCTCAAAAATCAATTCATTTTTTGGTACACCGGAGTACTCAGAATTTCATGTTCTCAAAAGTCTTCTCGAAAGAATGTCTGCTGATTCTATCATACATGCCGGAAACAGTATGAGTATACGGTATATTAATGCTCTTCAAAAATATATCAATCAAGAGATATTTGTCTATTGCAATAGAGGTACAAGTGGCATTGATGGTAGCTTAAGCACGGCAGTAGGGCAGGCCATAAACACTGATAAGAAAGTCTATTGTATATTGGGGGACTTGAGCTTTCAATATGATAAAAACGCCCTTTGGAATCGCTACCTTCCCGAAAATCTTAAAATTGTTGTCTTAAATAATGCTGGAGGCATCATTTTCAGCATGATTGAAGGACCAAGGAAACAGGATTCATTTGATGATTTCTTCAGAACCCATCAACCCAATAAGGCTGACCTAATTGCCCAGGAATTTGGCTTAAACTATCTTAGCATCAATAACAAAGCAGAAGCAGAATTAAACATAACTAAATTTCTTACCTCAAAGACCAAAACTGTTCTAGAGATATTCACCGATTACAATCAAAATGAAAGTAGTTTTAAATCTTTTTTTAAAACTTAAGACTTGCTTAATAAAAAAAATTCTACCTTCGAATCAGAAATGAAAAATCAATCAACATATATGATGGTCTGCAAGAGATATTCTGTGAAGAATAAGACGACCTCCTATGTGTAGAGATTGAAAAATATACATTTATATACAATCCGGCACATCGCCGGATTTTTTGTTTTATAACCATGATGAAAAAGATTACTTTACTTTACTTAGACTCATTTAAAGGCCTTTCAAAGGAAGTTTGGTGGCTGGCCTTAGTCACATTTATTAATAGAGCCGGTACAATGGTTCTGCCGTTTTTGAGCAAATATCTCAAGGAAGACCTTCACTTTTCATACAGCGAAGTAGGCTGGATCATGGTTTTCTTTGGTGTGGGATCCTTTATAGGAGCCTGGTTTGGGGGAAAACTCACCGATAAAATTGGCTTTTACAAAGTTATGGTGTGGAGTCTGCTCATTTCAGGTATACTCTTTATTATTCTGCAGTACATTTCTTCTTTTTGGGGATTATGTTTTGCCATTCTTCTGATTATGTCAGTGGCTGATATGTTCAGACCTGCCATGTTTGTTTCTCTTAATTCCTATAGTAAACCGGAGAACAGAACCAGATCTTTAACACTGATTCGCCTGGCTATTAATCTTGGTTTCGTCGTTGGTCCATCTGTGGCTGGCTTGATCATTATTGCCAGCGGCTATAATATGCTATTCTGGATTGATGGGCTAACCTGTATTGTTTCCATTTTGCTATTCACTTTCCTCGTGAAAGAAGTGAAAATGCCGAATAAGAGATTGAAAGAAGACATAACCATTTTTGATAGTTCAGCTACCGTATTTAAAGATAAGGTCTATTGGATCTTTCTGGCTATAAGCTTTTTAATAGGAGTGGTATTCTTTCAAATATTCACAACTTTACCAATTTATCACAAGGAACAGTATGGTCTCACAGAATTCCATACCGGTCTTCTATTCTTTTTAAATAGTTTAATTATCGTAGTATTTGAAATGCCTATGGTTCATTGGTTTGAGAAAAAAGGATTTGAGGCCAGTAAATTAATTTTAATAAGTGCAGTATTGATTAGCTTAAGCTTTTTGGTTCTACTTTTTCATCAATGGGTAGGCGTTTTAGTTATAAGCATGATACTAATTACTGTGGCTGAGATGATTGGCTTTCCATACACCAATGCCTTTGCAATGAAAAGAGCCAAATCTGGTAATGAAGGAAGATACATGGCATTGTATACAATGGCCTTTGCTTTGGCACATATTATAAGCCCAAAGTTCGGACTAGATATCGTAGAGAAATTTGGTTACCAAACTAATTTCTTATTGATTGGCCTGGCTGGAATTTTATCCATTCTTCTGTCATTTGGCTTGATAAAAATGTTGAAATCAGAAAGTCAGATTTTGAAGTCAGCCGTGGCTTAAATTATTTACATTTATCATATTCCTGTTTTGACCTAAGATCACCAATCATTGATCCGGTTTTAAAAAAATTACAGGCAGAAGCTGGTGATTCTGCTGATATCCCGAGGTAATAATAGAGATATTCTACTTCGGGATTTTCTTTTTCTATGTTTAAGAGTATCTGTTTTGCTTCGGCTTTCTGTTCGCTCTTTATATGGTATACTGCGGCATTGCGAAGAGAGTAGGGGTTTTCAGGAGCCAACTTTAAAGCCTTTTCAATCAAAGAATTCGCCTCCTTAAAACTTCTATTTTCAAGTAGATTCAAAACATGTGTGTTTAAGAATTGAATTTCATTAGGATTCTCTTTCATAACCTTCTCGGAATAATTGAGGGCTTTTACCCAGTCATTGAGTTGACTCCAGGTAGCACTTAGATTGTTCAAGGCGAAGGAAAAATCAGAGTCAATATTTAAAGCCTTCTCAAAATTAAGTTTAGCATCCTCAAAATTTCTTTTCTGGTAATATGCGTATCCAAGATTCGTAAATGATTCCGCTGTACCATTATTTAAAGTGATAGATGTTTGAAAATCATTAATTGCCCTGTCCGGATCATTTTTCTGTAAATAGTACTGGCCTCTGTAGTCGTAAAATTGACTACTATCTGCATAGGCTTTCTCTAACTGTTTAAATAAGTCCTGACTTAAATCCGGGTCACCTAGGTGTACATAACTGGCTGCGAGATTTAGCTTAGCCTGATCAAAAGAATCATCCAACTCTACCGCCTCTCGATAATCCATCATAGCCTTTTCCAAATTTCCAGTTTTTTCAAAACATAGTCCGCGGTTATTATAAGCATCAGCAAAATCAGGGACTTTCTCTATGGCCTCCGAAAATAGCTCAATGGCTCTATCGTATTCTCTTTTTTTGAAATGATAATTGCCACGTTCAAAGAATTCAGCCGCTTCTGTCTTATTTTTGTTGCCACAGCCAGATAAAAAGATGCTTCCTGCAATGAATATAATGCTGAAATTAAAATAGTTAAACCTCATGCGTTTCGTAAAAGATATACCCAATAATTATTGTAAGACTTCACTCTATGTATTTAACAACAAATATATTATAAAGTTTGAAGCCGGACTTCTGGAACAAGTTTATAAAGTATCTGAAATGGATGTTACCGGTCAAGATGAAGTAGAAGAAATGCTAAATGATGTTTTCTATGCCAGAGTCATTCGGCGTTTTAAAGAAATGGCCGATGACTTTCAAAAGTGTTTCCCGGAATACTAAAAAAGGCCCGAAAGCTAAAGCCTCCGAGCCTTTCAGTCTATTTAATAGGTCTTAAATATTTATGAATTTGTGGTAGGCTTTCTCTTGATCTTTTGAAAGCTTGTTCATCTTTTTTAATTCATAATTTACATTTTCACTTTTGCCCACAGGCACTATGAAAGTGTGAACATTGCCAACTCGTTCTACTTTCACTTCAATTGAATCACCGATACTTTTTCCATTTAAAGCGGTAGCAAAATCACTAGCAATTCTACCATCTATACTTAACACCTTATCCCCAACATTCAAACCGCTGGTATAAGCTGATCCTCTGCTACTTAGTCTGTAAATCATGCCACCTCTTTCAGTAATGCCCAAATAGGGTTCTTCTTTACCTTTGTTAGTATTCACGAGTTCCAGTCCAACACCTTTAAATATCTGAGCATAATCGGCTGACTTGGTTCCTGAAACATAATTGTCAAAGAAGTAATCCAGATCACCGCCATAAACTTCTTCTACAGCAGCCTGAAACTCCTGATCTGTGTATCCTCTGCCTAATTCCTTGTAATACTTCTTGTAAAGCAGTCTCATTACATCATCTAATGATTTCTCAGACTTTGTGTTCGCAATAATTTTAGCATTCAATAAAGAGGCTAACATACCTCCTTTTCCATAATAGGATATGCTAGAGTTGTTTGAGTTTTCATCAGGTCTGTAATACTTAATCCAGGCATCCCATGACGCCTCAGTAGCAGACTGAACAGTATTACCCGGGGTATTCTCCGCACTGGTTATAGCACCGGCATAGTTTGAAAGTACATCTGACTCAGAATAAATTCCTGCTCTGGCTAAAATCACCTCTTCATAAAAGTTTGTAAATCCTTCTGCCACCCAAAGCATATGAGTGTAATTCTCATTTTCATAATCAAATGGTCCTAATGCCACCGGACGAATTCTTTTTACATTCCATAAATGAAAGTATTCATGTGCCAGTAAGCCAAAGAAGCTTTTATAAGCTTTTTCAGAATCATAAGCCTGAGGTCTTGTCTGGCAAGTGGTAGAAAATAAATGTTCTAAACCACCGCCTATTCCCGGCTGATGATGAATGATAAACAGATAATTATCCAATGGTGATTCACCTACAACTGAAGTAGCTGCCTCTACAAGTTTCTTGTAATCAGATAAAAGCTTTTCCTTATCGTAATTCAGCTTTTCTGTGGTAAACATGGCAATTTTATGCGGTATGCCTAAAGCTTCAAATTCTAAAACTTCATGATTCCCTATTTCTATTGGACTATCCACCAAAGTATCAAAATCTTTAACTAAGAAGATATTTTTACCTGACGCTGGTAAGGCTGTAGAAATGGTAGACCAGCTTTCATGTGGGTTTATTTTTAGCTCAGCCTCGCTATGCATGAGTTCGGGAACATACATAAATACACTGGCTCCGTTTGCATAACCATGTGCTGCGTCAATAAATGAAGTTCTCACTGTGAGCTCATTTGCGTATAGAGCATAACTTATTGAAACATCATCAGCTCCGTCTAATTCTATTTCCCAGGTATTCTTGTTTACCTTTCTATAGGCTAATTCTTTTCCATTGCCATCTTTGGCTTTGAAGTCCTGAACATTACGGGCAAACTCACGAATGAGATAAGAGCCCGGCGTCCAAACGGCCATTTTGACAAGCAAGTGTTTTTTATCAATGAGTTTAGGATTTGTCAGTATGTCATTTACTTGCATACCTACCTCGAAATAGTGGGTTTCAGGATGAGGCATGCTTAATTCATAAGATATAGCCTTTGATTGCTGGCCAATTGCCAAATTTGTTTTGCCTGTAAAAGCCAGAGCAATGATCAATAAAAGACCGGTTTTTATTTTAATCATATGTTTTTGATGAAATTGTTATGTAATTCTCAATAATCTACAATTTTACGAAATAGGTGGCGTTTAAGAGTCAATTATTCAATAGAAAACATAAAACCACTTATTGCTGCATATTGACCTATATCTTTCCTAATTTTGGTTTTCTATTCTAACATTTAATAGCATTTATGAAAAAAATCATTCTGATTCTTTTTTATGTCTTGCTGGCCGCTTTCTCTACTTATTCACAAAATACACTAAGCTATACAGAGATAGAGTCGCATTACAACAACGGTGTAGAACTCTATACTAAAAAAGCTTACTCAGCCGCCAGAAAAGAATTTCGCACCTATGTGGATCTTTCTTCACGTTCGTTAAATCCAAATCAGTTCAATATTGCGAATGCAGAGTATTATTCTGCCGTTTCAGCTTTGAATACGAACTCAAAAGATGCCGATATAGAGGTACAGCGTTTTGTTCTAAACCATAGCGAGCACCCAAAAGCGAAAATAATTTACAGCGACTTAGGGGATAATTTCTATCAAAAGGGAGAATATGCCAAAGCAATAGAATACCTTAAAAAGTCAATTGAGCATAGACAAGACGACCTTTCCATCTATGAATTACGATATAAACTAGGGGTTTCGTATTATCAGCTAAAAGATTATAAAAATGCCCTCGCTGAGTTTGATTATGTCAAAAAAACAGCGGCAGAAAATTCAATTAATGCCGCTTATTATGCCGCAGTTATAAACTTTCAAAACGAGAATTTTGATGCTGCTTTAATTGACCTTCATAGAGTAGAAAATGTAAACCCATATAAACTGGAGGTACCGAATTGGATTGCTCAGATTCTTTATCGTCAGGAAAAGTATGATGAACTACTAGCTTACAGCGAGCCTATTATCGCCAATCCACAAGGCAGAAAAATTGATGAAATATGTTTAGTAACCGCTGAAGTATTGTTCTTTAAAAATGAGTTTAGAAAAGCGGCAGACTATTATGATAGATTCAGAGAATTAAGAAGAGACAATATAGATGCTCAGGTAACTTTCAGACATGGATTTAGCTTATACAAAACGGAGCAATACAGAAAAGTCATTGATGTTTTAAAGAAAATAGCCGATCGAGATGATGAACTGGGCCAGCAAGCGGCATACTACTTAGGCATATCTGCACTAAATGTAGGAGATTTGACCTCTGCAATGGCCGCTTTTGATTTTGCCAGAAAAAGCGATTATGACCTTGAAATTAAAGAAGAAGCCAGTTACAATTACATAAAGGTCCAGGTAGAACAAGGTAACAACGAATTGGCTATTAATTCGCTTAAAGACTATGTGAACAATTATCCCAGAGGAAAATACATTGATGAATCAAACGAGTTACTAAGTGAAATTCTCTTTGAAACAAATGACTATAAACAGGCTATAACATATATTGAAAGCCTAAGTAGAACCACCAGGAAAATAGATGAGGCCTACCAGAAGCTTTGTTATGGTCAAGCTGTAATAGACTACAACGCCGAGAATTTTGATCAGGCCATTGCCTATTTTGATAAGGCTATTTCTACCTCAGGGAGTAATGAAATAAGTCAGAAAGCCTTGTTCTGGAAAGCCGAATCTGCTTTTGCGGCAGAAAAACCTGAAGTGGAATCATTATACAGACAAGTTTTACAAAAAGGAGACAGAACCCAAAGAAACAAGAGTTTATACAGCCTCGGCTATTTAAGTTATAATAAACGAGACTTCGCCAAAGCTCTTACTTATTTTAGGGATTTTCTTTCTTCATCCACTGAAGCAGAATCGCAGCAGAGTAGGGAAGACGCCCTTCTTAGAATGGCAGACTGTTACCTCATTCAAAAGGACTTTAGAAACGCATTGAAGTATTATGAGCAAGCCTTAGCAAATAACCGTACAGACAAGGATTATGCTTTATTTCAAAAAGGTGTAACACTTGACTTCATGGGCAGAGCCGATGAGGCAAGTAGAACATTTGACCAATTCAGCAAGCAGTATGACAATTCAAGACTAATAGACGATGCCTTATTTCAGCGTGGTGTTTTAGAAATGGACAAAAGGAATTATCAGGCGGCCATTGCCACATTTACTGAGATGTTGAGAAAAAGACCAAAATCAAAACTAGTCCCTGACGCACTTTTAAAAAGAGCCTTGGCCTACGGTAACACGCAGAATTATGATCAGGCCATTTCTGATTACAAATTAATTATCAGAAGTTTTGGAAAGCATGAAACATCAAACGAAGCTCTGATAGGCTTACGTGATATTTTAAACTTGACAGGCAGAAGCGAAGATTTTGCAGACGTAGCAGATGAGTATCAAAAGAATAATCCTGGTAGCGGTTCGGCAATTGCTTTGCAGTATGATGCTGCTCGTAACCTCTTTTATACTGAGAAATACAGTGCGGCTATTCCGGCTTTACAAAGATTCATCAACAATAACCCTTCAAACAGTAATGTCATTGAAGCCAAATTCTTAATTGCTGAATCATATCACTTCTCTGATAGATCTAAAGAGGCTTTACCTTATTATAAAGATGTGATAGAAGACGGGCAATCACAGTATGTGACGAAATCAGCCTTTAGAGCAGCCGACGCACAGTTTAATGACGGAAATTATAGAGATGCAGTCAGCAATTATCAAAATGTATTAAGCTCAAGCTCTTCAAAAAGAGATCAGGTATCTGCCTGGGATGGCTTGTTTCAATCATATTATTATTTGGGAGATTATGAGAATTCAATGAAATATGCGAGAGAGGCCATCTCAAAAGGAGGCGGAATGGTTATTGGCATTGAGAATAAAGCTGAATTATTTATTGGAAAAGCCCATTTGAAGAGACGAAACTTTTCAGAAGCCAAGGCTCAATTCGATAAAGTTATTGCAATGGATAAAGATGTCAATGGGGCAGAGGCTAAATATCTTTTGGGTGAAATTCTTTATGAAAGCGGAAAATTTGAAGAAGCTATCAAAGAAATGCAGAGTCTGGCTCAGGACTTTGGCGATTACATAGAATGGTATGAAAAAGCTTTCCTTTTAATTTCTGATAGTTATTTGGGACAAAAGGATTACTTCATGGCTAAAGCCACTCTCAACTCCATTATTGAGAATTCTGGAAATCCAAAAACTGTGGATATTGCTAAAGCCAAGCTTAAAACCATTCCGAAATAAATGCTGATCATGACTAAGAAATTAATAAATACCGTGCTTTTCGGCAGTATTAGTTTAGCGGCTGCCGCCCAGGGAATTGGTAATGAAGAAATTACCATTACGAAAGAAAGAGAAGTAAAACTTCAAAAACAAAACCGAGTATTTGAAAAAATACCTGTGGAAGAAAAAACTACTTCTAAACGCGAAATGGTCTATACTTTTTTCGAAAGGAAACCTGTAGGTATAGAGGAAGTAGAGTTTAAACCTAATGTTGTTTCGCCTGTAGATGAAGCTGGAAAAGGGAAAGCCAAAAGCACTGGCTACCCTAACTACCTAAAAATAGGTGGTGGAAACTTCGGTAGATTCTATGCAGAAACTTTCATTAATTCCGATCAGGATCAAAACCTTGTTTTTGGACTTTATGGACTGCATAATGCGGCTAAAAGAGGCCCAATTCAAGGGGTTAACTCAGGCATTAATTTAGATCAGATAAAAGCTGATGGTAAGTACCATACCAATAATTTTGAACTAAGAGGTGACGTAGGATATGAAAGAAGGAATTATCACTTTTTCGGTTATGATACCACCAGATATACTGACTATACAAAAGAAGATATTCGTCAAAGACTTAACCTATTTAATTTTGGTGTTGCTTTTGAAAATACCAATCCAAAACCTGTAGTTGACTATACCATAAAAACAAAACTTAATACTCTTACGGACAATTTCGATGCAGAAGAGATTGATTGGGGTAGTCAATTAAATACCACTTTCCCAGTCATTAGAGATCGATTGACAGCTATGCTGAGTGCAGAAGCCTATGTCACACAAATAACAGATAATTATTCAAGTCAAATAATTAAAAAGAGAAACCTCTTTAGAGTGGAGCCTTCGTTTAATTTGGATTTTAATTCTTTCAATGCCAAACTTGGCTTCAAGGCAGTAAATCAGTACGATCAGATTAATGACATTAATGTAACAAAGGGCTTCCCAACGGCCACCTTAACTTATAAAACCAGAGGTTTATTTTATTTCTTTGCCGGATACGATGGTGATGTTATTAGAAATACCTTAAGAACGATGTTTGATGAAAATGCATGGTTAAGGCCTCAGGTTGAAATTTTGAATACTACCAAGGAGCAAGAGTATTTTATTGGAAGCAGAGGAGATATCGTCAATAATTTAACGTATAACTTCAAGGCTTCCTATGGTAAATTTTCAAATCTTTATTATTTCAATGTAGAATCTGATTTTGATGAGAATGCCAATAGGCTGAATAAATTCAGAATAGATTATGACGATAATTTAACGGACTTTGTTAATGTATCTGCCGAATTCAATTATCAGCCAGTTGAGTTTTGGAGAACGAATTTAACTGCTGATTACTGGTATTACGAGACGGTAGATTTTGAAAAACCATATCACAGACCTTCATTTGAAGGAAGAATAGGTAATACATTTCTGGTTTCTGATAAAATTGTCAGCAATATTGATTTTTACTATATTGGAAGTACATTTGCTATAGATCCCTTTCTTATTGACGATGTGAAGTTACCTGCCATTACTGATTTGAATGCCGAGTTTACCTATTTGTTTAGTGAGCAGTTTTCTGCTTTTGTAAAACTTAATAACATAATCGGAAAGAATTATCAGAGGTATCTTTATTATCCGCAGCAAGGGCTAAACTTTTTAGCTGGGATAAATATCTCTTTATAAACTATGATAGCTTTCCGATGATAAACTTTGAAAAGTACATAAAGGAATCTCTTCACGAATTCGATTTCCTTATTGTACCGGGATTAGGAGCCTTTATTGCCTCTTTTTCTCAAGCCTCTATGACAGATGAAGGTAAGCTGATAGAACCTTTCAAGACTTTTACTTTTAATGGCCTCTTAAATAAAGATGAGGATCAAAAGTTTTTAAACTTTATAAAACAAAAAGAGCACATTGGGCTGTCTGAGATAGATTCACAGTTAAAAGACTTTATTTTTTCTTTGAAATCAAGCCTTGAGAGTAATACTAAGATTGTTATTGCTGATCTTATTTCATTAAGCTATGCCAACGATAAGTTAGTAGGAGATATAGATAGTACATACAATTTTTATCATCTGGCTTCGCAATATGAAAGTGTTGCACCAAATTACGATTCAATAGAAATCAAAGAAGAGGAGGATGAAGAGAATGAAGATGCCTCAACTTTAAAGGAGAATCAAATAGCATTTGTGCCCATTATTGAAGAAAAGCATTTATCTGGCAATGAAGATTCTCCTTCTTATGAATCCAATGAGAATTTAGAAGAGGCTCCTCATGAAGAAGTTGAAGTGGAGTATTATGAAGAAGAAACGAAAGCTCCCTGGCTACGCTACTTAATTTATATTCTTCCATTACTCTTAATTTTTATTGGTCTTTATTACGTTGTTCTTCACAAACCCTTTCAAAAAAAGGAGAACACTATTTCTATAGCGGATAATGAGAATTTGAATATAGTCGATACATTAGCAGTGGTAGATAGTATGTCATTTACTGAAAATGGATTTGATAGTCAATTAGACAACTTAAAGGAAAACAATATCCCGGAATCAGAAAATCAGGCAGCACCAACAGTAAAGTCTTCAGAAGAAAGAAAATATCCCTATGAAGTAGCTGCAGGAATCTTTAGAAGTAAAAAGAATGCAGAAAACCTCATGGAAAAAATGAAATCTGCGGGCTTTAATGCAGAAATAAGACAGGTCAGCAATATGAGAAGGGTCTATGTAGGCGTTACTACTGTAGAAGAGGCCCTTGAAATGTCTAAAAAAATTGAAGAATTCACCGGATTAAAATCCGTTTATTTTGACGAAAATGGAGTTAGTAATCGATAGTAATGAGCATAAAATGAAAGCCTTGGCTATAAGTGCCGGCCTTTATGTTCTTTTTTTAGCAGCCCTAATCTTTTTTAATATTGTCTATGAGCAGCCCGAAGAAGAGATTGCCATGGGGGTGGACTTGAATTATGGAATTGATGTTACAGGTTATGGCAATATTCAAACCACCAATAAAGCCAATACATCACCTAATAACTATGATGTAAAACCGGCAGACAATTCAACAAGTCAAAAGGCGGTAAGTAAACCCCAACCGTCTGTTCCTCAACCTAGTACAACAAGACAGAACACGCAAACAAGAACACAAAAAACACCACCAGTAGTAACATCTGAAGTAGATGATTCGCCGGTAGTAATGAAAAAAACACCCACCACTTCTACTTCAACAAGATCCTCTTCACCAGCTCCTGTAACTCCAGCCCCGCCAAAACCGGCCAGATCTGTAGATCAGGGATCTGTAATGAAAAGGTCTGGTAGTGGAAGTACTTCCAACGGCACCACAGGAAGTAGAGACGGAATAGGAGGCAATAATAATGGTGATGGAGCTCCCGGAGCCGTAGGTGATCAAGGCGACCCAAGAGGGACCCCGGATGGCAAAAGTTTATATGGAAATCCTGGATCCGGAGGCGGTGGTAGCTCTATCTCAGGTCTAAGTGGATGGAGTAAAAGAGCATTAAGTGTTCCCAAAGATGCTTCTTCAGAAACAGGAAGAATTGTTTTCAGTGTAACAGTAGATGATCGTGGTGACGTAATTGGAATTCAGGTCAAAAGTTCAACAGTTAGTCCAAGTGTTACTAACTTTTATAAATCTTATATTCAAAGAAGTTTAAGTAGTTTTCTTTCTCCTCAAGGTACTCCTCCTTCAAGATCTACAGGAACAATTACTATTAATATTACCAATTAAGTCTATTTTTGCGGGACAATTCCCGTAGGAAATGACATACCAGGAAACAGTAGAATATTTGTATAACAAATTACCCGCCTTCCAGAAGTCGGGTAATTCTGCTTTGAAGAACGGCCTTCAAAACATTCGTCTTTTATGTGAACATTTGGGCCATCCCGAAAATAAATTCAATACGATACATGTAGCAGGAACCAACGGAAAAGGTAGTAGTTCCCATATGATAGCTTCCGTTTTTCAGGAAGCCGGATACAAAACAGGTCTCTATACATCGCCACACCTAAAAGACTTTAGAGAACGATTCAGAATTAACGGTATAGAAGTACCAGAAGAATTTGTCGTCAATTTTATAGCTGAACATCAAGCTTTAATAGAGAGAATTAAACCCTCATTTTTTGAAGTCACTGTAGCATTAGCCTTTTTGTATTTTTCAGAAGAAAAAGTTGATATTGCCATAATAGAAGTAGGCCTTGGTGGTAGATTAGACTCCACCAATATTATTACTCCGGTTATATCTTTAATTACCAATATCGGTATGGACCATACAGAGATATTAGGTGATACACTTGAGGCAATAGCCAAAGAAAAGGCCGGCATAATAAAACCGGGCGTACCTGTTGTTATCTCTGAATATCAACCTGAGACCGCTCCGGTATTCAATAGAATTGCTCAGGAAAATAATTCACTCATATTGTATGCAAAGGATCATTATGATATTTCAAAGAAATTACACCAAGATGGATTAACTAACTATATAGTTAAAGATAAATCTGACACTTTTCAATGGATCCAAAAGCTTGACTTAAATGGTAATTACCAGCAATACAATTTGGCAGGTGTACTTACAGTCTTCCAATTAATAAGAAAAAAGGGAAAGTTTAATATTAATCATGAGCACCTAAGAATGGGGCTAGCTAATACAATTAGCAATACTAGCTTAAAAGGTAGATGGCAAAAAATAGGGGAATCTCCTTTAATTATTTGTGATACAGGTCATAACTCGGAAGCTATAGAATATTTAATTAAACGATTTGAAGAGTACAATGAGAGTGAAATACATATAGTTTTAGGGTTTTCTAAAGACAAAAACTGGAATCAAATTATGTGCAAACTACCTAAAAAGGCACATTACTACTTTGCTGAATTTAATTCGCCAAGATCAGCAAATCCACAGGAGTTAATTAAGTGTGCTAATTACAATAGCATTGTGAATGCCAAGGCATTTGGCAACGTCAATCAAGCTTTGGATTACGCTAAAAAAAGAGCCCAAACTAATGATTTTATATTTGTAGGAGGAAGTACATATTTAGTAGCAGAATTAAACGATTTATAAGAATTGAGACGAAAACAACATCGCTTTGAGCACAATAAAAAGGCATTTAATGTCATTGAACGAGGTAAAGAATGGTATACAAATTTAAAAGGTAATTGGGCCGAATACTTCAAAAATGAGAATCCTATAGTGCTTGAATTGGCCTGTGGCAAAGGAGAATACACCGTCGGTCTTGCAGAAAACAGACCGGATATCAATGTTATTGGAATTGACATTAAAGGGGATAGAATAGCCAGAGGTAGTAAAAGGTGCATGGAGAAAGGTCTAGACAATGCCGCTTTTCTTCGCACGGGTATTCAATATATGGATGAGTTCTTTAACGAAAATGATGTAAATGAAATCTGGCTCATACATCCTGATCCACAACCAAGAGACAAGGAAGAGAAAAAGCGATTGACAAATGAGCATTTTTTGGCTGAATACAAAAAGTATCTAAAACCTGGTGGCTTATTTATTCTGAAGACTGATAGTCCTTTCTTATACGAATACAGTCTCGAAAATTTGGCATCAGACCCTGACTTTGAGGTAATTGCTTATACAAATGATCTATATAATTCAGAATTATTAAAAGATCATTATGGTATTGAAACTCATTACGAGTCACTTTGGGTAGAGAAAGGATATACAATTAACTACATTAAGTGCCGGTTAAGAGAATAAACCTTAATTTCCATTGCTATTCAGAACTAAAAAGCCTCCTGTCTCATTGAAACAGGAGGCTTTTGCGTAAACCAAAAGTATGTATATTAACCGATCAGGCCTGCAAAATGCTTAACTGTTCTCACTAATTGAGAAACATAAGACATTTCATTATCATACCAGCTCACCGTTTTTACAATCTGAGTATCTCCAACAGTTTGAACTTTAGTTTGAGTTGCGTCAAAAAGTGATCCGTATGTAATACCAATTACATCAGAACTTACAATCTCATCTTCAGTATAACCGTAACTTTCGTCAGCAGCAGCCTTCATTACCGCATTGATTTCTTCAGCAGTTACTTTCTTATCAAGAACCGTGAAAAGTTCGGTTAAAGATCCTGTAAGTGTAGGTACACGCTGAGCTGCACCATCTAGAATTCCTTTTAATTCCGGTAATACACTTCCAATAGCTTTGGCCGCCCCGGTAGTGTTAGGAACAATATTCTGAGCAGCAGCTCTTGCTCTTCTTAGATCTTTAGGGTGCGGTGCATCCTGAGTATTTTGATCATTAGTGTATGCGTGAATAGTGGTCATTAAACCAGATTTGATAGTAAAGGCATCATTTAAAGCCTTTGCCATTGGTGCAAGACAGTTCGTAGTACATGAAGCACCAGAAATAATGGTTTCAGAACCATCCAATGTTTCATGGTTAACACCGTAAACTATCATCTTAACATCGCCTGTAGCAGGTGCAGAAATTACAACTTTCTTAGCTCCAGCAGTAATATGTGCAGAAGCTTTCTCGTCACTGGCAAAGAAACCAGTACACTCTAAAACAACATCTACTTCATGCTTAGCCCAAGGAATCTGTGATGGGTCACGCTGAGAGTATATATTTATTTCGTCGCCATTTACGATGATGCTGCTGTCTGTAGCCTTCACCTCCTGGTCAAATCTCCCTTGAGCTGTATCGTACTTCAAAAGGTGAGCCAAGGTAGCCGGGCTAGTAAGATCGTTAATAGCCACGATATCAATACCTTGCATATCATAAATTTGTCTGTAGACTAACCGTCCAATTCTTCCAAATCCGTTAATTGCAACTTTAATGTCGTTCATCGAATAAAATTTTGTTTGGTAAAAGAATTACAAAAATAACACTTTTCGTATAAGGAAAAACTAATATGATAATTCCCCAACTTATTGGTGAAATAGTACAAAATGGGTTTGCTAATCTATAGTTGTCATCACATTTTATTATATCATTGCTAAGTTTATTAGCTTTTCAGATTTGTGCTAATATTTATAACATGCATGTTTGCCGGTATAATTCTTTAGAAATCACTTGGGTGGGAGTGAGGCAAATAAAATTTATGTTTTAGCTTTGTTGACCAGGAGGTATTGCTGGCCTCAGACAGAATATTCTTCTGTTTGGAAAAAGCTAATTCCCAAAAGTGGTGTAATGGCCATTTCATATTAGGATAAACATAGCTATATCAGTAAGATAAGATTATTTTTGTAAACAATAACTTTAAGTAAAAAATACAGAGAAAGTTCAATGAAGATCGATCAGGATTTAATTTTAAATGCATGGGAAGACCGCGGCTTATTAAAGGATGCAGCTGTAGTTGATGCTATCGAAAGCGTAATAGAACTAGTGGATAAGGGTAAATTACGTGTTGCAGAGCCACTTTCTGATGGCACTTGGCAAACTAACGAGTGGGTAAAGAAGGCAATCATCCTTTATTTCCCGCTAAGAAAGATGGAAACTCAGGAAGTTGGCATTTTCGAATTTCACGATAAAATGCAACTGAAAAAAAATTATGAAGAAATGGGCGTTCGGGTAGTTCCACCTGCAGTTGCCCGCTACGGAGCCTATTTAGCTCCTGGTACCATTCTCATGCCAAGCTATGTAAATATAGGAGCTTATGTAGATTCAGGCACAATGGTAGATACATGGGCAACAGTAGGAAGTTGTGCTCAAATAGGCAAAAATGTTCATTTAAGTGGTGGTGTAGGCATAGGCGGAGTTTTAGAACCAGCTCAGGCTTCACCTGTCATAATAGAAGACGGTGCATTTATTGGTTCGAGATGTATTGTCGTAGAAGGTGTTCATGTAGGTAAAGGGGCCGTTCTTGGAGCTGGCGTTACTTTGACGAAAAGTTCAAAGATTATTGATGTGACCGGTCCAGAGCCCGTAACTTACGTAGGAACCGTCCCTGCAAATAGTGTGGTAATACCTGGAACCAGGTCAAAAGTGTTTCCTGCTGGTGAATATCAGATACCTTGTGCTCTTATCATTGGCAAAAGAAAGGAAAGCACTGACTTGAAGACAAGTTTAAACCAAGCTCTTAGAGACAACGATGTGGCCGTTTAATTAATAGGCCTAAGAAGAATACAAGTTTATTCTAATGCAAGAAGAGCCCCTCTATTAAAAGTGGGGCTCTTTCTTTTTCTCAAGACCTCAAAGGGTCGTCAAGTTTTCTTAAAGGAAAGCAAAAACTAAATTTTTAAGCACGTAATGTCAGGAACCCTAAAGACTCTTTCATTATTTATTGTTGATTCAAAAGTGATTAATTTTGTTAACACCTCCAAATAATTGAAACTTTTTTTGCTTTGCTTACTTAAGCTTAAAACTCCCAAATTCTTTAAATAATGCAATATTATTGACATAATAAGCCAGATTTATTAGAATAACACATTTTACATTTGTAAATTTTTTGAATTTACATTTCTATACGATGTTTGGATAAGTAAACTATTCTGTTTACTATTGTATATCATGTGCTTTACGATTGTTATTAAGTACTCCCATATAGTTAGAAAATGGAAGAGAAAGAATTAGAAGAATTGAACCTCAAAATTAGCCAACTAATAGCCGCATTAGGTTTTTCAAATTCGAAGTTTGCTGATTATATAGATGTTAGCAGACCCGTAATTAGCCATATAACAGCTGGTAGAAACAAACCAAGCCTGGATATTATACAACGTATCGTGAAAAAGTTTCCAGAATTAGGAATTGAATGGACTTTTGACGGCGAAGAATTATCAGAAGAATTGCTAACAAAAATAGCAGATCGCATTGATGAAGAGCAAAGATTACAAGAATTGGAAAGGCTCCGAGAATCGCATATTTTAACTGATCCTTTACTCATGCCTGGATTATTCGATTCTCAGGACGCATCAAAATCAATGAAACAAACGAAAAAGATTTCTAAAATTGTAGTATTTTACACTGACAATTCCTTTTCAGAATTTAATCCTTCATAATCGTATGAATCTTGGGTCTAGAAAACTAGCTTACCTATATCTGCCAGCTTTAGCTTTACTTCTTTGTCTTGTAGCCGTTGGAATTGATCTTTACTTCAACAGGCCTGTTCAAACCACAGCAATATTTGTTATTCCTTTTATGATTATTCTTATCATTATAGGAATCAGGAAAAAGGTCTGGAAGGATTCTCAATAATTATAGATTGTTATATAATATATATTATGTTAAATAGAATAGTGGGCACTAAAAAAAGACCACCCTTTTGAATGGTCTTTTCAAAATATTTTGAAACTTAGTTATTACACTGTCCCAATACTCTGTTTAAGTTTTTAAGGTTTTCTACTACCTCTTCTTCACCAGGTCTAACTTCAAGGCACTTATCAAAGTATGGCTTGGCATCTGCAAACTTTGAACATGCAAGTTGCTCAATTTCTTTTCCTTTCGCCTGATACGTTTTCATATCCATTGCATCAACTTCCTTCTTTATTTTTACCGCTTCATTGAAGTGAAGAACAGCAATACTGAAGTTTGTATCATAGTTATCAGGATCAATTTCTAATACTTTTTTATAAGTCTCCATTGCTAAATCCTGCTTTCCTTGATTATCATAAAGCAAACCAAGGTTTAAAAGCGTATTCGCATTCGTAGGATCAGTTTCTATCAATGCTTTCAAATCAGAAATCGCCGCATCAAGTCTATCGTTTTGAATGTAAGTGTTAACTAATTCACCTCTAAGGTCTTTATCATCAGTAGCAGCCACACCTTTTTTCAACCAACTAATGGCAGTATCTACATCATCTTCACTTTTTGCTATTTGGCTTAAAGTATAGAATGAAGCCGGATCTTTACCACCAGCCACTTCGATGTATTGTTTAAAGGCTTTCTTAGCCATTTCTGTATCACCTAATTGATTTGAAACAATACCCGCGTAAAAAGTAGCCAATGTATCTGTAGGAATTACTTCATAACCAATATGAAAGAATTTAGACGCAGTCTCAAGGTTATTCACATTATAATGTGCTACACCCTGGTTCATGATGGCAGAATACATTAATTCACCATGCATTATTGATTCGATTTCGTCGCTTGATTTCCCATCAGTATCAAGCTCCTTAGCTTTATTAATGGCATCCCAAGCTTTTAACGCTGAAGTAGAATCTCTTCCACAGGCAGTCGTATAATTTGCATACGCTTCACTCAGTCTTACCCAAGTGGTGGCCTTAATTCCTCTTTTAGGATGTTCAGAACTCTTTATTATTGGCTTAAGGATGTTTTCCTGAGACTCACATTGTGCATCTGCCGCAAGATCAAGCACGCCCTGACCAATGGAGAAATAAGAGGCTGTCATAAAAGCCAATCCCAATACTACTTTTTTCATCTAGGTTTATAATTTAGTTTATTCTCGATTAATACTATCGATGTTATGACGGTCTCCGGTTACTTTGGTTTACCAGAAATCACTTTCTTAACACCGTTTTAACAGTTTTTATTCCTCTGGTCCTTCTACAGGTGCCTCACCGGCGTCTGTTGGTCCATCAGTATTTTCATCACTCTCCCCTTCTACTAATTCTTCATCCTCCTTTACAATACGGGTCACCGAGGCAATGTTATCGTTGTTGTTAAGTCTGATCAGTTTCACACCCTGCGTAGCTCTACCCATGATACGTAAGTCTGATACACTCATTCTAATCAAGATTCCCTTGACCGTAATGATCATTAAATCATCTTCATCAATAACCTCTTTTATGGCGACAAGCTTACCGGTTTTCTCGGTAATATTCAGAGCCTTAACTCCTTTGGCACCACGTGACGTGATTCTGTATTCTTCAATATCAGATCTTTTTCCATAACCATTTTCTGAAACTACCATAAGCTGGGCATCTTCTCTGCTTACACAAACCATCCCAATGGCATGATCTGTATCAGAAAGCCTGATTCCTCTAACCCCGGTAGCTCCCCTACCCATTGGTCTCACATCCTGCTCGTGGAATCTTACCGCTTTTCCTTCACTTCCGGCTATGATTATATAATCGTTACCATTCGTTAGAGCAACATCAAGTAATTGATCTCCTTCATTAATATTGATGGCAATTATACCGTTGACTCTTGGACGAGAGTAGGATTCAAGAAGCGTTTTCTTGACAGTTCCTTTCTTCGTACACATCACAATGTAATTGTTATTGATGTAGTCTTCGTCCGTCAAAGTAGAGACATTTAATACTGCCTTAATATTATCATCAGATTCAATATTAATCAAGTTCTGAATAGCTCTTCCCTTGGAGGTTTTGTTGCCTTCCGGTACTTCAAAAACTCGCAGCCAATACAATTTACCTTTTTCGGTAAAGAAAAGTAGGTAATTATGATTTGTAGCGGTGAACAAGTGCTCAGTATAGTCTTCATCCTTTGTTTTAACACCTCTGGAGCCCACTCCTCCCCTTGCCTGAGTTCTATACTCTTGAAGAGCTGTTCGCTTTATATAGCCTTGATTTGACACCGTAACAAGCATCTCATCATCAGGAATCATGTCTTCAATATTGAAGTCTCCACCAGCCATTTCAATTTGCGATCTACGCTCATCTCCATACTTAGTTTTGATATCGTCAAGATCTTCCTTAATCAAGCTAAGTTTAACTTCTTCAGAGCCTAAAATCTCCTTCAATCTTTCAATCAAATTTTTGATCTCTTCATACTCTGCAATAATCTTATCTCTTTCAAGACCAGTTAAACGCTGCAGACGCATATCCAAAATAGCCTTAGCCTGAATCTCGGATAGATTAAACTGAGTCATCAAACCTTCTCTTGCTTCATCAGGATCCTTAGAAGCTCTGATTAAAGCAATTACGGCATCAAGATTATCAAGGGCTATCAATAAACCCTCCAATATATGAGCTCTCTTCTCTGCTTCCTTTAATTCATATTCGGTCCTTCTGGTAATAACTTCAATTCTATGCGTCACATAATGACGTATCATATCCTTGAGGTTCAATGTCTCTGGTCTTCCTTTAACCAATGCCACATTGTTCACACTGAAAGACGATTGTAACTGTGTATACTTGTAAAGATTATTCAATACTACATTAGGTACTGCATCTCTTTTAAGTTCATACACTATTCGCATCCCACTCCTATCAGATTCATCTCTTAAATCCGATATTCCTTCAATTTTCTTTTCATTAATAAGGGCCGCCGTCTTTTCGATCATGCTTGCCTTATTCACCATGTAAGGAATTTCTGTTACGACAATTCGTTCTCTTCCAGTCTTGGTGGTTTCGAAATTTGCAACCGAACGTATCACAATACGTCCTCTACCAGTTTCCAGTGCAGATTTTACACCAGAGTAGCCATAAATAATTCCGCCAGTAGGGAAATCCGGAGCCTTTACATGCTCCATTAATCCTTCAACGTCAATATCATTATTATCTATGTAGGCTTTTATTCCTTCTACTACCTCAGATAGATTGTGAGGGGCCATATTGGTGGCCATACCTACAGCAATACCAGAAGTACCATTTAATAATAAGTTCGGAATTCTGGCTGGTAAAACTGAAGGTTCTGTCAGGGAGTCATCAAAGTTGCCCTGGTAATCAACAGTCTCTTTGTTAATATCAGCCAGCATTTCTTCGGCAATACGCTTTAAGCGAGCCTCAGTATAACGCATCGCAGCCGGTGAATCACCATCTACTGAACCAAAGTTACCCTGACCATCGACCAATGGATATCTCAATGACCACTCCTGGGCCATACGCACCATGGTATCGTATACTGAGGAATCACCGTGTGGGTGATATTTACCTAATACTTCCCCTACAATACGTGCTGATTTTTTATAAGGTCTGTTGTGAGAAACGCCAAGTTCAGACATTCCATAAAGCACACGTCTGTGAACCGGCTTAAAACCATCTCTTACATCCGGAAGAGCACGCGATATGATTACCGACATAGAGTAATCTATGTAGGCACCACGCATTTCATCTTCTATGTTAATTGGGATAATATTCCCTCTTGGACTTGATTCGGGTATTGGATTTTCGTTTTCCTCTGCCATAAATTAAAAATTGCGAAGAAGCTTAAGGTTATTTCTAAGAATTGAAAATAGTATATTCAGTACTCAATAATTAGCTCAAAAATAACCATTTTAGGTAGGTATCACAATGTTTTTTTCCACAAATCAGGGCGTCTTTGTTTAGTTCTTTCAATAGCCTTTTCCAATCGCCATTCATCTATTTTTTGGAAGTTACCTGAGAGTAAGACTTCAGGCACCTTAAGTCCCTCAAAATCAGCTGGTCTGGTATAAACCGGTGGCGATAATAATCCATCTTGAAAAGAGTCAGTTAAGGCAGATGTCTCGTCGTTCATTGCCCCTGGAATTAACCTGATTATGGCATCAGTTACCACCGCTGCCGGAATCTCTCCCCCACTTAGTACATAATCACCAATAGAAAGCTCTAGTGTAATGTATTTTTCCCTTACTCTTTCGTCAATTCCTTTGTAATGACCACAGATAATCATCAGTCTATTTTGGAGGGAGAACTTATTGGCTGTTTTTTGATCAAATAATTTCCCATCAGGGGTCATATAGATTATTTCATCATACTCCCCTCTTTTTTTGAGCTCCTCTATACAGTTTACCAAGGGCTCCATCATCATGACCATTCCGGCTCCACCTCCAAAAGCATAATCATCTATTTGCCGGCTTTTGCCGATACCATACTCACGGAGATTGACAATGTTCACTTCTACTTTACCATTTTCCATAGCCCGTTTAACAATGGAGGTAGAAAAGAAACCCTCTAACAAACCGGGCAAGCATGTTACGATATCAATCTGCATGTTATTCGAGATATAGGTCTAACAAACCATCAGGTAAATCCACTTTGATGATCTTTTTTTCACGATCAACAGTTTTTACGATTTCATCTGAAATGGGGACCAGCACTTCTTTTCCTTCTTTTTCAAAGGCAATCAAGTCTTGTCCTGATCCTTCGTAAACCTGGGTTACCGAGCCGTAGGCCTCCCCTGTATTTTCGTCTTCTAATTCAAATCCTATGATTTCGTGATAATAAAATGAAGTGTCATCTTCAAGCTCTGGTAAGACATCTATGGGAAGATAAAGCTCTTTATTAATTATTGGAGCGGTCTCTTCTATAGTCTCTATGTCTTCAAACTTAGCTATTGATTTCTTTCCGCGTATTAACAATGATTCAAGGAAATAAGGAACAAGTTCATTGCCCATATCCAGTAATACAGAGTCGAGTTCTGCATATAATTCGGGCTGATCTACGTCAAGCCATAAAATCACCTCACCTTTCAGTCCGTGTGTTTGTGTAACTTTCCCCAGAAAATAACAATCGTCTTTTGTCATATTGGTATAAATGAAAAATCCCCACTAAAGTAGTGAGGATTTTTACTAGAGATAATAAATATTATTCTTTTTCAGCAGCAGCTTCGTCTGAAGATGCTTCAGCAGCTGGAGCTTCTTCTGTTGCTTCAGGAGCCTCCGCAGCAGCCTTGGCAGCTAATGCCTCTGCTTCTTTAGCTTCAGCCTCGGCAATCAGAGCTTGCTCTGCTTCTTTTTTCTTAGCTTCTACGCCTTCTTTCTTCTTACGCTCAGCATCAAGTACCGCTTTTTTGGCAGCATCTTTATCTGATACTAATTTCGAAAGTTTTTCATCTCTTGCTTTTGCTTTTTCTGCAGACCAAGCCTCAAATTTCTTATCAGCCTCTTCCTGAGAGATAGCACCCTTAACAACACCTACTTGTAAGTGTTTCTTAAGCATTAATCCTTTTACAGATAATATTTTGCGAGCAGTATCTGTAGGCTGAGCACCGGTCATTAACCAATGAAGTGCTCTTTCACTATCTAAATCTAATCCGGCAGGAGTTAAATTTGGATTATACTGACCCAATTTTTCGATAAATTTACCATCACGAGGAGCTCTGGCATCTGCAACAATAATGTTATAGATTGCTCTTTTCTTACGTCCTCGACGCGCGAGTCTGATTTTTACTGCCATTTGTTAGTTTAAGTTTATATGGATCACGTCCATTAACAATTTCCTTTCAATTCGAAAAGGATCGCAAAAGTAGCAAGAAATATTCAAAGTAGATATCCCGAGATAGAATTTAACTACATGCGTGTAGGGGTAATTAATATTTGTTAAGGCGAATATACGATTTTTCATTG
>JANSYO010000063.1 GCA_024742395.1 Cytophagales bacterium
ATTTAATTGGAAAACCAACTTCAATATTTCATTTAACAGAAATAAGGTTATCGCTTTAGCGGAAGGTGTAGATCGAATCTATACAGGTAGGGGTCAATTTCAAAGTATTACCCAACCAGGCCAACCTATAGGTCAGTTTTGGGGGGTAATTCACGATGGTGTTTATGATAATCAGCAAGAGTTTGATAGTTCACCAAAAGCTGCCGTTTCTGAGGTAGGTACCGTAAAATTTGTGGATATCAACGGAGATGGAGTGCTAACCTATGGTGGAGATGAAGATGACAGAACTGTTATTGGAAACCCTTTTCCAGATTATATTTTTGGAATTACCAATGACTTTCAATTCAAAAATTTTGATGCTAGCATAGTTATGTCTGGTTCCGTTGGAAATGACATTGCAGTAATGTCAGATCAAGGAACTACTAATTTAGATGGTGTATTCAATGTATTAAAAGAAGTAGAAAATAGATGGAGGTCACCTGAAAACCCAGGTGATGGCAAATATGGTAAAACCACTGCGTCCACAGGATTGGAAAGAGATTGGTTCAATACAAGATTCATTCAAGATGGTAGCTACTTAAGCATAAAAAATATAACTCTTGGCTATAGTTTTCCATTAAAAGACGATGGATTCCTTAGGAAAGCAAGGTTATATGGTTCAGTGCAACAAGCGTTTGTATTTACCAAATACAAGGGAGTAAACCCAGAAGTAAGTGGCACAACATATGGAGGCCAAGGTAGCTCATTAGAGCTTGGCTATGACTGGGCGTCATATCCAGTTCCTAGAACTTTTACCATCGGGTTAAATCTATCATTCTAATTATTTAAAATCTTAAAAAATGAAAATTAAAATATCTAGTATAATAATAGCGCTTCTACTTTTTTCTTGTAGTGAAGACTTTTTAGATCTAGCTCCTGAAGATTCGCTAAGCACCTCTATCTTTTTTAAAAACCAAGAGGATTTTGAGCAGGCAATTAACGGAGCCTATGCACCATTAAGAGATTTATATAATGGTGAAGATGGCGGTGACGGAAGATTCGGTTCTTGGGCCATGGGAGAAATGAGGTCTGATAACACACATTACAAATATAATCCAAATTTTAGGGCGGTATTGGATGGTGAATTTATTGCAGATTTTTTGCCAGATGTAGCAAATGAAGGAACAGAGTATAAATACATAAAAAACTACAAGATTATTTCGCGTGCCAACCAAATTTTGGCCTTAATAGATGATGTTGAATTTGATGAAACCATAAAAGGAAACATTAAAGGGCAGTCATTATTTTTAAGAGCTTTGGCATACTTTGATTTAGTACAATATTTTGGAGAAGTTCCTTTACATACTACACCAGTAGGTAATAGGGATGAAGCAGCACTCCCTCTATCTTCTATTGATGAAATTTATCAACAAATTATAACAGATGTAACATCTGCCGTTAGTTTATTGCCTCTAAAATCTTCACAAGAGGTAGGGCGGGCTACTAAAGGATCGGCCCAAATGCTATTGGGTAATGTATATATAGTACGTAAGGATTGGACAGGTGCAGAAACGGTTCTTTCTGATTTAATTGATTCAGAAGAATATAGTTTGGTAAATGATTATGAAAATGTATTTAGTATAGCAAACAAAAACAATACAGAATCTATTTTTGAAGTACAATATTTTGAAGGAACTGAAGGTTTTGGAAGTGATTTTATTTATGCTATGCTTCCAATGCCCTTATCTAGTGAACAGGTAGCTTCCATAACCGGAGTTGCAGGATCTCAAGCGGCTTCAACAGAAGGATTTAATATTCCAACACCAGATATAATTAATAGTTATGAAAGTGGTGATTTAAGAAAAGTGGTCTCCATTGATAGTATTGATGTTGACGGCACTTATTACCCATACATTAAAAAACTTTTACAACCACATTCCATAGTTGGCGTTACGGGAACCAACTGGCCGGTGTATAGGTATGCAGAAGCACTTTTATCTTATGCAGAAGTGCTTAATGAAAATGGAAGTACTGGTTTGGCCGAAGGTTTTTTAAATCAGGTTAGAACAAGAGCTGGCCTTGACCCTATAAATGGTTTAGATCAAAACACATTGCGTGAAGCCATAATAAATGAAAGAAGGGTAGAACTAGCTTTTGAGAATAAAAGGTGGTTAGATTTAGTAAGGACAGATGCTGTTCAAGAAGTAATGTCTGCGTATGGCCAAAGGGTAAAGAATAACCCAGCTCAATATTATTACCCTGAAGGATTTTCCCCTGCGCCCTCTTCATATTCAAATTTTGAAGAATTGTTCCCATTGCCCGCAAGTGAGGCCTTATTAAATCCTAATTTTTAATATTCAATAAACTTAATATGTCTCCAAGAGAAAATACCTCTTGGAGACACTTCTTAAATTAAAAATATTTGAAGATTATGAGAATCGCTTTTAAAATGTTTTTAAAAAAGAATGCGCAAGATGAATATCAAAAAAGGCATTCTTTTATTTGGCCAGAACTTAAAACACTTTTAAAAGATCATGGTATAAGTGAATATTATATTTTTTTGGATAAAGACACCAGTACATTATTTGCTTCATTATCTGCCCAAAACTATGGTAAATATAATAGCCTATCAACTAAGGAACTGATGAAAAAATGGTGGTTGCACATGGCAGATTTAATGGAAACAAACGATGATAATTCACCCAAAATAATAGAATTAAAAGAAATTTTTTATCTAAAATAACTATCTCAAAATTGACCTAAAATGAAGAGAATATTAAATAAATACGTATTCCTAATTGTGGTATTGACAATAAGTTCAACATATGGACAAGAAACAATAAGCATAGATTGGAATGATGTTACTACAACATCCAACACCACAGCAACATTACAGTTGGTAGAAAATCCAAAAGTAAGACCAAGCTCACCTATTCATAAAAATGTTTTTAAAGCTTTAAAAGATTTAGAACCGGATTACTTACGCTATGTTCCCTGGTTTCCTTATCCAAAAATGGCAGTTGCAGAATTAAAAGCCCCTACCAAAAAGGAAACATTTTGGAACTTTAGCTATCTAGATAGTACCATGGCCGCAGTTATGGAAGCAACTAAAGGGCGCCCTGTAGTAATTAATTTAAGTACTACACCTGCTTGGATGTGGAAAACCGATTCTATAGTCTCGTATCCAGAAAATCCTTATGAGCCAACATGGACCTATAACCAAGGTACGGAACTAAGAGACCCATCCATGAAAGAGCTTTCAGGGTATTTTTCCCGTGTATTTAGTTGGTACACCCAGGGCGGATTTACAGATGAATTAGGGAAATATCACAAATCTGGTCATTACTACAAAATATCTTATTGGGAAGTTTTAAATGAGCCAGATTTGGAGCACAATATTTCTTCAGAATTATATTGTAAAATGTACGATGCCATTGTCTCGGAATTAAAAAAAATATCACCTGATACAAAATTCATAGGTATTTCTACTGCCCATACGAGTGACCCTTCCTATTTTGAATACTTTTTAGATCCAAAAAACCATAAAGAAGGGATTCCTATTGAAGGTATTTCCTATCATCATTATTCAATCCCATCACATTCAAATCAAAATTTAGATGATTTTCAATATACGGCATTTAACAAAGCAGATGCCTTTATAGATAGGGTAAAGTATATAGAGAGTATCAGAAAAAGATTATCCCCCGAGGCCTTTACCATGATTAATGAAATAGGGATTATAATGCGCAGTCCAGTAGATTCCGGTCCAATACCAAATGAATATTGGAATTTAGCGGGAGCTATGTATGCCCACATTTTTTTGGAGTTAACCAAAATTGGTATTGATGTAGCCGGTCAATCACAATTGGTGGGCTACCCTACACAATTCCCTGATGTTAGTATGGTAAATTGGGAAACAGGTAATCCAAATGCAAGGTATTGGGTATTAAAACTTCTTAAAGATAATTTGGGACCTGGGGACAAACTAGTAAAAACCACTTATAACGGCAACATTTTTATTGGGTCTAAACCGGATATTGCCTCACAGGCTTACATAACAGAAACAGGTAAAAAACTCTTACTTATAAATAAAAGGGATAAAGAAGCAACAATAATTCTACCCACAGATATAAATAGTGGAGTACAACATGTTGTAGACACCTCAACAGGAGAAAACCCTCCTCAAGAATCAAAATTTATCACAAATAAAATTACCTTAAAACCTTTCTCAGTAACATTATTAGAATTATAAACTAACAGTTCTTTTGCATCTAAAATAATATTCTATATGGGAACTATTCCATTTAAAAAAAACCATTTCATTATTGCTTTGTTAATTCTGGTCTTTTCAAATTTACTGTTTGGTCAAAATGTTAAAGACAATTTTAAAAACATACCAGCATCATATAGGCCTATGCCCCTATGGTTTATGAATGGGGTGCTTAGTTTTGAAGAAATAGAGAAACAGTTGGTAGATGCAAAAAATTCAGGATTTGGAGGGGTTACGGTGTTGCCTACCACAAAATCAACGGGCTTGTTCGATACTGATAAAACATATCCCGGAGTAGAACCATACTACCTTACCGATGGCTATTTTAAGTATTACAAATTTATTTTAGATACATGTAATGAATTGGGCATGAAGGTTATTTGGTATGATGATGTAGATTTTCCTAGTGGTTCTGCCGGTAGAAAAATGAAGAAGGTTTTTCCAGATGATATTAGAAAAATCTTATCTAAAAAAGATACCATTATATCCAAAAAAATAGATATTACTGTTGATGCCAGTAAATTAATGGCAGTGGTTGCAATGAACGTGCAAACAAAAGAACGGATTGACTTAATCGATTTCATTAAAAATGGAAAGTTATCATGGGGAGCACCAGAAGGAAAATGGAAAGTTATGTTCTTCCAATGTAAAACCTCCGAGATAGATAAAATCAATCATCTGGCTGTAGATTATTTAGACCCTCAGGCTATTGATAAATATTTTACATTGAATCATGATCAATTTACCAAGCGGTTTTCCAGTTATTTTGGTTCTACTATTTTTCAAATGTTCTTTGATGATGTAGGTTATTTTACAGGAGATAAGTTAGGTGAAAAAACATGGACCTATGGGTTTAATGATAAGTTTGAAGCAATGTATGGTTTTAGTCCAGCTTTATACTATCCTGCTTTATGGGAAAATATCGGAAAGGATACCCAAGCCGCAAGAGTGGCTTTATTTAATACGAGGGCAGAACTTTTAGCCGAAGGTTTTCCTAGAAAAACAAAAGAATGGGCAGAGAAGCTCAATATTAAAACATCTGGGCATCCACCAGGGAATTATGAGTTGCAGCCTACCGATTTTCAATCTGATATTTTTAAGTATTACCGTCATTCAGATATACCCACAGTAGATTTAATTTTCTATAACGCACATGGTAGGGAAGGATACAAATTAATTAGTTCTACAGCTGAGCTTTATAACAGACCTCAAGTTTTGGCTGAAATTTATGGAGCATTTACTTTAATGAAAAAAGAAGAGTTGTTTGATAAAGAAATGCTCTATAGATCCGCAATGGATGCCTTCTCAAGAGGTGTTAATCAATTAGTGCCACATGCCATGTGGTACGATTACGACAAAGACCATATTAGAATACCGCCTTTAATAGCCACCTATAATCCAGATATATCCACAGAATTACCCCGATTTAACGAATGGGCGGCAAGGTGCAGTTATATGCTACAAGAGGGGCAATTAGTGAGTGATATTGCTATTTTATACCCTATTGAATCATTACAGGGGTGGTATTATTTTGATGCGGAAGAAAACAAAAGCTGGGGAACATTTGCTGCACCAGAAACAGATTACCTAAAAGTTGGAGATGAGTTGACCAATAATATTAGACGGGATTTTTCTTTTGTACACCCAGAATATTTTGCTACTGACAAATATGAGATTGATGGAAATGAAGTGGTTCTGGACAATAATAGACATCGGTATAAAGTAATCATTTTACCCGGGGGTGATGTTTCTTCTGTTAGTACTTTAAAAAAAGTTAAGGCATTTTATGATGCTGGTGGCAAGGTGATAGCCACCAGTAAACTACCTACAAAATCTGCTGAATTTGGAAAAGATGCGCTTATTAAACAATTAGTTGCATCTATTTTCGGAGAAAAACCAACAAGCCTCAATACCAATGAAAATAGAGGTCATGCTTTGTTTGTAGAAAACCCGACAACAGAAAATTTAAACAATGCCCTAAAACTGGTTGAAGATGTACCTGATGTAGTTTTTGGTCAGGAGCTATCTAACGAACTTGAGAACGGAGTTTTCAATTATATTCATAAAGAAAAAGACGGCAAGGATATTTACTTTTTTAGTAATTCAAGTAATAATCCTATAAACACTTATGTAGAACTTAAAGGAAAAACCACACCTCAAGTATGGAATCCATACACCGGTGAAATATCTTCTATAGAAAGGATAGATTATATAACCAATGACAATGATACTTACACCAGAATAGCATTAAATCTAAAAAAGGTGAGTTCAACATTCATCATTAGCAAATAAATTTTAATAAAGATAAAAACAGGTATAGCATTAGTTATGACAGAAAACGGCAATTTGAGAATTGGTCTATTCGGAATAGGTTTAGACACCTACTGGGCTCAATTTAAAGGCTTAAAACCTAGATTGGAAGGGTATTTAAATGAGGTTGAAAAGAAAATAGAAAGAGAAAATGTAGCAATAATAAATGCCGGCTTGGTAGATACCGCCGATAAATCTTTTGAAACAGGAAAATTGTTTAAAACCGAAGATGTGGACATCATCTTTCTATATGTTACTACCTATGCTCTTTCATCAACTGTGCTTCCTATAGTTCAAAAATGTAATGTCCCTGTCATCGTATTAAATCTATCACCAGAAGCAGCCATAGACTATAAAACATTCAATACATTGGCGGACAGGACAAAAATGACAGAAGAATGGTTGGCCTATTGTTCAGCTTGTCCAGTTCCTGAAATTGCCAATGTCTTTTCAAGAGTAGGTATAGATTTTTATCAAATAACGGGAATGTTACATAATGATCCAGAATGTTGGTCAGAAGTTGATGAATGGATAGAAGCTGCATGGGTAAAAAAGGTGATGTCCACCAACAGACTTGGGTGTATGGGGCATTATTATAGTGGCATGCTTGACATTTATTCAGATTTGACCCAACACTATGCAACTTTTGGAGGGCATATTGAATTGATTGAAGTGGAAGAATTGGTTGAATTTAGAAAAAAAGTAACCGAAGTAGAAATCCAGGATAGACTAGAATTGTTTTCTACTGTTTTTGATATTCAGCCAGATTGTGAAGAAGAAGAGCTAAGAAAAGCGGCCATTACTTCTGTTGCCATGGATGCGCTTATTGCCAAATATAAATTAGGTTCTATGGCATATTATTATAAAGGAACAGGAAATATGGAGAATGAAGAGGCCATTGCATCCATCATTTTAGGCAACTCTCTGTTAACGGCTAATGGCATTCCTATAGCCGGTGAATACGAAGTTAAGAATGCTCAAGCCATGAAAATCATGGATAGTTTTGGGGCAGGTGGGTCTTTTACAGAATATTATGCCATGGACTTTGAACAAGATGTGGTTCTTATGGGGCATGATGGTCCTGGGCATATTGCTATAGCAGAAGGAAAAACAAAAGTGAGACCGCTTAAAGTATATCACGGTAAGGTGGGCAAAGGTGTTTCTGTAGAAATGAGCGTAAAAAATGGGCCTGTTACATTGCTTTCTGTAGTGGAAAATCCAAAAGGTGGACTTTTATTATTGGTGGCTCAAGGTGAATCTGTTTCGGGATCTATTTTAGAAATTGGAAATACAAATAGTAGGTACAAATTTTCAATAGGGGCCAGAAAATTTGTAAATGATTGGAACAGTCACGGTCCGGCACATCATTGCGCGATAGGAATAGGGCATATTTTTCCTAAAATAGAGAAACTGGGTAAACTAATGGGAATGCAAGTAATTAATGTTTGTTAAAAAATTAAGGTATGAAGAGAAGAGATTTTATAAAATCAACAACTGCAGCAGGAATGATGACTGTCATCACTCCAACATGTATTATACAATCATGTAGCCAATATGAAGAATCAAAACTTCAAAATAGTTTTCTTTTTCCCAAAGGTTCTGCAAAGCCTGCAACTATGTGGTTTTGGATGAATGGTCAGGTGACCAAAGAAGGAATCACTTTAGATTTGGAGGCAATGGCTAGAGCTGGTATTGGGGCTGTTTTTAATTTTGATGCAGGCACCGGAATACCTGAAGGACCTTTAAAATATTTAAGTGATGAATGGTTTGATGTTAAATCTCATGCCATGCAAGAGGCAGATAGATTAGGCATTGAGTATGTGATGCATAATTGCCCGGGCTGGTCTTCAAGTGGTGGCCCTTGGATTACTCCTGAATTATCCATGAAAAAATTAACATGGAGTGAGACACATATTTTAGGAGGTCAAAAAATAAAAATGCATCTGGCTCAACCATTTTCAAAACTAAATTTCTATAAAGATATAACGGTACTTGCTTATCCTTCTTTGCCTGGTGAGGAGCCTTTAAAAACTCTGGTAAAAAGTATTAAGACCAATAATGGACCTATAGATATAAAATTACTTTTAGATAACAACAATGAAGGTGTTCTTCTTAAACCGCTGAAAGGAAAAAAAGAAAGCTTAACATTTGAATTTAATAATACCTATGCAGCCAAATCATTAAGTTTTGTCTTTGAAAGTAAAGAAGAATTTCAAACAACACCTATAATTTTAGAGGCTTCAAACGATGGGGTAAACTTTAAACAGATTAGCTCTATTGCTATCGGACGTGGTTTTAGTGAAACAGGAGGAATTGAGTTTATTACTGCTGATTTTGAAGCGACCAATAGCAAGTTTTTTAGAATAAGTTGTGAGCAAGCCTGTAAGCTTAGTCAAATTGGGTTTTCTGGAGTGAGGCATTTCTCAGAATGGGAAAAGAAAGCAAACCATTATTTTAACAAGTATGGTACTGAACCCATTAAAGATGAAAATCAATTGGCCATTGACCCCAATACCATTATAGACCTCTCCAAAAACATGACAGAAGATGGCGTGTTAAATTGGGAAGCTCCAGCTGGTAATTGGACCATATTAAGATTTGGATATACCTCTTTAGGTACAACTAACCGATCGGCTCCTGATACAGGTTTTGGATTGGAATGTGATAAATATGATGCTAGGGCAATTGAATTTCACTTCAATAAAATGATGACGGACCTATTGCCTATGATAGACCCTTTAGCCCAAAAGGGTAAAATGGGTCTTGAAATTGACTCATGGGAAGTGGGAATGCAGAATTGGACAGGTGGTTTTGAACAAGAGTTTCATAATAGAAATGGGTATGAACTAATAGAATACCTACCTACAATGACCGGCAGATTGGTGGATTCAGCAGACAATACGGAACGTTTTCTGTGGGATTTACGTAGAACACAAGCCGATTTATTGGCCGATAATTATTACGGAAAATTTGATGAGTTATGTAACTCACATGATATAAAATCTTACATAGAGCCTTATGACAGAGGCCCCATGGAAGAATTACAAATTGGTGCGCGAGCTGATGGTGTTATGGGAGAATATTGGAATAGTCTTTCCACTATTTTTCAAAACAACAAGACCATGCGAAGAACGTGTAAACTTGCATCCTCAATAGCCCATATAAGTGGACAAAAAGTTGTTGGGGTAGAAGGTTTAACAGGAGAACCCTCCTCTGCTAAATGGCAAGAATATGCCTTTGCCATGAAACCTATTTGTGACAAGGTTTTTACTATGGGTATAAATCGCATAGTGGTTCACAGGTACGCACATCAACCGCACCCCACAGCCGTTCCGGGGATGACCATGGGTCCATGGGGCATTCAGTTTGATAGAACCAATACCTTATGGGAAGTAAATAAAGCTTGGCTCACGTATCTTTCCCGTGCTCAAAGTATGCTGCAGCAAGGACTATTTGTAGCCGATTTTGCCTATTTCACAGGTGAAGACCCTGGGGTATATACAAGTGTGAATAAAGCAGATCTATCGCCTTCTCCTTTGGAAGGATATGATTACGATGTAATAAATGCCGAGATTTTAATTCGTAACGCAAAAGTCATCAATAAACGCCTTGTTTTACCTGATGGTATGAGTTATACTATACTGGTATTACAAGAATATCGAAGTATAAGTCTTGAACTTTTAAAAACATTAAGAGGTTTTATTCAACAAGGCTTAATTGTAATTGGGGCAAAACCTAAAACTACGCCCGGTCTAAAAACACATTCTTTGGCATCTAAAAAAGAATTTGAAATTATTACAAAAGAATTATGGGGAGACAACCAAAACATAGTTGATAATAAAGTGGGAAAAGGTCGCCTCTTCTGGGGGCAATCTTTAAAAGATATTTTAGCTATATTAAATTTAACACCAGATTTTATTGCTACCTCAGCATCAGGTGATTACCCCGTTAAATATATTCACAGAAAAACGGATAACGAAGATTTCTATTTTATTTCTAACCAACGTAGAACATATGAAGAATTAGTGTGTTCATTTAGAATAACAGGTAGAAAACCAGAATTTTGGGATCCAAATACGGGTAAAATATGGAATGCGGTGGTATATGAAGAAGTTGGAGGACACACCAATGTATCGGTAAATTTACCACCTTACGGAGCAATTTTTGTGGTCTTTAAAAAAGAAAAAATAACAACGGCCATTACTTCTATTTCAAAGAATAATGAAACTGTTATAACCGCAACTCCGTTTAAGTTACAGAATAGAAAGCTATATACCAATATAACTAACAATTTCACCATCTCTTTTTGGGCGAAACCCGAATTGGAAATAATGCTAACAGAAAATGGCTATTATGAAGGGGTTAAAGGGTCTTGGACAGATTTTTATAGCATTTATCCAATCCCAGGAGAAAAGCATTACGGTAAAAATCATGCTACATGTGGTGTTACTGTTGGCCGTAATGGTATTGCCGTTTGGGAAAACAGTGATGGTTGGCCACTTTTTAATGTCAGTGCAAAAGTAGCTGTCTCTGGTTGGAATTTAGTTACAATCAGATATCAAAATGGAGTGCCTTCTATTTTCCTAAATGGCGAATTCTTAATAGAAGGTAAAACAAACTATAGCCATATTCATCCTTCTATAGGAGAAGCCTTTTTAAGCGAGGGAGCTTCTTACTATAACGGAGATATGACTACACCGCTTCTAATTGAAAACGCATTGAATCCCAATGAAATAAAAGCGGCATTTGATAAAGCCGAGTTTAAAAACACAACACCTAAAACACCAATTGTTGAAGTATTGAATAACAATCTACCCTCATTATTGTTTAAAGAGAATGGAGCATATTCGTTAAACCAACAAAATGGTGAAATTGAGACGGTAAAAATATCGGGCATTCCAAAATCTCAAAAAGTAAATGGCTCTTGGAATGTTAGCTTTCCTGCTGAACGCGGCGCTCCAGAAATGATAACGCTTTCATCTTTACAATCTTTAAATAAGCATACAAATGAAGGTGTTAAATATTTTTCTGGCACTTGTAGTTACAAAACAGAGTTTCAGATAAATGAAGAGGTAGATACAGAGGAAGACAAACTGTTTTTAGATTTAGGCCGCGTAGAAGTAATTGCAGAGGTCATTTTAAATGGTAAAAATCTAGGGATTTATTGGACAAGGCCTTACAGAATTGATATTACAGAAGCCGTGCATACTGGAAATAATATGTTAGAGGTTAAAATCACCAACCAATGGGTAAACAGGCTAATTGGTGATGAACAAATGCCAGAAGTGGACGAATATTCTATTGAAGGCGAAGGAACCTTATTCGAAGCGCTTAGCGTAGGTGCTATTAAAGAGCTACCTGAATGGTATCAAAAAGGAGAACCTAAACCCAAAAATGGTAGGGTAGCCTTTACTACATGGAAGCATTTTCAAAAAGATTCCCCACTTTTAGAATCTGGATTAATTGGACCTGTTATGATTGAGAAAAATAAATTTAAACTACTTTAAAAAATACAGATGGGTTCAATATTAGGCATATTATTTCATACAATTGGTGGTGTAGCTTCGGGGAGTTTCTACATGCCCTTTAAGAAGGTAAAAGGATGGGCTTGGGAAAGTTACTGGATAGTAGGAGGATTTTTTTCTTGGTTGATTCTTCCTCCCATCATGGCGTACCTTACGGTTCCGGGGTTTTGGGATATCATTCAAAACACAGCTTTTAATATAAAACTTATCACCTTCTCCTTAGGTTTTTTATGGGGTATTGGTGGTCTAACGTACGGTTTAGGTATAAGGTACTTGGGGATGTCTTTAGGTAACTCTATAGTGCTAGGTTTTTGCGCTGCTTTTGGGGCGCTTGTTCCTCCCATATACTACACGTTCAACCCAATTGAAGGTAGAACCAGTTTTTTGGATATGCTTGCCAGTAGTGGTGGACAATTAGTTTTAGCAGGAGTATTTGTATGTCTTTTGGGAATTTTTGTTTCTGGTAAAGCAGGAGTGTTAAAAGAGAAGGATCTATCTAAAGAAGAAAAAACAGATAGTGTCAAAGAATTTAATCTGGTAAAAGGGCTTATTATCGCTATTATCTCAGGTATTCTTAGCTCATTTTTCAATTTTGGAATTGAAGCGGGCAAGCCCATGGCTGAAACAGCTGTTTTGCAAGGTTTCAATCCGTTGTTTCAAAACAATGTCACTTATGTTGTCTTATTGTGGGGCGGGCTTAGTTTAAACTTTATTTGGTGCATGTACTTAAATTATAAAAACAAAACATTTAAAAATTATACAGATAAGTCATCTCCTATAACCAAAAATATTGTGTTCTCAGCAATTGCAGGTAGTATTTGGTATTTGCAATTCTTTTTCTATGGTATGGGAGAAAGTAAACTGGGTAATGGGGCTAGTTCTTGGATTCTGCATATGGCAGCCATTATTTTAACAGCAAATCTATGGGGCATGTTTTTAAAAGAATGGAAAGGAGTTTCAAAGAAAACATTTAAAACATTTTTATTGGGTATATCATTAATACTACTATCTATAGTTTTAGTGGGTATTGGAAATTCTTTATAGTATGATGAACAATATTAAAAATACAAAATGAACGAAAACATAAAAATCTTTGCAGTAGTTTTAATTTCTATAATCGTTAATTTAAGTTGCTCAAATAAAGAACCTCAAAAAACCAGTGAATCTTTATTAGAATCATTTAAAAATCCACCAAACTCAGCAAAACCGCGTGTATGGTGGCATTGGATGAATGGAAATATTACCAAAAATGGTATTCAAAAAGATTTAGATTGGATGCATAAAACCGGTATTGGTGGCTTTCAAAATTTTGACGCTAATCTATTTACACCCGTTGTAGTTGAGAAAAAGCTTGTTTTTATGGACTCTCTCTGGAAAGACGCCTTTAAATATACAACAGAGTTGGCTGATAGCCTTAATTTAGAAATGGCAATTGCCGGTTCTCCAGGATGGAGCGTTACTGGGGGCCCTTGGGTAGCTCCAGAAGACGGAATGAAAAAATTTGTTTGGACTGAGACTGTAATAAAAGGTGGAGATACATTTACCGGAGCGTTACCCAAACCGTCTGATTTGTTGAGTAATTTTCAAGATGTTGCTATAGAAGAGGCTGGAATTACAGGAGGGTTTATAGGTGAAAGACCTAGTTTTTACCAAGATGCAGCTGTTATTGCATATCGACTTCCAAACTCAGAAAAATCCTTAGTTGAATTAAACCCAAAAGTAACGTCCAGTGGTGGTATATTTAACTTAAAAAGCCTAACAGATTCCGATTTAAATACAACAACCTTCTTACCACCTAAAGAACCAGGTGAAAACATATGGATTCAATATGAATTTGAAACACCTCAAACATTCCAATCACTGGCTGTAGTTGGAGCAAGACATACCCAATTAGAATTATTTAATGGTAGTCCAGAAAACAGAAGTTTACAAGTTAGTGATGATGGTATTAACTTTAGGGAAGCGGCGCGTATTCATGGTAGCCTAGTTCCACAAACCACAATTAGTTTTCCACCTACCACTGCCAAATACTTTAGATTCTCATATGAGACTTTAACTGGAGAAGTTGATGGACTGGCAGCAATGATGGACGGAGCATTAAAGACACCTAAGCCAGATGGTGTTCATGTATCAGAATTTGTTTTGTATAACACTCCCCGAATAGACAAAATAGAAGATAAAGCTGGGTTTTCTGCTTGGAAAGAAGATAGAATATCTTTTATTTCAAAAGATTCAGAAGCAATTGATATAGAAGATGTTATTGATATTACAGCAACGATGCAACCAGATGGCAGTATAACTTGGAAAGCACCAATAGGTAATTGGAACGTTGTTCGTTTTGGTTATTCCCTAACGGGACGTCAAAATCATCCAGCATCTCCAGAAGCCACAGGACTAGAAGTGGATAAATTAGATTCTATAGCAGTTTCAAAATATATCAATACATACTTAGACATGTATAAAGATGCCACAGGTGGCTTAATGGGAGAAAAGGGTTTAGGTTATATGATTTTGGATAGTTATGAAGCTGGACATATGAACTGGACCAAAAACTTTCCTGAGGAATTTAAAAATAGAAGAGGATATTCTATATACAAATGGATTCCAGCATTAACTGGTCGTATTATAAAAAGTGCCGAAGCCAGTGAAAAATTCTTATGGGATTTTAGGAAGACCATAGGTGAAATGATAGCAGAAAACCATTATGATGTAATTGGAGAAGAATTACACAAACGCGGTATGAAACGCTATACAGAATCCCATGAGAACGGTCGTATTTATCTTGCAGATGGTATGGATGTAAAACAAAATGCTGACATACCCATGTCGGCCATGTGGACACCAGGTAGTTTAGCTGGTGGTTCAGATGAGGAAGTGCGAAGCGAAGGTGATATTAGAGAATCGGCATCTGTGGCCAATATATACGGTAAACCTTTTGTTGCCGCAGAGTCTATGACTTCCATACAAAATGCCTTTAGCTGGCATCCCGAAAAATTAAAACGTACAGCAGATTTAGAATTGGCTTCGGGCTTAAACCGTTTTGTAATTCACACTTCGGTACACCAACCTTTAGATGATAAAATGCCAGGGTTCTCACTAGGGCCTTTCGGGCAGTATTTTACAAGACATGAAACTTGGTCTGGTGCTGGAGCTAAAGCTTGGATAAGCTATTTATCTAGAAGTTCTTATTTGTTACAACAAGGACAAAATGTAGCAGATGTATTGTATTATTATGGTGAAAACACCAACATTACGTGGGTATGTAGAGAAAGCTTGCCAAAACTGCCAAAAGGGTTAGAGTTTGACTTTGTAAACGCCTCAATTTTAAAAGAGGATATACTAGCTAAAGATGAAAAACTAGTAGCGCCCAGTGGAGCTACTTATCAAGTTTTAGTACTGGACGAAAGTGCTAAGGATATGACACTTGATGTACTTAAAAAGATAAGTGCCTTTCAAAATGCAGGAGTAAAAGTTGCTGGAACAAAACCAGCCAACTCTCCCAGCCTTTCTGATGATGCAGAAGTCTATAAAAGGCTAGTAGCCGAAGTTAGTTCTAAAATGGTAAGTATTGAAGAACTTAATATTACTCCTGATATTACCATAAGTGGTACTGACCATAAAATTTTGTTTAAGCATAGACAAGGAGCTGGAAAAGATATTTACTGGTTGAATAATAGAAGTGATAATGCAACAGGTGCCAATATAAGTTTCAATATAACAGGGAAAAGACCACAACTTTGGAATCCACAAACAGGCATGACGGAGAAAGTATCCTATCAATTTAAAAATGGGCGAACTATTATTCCACTTCAATTTGAGTCTTGGGATGCTTATTTCATAGTTTTTGAAGAAACTACCTCCGAAGAGGTATATGAAAAACCAGTTATTACCCAAAAAGAAATCGTAAGAATTACCACTCCTTGGGAAGTTGCTTTTCAAGAAAATAGGGGAGCGCCAGCTACGGCAACTTTTTCTGATTTGACTTCTTGGAGCGATAATAATAATGAAGGAATTAAATATTTCTCTGGTACTGCCAGTTATACAAATAGCTTTAAAATAGATGGGGATCAATTAAAGTCTGGAGCTATAGTGATAAATTTAGGAAATGTAAAAAACGTAGCTGAAGTTATTGTAAACGGGCTCAATATGGGAACATTATGGAAAACACCTTTTACACTCGATATTACAGAAGCACTCAAAACAGGAAACAATACTTTGGAACTTAAAATAACTAATCTTTGGGTGAATAGACTTATAGGAGATGCGCAACCAGATGTTAAGGAGAAATCCACTTTTACCACAATGCCATTTTACACAAAAGACGATACACTTTTGCCTTCAGGCCTGCTAGGGCCAGTAACACTTTTAAAGAAGCATATGTAATAATATAACTATTACCTAAATCTATTAAACTCAATAACCTTTAACATTCATGATTCATATAATAACCACTGGAGGTACAATTGAAGGCATTGAATATGACTCTAAAAAAAATTCTCTTCAGGAATCAAAAATACAAATTTCGAAATTTATTGAATCAGCAAATGTTTCATTTGACTTTGCAATTGAACAGGCATTTTCAGTTGACAGCAGGCATATCACCAACGAAGACAGAGAATACCTGCTACAAATAATTAAATCCTCAAACAGCTCTAAAATTTTAATAACGCATGGAACAATGACCATGGTTGAAACCAGTAAATTCTTGGGAATTTTAGGTTTAAATAAAACTATAGTCTTGGTGGGTTCTTTTTTGTTGGGAAATAAAAAAAATACTGATGCCAATTTCAATCTTGGGTATGCTATTAGCGCAGTACAATTCTTAAATGACGGAGTATTCATAGCAATGCATGGCAAAATATTTCCTTGGAATAATGTTCTTAAGAATATTGAAACAAATCAATTCGAATACATTTCCATATAATTTTTATGTTCAATACTTCAATACATTGGACTACTTTTTTCTATTTACTAATAGATTTATTCATCGTTACTTTTACTTTTATACAATTTTATAAGAATAGAGAAAGCCTGAGAAGGTATCTAATTTTAGGCCTGCTTTTTATTCTTTACAACCTTACTGGTGGGTTTCTACCATTGAATAATTTTCCAGGACCTATTATTTTCCAATATTTTATTACATACGGAATTGCCATTCTTTTATGTGTCTATGTTTTTTATTATTTATATAGAGAGTATGATATTAAAATTATTAATATTTATTGGTCGATTAGAAATATTACATTGTTGCTTGCTTTAGGCTTTTTAACCCTTTTTATTATACCTTATTTTACTACTGGTTCTTTGGATATGGCCAGACTTTATTTTACTGTTCCATTTATACTTATTGGCTTTTATTATTGGGGCGTTTTTTTTCAAAAAGTAAGCCGTTTTCCCAAGTCTAATGAATTTACTTCACGAAGGTCAAGATTGTCCATTACCAGCGTTGGATGCATAGTATTGCTTCCATTGCTTACGTTAATAGGGGATTATCAGTGGCTCACATTTACCGTAATGAATATTGCATTCTTTGCTTTCACTGCTATTGAAATTGACCGATACCTATTCATATTGGAAAACAAAAATAAGATGTACGAGGTGTTCGCTTTTTACAAAGAGAACAAAGAAAAGTTATGGGACACAAAATTAGTTTATCAAAACCTTACTAGAAGGGAAATGGAAATTGCAGTTTCCATATTAAGTAAAGAAAGCTATAAGGAAATAGGTGAAGATTTCTTTATTGCGGAACGAACAGTTTCAAAACATGCATCTAATATTTTTAAAAAGACAGGGGTGAATAACAAAACCGAGTTTTTAAACAGGTTTGGACCTTCGAAATCCTAATACGTACGAAAATACGCCTATACACGTAAAGATATACGTTTATCACTTTGCGTAAATGAAACTTTGTTTTCATAGATTTAATTTCAATTTTTTAATTAAAAAACCGAGAAAGACATGATTGGTTTGGGATGTATTTCCCTTTCTCTCTAAACATGGGATTAGATTTTCGTAAGTATCTGTTTATTTCTCTGAATTAGAATCTCTCCTTATGTAATTGGTAAAACGCTAAAGAGGAGATTATGAAATTAAGACAAATGGCTGAGGGTCTACTAATAGAATTGGATTATATTAAACAATCCAATGTTCCATTTCTTGAGCAAACTCGACAGTGTATTGTACTATGTCGCGGTCTTCTAAATAAATTTCAGAAAGAGGTTCATAATACGGGTTTTAAATCGGTTGTTGAAGAGGTTGAGTTTTTTAAAAATACCAAGCAAGTTCCACTATCAAATCTAATTTATTATAAGGAGGTATATCAAGCTGAGCTGTACCTTCCAAAAGGATATAAAACCCAAAAAGAGGAGTTTATATATCAACGGCTCGAAGGTTATAATCAATTTTTTCTTAGCAATATTGACTTTGGACAATACATTCAGACGAACAGCACCCATTTTGACCAATATTATTTTACCAGAAAAGCCAACGAAGATTTCCCTGTATTACTTTCTTCTCATTACACAGAAGATATCGAATTCAATACTCCCAAGGATTTTCTTCTAGGGCAGTTCAGGGCTTATGGAAAAGTAGTCAATTATTTAAAAAAACGATTAAAGCAATTATCCGAGACAGGAGAAGACAGTCTTCTTTTTAAGGAAGTGAAATTGAAATGGACCGCAAATAAAATTGATTTAATTGAATTGATTTATGCATTACAGGCATCGGGTGCGATAAAAGAAATGGGGATTAAAGAAATTGCCACAGCCTGTGAGCACATCTTCAATACCGACCTTGGAAATTACTATAGAAAGTTTCTTGAAATTAGAGGGCGGAAGATAGAGCGGACTAAATTCATTGATCGTTTAAAATCAAAACTTATTCAAAGAATGGAACAGGCGGATGATTAATACTTTCACAAGTTGTGTCTTGGTTGTGAAGGGCATGTTATCATGATGGTTTGTTATTATTTATACATCTCTTAGCTAGAAAAGTAAGTTAATTTGGCATGAAAAAGCACAAATAGAATTAAAATAAAAATCACACAAGTTGTGTTGACCTTGTGAACAAAACCTCTCAAACTCTTTCAAATTTGTAGAACGAAAGTCAAATCAGGTTAGGGGCTATCCATAAAAAATGAATTATGATAGTCCCTTTCTTTTAAATCGTTTTACTATGGCAGCAACAATTATTACTACAGAAGACCTACGGGAGTTTAAAATGGAACTCCTTGATGACATTAAACAATTACTGAATGGCCAATTAGGTAATACTTCCAAAAAATGGCTCAAGTCACCAGAAGTAAGGGAACTTTTGGGAATCTCTCCAGGTACGTTGCAAAACTTGCGTATTAATGGCACATTACCCTATACCAAGGTTGGAGGGGTTTTGTACTACGACTATCAAGAAATCATGCAGGTTTTGGAGAAAAACAAGATCCATAATAAATTTTAAAAATTGGTTTGCAAGACATCAATTATATTAAACACCTCAATGGTGTGTTTGAGCAATTTGCCAAGGACGGAAATTTGAACCCAACCCACATTAGCCTGTATGTGGCCCTATTTCAAATATGGAACAATAATTTCTTTAAGACAGAATTTTACATTAATCGAGAGGAAGTCATGGAGTTCTCAAAAATTGGCTCAAAATCCACTTATCATAGATGTATTAAGGAATTAAGCCATTGGAAATATTTGCTATATACGCCATCTCATAATCCGTTTAAGGGAAGTCGAATCAAGATGTTCGATTTTGGGACAAGTTCTGGACAAGCTCTGTACCCAAGCCATACCAAAATCGAGACAAGTAATGGACAAGCATTGGTACCTATAAACAAACATATACAAACTATAGAAAACAATAAAAACTTAAACAAACGGCAATTTTCAGAAAATTCAAATTTAAAAAAAGAGGAAAACCAATCGGCAAGTATCCCATATCTGGACAACTTAAAGACCAGTTCTAATAAAAATTATAATGAACCCCTTTAGGTGTCGGGTTCATAACCCGGAGGCTAAAAACTATGAAGCACTCATTATCCCCACATATTATCATTGAAGGATCCGTAAAGTATTCTCTTGGAGAGCTGAGGGGCAATCAAATTTTGTATGATTTTGATAAAATGCTAATTTATCTAGATGCCAAAGGGAAATTGCTGTTTAGTCAGCAATTTAAAATCTATAAAGAAGATAGAGATATCCTCTACAAATTGTGCCTGTATTTTATTCAGGATAGAACATCCTGTAAAGGATTTGGGATAGATATTGATAAGGGAATTTTACTTTCTGGCCCTGTGGGCTGTGGCAAAACCTCATTAATTCGCTTACTTAAACATCTCGTACCGCACCAAAAATCATATGAAGTTGTACCCACTCGAAACATAGTCTTTGGATTTAACCACATCGGTTACAAGACCATTGAAGATTATGGTAACACCCAATTTTTCTGTTTTGATGATTTGGGGGTTGAACCTATGGGCAGACATTATGGCAAAGACTGTAATGTAATGGGAGAAATACTTTTATCTCGATATGATTTGTTTTGTCATCCTGAGCGTAGCCGAAGGGTTAAAACCCATGCCACTACCAATCTCAATGCTCAGGAACTGGAAGAGCTTTATGGCATTCGTGTTCGTAGCCGAATGCGACAGCTTTTTAATTTGGTGGCTTTTGATAAGGGAAGTAAAGATAAGAGAGTATAATCTTATAAAACAGAGAATTAAATGTGGGAATCCGTAAGAAATTATGTTAAAATATATATATTTATGAACGATTACACATAGAAAAATGTTTGAGAGAGCTAATGAGTATCCATTGGCTTTTTTTATTAAATAGTGATGAGTAAAAGAGAGATAATAGAGAAAAATGAAAGCTTAAAATTAAGTCCTGCGCAGTTTTATAAAAAGTTAAGACCCGAGAATTTTTCCGATTCTGAAAATTCTACACAAATCACTATTCCTAGAGAAGTTCTTGCATTTGAACTTGAAAAAATCACGACCAATCAAAAAGAAAATCAATTCGAAACTTTGGCCAGGAAAATGGTCGAAAAATTGATAGTGCCCAATTTGATTCCACAAGTTGGTCCAACTGGTGGTGGAGATGGTAAAACAGACTCTGAAACTTATCCTGTTTCAAGTACAATTTCAGAAAGGTGGTTCATTCCAGAAAATGGTTGGAATAAAGATGAAAAATGGGCTATAGCAATTAGTGCAAAAGCCACTTGGAAGAGTAAATTAAAGAATGATATTAAAAGTATATTATCAACCAAAAGAGAATATACAAGAGTTTATTTTATAACCAATCAAACTCCTTCAAGTAAAAAGAAAAAAGATGCACAGGATGAGTTCATGGCAGAGTTTGCAATAGATGTAGTAGTACTAGACGGAAAGTGGATTTTAGAAAATGTATATTCCAATAACCTAGTCAATTTAGTGGTTGACTCATTGAATCTATCAACATCTTTCAGACAAAAAGAGAAAAAACTTGGCTCAAATGATGTTAGAAGAGAAAAACAATTAAAAGAACTTGAGGAAAATATAGCTAATCCGAATCGATATTCTGAATTTGACTTTCAGCTAGTTGAAGATGCCCTTGAATCTGCAATACTTACAAGACAGCTTGAGAGACCTCGAAAGGAGCTAGAAGGAAGATTTGATAGAGTTGAGCACTTACTTTCCAAAATAGTTAATACAGGTCAAGAAATAAGACTCAGATACCAAAAAGCATGGACATATGTAAACTATTATGACGACTACAAATTATTTTTAAAAGAATTTGGAGAATTCAAAAAGCTAATCCCTTCATACATTACGTTATCGTCTTTAGAATTTTATTCAACATTATTTACGTTACTCCGAAATATTCATTTACATGATAGTTTAAGTGTCACGGAAGATTTGTTTTTAAAGGAGCAACAAGAATTTGAAACTTTTTTTGAAAAAATAGCTTCCCAAAGTAAAGTTTCTAGTGTATCGCTCTCCGCAAAAATGTACTTGTATATTACAAAATGTTTTGATTCCCGCAAGAACCAAGACAAGATGAAAGAATTGTTCTTGAAGATGAAAGAGATATTTATCGAAGGTAAAAATAGATTAGAGTTTCCCTTCGAACAGTTCCAAAAGATGACTACGGTTTTTGGAAATGTATTTATCGATTCTTCTGAATTTGACAACCTCTATGATACTATTACTGAAATCTCTGAGGTAAGAGTTTCAGAACAACAAGCAGGCCAGTTAAATCTGAATAGGGCAGGTCAGAAAATGAAGAAGGAAAAATATAGAGATGCCCTTGTTTATTTTGGAAAAGCTATTCATAAACTATCTAAAAATGAAAGTCAATATGGTTTCTATTTAGCATCAGTTGGACTTAGTGAGGCTTATGGAAAATTAGGACTGTTCAATGCATCGTATTCGAGTAAAGTAGCTGCAGTTTCTGTTTTATTAAAACCTTGGTTTGATGAAGGAAATTTGGACTCTAGACTCTTGGAAGTTATTGATAACCTTCTAGCTGAAGAGATTCTTTTTGGAAGGATTCCCCATGTTTTTACTTGGTATGAGCTTTATAAAGTAATTCATTACCAATTTATTAATCAAAACAAAATCGAAGATTTTGAAGGGCACACCAAATTTGATGCATTTGTTAGTGTTAGGTTGCTTAATGATAAGATTGAAAAAGGCATACTAGAACATTTGCCAACACTATTGGCAAAAGAGGAATTTTTATTGTCGGAAGATACTTCATTGTTCCTTCTGGGTCATCATGACAAAATATTAGAAAACTACAATAGAATTGGAGTACATTCAATAGATGATTTAGAAGAATATTATCAAAAAGTTTCAAATCAGCCATTAAATCAACAGTTTAGAAGGGAATTGAATTTTATTGATGGAGAAGAATCTAAATTGTTATCTAATATCTTGGGTTGTCAGTTTATTATAAACTTTAAAACTGAAGATTCTCTTGTAATATCTGCAGAAACTATCTTAGCTTACATTGAAGCATTTTTGGGCGCTTCATTAGAAAAACTCTTTCCCAATGAGGAAAAAATCAAAATTGATTTGATAGATAGTAAAGGGGAATTTAGAGTTGAGAATGGAGAAAAATCAAATCATTATAAAATTTTATGGGATTCATCTTATAGCTCTAGTATAGACTTTGAATCAATTTATGGATGCTGTTTAAGCCTAGCATCAAGAATATTAACTAGACACTATTTAATTGAGGATGTTGAGAAATATCTAAAAGATTTATTTGAAAACCAAGAAGTTCAAGAAAGACTCTCTTATGTTTTGAACCATAAATCATTTGTAAAAAATGTATTGGGAGATTCTCCTAAACTCATATTCAATGATTGGATAAAAGGAATTGAAAAAATACAATATGTTAGAAATAAAGAATTTATTCCAAGAACTACCTCCAAATCGAGGACAGGTAATAAAAAAGTCAAGCGAAAAGGAAAGTTTAAAGAGTTAAATAAAATTCCTCATAATAAAAGAAAAGTTATTTCCGTCATTGATAATCCTTTATGGGATAAGGCAGGATGGAAAGGTGCAGGAGTTATTCCCGCAAGAGATGGAGTAGGCTTGATAATAGGCTTTAAAAATATAGATTTTGGAGAAAGAATATTTAAAGATTGGATTGAGCGATATGGAAAAGAGGATAAAGGAAATAAAATTAAGATTAGCATTATAACAGAAGTAGACGATAAAAATCCATTTTGGTACAACATTTTGTTTTCAAGCAATTTTGAAGGTGAAGAAATGGATGAAGGTTCCATTTTTATTGCATCAAGTAGATTTCATTTAATGAATGCAACTAATGATAGGAATCTGTCAATACTTAAAGAAGGATTAAGAATATTTAAAAGATTTAGACTTTATCCTGGAAAGATTGAAAATGATTTAAGTATGAAAATAAATCATGACTTGTTTTTGGAAAAAAGCGAAATCACATTTATAAAAAAAAGTGATATTAAAGAACATGATATAGAATATACTGTGGTAGTCAAAGACCAAAATAAAGAATGAAACAAACAAGATAATTGAAAAAAGACCAAAAATATTACGGAGAAGTTTGGTTCGCAGGAAATGAAGCTCAAAAACAATTTTGTATTCTTTCATTTAAAGAAGATGACCTTATTTTAGAAACTAATCTACATTCTCCAAAGCGAGTTTATAAAGAACCTCAAATTCTTGGGATTTTTACAGGTCTAGGTTGCCTTACTTTTATTGATTGCCGGATAAAACATTGGTCTTCTGGGATTACCGAAACAAGGGTTTATAGACCAAAGTATTCATTTACAAGTGATACTCATTTTATAGATGCTGTAAATTTAAAGTTCAAAGAGTTTTTTGTTGTTAATGAAACAATAGTTAAGTGGGTGGATTATGCCCCATGGTATGATAGGATAGACAATAAGCTCAATAAAAAAGAGTTCAATGATTCTTATATTGTTAGTAATAAAGGACTTAAAATTAACATTGAACATTATCTGCAATATAGCTCTTCTCAGAGAACTGAATTAACAATATCAAATCGTGGTTTGGTAAAATTTGAATTAAAAGAACCCGTCTCAGTTTTATCCGCTATTGAATTATATGACCAATTTCAAAAAATGCTACAATTAGTATTTGGTCGTTCGTATAAGTTCAGTCAGTTTAACTTTAAATGTATGTCCTGTGAGCAATGGAAATCACTATACTACAACGACAAAAAACTGTCAAAATCGACTACTACATTTGTTCACACCGAATATGAAAAAGTAAAAACAAGTCTACCAAAAATATTAAACGCTGTTTACTCAAATGAAAGTTTTCAATTTTGTCTTGACAAGCTTATGGAGAATTTTATAGGAAAGCTACCAAGTCATAACAAAAGATTTACAAATAGTATAGCAGCATTTGAAGCATTTTGTAAACTCTTTTCTAAAGACTTAAAAAATAATTTGAAAAAACAAATTTTGTATTACGAGGATGTGTTCAAAAAAATAGGAAAGATTAGCGACGAAGAATGGAGGAAATTTCCAAGTAAAGTTGTTCGCTCACGTGATTTTCATGTTCATAGTAATACTGGGAATAGAGATGTTTTTTCAGAGTTTGATTTACTTTACATTAGCTTCCTTTTTGAAGGACTATCTCATAAAGTGTGTAAATAGAAAATTAGCGGGGGCATGCCCCCGCTAATTTTTTGTCTAATTTTAAATATTTGCACATTATGAAGAAAGAAGAATTGTTCAACGACGATTTCCTGAAGC
>JANSYO010000264.1 GCA_024742395.1 Cytophagales bacterium
ACTGAACAGCTCCCACGTATTTCAGCCAAAAGATCAGAACGAATTGGTGATGCCATTATCGATGATTCTCCTTTCTTTGGACAGTTGAAACGTTCAGAAGGGTCTCCACTTTTCACTTTTAGTAATGGAGGTGGACAAACTTGATTCGCTAGTGGAATCAAAAACAGAGGGAGTTCTATCTACATCAGGTCCCAACTGAGCTGAGAGGGTAGTATTCTTTCGGAGAGCATTTTCGAGCGGTTTCCATTGTAGCCTGCAGTTGGTTCATTTCCTCTTCTAAATCAGAGTTTACTGACCCAGAAAAAGCTTGTATCTCGGCTTGAGCGAGTTGTGATTGAAGCTCCTCAACTTTGGATTGCAATTTTTTCATTTTTTCTCTGGCTCTTGCTCGTTCATTCTTGACAGCTTGTTCAACCGCGGAAATATCAACTTTATCTGCTAATGCAAGTTCATTTTGTATTTTAACTGTCTAACAGAGTTTTCTAGTTCATTTGTTCGGTTTTCTACAAGGGAAGGAAGGTTATCGCATCCGCAGACTTCAACAATTAGCCCAGGACTATTTCACCGAAAGCAATCGATAACAGACTTACAGTGGAGACTAAAAAATAAACCGGAAAAGGAGCGGAGACGCTTTGAACGAAATTTTGCGGATACAAACATTGTGGGGACGGTGGTCACATGGTCAGATACAGGTGCAAAGTGTAAAGAAAGTCTAGCACAGTGCGGTGAGACAATGTTACAATACATTACTAAGGTTTATTTCTTCTTTTGTTTCTCCTTCTTGGCGCCTGCATTTTTCTTTGCTAAGGATTTAGCTTTGGAAGAGTTCATTGGTTTCTTGCCTGGAGCGGTGGTAGGAGCTTTGGCAGCTTGTTTCTTTGGTGCAGGAGCTTCATCTCTTTCGATTGGAGCTGGCGCGCCTTGTCCCTTTCTTCTTGTAGCAGCAGGTTCTTTAGGTTCTTTCTTGACAGGCTTTTTAGCAGGAGTGGCAACAGGAGCTTCGTTTTGCTTTGCTTTTCCTTTCTTTTCGCTTTTCAGTGGTGCTGGAACTGCAGTTTCCATTTCGCTTGCCTTGTTGTTCTTCCTTTTAGACTTTACAGCCTTCTTTCCATTAGAGTGCATAATCATTTCTGCACTATCTTCATCATCCAATACAGCAGTGGCGGCTTTCTTGTTGGAGTATTTGCCCATAGAGTTGTGTTTGTTGAATGAACGCCATCACAATAAGCTGTCTTAAATACCACAAGGAGCTGCCGTTACCAAAACTTTCAAAACACAAATGAAAATTCTATCCAGCTGCTATTCTGGGTTGTGTAAATCAATTCTTGTCGTGAGAGTCTATACATTATAATAATTTGAATCACCTGGTGAGTTCTTATTTGTTTCTGGTGTCAGACGAGGAACTTTGGCGCCAAATTGCT
>JANSYO010000051.1 GCA_024742395.1 Cytophagales bacterium
AAATTCACTTTGCTGAAAGCGATACGCTTTTTTGGTCTCTGGCTCTATAGCCACCAGGTTTACCCAGTTATTAATATACCATTCGTAAGTGGCGGTGTTCCGTTTAATGGTGTCTAAAACTACCTCCGGATACTGCTCCACCACCATCATTAATCTTATTGGATCGTGTACTTCAATCATTTGACTGGGTAAGCCAGTTCTTAGATCACCTTCTATGCCATTGGAGACGCCTATGAGTCCCATTACGTTATGAGGTAATTTTGATCCGGCACCCAACTTCTGGTTTTCTACTCTGGAGAAATAGTACTCCAGATTTATCCCTCCACATACAGGAGTGGCGGCGTTCAGAATATTAAGCAGGTATTTACCATCCGGGTCTTGTTGGTAATCATAAGAGTTTAAGAAAGCCCGTCTGTCCAGAAATAGTCCTTTGGTCAGTTCTCTTTTTCCTACAATACACAGGGCATTGGTGGCGTGATTAAGCTCTGGCCTTGGTTCAAAGAGTGAAACAGAACGAGTCAATATTTCTTTATGAATTTCTTTGGCCGACTGTTGACTTGAAATACTCTTAAATCTTCTAGAACGTTCTTTGGCATTTAAATCAGAGGCTATTTCAAATGTCAAGAGATTTTTTTCATGTACTTTTTGATACTTCACAGGAAGAGCATCTACATCATAAAAATCAATTTCATCTCTGGTAGTATCTCTTAAACCACCAATAAAATAAGTGCTGTTTGGTATATGAATGCCTCTTTCTCTGAGTAGCTCCCTAACTTCAGCTTTGTTCGCCATATAGGAAAAAACACGGGCATTCACTGAACCCGCTCTGCCAGAGCATGCACCACAATCATAGGCAGCATAATGCGGGTTATTTGTGGTACTGGCACCGTGGCCGATGGTATAAACCAGAGGTGCAAAGTTATCTGTAAGACCTAGGCTCTTTAATACACCCTCAACACGATCAGCCATCTCATTGATTTTAAAACCAATTTGTAAGCCTGAAGCATCTTTTTGGTCATTGATGTTCTCAATTGTAAGCTTTGAAAGCCTGTCCATATGCTTAAATGAATGCGAAACTGCCGGACTCATGGAAGGTTTAAATACATTCATAAAAAGCTTTAATGCCGACCAAAAACCTAAAGTTTGAGTAATGAGCCAGCCACTAAAGAAATTGTGAGAAAGCTTCGTGAAATGAATGTCTGTCTTTTGCTTTTTAACCTCCCCATATTCTTTAACAAGGTGCCTAGGAGTAACAGGACCCGGGCATACTTTGGTATGAAAATGCCCATTCATTGGCTGATAATATATATCTACACCAAAAAAGCCAGGAGTGCCATAAGTTGAACATAGCGTATCAACTTGCTCCAGATATCTCCTGAAGCTACATTCTCTGTCATCAATACAAAACATAGCTTGGAAACTAGCGTTTGGCCTAGAAGCCTGTGGGCTAGGTTTGTATTGTAAACCGCTAATTACTAAGTCATAAAAGGTCCATTCGTAAGCTTCCTGCCAAATTTTAAGACACTCAGCATATTCAGAATAGGGAAGTTCCATAAAGAGTCCTTCTACCTTATCATGAAGAATCTTAGTTAAGGGTGCCCAGTTGTTTACATAATGACTGTTTAATGCATCCAGTTCAAGATAGCACTCTAATTTAATTAAGTCTTCCAGCGTAATGTTTCGACTTTCTAAAAGTGTTTCAGGTTGATTTTCAATAACCGCTACCATGCCTGACCAGCCCGGATGACTGAATTGCTGATCAAAGAGGTATTGTTCGAAATACTTTTCATCACCCACCAGGTTTTCGAGGAGATCTTCAAGTGTGAGTTGATTTTTAACAAAAAGGTTTTTGATCTCCTTGCTTCTAAAAATAGATGAGTAGGAGTTTTTCTCTATTTCAATTAATGAAGCTATAAAACCTTCATTTTTGGAGGGAAACTGCCAAATACTAATGCCTTGATCAAGGTAGCTGCATAATAATTTAAAAAGCAACGGGTGAACTTGATTGTCTAAATCTATTTGAAAGTCTTTCTTCCAAAGGCTTCTTAAAGCACCAATGCGACTTTTAATATTCGTATTGAATTCTTTTTCAATTAGTTTCGATCGCCAATTCTGGAGATCCTCCGGTCCCTTTTCTCTGAGAATAATTTTATCTAAAACTTTATCAGAGATTTTTCCTTTGTGAAATATCTCACGATACTCTTTTATATTTAAACTGGCTTTGTAGCCAAAAACCTCTGTTGCATAGCGAATTGCATCTTCAAACTTGAGGTGTTGAAATCCGTGGAGGGTGTTATGATGTACAAAGTCCTTTAGAGGTGCCTGGGAGGGCAAATAATGCCGCAATTTTTCCAGTGTTTCATGTTTATTGAAAAACACCTCATCGATGAATATTTTCATTTTTATCAATTTTTAAAATTTGAGAATACCTCACCAGCTATTGGTGAATGGGTCAAATTCTTTTTGACCAGTATTTAGAATTGATAAAGAACTATTCTCTGTATTGGCAATTCAGGACAAAGAGTTTCCTTTCTTTTCTGTACTGATACTGATGAAAACTGAAGGTGTTCTCATATGCTACAATCCTTATTATTCTTTGTAAAACAGCATTGTAGACGTCTTGCCCGACAGAGAATTCATTGTTTTCAGATCGGCCTTCTTTAGATTCTTCTTCCAAAGTTTTTTCTAATAAGTCAATGACGGACTTATTGTTTTGTTTTTGCTTTTGTTCTACATGCAAGAAGTTGTCTGAGGAATCGCCAATAGAAGCATAGGCCAATTGAAAAGGCAGCAGATATGCTGTAAGTAGCAAGACTATTTTAGACAAGTTTTTCATGAAAAAGAGGCATGAAATGGAAGTAAATTAATGGCATTGTAAAATGTTTTTCGAATGTTTTGTCGCCATCTTTCGTCGAACAAAATCAGTGCTTAGGGCTAGCTCCCTTTCGATTGTTAATTCTTTGTAATCACCAAAAGTGCAACGCCACAATGCTGCTGGGTCCGGATGAATCAGGAAAAAATGAACCCAGGCATTTTTAAAAAAGAGAAAGAGATAACTATAGCCACCTAAAGCACTTAACATTCCGGTAGAGAAAAACTCAATGACAATCAAAGGCCGCATTGCTGTTGATTTGTCTTTATACTTTTAACTAAAGATTTATCTCCTTTTCTGAGAAGAATACTTTCCCTGAAAAGCTTATCGTCAATATTGTCAAAGGCAAAATTTTTCGTTAAATCCTGAATGTCAATGTTTAGTTTTGGGTATGAGATATCACTGGTTTCAGCGAGGCTCTTAGAGCAATATTTAGCAAGTAACCTTTGGCTAATTTGAAAAGAAATCGTAGAGCCATTTCGAACATTATGAGCTAACTGATGGATCAGATGTATTTCATCTAAAACATCAAATTCTTTATTGAATTTCATCTATATACCTTGTTTAACGGATTTTAAACTGATTTTTTCTTTGGAAAAGCTTAAAGAAATACCGTCAAAGGTTTATATAAGAAACTGCTGAAATAAAATGAATAGTGGCTTTTTGCAGGCAATAAACAATACCTGCTGTTCATAATGGAGATGAAGAAAGTTTCCGGAGGTTTGAAAGAAAGAAGAGTCCTTCATATCAGGAGACTCTGAATTGGAATCGCTGTCCTTTTCATTTGACGAATCCTCTTCAGATTCTTCAATATCACTTTCTAAGAATGTTACCGGAAAGTGCTTTCCTTTTTCATGCTTCTGTGTGAAAGAAGTTTTAGAAGAACCCATAGCATATTCTGCCTTAGCTACTCCAAACTGGAGTATATAAGCCATAAACAGGATAACTATTTTTGAAATGGTCTTCATTTGATTTATAAAAATCGGATCAAAGGAATATAAATGTTTGACAGTTTGTTATTTGTCCTTTCTAAATTTTTAAGTGACTTTAAATAAACTTTTAATTATCAAGAAAAATAATAAAATAGTACCATTCGCGTAAAAGTGATGAATTTATCGGACACTCAAAATTCTGATCGCTTGGAAAATTTGACTTAACGAGATGAGTGAGAAGGAAATAATATGATGCAGCCCTGTTGCAGCCATTTTGATCCTAATATTGCCATTACGGAGAGCCTGAGAAGTCTTAAACGACGAATAAATTAAAGGATATGGGTCATAATCATTCACATCATCACAGTCACAGCCACATACATAGTACAGAGAATATTTCTACGGCATTCTGGCTGAATATTAGTTTTACGATCATTGAAATAATAGGAGGTTTCTTAACAAATTCAGTAGCCATCCTTTCAGATGCTCTTCATGATTTGGGCGATAGCCTTTCCCTTGGTTTGGCTTGGTACTTTCAAAAAAAAATCTGCTCAGGGAAGAGATAAAACCTTTACCTATGGCTATGGTCGGTTTTCGTTGATTGGAGCAATGGTGAATTCAATTGTGCTGGTTGTCGGTTCTGTTTATATGCTTTCTGAAGCTATTCCAAGAATCTTAAGCCCGGAGGAAAGTAACGCAAAAGGCATGCTGGTTCTTGCTCTTTTAGGCATTGTAGTGAACGGAGCAGCCGTTCTAAAGTTAAAAAAGGGAGATTCATTAAATGAAAAAGCTGTCATGCTTCATTTGATGGAGGATGTTCTGGGCTGGGTGGCAGTATTGGTGGGAAGCATTTTGATTTACTTTTTTCATTGGAAAATAATCGATCCCATACTTTCAATTGGCATCACGATTTACATTCTTTTTAATGTATTTAATAACCTTAAGAGTGTTTCAAGAGTCATTTTACAGGGTACGCCCGAAGGTGCAAATGCTGAAGAGATAAAAGAAGAACTAAAAAAAGTTGAAGGGGTTTCTGACCTCCATGATGTGCATCTTTGGACCATAGATGGCCAGTATAATGTAATGACTGTTCATGCCGTTTTGGAGGCTGAGGCAATGGCTGCCGAAGTAAAATCTAAAATCAGACAGCAACTGCATCATTTAAAAATAGAGCATGTTACTATTGAAACGGAGTACCCTGACGAAGAATGTGGACTGTCTCAGTGTTAGTATATAATTTTTCAAGGAAAATGCGTTAGTGCTCAAGATTGGCTAATATTTTGTAATCTCTTGAGTATGAAAAAACTACTTCTCCATATTCTCCTATGTTCGCTTGGTATAGCATGTCAACAAGCGGGTCCGGGTGTAGAGCTGCCAGATGCTGAACTCTATTTTCCAACTACCGAGGAATGGCAAAGACATTCTTCCTATCTGGAGCAAAGTAAGACAAAGGACTTGCGTAAGTTTTTGGAAGAAAATAATACCAGAGCGTTTATCATCTTAAAAGACGGTAAAATACTCATGGAAGAATATTTTAACAAAGACCTTCTTGGAGCCGAATACGGAGAAAAATCGGTCTGGTATTGGGCGTCTGCTGGAAAGACACTTACAGCGTTTACGGTAGGTTTAGCTCAGGAGAATGGTTTTCTGGATATTAACCAAAAAACATCAGCATATTTAGGTAAAAGTTGGACTGCATTGACAGTGGATAAAGAGAGTTTAATTACGGTCAAACATCAACTCACTATGACCACTGGCCTGGATGTTTCTGTTTCGGATTCTCATTGCTTTGAGCCTTCATGTCTTCAATATAAAGCAGATGCCGGCACTCGATGGGAGTATCATAATGGGCCATACACTATTTTAGATCATGTAATATCTGCGGCTACTCAATCTGATTTTGACAACTATTTTAACCAAAATTTACGGGACAAAATTGGTATGGATGGCTTTTGGCGTTATGTCAATAATGACCACGTTTATTTCTCAACAGCCAGAGCAATGGCCAGATTTGGCTTATTAATGCTTAATAAAGGAGACTGGCAAGGGGAGGAGATAATGAGAGATAAAGGATATTTCAATGACATGGTAAATACGTCTCAGAATTTAAATGAGGCTTATGGATATTTATGGTGGCTTAATGGGAAGTCCACCGGAATGGTACCCACCTTGCAAACGGTATTTAAACGAGAGTTAACTCCAAATGGCCCTGGCGATATGTTTTCAGGCATGGGGAAAAACGGGCAATTGGTATCTGTCATTCCTTCAGAAGGCTTAGTGATCGTCAGGATGGGAGATAGTCCTGATTCTAGTCAGATCAGCATTGATTTCATGAATGAGATGTTCGGTAAAATAGGAGAGATCATAGCTTTTGGTGGTGGTAGTGATTAAGTTGTTTATAAAAAAAAAGGAAGCATCTCTATTAAGAAGCTTCCTTTAAGTATCAAATTGAGTCTATGAGTCTTAATTATTCTGGTGTAAATGTACATCCATTTGTGGGTATGGAATATTCAAACCTTCTTTTTCAAACTCCTCATAGACTTTCTTATTCATATCAAAGAAGACGCCCCAATAGTCTTCGGCGTTTACCCAAGCTCTAACTACAAAATTTACAGAGCTGTCTGCCAGTTCTGAAAGAGCAATAAAAACTGCGGGATCTTTTTGTATACGGGCATCATTGTCGCAAAGTCTTTGTATGACAGCTTCTGCTTTTGCGGCTTTGTCTCCATATCCTATACCAAATGTCCAGTCTACTCTTCTTCGTGCTTCTTGTGAATAATTAGAAAGTGAGGCATTGGAGAGTTCACCATTTGGGATAATGATAGTAACATTATCAGGTGTTTTCAATATGGTATTGAAGATTTGAATTTCATTTACTGTTCCTGCGTATCCCTGGGCTTTGATAAAATCTCCAACTTTAAATGGCTTGAAAATTAAAATAATAACGCCTCCCGCAAAATTCTGTAGAGTGCCTGAAAGTGCCATACCTACGGCCAATCCCACAGCTCCGAGAATAGCTATGAAAGAAGTCATTTCGATACCCATGGTGCCCAGGACACTAAGGACCAACATAACTTTTAGCAGAGTATTTATCAGTCCCTTTAGAAAGGGTTTAAGAGAAGGGTCCGTATCTCTTTTGTCAAGCATTTTCATGAAACTTTTGCTTAACACTCCAATAATCCAGCTTCCAATAATCCATACCGCTACTGCTCCTATCAGTTTAGGGCCATATTCTACAGCAGTCTCAGATAGTTTGTTGATGATTTCGTCTAAAGTCATTTAAATTTTTGTGTTTTTGTCTTTTTAAAAATTACGTCTGGTATCCTGCTTGAGATCATTTTAAAAGAGATTGACTTCGCTTAAATGAGAATTATTAACCAGAATCTTCTCTGCCAACAGGTACTGGATATAAGCCATTCCCGAAATCCTTGAATTTCTTATCAGACGAAAAGAAAATATTTATGATGTACAATTTAACGCAGATTTAAAGAAATTAAACAATACATCTAACTTCAAAAATCGGAGTTATTGTCAGCCCTGGTCATGCTGTTTTAGATAATCAGAAAGAGCTTTGTCTGCTTCAAGTGAAGTAGCTGTCTTCCATTCCAGGTTCACCAATAATAAGATAAGAATGACCTCCAGACTGAAGTAGTTGAGCCCCAAATAAGTAATCTTATCAAAGTAAAAAAAGACTGAGGTTATGGAAAAGAAAGCATACAGAAGGTTTAGGACTGAAATAACTTTAAGCAGTACGACAGGCTGTGATTTAGCTTTGAAATAGCAGATAGTGTCATAAATCATAAAAAGAAATGGGAAAATAGCGAGAATCCTTAAAGCAGGAATCGGCATACCAATTAATTCCTGATATCTCACTAAAACAATCCCAAGAAAAATGAGCGAAACAAACGCTCCTATTCCGTCAAGCAAAAATAGCCGTCTCGGTTTTAGAGTTTTTGTTTGCATTATTTAGGTTAGATTTGCTGCAAAACTACTATAAAGTCCTTAGATATTTATATGTCCTATTCTCTCACTTTTTCTTGCTAGTCATTTTAAATACCACTCTTTTTATATGGCGTATCCATTACTTAGCTGTTTTTCTGAGTTTAGCTCCTTCATTATTTCAGAGAAAAGGCGGTAAGATTCTCTTCGATCCTCCTGATTATGGCTATTCGTAACAGCGATAAGTTCCTGTACCTTACTCTGTTTTAAGAACTCCCTGACTTGAGTTTTAACGGTTTCTTTGCTGCCTATAAATGAAAACTGCACCATTTGTTTAACCTGCGGATGTTCCCACATTTCTTTTAATTCAACAGTGAGTTCTGAAGGTTCGTCAAGGTGATCTCTTCGAGTACCCGTTAATAAAGCGATTATCATTTTTAGGAATGAGCTGGCCATTCTCTCAGCCTTTTCGTCAGTTTCTGCCACAAAAACATTCACACCAGCAATACTATACGGATTGTGCAATGCACCTGAAGGTTTAAATTCCTTTCTATAAATATCTAATGCCTGGAAAAGTTTTGTGGTAGCAAAATGACTGGCAAAGGCATAAGGCATTCCCTTTTTAGCTGCTAAATGTGCACTATCTGTACTGGAGCCCAATATGTAAATAGGAACTTCCACTCCCTCCGCAATAGGAGCTCTAACTTTAGCTCGGCTGTTGTCATCTGAAAAGTAAGTCTGAATGGCCTCAATATCCTCCGGAAAAGAGTGGGCGGCCTGCATAAAACCGGCTCTTATGGCATGAGCTGTTTCCTGGTCAGTTCCCGGAGCTCTGCCTAACCCTAAATCAACTCTATTTGGATACAAGTTTCCCAAAGTACCGAATTGTTCTGAAACAATTAAGGGAGAATGATTAGGTAACATAATGCCACCTGAACCTACTCTTATGCTTTTGGTTTGTTGTGCTACCAATCCAATTAAAAGGGGAGGGCTGCTGCTGGCAATGGCTGCAGTATTATGATGTTCGGCATACCAGATCCGATGGTACCCGTACTCCTCTGCTTTTTGAGCCAATAATACGGTATGATCAAAAGTTTCTTTGATTGTTTTTCCTTTGGGTACCAGTGCCAGATCTAAGATAGAATAGGCAATATCTTTTTCGCTAACTGATTTACTCATAGCTTTTTGAATTTTGTGTTGAGGGTAATTTGCCTTTAAAGTGAATTAAGAGAATTAAGATACTTCTCCCAGGTTTCTTTATTCAAGGTGTAGTGATAGAACCGACCCTCTTTATGCTGATAAATTAAGTCTGCTTCCACGAGTTTTCTGACATGATGACTTATTGAAGGCTGAGCCAAGTCCAAAAGTGAACAAGTTTCTACGCACTCCATTTTTCCTTCATTACGCTGCATGTATTGAAGGATTTTTAAGCGATTTCCGTCTGCCAGAGCCTTTGAGATTTTTTCTATTTGCTTTAATTCCAACCTTGTAGTTTTATACATTGAAATATATAAATGTATAAATCTAATTAAGGGTCAAAAAGTTCGGAATTACCTGAAAATTTCAGATCTGTTATTAAAAGAGAAAGTTGAAGATTAACATATGCAAAATCCAAACGCCAAGTATGTTTATGTAGGGCCTGAAATTTTTATTATTTCTCCTATCCCGAAAAATAAGCAGGGCTAAAAGCAGGTAGATGATGGAGTACTGAATGTTTTGTGTTAGTTTTTCTGATAACCCCAAAAAGGTAGGTCCTATTCTGCCAATTGTTGGTCCAAGAAAAACGATTGCAGTACCTATCATATACCTCATATGCTTGGCCATTTGTCTTCGGTGTTTAATGGCAAGCACATAAAAAAGGAGGAGTGCTATACTGTCAGAAAGTGGGAAGAAAACAAATTTTGAATAATCTGAGGCGAGAATTCTAAGAATTTGTGGAACAAAGGATAAAATCAATAAAGGAAAAACAACATAGGACGCTTTACCAATTTGGCGATGCAGAGCATTCTTCTTTTTAAGAATAAGTATAGGCTGAATAATTAACATTAGGATCCAGACAGAGGCAATGAATGCATGGAGGTGTATATATGGGGTAATGTTATCCGTAAAATTTGGAAACTGACCAAAATAGCTTTTAAAAAAGGCTAAAAAGGTCAAAGGGATCAGGAGCAACAGAACGTACCCCAGGTTTTGATAAGATTTTTCCATGGTTTCATTGGGTATTTAAAATTTAGCCTGGTAGGCCTCATATTTAAATACTAATTGTTTTCGTTTTCATGCTTTCAATAATTTTCTAAGATAAGGATTTTTGCATGCAAAACGGGAAGACTACATGTGAAAGCTTGAAAGTCAAAACTTTATGAATTGTATAAAACGGGCATTTGTCCCATCCATTTGATCCATAGGTGTTCATCAGAGATCAAAGAAGCCATAAAATGACCTACATTGATACGGCTTACTTTTCCAGGATTAAAAATGGCACTACGCGTAGGAGATGGGTAGGCTTTATAGCCTGTAACCGCATCAGAATCTATTAAACTGTCGGGCCTTACGATAACCCAATTAATGTTTTTATGTTTTGATCCAATTTGACTTCTAAGGAATTCTGCAGCCTGTTCATTGTCAGAATGAGGAGGTAGCAATACCCTGATTATTGCGGTTGCTAATTTCTCATTGAAACTTAGACCTTTATCCATATCAGGATTCCTATTGCCTGCTGTATTCATAAGTACTATTTTCATGGGTACTGCATTTTTTTCAGCGGCTTTTATTAGGTTACTAAGTGCCTGTGTAACAAGTTTTGCAGGTTGACCAAAAATACCCTTTAGGGTCAAATTATGACCGAGTGTTAAGGCTATTGCCTGACAGTCTTTAAGGTGTGCAGCTAATTCATTTTGATCAATCTCTAGAATATTCCGGTAAACAAGATCTATGTTTTCTGCATTTAACCAGTTTTGAGGGAGTTTAGCCGTCTTACGTACGATCGCTCTCACTGTAAGACCTTTCTGAATTAATTGTTCAATCAATTGCTTACCTGTTGCTCCGTTACCACCTACTACCAGTACTTTCATGGGCTTTAATTTTTTAATGAATTAAAGCTATTAAAATCGAATACTTAGTTCAATTCTTTCTTGTTGATTGGAAATTTATATTAGCTGAAAGGTTTGGGGCATAATATGGAATCCTATACAGAACAATACATTATGTGGTTTGGGTTTGCATGAGTTTCAGAGATTTTGAAATCATAACTACCTACTTTTTTAAAGCCATTTTTTGTATAAAAACTAATGGCCCTATGATTTTCAATCCATACGGCGAGCCAAATACCTTTTTGATTATTCTCTTTGACATATTCGAATCCATGCTGAAGGAGAAGCCTCCCCATGCTTTGTCCATGAAATGCTGGAGAAAGATAAAGCCGATCTAAAAGAGCAATTGGTTGCTCAATCACATTCTGATTTTTTTGATTTAAAATGATGTTTGAAAAGCCTGCCACTTCACCTTCCTTTAATATCAGGTGGTAATTATTATTTTCATTTTCCAATTCCTTTTTTAGAGCATTTTCGGTGTATGAACGCTCCAGATAAGCAGCTATGTCTTTTTTACTGGCACTATGTCCATGAGCAAGTAGGAAGGATTCTTTACCTATCTTAGTAATAGTATCGGCATGTTCAAGACGAGCTTTTATAATTTCAATCATGCAATAGCTAACCCAGGATTTTCCTCAAAAATTTCACCCAGAGGCTCCATTTCGTCCTTTTCTTACTATTGTTATAATGATTTTCAACTCTGTCCAGTAAATCTTCAATAAGAGCATCGTGTAACCATTTGATAGCGATGTACCAAATCAAGGAAGCTCTCAGGTTTGTTTTCATATCAATTCTGTGTTTGAGGAAGGAATTCTGAGAGTCGAGCTCAATGATTTCAAACCTATGAACTCCGTTAAATCCTTGAGGTTTATCAAATCTAAATTGTATTATTTCCCCCGGGTTAAAAATCTCAATTGTATAACGAATGGCACCATGTCCACCTTTAGCTCCTACTTTTAAACCATCTTTAAATTTCAAACGAGGCCAGTGGTTTTTGGGCCAAATTTTATCATTTTTTGAAGAAAGTGAAGAAAAGAGAATCTCAAGCTCATTTTTTGGTTGAGCAATAATTCGTGAATGAATATTGAGAATTCTCATCTTCTAAAGAAGTTTTTAAAAGCGTACATCTTGGAGGCTTTCATCTTTATCAAAAACTTTTTTCGCAAACGGACATAAAGGCATAATCTTCAGGTTCTTTTCTCTTGCAAACTCCACAGCGGCCATAACCAATTTCTTCCCAAAACCTTTTCCCGCAAATTCATCTTCTACGCCCGTATGGTCAATAATAAATTTCGTTGGTCCGGCCCAGGTGAATGTCATTTCACCACCGACCTTTTCGTTAGCATACAGTACAAAACGACCTTTTTTACCATCGTCTTCTTTTTCTATTCTGATCATGAGGGTTTAATTGTGGTAATCTGTTTTTTCTATTTAACGCTAATGTGACGAAGAAGTCTAAATGAGTTTATATTTGTTAAAATTAGGTATTAAAACCCTTTCATCAATGACCTTTAGCGAACTCGTTCATGCCAGACGCTCAGTCAGGCGATTTGACGAAAAGTACAATTTTGATCACCAAGCTGTTACCCGGGCTTTGGAGTTGACTGTTCTTTCTCCGAATAGTTCAAATATGCAAACCTGGGAGTTTTACAGAATTAAGTCGGCCAATAAACTGGAAGCAATGACCAAGGCCTGTATGGGTCAAGGAGCCGCCAGAACGGCTTCAGAAATGGTGGTATTTGTTTGCAGGCCAGATCTCTGGGAAAAAAGAGCTTCCTGGAATCTCAAGCAGATTATGAAAAATGTGAAAGACCCGGCAAACATGAGCAAGCTGGAAAAGCGTGGACAATACTATTACCAAACGGTTATGCCTTTATTTTACGGAAGCTGGCCTTTTGGACTAAAGACGCTGTTTAGGAAGGGGATAGCCCTCTGGTATACACTCACCGGTAAGCCAATTATGCGATGGAGCACAAAAGACGATATACGTGTAGTTTGTCATAAATCATTGGGAATTGCGGCTCAAACTTTTATGCTGTCTATGAAAAATGAAGGTTACGATACCTGTCCAATGGAAGGTTTTGACGAGCAATGGGCAGCCAAAATAATTGACCTCCCTAAAGGGGCGGAGATTTGCATGATCATTGGCTGTGGCAAAGGACTGCCAGAAGGTATTCTAAGCGAGAGGGTAAGACTACCAATGAAGGAAGTCGTTTTTGAATTATAGAATACTCATTAGCAGTTAGGGTTTATAACAGCCAGATGAATGGCCAGGCCGCCTTCGGACGTTTCTTTATACTTATGATTCATTTCCAGGGCCGTGTCCCACATGGTTTTAATGACCGTATCTAGTTTTACAATCGCTTTTTCTGAGTCACTGTGCAGGGCAAGGTTTGAGGCCGTAATGGCCTTGATGGCTCCCATGGCATTTCTTTCTATGCAGGGGATTTGAACCAAGCCACCCACGGGGTCGCATGTTAAGCCTAAATGATGTTCCATGGCAATTTCTGCCGCCATCAGGCATTGTTCAGGGGTGCCTCCCAATAGTTCAGTGAGGCCGGCTGCGGCCATGGAAGAAGAGACTCCAATTTCGGCTTGGCAGCCGCCTACGGCTGCAGAGATGGTAGCTCCTTTTTTAAACAGGCAGCCTACTTCGCCAGCTGTATATAAAAAGTTGGGAAAGTGGCTGACAGATGAGTTTTCACAAAAGAGGAGATAATAAAGCATGACGGCAGGGATAACTCCAGCTGCACCATTAGTGGGTGAGGTAACCACTCTGTTCATGGACGCATTTTGCTCATTAACAGCTAATGCAAAGCAACTTACCCAGTTGTTGACAGCATTAAAACTCTTTGGTTTTTCGTCTACTATTTTCAGCCATTCGCTTCGTGAGCTAAATACATCTTGCCCTGTTAACCGTGTACACAAATTTTTGGCTCGCCTTGCCACATTAAGTCCTCCGGGCAGAATACCTTCGATAGTACAACCTTGATAAACGCATTCTAACATGGTTTCTATCAGCTCTTCTGTTTTTCTTTTTATATCTTCTTTAGATCTGAAAGCCAATTCATTCTGCTTGACGATGTCTGAAATTTTACATTGATTTTTCTCTGTATATTCTATTAACTCTTTACCGTTTTCAATAGGATAAGGGAGATTAATAAGTTCTTGATCTGAATCCACCTCACTGTTCCTTTCTATAAATCCTCCACCTACTGAGGCATAAAGCTCTTCTGCCACTTTTAATTCATCTTTATAGGCTACGAACTTTAAAGTATTAGGATGCCTTTCATGCTCAAATCTCTCAAAAATTATGTCTGTTTTGATCTCAAAATAAAGGTGTCTTCCTGAAATGTTTAAGCCACCCTGAGACCTGACATTTTCCAATAAAGTGGGAATGATGCCGGTATCTATTGTTTCCGGTTGAGTTCCTAAAAGACCTAGTAAAATAGCCTTGTCGGTAGCATGCCCTCTTCCCGTTTTGGAAAGTGAGCCATAAAGATGGACTTGTATTTTATTGATTTCCCTTTTTTCGCAAATAGACTTAAAATGCAATGCAGCTTTCCAGGGCCCTAAAGTATGAGAACTGGATGGACCTACGCCTATTTTAAATATATCGAATATACTTAAGGGTTCCACAGTTAGTTTGTTTTGATGAAAGTGTAATTGCAGCCCAGCAAGTTGATTTCTAATAACAAAACAGGAAACCTGCTTCGGTTAGGGGTGCTTCCAAACTTAAGTCTTTCTTTTGGTATGCACGTGCTTTTGTCAGAGAAATTCATTCATTTTAGTCTGGAATTCATAGCCTTTTTATTACACCTTTTGCCCATTTATTTGGCCTGTCTCCAAAACATTCAAGAATGGCATCTACTCCAATAAGAGTACCTTTTGCCAGTCTTCCTAAAATTGCAATAGGAAGAATTTCTTTATTCTCTGAAGATAAAACGATCCCCTCTTCATTGGTTAAAACGCCAAGTTTGCTATGAATAGGCTCAATGAGTTCGTCATTAAGTAATTCTTTGATAATAGAAGAGTCAATCTTTTTCAATTTGGGAGAATCCAAAACAGAATCAATCATCAAAGAAACAGAAGATTGTTTAATGTTCTTTTTGAGTAGCCATCCATCCTTATTTATTTCGATATCAGGATTATTTACAAAACCCAGGTCAATTATTCCTGCCTCCGATAAAGCCAGTAATTGCTGAATGCTTTCTACAGGTGGGCCATAGGAATAGCGTTTAATTCTTTCATCTAGCTTTATTAGCTCGGCCAGGACTTCCTCAGAGCATTCATTATAAGATAATTCTTTATATAAAATCGGTTGGCAATTTCTCCAAACCTGACCCAAACAGTAATTTAAGTTTGTTTTCAATTCAGCAGTGGCCATTCTGACATATTGAATCATCATTTCTTTGGCAGAAAGAGAAGAAGAGGTTAGAAGTTCATGCTTATAAGATTCGTCTTTTAACCAGTTAGCCACAACATCCTGAACATCTTCAGGCGTCAGACTCTCATGATTATTATGAATTTTCAAATAAATATCTGCAACAATTGGACTGATGGCCTGAATTAAGAAATCAGTACTACCGGCTTGTTCCTGTATATTTTTATCCCCAATAAGCTCAGCAAATCTTCTTTTTTGCTCCTTTGAGGGCTTGAAAGAATTGTCAATAGCTTTATTGAGAGGTTTTGGAGACATTGGTAATCCGTCTAGAGAAAAAGGATATATAACTATTTTGATGTCGCTTGTTTTGACATAGCTCAACTGCTTGTTTCTGGAATTAAATTCACCGAATTGCAAAGCAATTGCCCGTACCACATCCATCATAGCCAATCCGAAACCTCTTATGGCTACCGAGCATTTTTTTTCTAATAAAGGATTCATGAGAATACCTTCGACCGGGTAAGGCTCTTTAAATAGATGAACAGCCGGATTGTTCTGAAAGAAATTATGCCATTCTTTTATTTGCTCATCGTCAAATGTAGGTTGATGGCCAATGGCTAATAAAACTTCATTGGCTTCAAATACTTTTCCTGAGATCAGCTTAATCTTTAAGGTAGTTTGACTTTTAACTTGTATTTTTTGTACTCGCTCATTTATTAATTGGAGTTTCTCGCCAGGCTGAATAGCATCAAATAGGGAATGGAATCGTTCATTCAAGTATTTCCCTACCTTGGCTCGGGGAGGAAATGTATCAGGTTCATTTTCTGAGATATCAGAGGGCCTTATGCCAGCCCATTCATGATAAGAAGGGAATTCCGGAACAATGTAATTAGCGAAAGTGATCTCCGGTCTTTTGTCTAGCACCAAAATGCGTTCTGTAATGTTGATCCAGTTACTTTCAGGCTGATCAATGGCATAAACCGGTCCATTGCCCAAATGCGGGCTTTCTTCAAAAAGAATCAAGTCTATCTGATTTAGGATTCCGGACCTTTGACTCTCAATCATAAGGTTTTCCAGAGCACTGAGTCCTCTGGGGCCGAGACCTACAATTGCAATTCGTTTGGCTATTGACATTTGTTTGGATATAATAACCAATATTCGCACGAAGGGAATATCTGGTTTATCGGCAATCCATATATCCTATGAGAAAGCAGGAAACAAATTTTCAATAGAAGGGAATAGGCTTAATTGGACTGTCAGGACTGACTTGATAAAAAAGAGTAACTAGAAATAGAATCCAAGGTTAAGCCCAAGGGCCCTTACACCAAAATATGGCACTTTCTTAAAGGCTGTGATTTCGGCCTTTTCATCCCCAACTGTAACATCATAGTACTCTGTGCTAAGTTTGAATCGATCAATGATTTTTCCTTCGAGGTATGCCTTTTCACTCTCATCAAGTCTTGATAGAAGGCTTTGTTCTACATAGGCATAGACCGTATTTCCTTTGCCCAAATGAGGGCCGAATATCACAAAATCAAGAGCTATTCTTTCTCCAAAACGAAATTGTTTTCCAATTAACAATCCCCCGGATAAAGTTCTTATATCAAAATTGATAGGCACTTTTGATAATTCAATGTATTGATCCTGATATCTGGCTTCAAGCGAAGCTGGTATGGTAGCATCGAAATTCTCGTATTGGCCAAAAAAACCAATGAAAGCACGGCCTTTTTTCTTACCAAAGTAATAACGAAGCTCAGGAGAATAGCCCCAAACTCCTATTTGAGACTGATCTACAAATATGTATTCAAAATCAACTCCCGTTACGCCCACACCATGCTTCTTTGCTATTTTGTCTAGCTGAGTTCCTAATGGAATACCGGTTTTTGGTCTGTAGAAAAAAGTATTATTAAAGGATAGGTTCGAGTTCAGCATTCGCTCGTATTGAAGCGAAGCAATTTTCGTTACCGCACCTGTAGTATTCACCTTTAGGCTATTATTGTATGTATACTGAGCCAATAGTAGCTGAGGCAAAAAAAGAAGAAGAAAAAGAGGCTTACGCAAATTTAATGGCCTCTAAAGCCTTTTTAGTCAATGAAATATGATCTTCAATAATATCGAGATGAGTAACAAAGCGAACCAGATGTTTACCAAAAGTCACTGTACGCACGCCATGTTTTTCAAGCTCATTAACGAAATCGGTCGCTAAAATACTATGTGGCAGCTCAAAAATCACAATGTTTGTCTGAATTGGGTAAATACTTTTAACATACCATTGATTCTGAAGAATCTCTCCAATTTGAATGGCTTTCAGGTGGTCTTCCTTCAAACGCTCTACATGGTGATCGAGAGCATAAGAACCTGCTGCGGCCAGCATACCAGCCTGCCTCCAGCCACCACCCCAGGCTTTTCGCTGTTTTCGGGCTTTTTTGATAAAGTCTCTCATTCCTAATAAAACCGAACCCACCGGAGCACCCAATCCTTTTGATAGACAGATGGATATAGAATCAAAAACTTTTCCGTAATCCAAGGGTGTTTCTTTGGTCACGGCCAGAGCATTGAAAAGTCTGGCACCATCAAGGTGAAGTTTAAGTTTATTCTGATCACAAACAGATTTTATCGCCTCAATTTCTTTGTAATCATAACAGACTCCGCCTCCTTTATTCATGGTGTTTTCTAAAGAAACCACTTTAGGCATAGCAAAATGTATGTCTTCTGCTTTGAGCGAATCCTTCACTTGCTCGGCATTAATTCTTCCACTATCTCCGTGGATTAATTTGACAGAACAATGTGCATTAGAAGCAATCCCTCCGGCTTCGTATAAATAGATATGTGATTTTTCATCACAAATAATCTCATCACCCGGTTGCGTATGGCATTTAAGAGCCAATTGATTTGCCATAGTGCCTGAAGTCGTAAAAAGAGCGTCCTCAGTTCCAAAAAGTGCTGAAACTTTCTCTTCAAGAGCATTTACAGATGGGTCATCACCAAACACATCATCCCCTAATGGAGCTTCAAGCATGGCCTCCTTCATACCTTTAGTTGGTAGAGTAATAGTATCACTTCTGAAGTCTGCAGTCATGTTTTTTATTATTTGCGTGGCAAAGGTAAACAAAGCAATAAAATGAGTGATTTAATAAACTAAAAGTTCTGTAAATCGTATTTTTTCAAAAATGTAGATAGCTTTATCCCCGAAATGTTTCGGTTTTAGTAAACCACTAATCAGTAGTTAGTTTGAAATTGTCTGACATACAAAATAAGATCAAATCTCTTCTTCAAAAGGAGGAAGTGATGGCTGTACGCGAAAAAATATCTTTCTTTTTAAAGAAGGTATTCTTTGATCGGGCTCAGTTTAAAAGTTCAGGACCATTTAAGAAGGTACTTCTTTTGCTTAAGTTCTTTATTGTGAGTGTTTTCGTGTTTTTTGTTGCACTAGAAATGAATTTGTTTTGGCTTTTTGGCGATATGCCTACTCTAAAAGAAGCTCAAAACCCTAAGCTCAATGTACCTTCAGAGATTTACTCAAGCGATGAAAAGCTGTTAGGTACCTTCTTTCTGGAAAGAAGAAATCCTGTGGATCTTGATGAAATAGACTCACTTACCGTTTCTGCTTTGATAGCCACGGAAGATGTTCGCTTTTATGATCATCATGGACTCGATTTCGTGTCTTTAACCGGGGCAATGGTGTCTACCATTTCGGGCGATAAACGTGGAGCCAGTACTATAAATCAGCAGCTGGTTAAAAATCTTTATAAAACCAGAAGGAAAAAATCACAGGGTTTATTGGGTAAGATTCCTGTAATCAAAACCATTATAGCAAAACTGAAAGAATGGGATGTAGCCGTAAAAATGGATATATTTTTTACTAAAGATGAGCTACTTACCTTGTATTTAAATGTTGTCGATTTTGGGGACAACACCTTTGGAATAGAAAGAGCTAGTCGTCATTATTTTTCTAAAGCTCCGATTGACTTAGAATTGCACGAGTCTGCCCTGTTAATAGGAGGACTAAAAGGAACAAGCTATTACAATCCAATCAGAAACCCTGAAAGGGCCCTTGAGCGAAGAAATGTAGTATTGAGCCAAATGCTTAATTACAAGAAAATAGATTCAGTTCAGTACAATGCCGCTGTGAAGCAGCCACTGGGCTTAAAAATTACAGAGATAGCGAAGGAAACTTCAGAAGCACCCTATTTCAGAGAAATGCTGAGACCACTGGTTGAAAAATGGTGCGATGAAAACAACTACAATCTTTATGTTGATGGTTTAAAAATTTACACCACTCTTGACTCCAGAATGCAGACTTTTGCAGAAAAGGCTGTTGATGATCATTTAAATGAGTTACAGCAGATTCTGAATGCAGAGCAAGGGAGCTACAAATATTGGATTGATAAAAAAATTGATGCTGAAAGAAAGGCTGCAAAGAAAGATTCAGTTACACCAACTCAAAGGCTTTTGAAAAAAATAGTTCAAGAGTCTTCTGCCTATAAGGCTTTAAAAGCAAAGGGGCTAGAAGAAGATGAAATTCAAGAGAAATTGTCTGAAAAGCACACTACAAAAATACTGACCCATAAAGGTGAAAAGACTGTCACTATTTCAACTATTGATTCCATCAAATACATGAATCAATTTTTACAAGCTGGTCTGTTGAGTATTGATCCAAGGGATATGCGTGTAAAAGCCTGGGTAGGTGGTTCTAATTTCGATTACTTCAAATATGACCATGTTTCACAAAGTAAACGTCAGGTAGGAAGTGCCTTTAAGCCTATTGTTTATGCTGCGGCCTTAGAGAATGGCTATGAGAAATGTACCACAATAGTGGATGAGCCCTTTACTTTTAAGAATAGTAATGGAACTACATGGGAGCCAAAAAACTCAAGCCATACGTATACCTATGCTCCAATGCCTCTACGCGTAGCCTTAGGACAAAGTGTAAATTCAGTGGCTATCCGAATTCTGCAAGATGTAGGAGTAAATAAAGTAATTGAGGTGGCAAATAAACTGGGAATTACATCAAAACTTGAACCGGATTTAACCCTGGCATTGGGAAGTAGCAGCATTAGTTTGCAAGAGCTAACAACCGCCTATGTACCTTTTACAAATCTCGGCAAAAGTGGAGAATTGATTTTTATAGAGAAAATCATAGATCAGGAAGGCAATGAAGTGTTTAAAGCGGAAGGCGAAAAGAAGCAAGTCCTTAGTCCGCATAAAGCTTACGAAATGTCTTATCTGCTGCAGGGAGGTGTCAAAGAAAGCGGCGGAACCTCACGAAGGCTTTGGAATTACGGTATTGTAGACGGAAACGAGATAGGAGGTAAGACGGGTACTACAAACGACTACCGGGACGGATGGTTTATGGGAGTAACCGCCGAGCTGGTTACGGGAGTTTGGGTAGGTTGTGAAGATTTTAGAATACATTTTACCGGAGCTTACGGACAAGGTGGGAGAGCCGCCCTGCCAATTTTCGGAGAGTATATGAAAGACGTTTACGCAGCAAAAGACATCAATCATAAAAAGGCTAAGTTTCCTAAACCAGAGGACTATGATCTGAAAGATTGCTACATTTATGTAGCACCGCCTGATTCATTAATGATGTTCCCTGATAGCCTTCAAATAGATTCAATAGTGAATCCGGCCAGAGCAAGGCTTCAATTAAGATTAGATAGCATTTCAGCGAGAATAGAGTAAGACTTTTTATGTTTTAGAAGATTCTTAATTCATTAATTTAGAGGTAAAGCAAAAGGGAAGTTTATTCAGTTTAAATTTCCCTTTTTTTTCATTCATCAATTAAAGGTGCCCATTGGTCAATAAAAGATGGGTGCAATAGATTCAAGTTTTAAGCGTCTTCTATTTATTGTATATTTGATTACCAGTAAGAATTAACCTAAAAACTATGGCAAAGATTAACCTGACCATTAACAATCAATCGTATAAGTTTGAAGCGGAGGAAGACATGCCCCTTTTATGGGCTATCAGAGATTACGTGGGCCTTAAGGGCACCAAATATGGTTGTGGAATAGCTCAGTGCGGAGCGTGTACAGTACATTTAGATGGAGTGGCTGTAAGAAGTTGTCAGTTACCAATTGGCACACTTTCAAAGAAACAAAAGATTACCACTATTGAAGGAATTGGAACACCTGAAACTCTTTCGGCGGTACAAGAAGCCTGGGTAGAAGAGCAAGTTCCTCAATGTGGCTACTGTCAGAGCGGGCAAATTATGTCAGCTGTGGCAATGTTGGCTGAAAATCCGAATCCAACAGATGAGGACATAGATGCCTACATGATTGGTAATCTCTGTCGTTGTGGTACGTACGACAGAATTAGAAAGGCTATTCATAGAGCCGCAGGACAAACAGCGGAAGAAGATCTAGGAAAACGTTAATCACCCAAACCTTAAAAAAAACATGCAAACGAAAAATACACGTAGAGATTTTATAAAATTATCTTCACTTGGCGGTTTAGGATTGGTGCTGGGCATAAACGTAGCAGGACATGCGGAACCCGTAAAGAAAATAGCGGCTAAGGTTTTAGAATTAGAGATAAACCCTTTCATAATAATTGCCACAGATGGCACCATTACTTTGGTGAATAGCCGACCGGATATGGGTCAGGGCTCAACTCAGGCTGTGCCGTCAATTCTTGCAGAGGAACTGGAAGTTGACTTGAAATCGGTTCAGCTGGTGCAGTCAGATGGTAAAGAAAAATATGGGGCCCAGCAGTCTGGAGGTAGTAGTACAGTGAGAGGGCTATGGGATAATTTAAGGAGAACGGGTGCTGCAGCTAAACAGATGTTGATAGAAACCGCAGCTAAAAGATGGCGTGTATCTATAGATCAATGTTACGCAGAAAATGCCCGGGTCTATCTTAAAAATTCTGATAAAAGTTTTGGTTATGGAGAACTGGCAGAGGAAGCTTCTAATTTAGAAATCCCTCAAAACCCCGTGCTGAAAGATCCAAAAAATTACAGATATCTGGGTAAATACCATAAAAGATTAGATGTACCTAGTAGAGTGACAGGAACGGCGGTTTTCGGAATTGATGTAGAAGTACCAGGAATGCTATACGCGGCTACGGTACATCCACCTTCCGTTCAGGGCAAAATCAAAACCATTGATGATAGCGAAGCCATAAAAATAAGAGGTGTGAGACGAGTGGTGAAAACCACTGCCTACTATCCGGGAGGAAATACAGAAGCGGTAGCGGTTGTTGCCGATAATTATTGGAGTGCTCTAAAGGCCAGCAGATTATTAAAGATCATCTGGGATAACGGTGATTTAGCCGAGAATCTAAATTCAGAAAAGTACACAAAAGATATGTACCTGGCGGCCGAAAAGGAGGGGGTAAGATATGAGGAAGATGGAGACTTTAATGCTTTTTACAATGCCTCTGAAAATAAACTGGAAGCTATTTACGAAACGCCTTTCTTATCGCATGCAGCTATAGAACCGGTAAATGCTACGGCACATGTTAAATCTGACGGAACAGTAGATGTCTGGGCTCCAATACAAGGGCCAGACGGAGCATTGAGCGAAACTGCTCAGTTGTTAGGTGTTGCCCCGGATAAAATTAAAATTCACGCCATGCTTTTAGGTGGGTCTTTCGGCAGAAAGGCCTTCATGAATTTCATGAAAGAGGCCATTGACCTTTCTAAACAAATGGATGCACCTGTGAAGCTGATCTGGTCTAGAGAAGAAGATATGAGCCAGGGTCCCTACAGACCAGCCATGCTAAGTAAAATGCAGGGTGTAATAGGGAGAGGAAATAGTTTGGCGGCTTTGAGCCATCAGGCCATAGGAGAGTCTATACAGGGCCAGCACTGGGGGGCTTTAATGCCTTACCAAGCGGATAACTGGTTAGGTGGCGAACTCAGCAAAGAAAATCATAAATACAATTTCCCCGTACATAAAGTGACTTACAGTCGCGTCAAAACACCAATTCCGATACTATGGTGGCGTTCAGTGTATGCTTCTAATTTTGGCTGGGGACAAGAGTGTTTCATTGATGAAATGGCACATAAAGCCGGTAAGGATCCCATAGAAGTAAGAAGAGAACTGTTAAAAGGAAACAACAGAGATTTAAAAGTATTGGAAACGCTTGAGTTGGCTTTACAAAGGGCTCCGAAAATGGCCGAAGGCAACGCTCGGGGTATCGCCATGTTTCGTTCATTTGAAACCATGAGTGCAGCGGCTGTAGAGGTAGCCAATACTGAAGACGGAATTAAGATTGTGAAAGTCACTTCAGTGATAGACTGTGGACAATATGTAAACCCTGATCATGTTAAAGCACAAACTGAAGGAAACATAGTGATGGGAATCTCCGCTGCAGTAAAAGGTGGAATTACCTTTTCTAATGGTAAATGTGATCAAAGTAATTTCCATGATTATCAATTCATGCGTATGGCTGAAATGCCCAAAGTGGAGGTACATATAATTGATAACTTAGAAAAACCAGGTGGAGTTGGAGAGCCGGGCTTACCGCCAATTGCCCCAGCACTTGGAAATGCAATTTTTAACCTGACAGGTCAAAGACATCGGAAATTGCCCTTGGATTTGAGTGTGGTTTAAAGAACATTAATTTCATGAAACTACAGAATCCGTGGGCAATTGCTCATGGATTCTTGGTTTTGTAACATCGGTAATGTTTACAGATAAGTCTTTTCCAATCGAATTTACCGTCTGGAATCTCTACCCATGAATCGTCTCCCCTTTGCCATAATTAGCGATAATTTCCGCTTCAAAGGCCAGCCATTCTCTCCAGCGTTTTTCTACATCTATGCCTTTACCATATTTACGGGCAAAAGTGATAAAAGTAGTATAATGCCCGGCTTCGCTTTCCATTAATTCTCTGTAGAACTTTGCCAATTCCGGGTCTTCAATATTCTCAGAAAGGACTTTGAATCTTTCGCAGCTTCGGGCTTCTATCATTGCCGAGAATAATAGTCTTTCTACCAAACCTGAAACTCGGGTGCCGTCAGAGCTCCTTTTCATGTATTGAGCCAGCTCACCCACGTAATGATCCTTTCGCTCCCTGGCCAGTGTTAGCCCTTTCTTTTTGATAATTTCATGCACCATCTGAAAATGTTCTATTTCTTCTTTGGCCAGTGCCAATAGATCAGTCACCAAATCAGGATATTCCGAATTGTTTGTGACAATGGTAATGGCATTGGTGGCGGCCTTCTGTTCACACCAGGCATGATCTGAGAGAATCTCTTCAATATTTTGCTCTACAATATTCACCCATCTAGGGTCGGTGGGTAAACTCAGGCGAAGTACAGACATAGTATTTTCGTAAAATTGAAGAGGTTTTTGGATTAAGATTCTACCTTTTTGGGGAGAAATCTTGCAAAATAAACTATTCCTTTCCAGATGCTTCGACTCTTTAGAGATATTGTTTTAAACAAGTCAAACACATTTCTTTTTTTATGAAGACTGTAATTGCTTCAATATCTCCTTTCAAAGAAATTTATAAGTGCTATCTTAACAAACTGAGTGCTTAGTTTTAAGAACATTCCCAAATTTCCTTTTTCTTTGCAAAGAATTTAAAACAGGATTGAACTTCCAGCATCTTTTTGAAAGAAAGGTGTCTTTAACAACAACAATAGATAAAAATGTCAAAAGTATTGATCATAGGTGCAGGTGGTGTAGGTACCGTAGTAGCTCACAAATGTGCCTTGAACAGTGATGTATTTACCGGCATCATGTTGGCTTCAAGAACCAAGTCTAAATGCGATAAAATCGCCGCAGATATTAAGGAAATGCATGGCGTTTCTATAAAAACTGCCGGGGTTGACGCCGACAATGTTCCTGAGCTAGTAGAGCTCATTAAGAGTTTCGGGCCCAAAATGGTTATCAACGTGGCTTTACCTTATCAGGATCTAACCATAATGGACGCTTGTTTGGAGACTGGAGTTCACTATTTAGATACGGCGAATTATGAGCCGAAAGATGTAGCCAAGTTTGAATACAGCTGGCAATGGGCATATCAGGATAGGTTCAAAGATGCTGGACTAATGGCTTTATTGGGTTGTGGTTTTGATCCTGGAGTTACACAAGTTTTTACTTCGTATGCTAACAAACATTATTTTGATGAGATGCATTATCTGGATATCATCGATTGTAATGCCGGAGATCATGGAAAGGCTTTTGCTACAAACTTCAATCCTGAGATAAATATTCGTGAAATCACTCAGCCTGGTCGCTATTGGGAAAATGGTGAATGGAAAGAAATAGAAGCCATGAGTATTCATAAGCCTATTGATTATCCGAACATCGGAGAAAAGGAGTCGTATGTTTTATATCACGAAGAATTAGAATCTCTGGTTAAAAATTTCCCGACTTTAAAAAGAGCTCGCTTCTGGATGACTTTCGGGCAGGCGTATATCACACACCTTCAGGTATTGGAGAATGTGGGCATGACCAGTATTGCACCTATCAAATTCCAAGGGCAAGAGATTGTGCCTCTTGAATTTCTGAAAGCGGTGCTTCCGCCACCAGATTCTTTGGGTGAGAATTATACAGGACAAACTTCAATTGGTTGCCAGATAAAAGGTATCAAGGACGGCAAAGACAGAACCTATTATGTATGGAATAATTGCGATCATGCAGAGGCCTATAAAGAAGTGAAGTCTCAGGCAGTTTCTTACACTACAGGTGTGCCAGCCATGATCGGTGCCATGCTAATGCTGACTAATGAAGAGTGGATGAAACCAGGAGTATTTAACTGCGAGGAGTTGAATCCTGATCCATTTATGGAGAAACTGAATATTCATGGGTTGCCTTGGAATGAAAAGGTGGATATTGAACTTCCTCACGAGTATTAATAGATACAAACGAACATAAGCAAAAGAGGCTGTCAAGAGTTTTGGTGGCCTTTTTTAATTAGTAAGACACTGCTCTATGACCCTTGGGAAATGATAATGCTCTAGATTAAGCACTTTGGCAGCCACTTCTTCAGGATTATCAGTTTCTTCTATTGCACATGACTTCTGAAAAATGATTTCACCTTCATCATAATTCTGATTCACAAAGTGAATAGTGATGCCGCTTTCCTTCTCTTTATTGGCCACTACTGCCTCATGTACATGATGTCCCCACATGCCTTTCCCGCCATATTTGGGCAGCAAAGCCGGGTGTATGTTAATAATCTTGCCCGGAAAAGCTTTAATCAGTGATTCGGGAATCAGCCAGAGGAATCCAGCTAATACAATGAAATCTATTTGTTGGTTTTTCAGCAATTGAACCACGACATCTGAATGTGCAAAATTCTTCTTTGAAAAAACCAAAGTAGGAATATTCAATTTTTTGCCACGGCCTATAACACCGGCATCAGCATTATTTGTCAAGAAGAGCGTAATGTCAATTTTTTCATGATCCTGAAAATAGTTAACGATACTTTCTGCATTAGATCCGCCCCCAGAAGCAAAAATTGCTACCTTTTTTTTTGACATTGCTTTTAAAAGAATTTGATTTGAAAAATTGAGAATTGCACTGGCAGATCTCAAACAAACACCATACTCAGTATACCGAGTATCATGATCACTTTAGACCATAAACTCAGCTGAGCAAAATGTTGCTTTCTGTCGGCAAAGTAAAGTCGAAATGCCAAATAAATAAAGGGAACGCCCAAAAGAAGAAAGGCCAAAGACAACTTATTGTTTTTTAAAGCCACTCCCATAAAGGCAACCACCACAATAAAAAGAGACATAAAGACAAAAAGAAGCACTTTTGTTTTTCTGATTCCAAGAAGAATAGGTAGAGTAGAACTTCCGTACTTTTTATCCCCTCTTATATCTTCAATATCTTTTATTATTTCTCTGATCATGGTAATGCCAAAGGCAAAAACGGCATAAATATTTATGAGCAGATCATTTTCAGTATAATAAACGGCCATAACCACTAAAGAAGCCCCGGTCAAACCCGCTACCATAAAATTGCCAATGAAGGGCTGTTTTTTGAAAATACTAGCATAAAACCAAAGTAGGGTCATCGCAAGTATATTCACGACAAAGACTTTCCATCCAAGTGTAAAAGAAATAACAGCAGCAGAAACATTCAGAAGTTGATGCATAAACATTGCATGCCTTCTTTTTATGAATCTACCAATGACCACTTCATGAGGTTTATTGACCTGATCTATTTTTACATCAAAATAATCATTGATGATATAACCAGAAGCAGCTACCAAAATAGTACTCAAAGAAATTAGAAACTGCTGCTTATCCAGAATGGAAGCCCAAACGGAGGTTCCTTTTCCAACAAGAAAAACTCTTGCAGAGTATTGCGTTAGTAGTATGATTACGAGGTTTTGCCAGCGTATCAGACTGAAAAATTTCCGAATTAGTAGCATGACCTTCTGATGATTCTTTTCAAATTAAACGATGAACACCTCAATTCTTACGACAGTTCGTGAAATTCTTTGAAATTATTTAAATCACAAAAGTGTTTAAATGGTGATCTATCATATTACTCGCAGCAAAACGGAGACAAATGAAAATTGGAATTGTGTGCTATCCTACTTTTGGTGGTAGCGGCGTAGTAGCTACTGAACTTGGAAAGGAATTAGCTCAAAACGGTCATCAGGTACATTTTATAACCTATACTCAGCCTATCAGGCTCGACTTTTTCAATGAGAACCTTTTCTATCACGAAGTAGATATTTCTTCATATCCTTTGTTTCAATACGCACCTTACGAGTCTGCATTGGCAGGTAAGATGGTTGATGTGGTGAAGTACGAAAAACTTGATTTATTGCACGTTCACTATGCCATTCCACATGCTACATCAGCTTTTCTGGCTAAACAAATTTTGAAAACCGAAGGTATTGAGATACCTGTGATTACCACCTTGCATGGCACAGATATTACGGTGGTAGGGAAAGACAGAACTTATAAGCCTGTAGTTACTTTTAGTATCAATGAATCTGACGGCGTAACTTCTGTTTCAGAGGACTTGAAACAAGAAACGCTCAGAACGTTTAAAGTAACTAACGAAATTGAGGTGATTCCAAACTTTGTGGACATGCAGCGTTTTCACAAACAAAAGAAAGATCATTTCAAGAAGATCATTTGCCCGGATGGTGAAAGGCTGATAGTGCATATTTCAAACTTCAGAAGGGTGAAAAGGATTGATGATGTAATCCAATCTTTCGGGAAAATAAAACAAAGTATACCTTCGAAGCTTTTACTTATAGGCGATGGCCCTGAAAGAGTTAAAATGGAGAAGCTCTGCCGCGACTTAGAATTATGCGACGATATTCGCTTTATCGGTAAGCTGGATGCTATTGAAGAGGTTTTATCTGTTGCAGATTTATTCTTCATGCCTTCTGAGAAAGAGAGCTTTGGATTGGCAGCTTTAGAAGCTATGGCATGTGAAGTACCGTGTATAACTTCAAATACTGGAGGTTTGCCGGAGTTAAACATACACGGCAAAACAGGTTATATGAGTAATGTAGGTGATATAGATGATATGGTGAAAAATGCTCTACATATTTTATCAGAGGAAAATTTGGCCACTTTTAAAACAAATGCCTTAGCCAGAGCTAAAGAGTTCGATATCAAGAATGTGGTGCCAATGTATGAAGCCTATTATCGTAAAATTATTGAGAAGGTAAAATCAAAGGCTTTGGCACTTAATTAAGTAAACATGTTTGCAAATTTACCCGAGACGGGTCAAAAAAGAATTGTCATTATTGGTGCTGGTTTTGGAGGCTTAGCTTTGGCTCAAAAACTTTGCAAGTATGATGTGCAGGTAGTTCTGATTGATAAAAATAATTTTCATCAGTTTCAGCCACTATTCTATCAGGTAGCTATGGCTGGTTTAGAGCCAAGTTCTATTTCTTTTCCGCTAAGAAAAATATTTCAGCATCAGAAGAATATTCATATTAGGATTACCACAGTAAATGCTGTTGATACCTCAATAAAACAGCTGAGTACTGATATTGGTGTAGTAAACTACGATTATTTGGTGCTGGCGATGGGCTCAGATACTAATTATTTTGGTATGGAGAACATTATGCATCATGCCATGCCAATGAAATCTATTTCTGAAGCTATTTATTTAAGAAACAGGGTGCTTCAAAATTTTGAAGAGGCACTCTCTGAACCCAGTGAAGAGGAAAGAAGGGGCTTGATGACAATGGTGGTAGTGGGTGGTGGTCCTACTGGAGTAGAAGTCTCCGGTACACTTGCAGAAATGAGAAAAGTGATTCTTCCTAAAGACTACCCTGAGCTTGATTTCAAAAATATGGAAATCTATCTCTTTCAGTCTTCCAATGGTGTTTTACCCGGAATGTCTGAGCAGGCGTCAGAGAAAGGAGCCGATTACCTGAATGCACTGGGTGTAACACTGAGATTGGGAGAAAGAGTAACAGATTTTGATGGTAAATATGTTTACACCAACAAGGGTGATAAGATTAGAACCAATAACGTGGTTTGGGCCGCGGGTATCAAAAGCAATAGTATTGAAGGTATCAATTCTGAAAGTTATGCCAGAAACGGACGACTTAAGGTAAATGAAATCAATCAGGTGGCGGGTTATGAAGATATTTTTGCTATTGGAGATATAGCAGAAATGGTTTCAGAGGATTACCCAAGAGGCCATCCACAAGTGGCTCAGCCTGCAATTCAGCAAGGCAGATTATTGGCTAAAAACTTATTTCAACTTATTAAAGGTGAAGAAACCACGCCGTTTGAATACAAAGATTTAGGCTCTATGGCTACAGTAGGGAGAAATCTGGCTGTGGTAGATTTACCATTTTGGCGTTTTCAGGGTTTATTTGCCTGGTTAGTATGGATGTTCGTACACCTGATGGCCATTTTAGGAATGAAGAATAAACTCTTTGTTTTTACTAATTGGGTATGGAATTACGTAACCTATGATCAGTCTTTAAGATTGATTATAAAACCCAAGGTACGTTTAGGTGAAAAGAAAGAAACAAATATTTATAGCAGTACAGAAACTAAATAGAGCCGAAATCGCTTTGGTTTTATCAGACTTAATTAGTCCTTAAATTTATTGAATGAAAAACCTTGCCTACTTAAATAAATATCTCTGGAAATATAAGTGGTATTTGGTGCTGGGAGCTCTTTTTACGCTGATTTCTAACCTTTTTGGGGTAATTCCTGCTCAGGTAGTTAGGCATGCTTTGGATTTGGTTAAGGAGAATATCGATATCTACTTCTTGTATGACGGTGCCAAAATACAAGATAGTATGTACGGAGTTTTTGCTAATAGCTTAAGCATTTACGGTGGTTTAATACTAATCATGGCTATTTTAAAAGGCTTTTTCCTTTTTCTTGTTCGCCAAACCATCATCGTGATGTCTCGCCATTTTGAATATGATATCAAAAATGAAATTTTTGCACATTACCAGACCTTACCTTTGAGTTTTTACAGAAAAAACTCCACAGGTGATTTAATGGCGAGGGTTTCTGAAGATGTAGGGAAAGTTAGAATGTATATAGGGCCATCTATCATGTATTTATTGAACATGATTACCCTGGTGGTGCTTATTCTATCGTACATGTTCTCCGTGAATGCCCGATTAACCTGGTGGGTACTGGTACCGATGCCCGTTTTGTCGTTAAGCATATTTTTTGTGAGTAGCATCGTTAATAAGCGGTCTGCCATGATTCAGAAAAGCCTTTCCAGATTATCTACTTATGTACAGGAGGCGTTCAGTGGTATCCGAATTCTAAAGGCATTTGCGAGAGAAAAAAGTTCCTTGGAGAGGTTTGAAGTAGAAAGCAATATTTATCGGGATAAACAGCTTGATTTAACACGTGTAGATGCCCTCTTCTTTCCATTAATAATGTTCTTAATTGGTTTAAGTACAGTTATTTGTGTTTATGTGGGTGGACAAGAAATCATTTCGGGATCTTTAACGCCGGGGAATATTACCGAATTTATCATGTACGTATTTATGCTTACCTGGCCTTTGACAGCCTTGGGCTGGACCACAAGTCAAATTCAAAGAGCAGAAGCTTCTCAGGAACGTATCAATGAGTTTTTGGCTATTGAGAATGACATTGTCTCAGAAAGAAATCTTAAGAAGAAGATCAATGGAGATATAGAATTCAGGCATGTAGATTTTATTTATCCAGACTCCGGTATTCACGCTATTAAGGATTTCTCATTGACGATAAAAGAAGGGGAAACGGTGGCAATTTTGGGAACTACGGGGTCCGGTAAAAGCACCATTGCCAATCTACTGCTTAGGATGTACGATACCAGTTCGGGTGACATACTGGTGGATGGAGAAAATATAAAAGATTATAATATTCAACATCTGCGTTCGCAAGTAGGGTATGTGCCACAGGATGTCTTTCTTTTCTCTGAGAGTATTCGAAATAAT
>JANSYO010000336.1 GCA_024742395.1 Cytophagales bacterium
AAGCGACTACTTGTATCACTGGGAGTATTTCAATCATTTCTTGTATCTTTGTGATATGGAGTTACATTCGATTCAAAGATGTACGAGCGTTTCATTTCAAGATAATACTGTACTTGAATATTACCGATCTTTTGAGGTTTTTCGCTGTGTATTTCTCCTCTTTTGCCTTTCTAACCTATTCTTTTATAGTTCATGTGTATTGGTAATTGGCTCAATGACGCGTGAGTGGTCTGTATCGGGAGGAGAAGAAACACAACCAGAATATGCCTTCTGTTTGCTTGTTGGTGTACTTGTTGAATTTTTCCAACTCGCGGGGATCTTTTGGACCTTTTGTATAGCTCATACACTGTTTATGGTGCTCACTGTAAAAGATTACAACCCAGAAAGATTTGAGGTTTTCTATCACATCCTCTGTTGGGCTGTGCCTCTTATCTTTGATGTCATTCTTATTATTACTAAATCTATTGGAGATTCTGGTCTTTGGTACGTTACACAAGCAGCGGGGTTCATAGTTTATTCTAATTTGTGCAAATAGGTGCTGGATTAAGGGTGATGAAGGCCACCTAGTGTTTAGATATCTTTTTCTTTTCTTTCCATTGCTTACTGTAATCATAGCCAATGTAATTCTCTATATTTTCACATTTTTTCGCTTACGTGCCGAGAAACGGCAATTTACACCTCGCCCTTCAAGGTTTGTAACTTCAATATGTATTGGGATACAACTTACAGTCATATAGAGGTCTCTATGAAGACAAGGCAATGTTTAATAGCGGCAAATCGGATCCGTACAGCGTTCAGTCCTCCTTTGGTTATTTCACAGCAATTCTCATTGTATGTTGGTTCTTTCCATTAGTGAATGGAATCTTGCACGTGTCAGACTCTTCTCAGTTATATTTCGGAGTTTATGTGATGAACGCGCTGCTTCTTCCATTACAAGGGTAAGAATAACTTCTAATGGAATGTACAGTATTAAGAAAGCGCTGCAGATTCTTTAATGCAGTTATATACGGACTTAACGATGAAATAAGGCGGAAATTGAAAGAAGAGATCCCTGTGTTTGCTCGGATAGGGAAATATTTGCATCGTACGAAGAGATTTTGCTGTGCCCTGTCTTGTTGTACCTGCTTGAGGTCTAAGACAGAGGGAGACGACAT
>JANSYO010000041.1 GCA_024742395.1 Cytophagales bacterium
GCCTCTGCCGTCGACAGAGATGTAGATATAACCGTCATCAGCCATGCTTCCATTATATAAATGGTTTCTTCCGGCTCTTATATTGTCTAATGCCGTTTGACTTGCTGGCTCAGAGTAAACAAAAAATACGGTTGCATATTTTTTTGAAGGATCAAAATTGGTTGGGTAGGCCATCCAACCGTCTATATCAATTCCGCTTTGCGTAGTTACATGAATGAATTCAATATTGGAACTTGCTTTTTTGGCCGGGTCAATTTTTGTGTCAACACTCTCTGAAGGATTAAGAGGTTGATGGTTTGGCAAAGTAATCCATTCAGAAACAGGGAAGGTATAATGGTTATTGAAGCTGTGTTTTGCAAATTTACCATTGTCAGATATGATGTAGCTATGAGTACCTTCCTGATTGGCCGGAGAAACGCGTACTGCATCACCTTTAATACCTACCGGTACTCTGTATAGATACTTCTGCATAGAATTATCAGGAGAAGCAGTGAAATAGACATTATCAGTTTTCTCATCATACATAATAGGATCAATGATATCATAAGCTCCGTCAGAAACAAGTCTTATGTTTTTACCATCTCTAGAGATACTGTAAAGATGATTCCAGCCATCCTTTTCACTGATCCATAGAAACTCGCGGCCGTCGTTAATCCATTTCCAACCTGCTGGGTTATCTTCGTTCCAGATAGTTCTTACATCTACCCATGCTTCATCCTTCTCTTCATAGATGGTCTTGGCTACTCCTGTACTTGCATTGGCATACATGATTTTTGAGACTTGCTGTTTACGGTCCAGTTGCTGTAGCATGATTTGCTCAGATGAATTGGCCGCCCACTCCATTCTTGGAATATAATGTTGCTGTGGATCTCCAGGGATATTCATCCACTTCGTCTTCCCTTTTTTGATATCTACCACCCCAATTCTTGCTGCAGAAGGAGCCTGGCCCACTTTTGGGTATTCAATAGGAATTACTTTCGAGTAAATATCATCGGTATAATTTATAATGTCAAAATCCTTAATCCCGGATGCGTCAATTTGCCAGTATGCAATACTTTTACTGTCGGGACTCCATCTGAATCCGTCATAACAGCTAAATTCTTCTTCGTATGCCCAGTCAAATGTTCCATTGATCAGCCTGGGCTGGCCATCGGTTTCAGTTAACTGTTTAATCTGGCCGCTGGCAATATCCTCAACATAAATATTTCTGTTACTTACATAGGCCGCCTTTTTGCCATCAGGAGATATTTTTGCAAACATCAAAGAGGCTTCTGGAAGGCTTTTTCCTAATTGAGCAAGTTTGTCTGTATTCAGGTTTAAAACCCAGTAGTCACCTCGTGTTTCATATCGCCAAACTCTTTGGGCATTGGCAAAGATTAAAAGTTGGTCTTGCTGAGGTGTAAAATTAAAATTTTTAATATCGAGCCCGACCGTGCTTCCTGTGGGAATAAACTTTTTTGAAGAGATTACTTCTTCAGTGGTTTGCGTAGCCAAATCAAATTTAATGATGGCTCCGTTTTGTTCCATGTAATATCCGTTACCGTCTGGAGTCCATTTAGTTCCGGAGCCTGGTTGTGAAAAGCTTAAATGACAAATACATAGAAAAAGTGCTGTCAATGAAGCTAGAGGGCGAAAATTCATTTATTTCTTAGTTTATTGATTTTGACAAAATTAATAAAAATGGATGATTTTTAATTTCTTGTATGCAATCGATTGAAATAATGTCGATAGAATCCATAATTTTGACCCGTACAAACCACTTTTAAAAATTAATGCAATTAGCAGTTATTAAGGAAACTAAAGAATTTGAAAGAAGAGTGGCTCTTACCCCGGATGTGATTAAACAGCTGGTTAAGAAAGAGTTTAAAGTTACGGTAGAAAAAGGTGCCGGTCTGTTGTCTTCTTTCTCTGATGAGGATTATTTAGCCGTTGGTGCTACTATTTCTCCTGATCTTAAAACGGCCTGTCAGGCTGAGGTCATAATGAAGGTGAATTCCTTCACGGTAGAGGAGGTTAGTTTAATGAAAGAAGGGGCAATTTGCCTTTCTTTTATGTATGCCTATACCATTCCTGAGGTTTTGGATGCCATGAATAAGAAGAAGATCACTTCTTTCTCAATGGATGCCGTTCCAAGGATTTCCAGAGCTCAAAAAATGGATGCTCTGAGCTCTCAAGCCAACCTCGCGGGTTACAAAACGGTGCTTTTAGGAGCAAATGCTCTGGGGAAGATTTTTCCGCTGATGATGACCGCCGCAGGCACCATTACTCCTTCAAAGGTTCTGATTTTTGGAGCAGGGGTAGCGGGTCTTCAGGCCATTGCTACAGCCAAAAGACTTGGGGCCATTGTAGAAGTAACTGATGTCAGACCTGAAACTAAAGAGCAGGTAGAATCATTAGGTGGGCGTTTCTTGACAGTAGAGGGTGCCGAAGATGTGAAAGTAGAAGGCGGCTATGCCAAAGAGGTTTCTGCTGAATTTTTACAGAAACAAAAAGAACTGATACAGGAAAAAATCAAAGATGCAGATTTGGTAATAACTACGGCATTGGTGATTGGTAAAAAGGCCCCGGTTTTAGTGTCAGAAGAAATGGTCAAAAGCATGAAGGCAGGTTCTGTCATAGTGGATATGGCCGTAGAATCTGGTGGGAACTGTGCACTTTCTGAAAGAAATCAAACAGTGGTAAAGCACAATGTAACCATCATTGGAGAGTCTAATTTACCTTCTCTTTTACCGGTCAATGCCAGTCAATTGTACGCCACCAATATCAGTACACTTTTACTCCATCTGGCAGACAAAGACGGCTTTAAATGGGAGATGGATGAGGAAATAACCAAAGGTTCATTAATTACTCACGAAGGCAAAACTGTTCACGAGTTTACGCTTAGTATTCTCGCTAAATAATAATCTGGAATGGTGATAAACATCTGAGTTTATCTCATTTTCTGTCACCTAAACTTTAACCCATAAAAGAAAAAAACTATGTCCTTAGAATCTTTAATCATATTACTCTATGTACTGGTGCTGGCCAGCTATCTTGGTTTTGAACTGATCGCAAAAGTTCCACCTACACTGCATACACCTCTAATGTCAGGCTCAAACGCCATTTCAGGTATCACCATTGTAGGGGCAATTCTGGCATGTAATGAGCTAGGTTATGGCACTGTAAGCAAATGGCTAGGTATGCTGGCTTTGGTTCTTGCTACTATTAATGTGGTAGGGGGATACAGCGTAACTGACCGTATGCTGAAGATGTTCAGGAAAAAGTAGAAGATGAGAGCCTCGGCAAGAGAACTATATCTGACCAGGCAAACTCAAAATCATAACAATTAAGAGAAATATAAAGAAATGAATATAGCAATACAATTTGCCTACTTGATTGCCTCGGTACTTTTTATTATCGGGATCAAGAAAATGAATAAAACCAAGGAAGCCAGATCTGGAAACCAGTTGTCTTCTTTAGGTATGCTTATCGCCATTTTGGCTACAGTGGTGCAGGTGCAGAGCATATCGCTCGTTGAGATTTTAATATGTATCGTCATTGGTTCAGCCATTGGATTGTATATAGCCTTTAAGGTAGAAATGACACAAATGCCTGAAATGGTTGCCTTGTTCAATGGTTTCGGGGGTTTAGCTTCATTGGCTGTGGCCTTATCAGATTATTGGTTAAAAACCCAGGAACTTGGCGAGTCGGTTGACCCCATAATTGGTACCTCGGCGGCTTTGAGTATTTTTATCGGTGGTTTAACCTTTACAGGATCTATCATAGCTTTTCTTAAACTGAATGGTAAGATTTCAGGTAAACCAATCATGTACGGTGGTCAACATATGGTTAATCTGGTATTACTAATTGCCGCAGTAGTGGCTGCAGTAGTTGGCCTTTTAAATCAGGCAGACCCCATTTACATTTTAGCACTGGTAGCCATTGCCTTGATCCTCGGGATTCTTACCGTGATTCCTATTGGTGGAGCCGATATGCCTGTGGTTATCTCCCTATTAAACTCTTATTCAGGAATGGCAGCCTGTACTACAGGTTTCGTTCTTAATAATAATGTTTTGATAGTATCTGGTGCATTAGTAGGTGCTTCAGGAATAATACTGACGCAGATCATGTGTAAAGCGATGAACAGATCACTGATTAATGTTCTTCTGGGAGGATTTGGTCAGACGGCATCGGCTACCGCTGCAGATGGGGAAGAGATGATTGTGAAAGAAGTGGGAGTAGAAGAGGCTGCAATGTTATTTGATGCGGCAACTTCTGTTATTGTAGTGCCAGGTTATGGTATGGCGGTGGCTCAGGCACAGCACGTAATCAGAGAGCTTTCAGAGCAATGCGAAAAAAGAGGCATTGATTTTCGTTTTGCTATTCACCCGGTAGCCGGAAGAATGCCGGGACATATGAATGTTCTGTTGGCCGAGGCCAATATCTCTTATGATAAACTCATAGAGATGGAGCAAATCAACGACGACTTCTCAAATACAGATCTTGTCTTTGTGGTAGGTGCCAATGACGTAGTGAATCCGGCGGCAAGAAACAATCCTCAAAGCCCTATTTATGGAATGCCAATCTTAAATGCCGATAAAGCAAGAACTGTCATCGTTTCTAAACGAAGCATGGGGAAAGGCTATGCCGGTATTGAGAATGAGCTTTTCGGTTATGACAACTGTCTGATGCTTTTTGGTGATGCCAAGCAGAGTATTACCAAAGTAGTGACGGAGATGAAGGAGATGTGAGTTTTTGATGGAGATGAGGCTTTGTTTAAGACATGAGACACAAGACTTAAGACAAGAGACTCAAGACTCTAGACTAAAGGCAAGAGGTATGAGACTTGTTATTTGTTTCTGGCCTTTTCCTTATTTGTAAATAATTAATGAGTAGCCTGCCTCTTTCGGGGTAGGCTACTTTTGTTTTGATAATGAGTCTATGTGATAGCGAAAGGAACCTGTTCGTTACTTTAATAGTTTAAGGTCATATCAAGTGTAAGTTTGCTTAAAGACAAATCAATATCTATGAAAATTGCCCTGCTTATTATTGTTTCCATTGCTGCTATCGTAGCTGTATTAAATATTAAAACCATTAAAAATCTTCTCTCAAATAAAAAAGAAATTAATGTTAAGCCTGCTTCAGTAGCGGTTAAGGGTTCTTTGTATGATTTTAAAGTGGAAACCTTGACAGGCCAGGAAGTGGATCTGGCTCAATACAAAGGCAAAAAGGTTGTTATTTTAAACACAGCCTCTAAATGCGGATATACGCCACAGTATGCAGACTGGCAAAAATTTCATGAGCAGCATGGAAAAGATATCGTGGTCTTAGGTTTTCCGGCCAATAATTTTGGTTCTCAGGAGCCTGGTTCTGACGAAGATATTGCTACCTTCTGTGAGGTGAATTATGGTGTAACATTCCAGATGTTCTCTAAGGTAGATGTAATCGGAGATAATCAGCATCCTCTTTTTCAATGGCTAAGTAAGAAGGAATTAAACGGCTGGAATGATAAAGCTCCTACCTGGAACTTCTGCAAATATGTAGTAGATGAAAATGGTCAGGTAACACACTTCTTTGCTTCAGGAATTAAGCCTGATAATGAAGAGTTTAAGGCTGCGGTGGGTATTTAATTGTGAATAATTATCCTCTGTCTGTAAATCTGTGATCCAAGGAAATACTCAATAAAGTATATGCCATTAGGAATGCCATCAAGTGCAAACTTGGTGGCTGTTTGTCTTTTGCCATTTTCGTCAAATCCTATAAGTATGCTGCTATTAGGTTGTGCATTGATAGTAGTTAGGTATTTGCCCAATAAATCATAAACACTGATCAGATAGGCAGAGTTTTCATTAACCGATACCACCGAAATCTCTTTTTGGGCAGGATTTGGAAATACTTTAGAGCGTGTTGCCATTAAACAATTGTCTCTGAAGTTTAAACGGGCGTAATAAGTTTCATGAACTTCATTGTATTTCTGGTTTCCTGGTTCTTTCACACTTATAGCAAAGTCAATCCCATCGCCGAGGTAACTTAAATTGAATCGTTGAGGAAGTTCTCTCCATTTTGGATTTAAGTAAATGCTATCTTTTTTTAACAAGAAAAATTCTTCTGCCAGGTAAAAGTAATTAGTATTGGGCTCTAGGTCAGGTACTAAGCCGGAGCTTAGGCTTACTGGTATTCTGGCAGGAAAAGAGGAAGGGCATAAGACCAATGGAGAATTTGCGGTGCCTATGGGTAAATTTTTATATGACATCTCTTGATTTTGCCTAAATACCGGGTACTCATAGACTTTTTTCTTTGGATAGATCCCGGCAGCCTTTGCAGAAAATTCAAACTTTATATTACCTGCTACATCACTAGAGAAAAGAACTCCGTTTTCTAAATATCCACCTTCTCCGGAGACTATGAGCTCAAATTTTGAGGTATCATAGGTTATTTTTATTGGGAAACTCCCAAAGCCTGCTCTTAGGGAAGTATCGGCTGGATAAAAAACAATGTTTTCAGTCGGTAACTCACTATTGTCAATTTGAAATTCCTTTAGAACATCCTGACCGCCTTTAGTTGAGTTTGCTTTTAGAATGGCACGGCCATTATCTCCTGTAAAGTAAATTCTATTGCCTTTTACGGAAATAAGATTATTTGGGCCTCGGTAGTCTACAGGACTGGCTGGCGGAACAGAAAGTGTAGCCTCAGAACCATCAGATGTGAAAACCTCTACGGGGTATCCATTGGCCATTAGGCTATCAGATAGCTTAATAACCTGAGGGACGTTTCTAAATTCCATCCAGAAATTATTGTCTACTGCAAATCGATAAATCTCATTATTATATGAGGTAAGTATAGAATGATCGGAGAAAATAGCGGTTTTTTTGTCGTTTAATTTAGTGTCGAAGGGTGAAGAGAAATAAGAAGTCCCCAGATTACCTTTTACAATAAAAGTGCTGTCAACTTCTAAATTGGCACCTAATCTGTTCTGACCCTCCAGAACTAGAGAGTCTCGTTCTACGGAATAAAAATATCGGTACAGGTAGTTATAAATATCTGTAGAATCTACTTTTTTAGGAGTATCGTCATTTATATTCCAGATATATACACTGCCATTACACGAATAACTACAAACAGCATCAATTAGAATCATCACCTCTCCAAATTTTCGCATTCTATAAATGTTTCCGCTGTAACCAGAGGCGGTACTTTTGTGCAGTTCGTTAAATGAATAGTCTATGCTACCATCAGCATAATATCTTTTACCTTGGTTGTAAATTCTGCCATCAGGCAGAGGTATAATTTCATCGGTAATCGGCGGTCCTTCCCAATGAAAATTGCTATCTATACTGTTATTGAAATGAGTTCTCTTTAAGATGTTGGTTCCTTCTAATGTGTAGTAATGTTTATTAATCGTGTCTGTCTGAATAACCTGTCCAGGCAGACTGACTTCAATGCTACTATTTTCCTCCGTTATTTTGGTTTTATTATTGTCTAAATCTTGAAGAAGAACGCTGTTATCAGCTAGCAAATAATGGTTCTTTAAATTTCCTTTACTCCGATATACCTCTTTTAAATTTTGGTATTTAATATAGGTTCTTGATGCGTTGAAAGGGTTTTTGTAAGCCAGCCAGAAATCATCATTTTTCAGAACATCTACCCAGACTACAGCTGGATCATATTCAACGGTCTTAACGGGTAAACTGAATTCTGAATCTGAAAGCGTATTCAGGTCAATTACTCTGTTTTCTTTTGAGTAAACTTGATAATGAAGACCATGTATACTTTCAAATAGACTGCTAAATCCAGTGTTTTCATATGTTAAAACAGCTGATAGCCCATCCTCTTTAAAGTGGTATAGCGTAAAATTTTCTGGGTTTAGTCTACCACCGTAAACGTATACATTCTTTGCGTTTTCTACAGGTAGAAAATCATAATTTGAATTAGGGTCTTCATTTATGAGTGGGAGCGAAATGCCTTTTCTTGACTGTTTACCTTCAAAGTCATAACTTAAAAGCTGAATGCTAATGGTCGGGATATGACTTTTTGCGATAACATGAATTTGATTGTTGATGATCCTGGCACTTAAACTTACTGGAAATTGCCCAAACTGGGCATCCTTTACTTCAAAGACAAGATGTTTTTTCTTTAAAGGTTCACCAATAGGTGCCTTATAAAACTCAAAGCTGTTTGTGTTATCAACTTTTGGAGATTTGGCGGCTAGAATATACTTATACCCCAGAGAGTCCAGTACTACCTGATGTACGTTGAATTGAAAGTCTGAAAAGTCGGCTTCTTTAAAACTGTTTTTTGAAAACTGCTCAAGTAGTCTGCCTTCAAGATTAAAAATCAGATAATTGAAATCGATATCGATGGCTAATATATAATAATTTTCTACCGAGATGTTTCTCAGATACTTATAGGTCTGAAGTTTTATGTGTCTTTTCTCAAAGTCATTTATGGAAATATGTATGAGAGGATCTGAAGATGAACTTGGGTAAGGTTTGTCAGAATAGATAAAGCCATCCTTAGACAAACTGTTTTTGATATAATACTGATGGGGAAGCTCTAAAAGTATGGAGCCATCTTCGCTTATAAGTGCTAATGCCGGGGTTGGACTAAGATCAAAACTTTCCGGTATTTTATTGATGTATGCCAGGTTAAGTTTATTCACCGAGCCCAGGAATTGTACTAACTCATATTCGGGATATTGAAGGCTTGCCGTTTGAAAATGAAAGGTAGTATCGGGGGCATAAACTTGAGCTTTACTATTTACAGTTAAAAGCATAATGCCTAGCAAGAACAGTGCTTTTCGTAAATTATTGATAGGCAGTATATTAATTCTTGGTAAGCAAAGTGAAGAGGCGTAATGTTGTTCCAATGGCTAATGTGAATTTAGAACTGTTTTTGCATATTAAGCAGAACGCTATCGTTAAGCTCTTATTTTTGCAGAAAAAGAACTTATTTTTTATGTCTGCATGGATTTCGGCCGCCAGGCCCAGAACACTACCGCTCGCTCTTTCCTGTATACTTATGGGTAGTTTTTTAGCTGCCGATGCAGAGCAATTTAATTGGCTCATTTTTGCATTGGCCTGTCTCACTACTATTTTACTTCAGGTATTGTCAAATTTTGCGAATGACTACGGGGACACGCAAAATGGTGCTGATAGCAGTGAACGAGTGGGGCCATCAAGGGCCGTTCAAAGCGGAGAAATAAGTCCAGGACAGATGTTTAAGGCCATAGTCCTTTTTGCCGGGCTGTCTTTAGTGTCAGGAATACTTCTGTTGTACTTTTCACTGAAGGATGCTGATTCTACCACTTTTTGGTATTTCCTGGGTTTAGGTTTGTTGTGCATTTTGGCGGCCTATACATATACTGCCGGCAAAAGGCCCTATGGTTATGCAGGCCTGGGTGACATTTCGGTGTTAATATTTTTTGGGCTGGTAGGTGTACTTGGAAGTAATTACCTTTTTACTAAAAGTTTTTATCCATTAAATATTTTACCGGCCCTAAGCAGTGGTTTTCTTGCCACAGGGGTTCTAAATTTGAATAATATCAGGGATATAGAATCAGATAGAAGCACCGGAAAATTTACTATCCCTACACGATTAGGAAAACAAAAGAGCATCTATTATCACTGGTTTCTTTTGGTAGCTTCTGCTCTGAGTATATTTTCTTTTGCGATAATAAAAGAAGGAGACATGAGCTGGTATTTTGTACTGGCTTTCCCACTTTTTATACTCAATGGAGTAAAAGTTAATTCATTGGAGAATCCTGATCCTTTGCTTAAACAATTGTCCTTCTCCACTTTGGCTTTTGTGGTTTTAACTGGCTTGTCCTTGCTCTTTTAACTGAAAGTAAGGGTGATATTTCGTTTTGACTGTTAGTTCCTGTATTTTTGGCCTGCCTAAAATCAAATTCCTAATATGAAATTCAGAATTTTATCCCTTTTTCTTCTTATAAGCTTCACTATCCAAGCACAGCAGACAGCTGCAGATTATTTTGAAAGTGGAGTTGCTAAAAGCCAGGCTGGCGATTTTACCGGAGCACTTGGTGACTTCAGTAGGTCTATTGCCATGAACCCTGAAAATGCTCAGAGTTATTTTAACCGAGGTTTAACAAAACAAGCCCTTGAAGATCACAGAGGAGCTATCATTGATTTTACGAAGTCCATTGATCTCAATCCCAGGGAGTCACTTTCTTATTTGTATCGTGGAATTAGTCAAAAGGAACAGGGAGATTCAAGAAATGCCATTCAAGACTTTAACAGAACCATTGAATTAAACTCTGATGACGATTACGCCTATCTTCAGAGAGGGATTACTCTGGCTAAATTAGAAGAATTCAGAAAAGCCATTTCTGATTTTAACCGCGTGGTAGAATTGGCTTCTAATCCAAGTTCTAAATATCAGGCGTTCTACTCAAGGGGCTATTGTAAAACCAAGCTTGGAGATTACAAAGGAAGTATCTCTGACTTTTCTAAGTCAATAGATATAAACCCCAAAAGAGCACAGACTTTTGCTGAAAGAGGTTTCAGCAGGCTCCAAATTGAAGAATATCCGGAAGCTATTGATGACTTTGGAAAGGCCTTAGAACTAAACCCAAGAGATCAAACAAGTTTTTATAATCGTGGTTTTGCTAAAGCAAAAACGGCCGACTATTCAGGAGCTCTAAAAGATTTTGCAGCGGCATTGAATATTGATCCTACAGATATCCGGGCATTATATGGCCGCGGTTTTTGCTACAGCAAACTAAATAATCAGAGAAGTGCCATTCAGGATTTAACAAAGGCCATAGAGTATGGTAATCAAAACTTAGATTCGAAGGTGAACTATTCTCCGAGAATGACGGAGTCTCAATTGGCTGTTTTAAGAAATTCGGTAACTGAAGAAATAGGTATTCCTTCTTTTTCTGAAAACAGGTCTAAGGCTTACTACGTAAGAGGGGTGGCCTCATATAAAACCGGTAAGAGTAAAGATGCTCTGGCTGATTTAACAAAATCTATAGAGTTAGACCCAATTTTTGCCCCTTCACATTTTTTAAGAGGACTCGTTAGGTCTTCAGAAGGACTTCAAAAAGAAGCGTTGGTTGATATGACCAATGCCATAACCTTAGATCAGTTTTATAAGGAAGCTTATTACGTCAGAGGGTTGATTAATCAGGCCTTAGGATATACAGATCAGGGTTGTCTTGATTTAAGTAGAGCGGGTGAATTAGGCTATGTACAGGCTTATGAAGTAATTAAAAACAATTGTAACTAAATCTATCATAATGAAAAGAATTCTGGGTGTTTTTGTATTAATGTTGACTCTTAGTATCGCTTTGGAGGCTCAGTCGCTCGATGGCTTACTTGACAAGGCGTTGAGCTTACAGGAAAAAGGTGATAACAAGGGGCTGGGTGATGCACTTGGTATGATTAGCAAGGGAGTTGAGAAAGAAGTAGGGGAAAGCGGTGGCGATTTTAAGAGCGGCCTGTTAAGTCAGGTAAGTGGTTTAAATAAAATGATTCCTCTTGCTTCTAAAGGAATGGTTAAAGCCGGCCCGTTAAAAAAGATTATTAATACAATTAAACTAATGTTAGGGGCTAATCGATTGGGCAATATGCTTGGCGGAGGTGGTAGCCTGATCGGAAAGGCTAGTGCTCTAAAATCAAGTCTGTCATTAATGAAAGGAGGATCGTCTGTTTTGGGAAGTAACTCAGGTAAACTTGATGGCCTTATAGATGGTGCCATGGGCAATGTCTCAAAACTTTCAGGTGGTGGTATAGCTGCGAAAGCAGCGGACAAAGCTTTACCGGGTCAGTTAGGAGGTATTCTAAGTATGGCTAAAGGTATTTTATAAAGAAAATAGCTCGGGCAAATTAAAAGAGGTTAGGATTCATCCGGCCTCTTTTTTTATTTTAGATTCAATAATAAATCTTTTGTGTATTTGGATAAAGCTGTTGAAATATTGGCTTTTTGGGTAAATGAACAATATAAGATTATGCAAACAGGGCGATGTTTGGATAATCTTTCTTACTTTAACGTTATACAATACCACTTTCCGATTTATGGCAGTAAAAGTAGCGATCCGGCATCAAATGCATTATAACTATGAGAGGCCCATTTCTGTGTCTCCTCAGGTGATTCGATTAAAACCGGCAGTGCATTCCAGAACGCCCATCAGCTCTTATTCATTAAAGATTTTACCTGAAAACCATTTCATAAACTGGCAACAGGACCCATTTGGTAATTTTATTGCCAGAGTAGTTTTCCCTGACAAAATTGACAAACTTCATGTAGATGTAGAGGTGATTGCAGACTTAATAGTTCTCAATCCTTTTGATTTCTTTGTCGATGATTACGCAGAACATTTTCCTTTTCAATATGAAGAACAATTGAAGAAGGAGCTAATCCCGTATTTTGAAATTAAGGAAGATGGAGGTTTACTCAAAGAGTTTATAGCACCCTTTAAGGAAAAGAAAAAGATACAGATTGTAGACTTTCTGGTCATGGTGAATCAGGCCTTGAATCAGCGAGTAAATTATACCATTCGAATGGAGCCGGGTATTCAAACCTGTGAATACACACTGAGTAATGCTCTGGGCTCTTGTAGAGATAGTGCTTGGGTCTTAGTACAGGCTATGAGACATTTGGGTTTAGCGGCCCGGTTTGTTTCGGGCTATCTAGTTCAATTAAAAGCTGATGAAAAGTCACTTGACGGTCCTTCAGGTACAGAACAAGACTTCACCGATTTACATGCATGGGCTGAGGTATTCATTCCCGGAGCCGGCTGGGTAGGTTTAGATGCAACATCCGGTCTTCTGGCTGGAGAAGGACATATTCCTTTATCATGCACACCTGATCCGGGAAGTGCGGCACCTATTACAGGGATGATTGAAGGAAATGTGCAAACGGATTTCACTTTTAGTAATGAGGTAATTAGAATACATGAAGAACCACGGGTAACTAAACCTTATACAGATGAAGCCTGGGAGCATGTGCTGGCACTGGGTGATAAAGTTGACGCCGATTTAGCAGAAATGGATGTTCGCCTAACCATGGGCGGTGAACCTACTTTTGTTTCTATTGACGATATGGAGTCTGCCGAATGGAATACCGCAGCAGACGGCTCTCATAAACGGCAGCTGGCTGTAGACCTTACAAAAAGAATAAGAACCGCTTTTGCCCCCAATGGAATGCTCCATTTTGGACAGGGAAAACTTTATCCGGGAGAAGTTTTGCCCAGGTGGCAATATGGCTGTTTCTGGAGAAAGGATGGGAAAGCCGTGTGGGGTAATGAGAACTTATTGGCCATGCCTGATAAAAGGGGAGAAAGCAGCCAGGAAGATGGATTGAACTTTTTAAAAGCATTAAGTTCAAAGCTTAAATTAAGTGAGAAGTCACTTATACCGGCTTATGAAGATGCTTTCTATTTTGCATGGGAAGAGCAGAAATTGGCGGTTGACAAAGATCCGCTAAAATTAAATCTCAAAGATGGAATTGAGCGGAAAACACTTACAGATGTTCTGAAAACTGGTTTAGGTGAGGCTACTGCCTATGTTTTGCCCCTAAAGTATGACAGGGAGGCTTCAGAATGGCAAAGTAGCGTTTGGCCTTTAAAGCGTGGGCATTTATACCTTTTGCCAGGAAATTCTCCCGCAGGCTATAGATTGCCATTAAATTCACTTCCCGATAGCATAATTAATGATGAGGTTTTCCCTAGGGATCCGCTGGATGATTATCCCGATTTAGAAGACTTTGAGGCTAAAATTAAAGGTAATTCTAAACCTGAAAAGGAACCTAGAAAGGACGTTTGCTATAAAACGGCTCTTTGTATGGAGGTGAAAGAGGGGAGAATACATTTATTTATGCCCCCGCAGGATTTGCTTGAGCATTATTTAGAGCTTGTGGCAGCTATTCATTTAGTGGCACAAGAGTTAGAACTCAAGGTACTGCTGGAGGGTTATGAACCTCCTTCTGAGGGGAAATTGAATAAATTATTTGTTACTCCGGATCCGGGAGTAATTGAGGTAAATGTACATCCGTCTCATAGCTGGAGAGAATTAGTTAACACCACCTTGGTTTTATACGACCAGGCCAAGCTTTCAAGACTGGGTACAGAGAAATTTATGATTGATGGCCGCCATACCGGTACCGGGGGAGGGAATCACATAACTCTAGGTGGCACTACCCCGGCAGACAGCCCCTTGTTAAGAAGGCCTAAGCTGCTTCAAAGTTTGGTGACCTACTGGCAGCATCATCCTTCTTTGTCCTATCTGTTTAGTGGCCCGTTTATAGGGCCTACCTCTCAGGCTCCGCGTGTAGATGAAGGGAGAAATGATGTATTATATGAGCTCGAGCTGGCTTTTTCTCAGGTGCCAGAAACAGATAACCCGCCACTATGGCTTGCCGATAGGCTTTTCAGGAACTTATTGGTAGATATTACCGGGAATACTCACCGGGCAGAGTTTTGCATAGATAAACTGTACTCACCTTACGGAAGCTCCGGCAGGCAAGGTATTTTAGAGTTCAGAGGATTTGATATGCCTCCGCATGCCAGAATGAGTCTGGTGCAGAACCTGCTTATCAGAGCTTTAGTGGCTCGATTCTGGAAAACTCCTTACCAGAAAAAACTGGTGCATTGGGGGGCTGAACTTCATGATAGGTTCATGTTAGAGCATTTTGTCAGAGAAGATTTTAATTATGTGCTTGATGAATTAACAGAGGCTGGATATCCTTTTGAGAGAGAATGGTTTGATGCCTTTGTAGAGTTCAGATTTCCTGTCTTGGGAAGAGCCCAGTTTGGTGATATATCACTAGAACTTAGATGGGCCATTGAGCCATGGCATGTTCTTGGCGAAGAATCTACTTCACAAGGTACAGCCCGTTATGTAGATTCTTCTGTTGAAAGAGTTCAGGTTAAAGTCACAGGCTGGGTAAAGGAGAGGTATATTTTGTCTTGCAATAAGACACGAATTCCTTTGAAGTCTACCTCCTTGAATGGTCAATACGTCTCAGGAGTACGATATAAAGCCTGGGATCCGCCATCAGCTTTGCACCCTACGGTGCCGGTAGATACCCCTCTGGTGTTTGATGTGATAGATACCTGGAATAATAAATCAATAGGAGGATTTACCTACCATGTGGCTCACCCGGGTGGCAGAAATTATGACACTATGCCGGTGAATAGTATGGAAGCTGAAGCAAGGAGAAATACACGTTTTTACAGCGAAGGGCATACCCAAGGTTCGGTAAGAACAGTACAGGAATACTCTGCAGTAGGAAGGTTTTTTGAAGAAAACCATCAGGTAAAACCAATAGAAATACCAGAGCAGGAGAGCATTATGGAGCTGTCAAATACTTTAGATTTAAGAAGACGAAAGATAAAGTGATAAATCACCCCTTATCAAAGAGGGGTGATTTATTCAATATTTTATCGACCATGTTGTCTGAGATCTTATGAACAGATTCTTTCAGTTTTTCTGCCCAGAAATGCGTAATTTCTTTCAAATCTTCCTCTTCGAGCATGTGCTCTTCCAGTTCAAAAGTTTCTGTATTGAAGATTAATACATCAATAGGGAAGCCTACATCATTGGCACTTACACGGGTAGAGTCAAAGGAAAGGAAGCCCGTTTTAAGAGCAAACTCCAGAGTAGAGTCATATGTTAAGGTACGCTGCAATACGGGTTTACCGTAACCAGAGTTACCAATAATCATGAATGGTGTGCTTTCACCTATTTCTATCCAGTTGCCTTCAGGGTAAAGTAAATAAAGCTTCGGCTCCTTATCTTTTGGCATTTGGCCTCCTACTATGGTGAAGAGGTTAAAATTGATGCCAGCTTTAGTTAAAGTGTCTCTGTCTTCCTGAGCCACTCGTTTGATCTGATCACCTACGGCATTTACAGCTTTATACATTCTGTCAAAGCCTTCGGTATCATCTAGTAACTCCTCAAAATAGGTTATTACTTTGTCTCTGACAGACCTTAAACCAGAGGTCATGATAAATATGGGATACTTACCATATTTATGTACAAATACTTTTTTTGCGGTTGTCGTTTCAGAACCAGAGGTTATTCTTCTATCAGAAATTGCCACAAGACCTTTTCTTAGTCGTATTCCCAGACAGTACGTCATTTCTAATCCTTAATTAATATTGGGCTGTAAAGATATTTTAATTCTTGCAGCAAAGGGTCAAAAAGTTGATTAAATCATGATTGTGACTGAGATTGTGTCTGATTCATCTCTGGTGTACCAAAGTAATGACCTACAATCATATCACTTAAATCATAGATACTTTTCAGTGTATTATTCAAAAAAGTATTTAGATCGTCATCAATTTCTTTAACATCCATGTAATTAAAAGGGGTGATGATTTTTCCTGTTCTGTGTACCAGACTGTCGTTAGAGATTATCAGTCTATTTTCAATTCTTTCCAGGCTGTTTTGAACAGAAGTGAGGTTGTTTACTACAGATTTTGGGAAATAGGAATTGAACAATAGGAAGTTCAAGGCTGTATTTTTGTTTGGCAGAGCCGAATAGTACCTGCGACACATATCTTTAGCCTCCAGGCAATCAAGCGTGGTGTTCCACTGTTGATTTTTCAAGGGGCTGGCCAATTTCAAATTCCTTATTTCATTGACATCAGATAATTTGCTTATCAAAATTCTGACGGTCTGAGCTGCCCTTTCAATACTTAAGCCCATATGAATAAAATGCCAGCCCACATCCTTAAGAAGGGTATACCTTATTCTGCCACGCACATTGGAGAAATGCTGCATTACATTGACGGTGAAGTCATAAAGCCCCTTGGTTCTATAAACATCTACCGGGTATTCTGATACAAAAAGATAGAAGTTATTAATGGCATCCCAAAGTTCTCCTGAGAGGTGTTCTCTGATAGATCGGGCGTTTTCTCTTGCGGCGTATACAGAAGATAAGATAGAAACCGGGTTTGAATCATCCAGGGCGGCTGCCACCAGAGAGTTTTCAATATTGGGTTCTTCTTTGTTTCCTTCCGGTAGGCCTACCATGTCTATGATAGACTTTAAGGCCAGCGTTTGCAGATGAGGATCTGGGGAGTCTAGTGAGGAAAAATACTGTACATTAATATATCTGGCGAGATGGTCTGTTCTTTCCAGATACCTACCCATCCAGTAGAAATTCTGAGCTACTCTTGATAACATAGTTTATTTAATTCTTTGTGAAGCTTATTCTTCAATGATCCATGTGTCTTTTGATCCGCCTCCCTGAGAGGAGTTTACCACGAGGCTGCCTTCTTTAAGGGCTACTCTGGAGAGGCCGCCGGCCAAAACGTACTCTACATCTTTGCCAATAAGGGTAAAAGCTCTCAGATCTACGTGACGTGGCTCAAATTTATTTTTACTTTCTATAAATGTAGAATGCACAGATAGATTCATAATTGGCTGAGCTATGTACTCTCTTGGATCGGCAAGGATAAGCTTTTTTTGCTCTTCTGTTTCTTCTGGAGAAGCGGCACTTCCTATAAATATGCCGTATCCACCTGACTGATCTACCGGTTTTACTACCAATGAATTGAGATTGGCCAAAACATATTCTCTGTCTTTTTCTACTCCACATCTGTAAGTAGGTACGTTTTTGAGAATGGGCTCCTCTTTTAAGTAGTAGCGAATAAAATCAGGAACATAAGCATATACGGCTTTGTCATCAGACACACCGGTGCCGGGAGCATTTACGAGTGTTACGTTGCCTTTTTTATAGGCGGCCATCAGGCCGGGTACGCCTAATACAGATTCTGGTTTAAAAACAAGAGGATCCAGGTAATCATCATCTATTCTTCTGTAAATAACATCTACCCGCTCTTTGCCATAAATAGTCTTCATGTAGACAAAGTCATTCTCCACAAAGAGGTCGCTTCCTTCTACCAGTTTTATACCCATGGTCTGAGCTAAAAATGTGTGCTCATAATAGGCAGAGTTAAACTGCCCTGGTGTGAGTACCACACATACCGGATTGTCCACTTTTCTGGGACTTACAGATTTTAAAACAGATAGTAGGGCAGAAGGATATTCTACTACAGAATCTACTTTGAATTTCTTAAAGAGTGCAGAGAGCGTCTTCTTCATGGCGTCTCTGTTTGCTAATACGTAGCTTACTCCACTAGGACAGCGTACATTATCTTCCAGTATATAGTATTCTCCATCAGAGTGTCTAATAAGATCTGTTCCAGATATATGAGTGTAAACTTCGCCGGTAGGCGAGAACCCAATCATCTGTTGACAGTAATTACTGGAGGAATTGATAAGGTCTTCCGGAATAAGATTCTCTTCCAGGATTTTCTTATCATTATAGATATCATGCAAAAATGCATTGATGGCTTTGGTTCTTTGAATAAGCCCTTTTTGAATGTTATTCCATTCTTTCTTCTCGATGATTCTGGGCAGTAAATCAAAAGGAAATATTCGCTCTACGCCGCGTGGGTTTTCATTGTAGGTATTAAAAGTTATACCCCGTGTCATGAAAGACTTTTTAGCGTACTCGTATAGCTGATCAAACTCCTCAACTGTGAGATCGTTAAAATAATTAACTAGTTCAGAATAAACTGCCTTGGTTTCTGTATCAAAAACCTCGTCTAAGAATTTCGGATTTTTCGGATAGTCGTCGAATAGTTTCTTTTCGTCTGTTGTCATACTCTGGTGAATTGCTAGGTACAATATGACAATATCCTTGTGAATTATTCTATAAAATTAAAAAAATGCGTTAAAAAGTATTGAAATAATTCAATTTGGGAGTGAAATATTCTTAAGTATTTAAATTTTCCGAATTCTCGAATTCTCCAAGCTCTATTTTAAGCTTTTTCCTGAAGCTTCAGTCCAACCAGACTTGTCTGAATATCTTGAATAGCATTGTAAACCAAATCAGAGATTTGACGGTCAGAAGGATTCAGGCTACATACAAAATGCCAAACCTCAAAAATATCTTCTGGTTTAATATGGTAAGGCAGGTAGGCTTTATTGTCTGAATGAAACTGAATGGTTCCATCGGCTTTTACAGTATTGTATAGTCTTTTGTACACCAGCCCATCGTTTTGTGTAAGTACCACATAGGTATCTCCATCTTTAATGTCTTCCAGGTTTTCTACATAGCGGCCTATTACATAAGCTCCGCTTTCCAGAGGTGGCATCGAGTCGCCTTTGATAGGGAAAGCTCTAAACTTGCCATTGGTAGCGTATGGTAGGGAGATTCGCGGCAGATTTTCAATAAACTCTTCATCGGCGTAACCATCCAGATACCCCGCAGAGGCTTTCAGGGGAACTAGCTCTATGAGGTCATTCTGATCCTGATCTACCATGACGGGGAAAAGAATACGGTTACCGCCAATTTTCAAAAGGTCTCTCAGGTCTGTGACTTTGGTGAGGTCAATTTTCACCAGAGAATCTACAGAGATGTGAAAGTAATCTGAAAGCTGAATGAGCATATCAATGGGTGGGGCGGCACGGTGCTCTTCCCATGAGCTAAGACGCGAACGTGTGATGCCTAGTTCTTCTGCCAAACCTTCCTGAGATAAGCCTCTGAGATGACGTAGATGAGCGATGTTCTTACAAATCTTTTTCATAAATGTGCTGTTTTGACCTTTGCAGTGAGCTTTTTAATATACTCCAAAATACTTAGCACAAATCTGCTAAAATATTATGCAATGAGCAAAAAATGATAAAATTTGTAGCAAAGGTTGTCGCTCGGTGGCAGCTAATTACTTTTCATTATTCACAGTAATTACGATTTTTCCCAGATGCTCACCTTTGCCAAAGTAAGAAATAAGACGGGGGATTTCATCAAAATCGTAAGGGCCGTCTATCTGTGTTTTTAATTGACCTTTTGCGTACATTTCACTGATTTTATTCAAGTCTTTATTGGGTTTTAAAGCCAGTACATGCATGTTTTTTCGGGTGGTTTTTGAGGCAATGGCCAATTGTATAAGTCGGTTCAAATGACCCCCTACGGTAACATAGTTTCCATTGGGTTTGAGTGCCCTGGCATAAGCCGCCGGACCGCGGGTGCTTTTTGCGTCTATGATGAGATCATACTTATCACCGGTTTTTGTGAAATCTGTTTGGCGATAGTCTATCAAATGATCATAACCGATCGATCGCATCATGTCAAATTTTCTACGACTGTCTACTCCGGTGACTTCTGCATTGTATAGCTTGGCTATTTGCACGGCAAAGCTGCCCATTCCACCTCCGGCTCCGTTAACTAACACCTTTTGATTTTTCCGGATGTTTGCTACATCCACTAAGCCCTGATAAGCCAGCATAGCAGCATGAGGAATGGAGGCGGCCTCTGCAAAACTCATGTGTTCCGGAATAAGTGAAAGGGTACTTTCATTGACACTTATGTACTCCGCAAAACTTCCCCAGCCGGCCTCTGAGATATCGGCATAAACTCTGTCGCCTATATGAAGGTTTTTGACCTCTGCTCCCAGTGCTTCTACAATACCGGCCAATTCTATTCCCGGAGTAGGTTTCTTAGGTTTAAAAAGACCAAAAAGAAGACGGTATAAATGGGGTTTTCCTGTGACCAAACTCCAGTCGAAATCATTGATGGTCGTGGCCATGACTTTAATTAAAACCTCATTTTTGCCGGGAGAAGGTTTCTCTATGTCCTTGATTTGAAGTGCCTCAGGAGAGCCGTAACTCGTTTGTATAATAGCTTTCATGGTCTATTGAGTAAAGTAGTAAAGCTAATATAGGCAGAGAGGCTTTGGGTAGAAAGTGGTTTTGGTTGGTCGGCTTTTTAGCTTTTTGGGTGGAGAGAAGTTACTTCACATCCAAAATATACATCCCTTTTTCTCCAATTCTCTCTTTCGTTTCTGAAGTGATGTACCGTTGCTGATCTACCTGCTGAGGTAGGCTTCGGTTACAAAAATAGCTATGAATACTCCTGCGGTCTTTAGTGGTGTGGTTTGTAGTGCCGCCATGCCATACATGTGAGTTGAAAATCACGACTGAACCAGCCGGTGCCTGAATCAGGATTTCATCGGGATGTGGGGCCAGTGGGTCTTCAAGTACATCATTGGGGAGTTCATTTCTTTTATGACTGCCAGGTACTATGCGGGTGGCTCCATTATTTTCTACAAAATCATCTAATAACCAGATGGTATTACAAACCTGATAATCTCCGTTAACTACGGTATTTCCCCAGTCTACGTGGAGCTTCTGAAGTCCTTTGCCAGGCTTAGCGGCCCTATAATTTAGTGATGAAAGTTTATAGGCTTTGCCCAATACGGTTTCAATGGCCGCCAGCACTTTAGGGTGCGTGTAAAACTGGTCAAAGACAGAGCCTTTATTGACGAGGTCTGCCAGTCGGTCTACTCCATCTTCAGTAGGGTGCCGAATGTATTTAGAGTCAAATAGCTCTGAGCCGGCTTTTTCTCCTTCATTGTTTAACAAGGCATCGATCGCCTCATTTACTTCTTTTACCTGAGAGGCATTCAGGAGTGGTCCCAGATTCAGGAACCCGTCCTTTTCCAGACTGTCAATTTCTTTTTGAGTGAGCATTTTATAGGGTTGGTTTTGTAAATACTAAGATCGCATTCTGTTCGGTGATTTGCAATTGGTATTTTTTAACAGCAGGCTGTGCTGCTTATTGGATTAGCAAAACGTTCAATTTTATCCACGTCTTTCTGCTGAAGTAATATTCTTTTCTATCTTTGCCAGCGATGGAGCAATTTGTAGTATCGGCACGAAAATACAGACCTGTCACCTTTGATTCGGTGGTGGGGCAGAGCCATATTACCACTACCTTAAAGAATGCCATAAAAACGGAGCATCTGGCTCAGGCCTTCTTGTTTTGCGGCCCCCGGGGGGTAGGTAAAACCACTTGTGCCAGAATTTTGGCTAAGACAATCAACTGCCAGAATGTTACGGTCGATACAGAGCCATGTAATGAATGCACCAGTTGCAAGAATTTTGGGCAAAACGCCTCTTTTAATATTCATGAGCTTGATGCGGCCTCTAATAATTCAGTAGAGGATATCAGGAATCTGATAGATCAGGTACGTTTTCCTCCGCAAGATGGCAAGTTTAAGGTTTACATTATTGACGAGGTTCACATGCTTTCGTCTGCGGCCTTTAATGCTTTTTTAAAGACCCTGGAAGAGCCACCATCGTATGCCATCTTTATATTGGCTACCACAGAGAAACATAAGATTCTTCCTACTATTCTGAGTCGTTGTCAGATCTTTGATTTCAATAGAATTCAGATCAAAGACATGGCCAGCCATTTGGCAGATATTGCTGTGAAAGAAGGCATTGAAGCAGAGCCTGATGCACTTGAGCTGATTGCTCAAAAAGCCGATGGTGGATTAAGAGATGCTCTGAGTATGTTTGACCTCAATGTCACATTCTCAACAGATAAGCTGCTTACATATGCTGAAGTACTGGAAAATCTTCATGTACTGGATTACGATTATTATTTCAGAATTGTAGATGCCCTTTTTGCCGGAGATTTATCCGAAAGCCTTCTGATTTTTAATGAAATTCTAGACAAAGGTTTTGATGGTCATCAGTTTGTGACTGGTTTAAATGAGCATTTCAGGAATTTATTGGTAGGACAAGACAGCCGAACCATCTCTTTAATGGAGGTGTCTGAATCTGCTAAACTTAAGTATCAGGAACAGAGTAAAAAGGTTTCTAAAGGCTTTTTGCTTTCAGCTTTAAGTCTGGGTAGTAGTGTAGATTTAAGTTATAAGTCTGCTAAAAACCAGCGGCTGCATGTAGAAATAGGGCTGATGAAAATGGCCAGCATTTCTCAGGTGCTGAATTTGGCAACACTTTCTGAAAACGGGGCTGAAAAAAAAAGTCTGATAACAGCTTAAATGCTAACCAGACGGCCAGTTTAAATTCTGGGAAGTCTTCTGCCCAGCCTCTTACAGGAAATGCTGAAAACCCTCAAGCGGCTAAATCGCAGAATAGTGAGCCTGTAAAAACGGTGACAACTAAACCTAAAAAACTTTCGCGGCTAAAATCAACGGCTGATCTGGAAAAGGAAATTCTGGAAGAAGAAGAAGCGAAAGAAGCGGCTGTAGAAAAGGCATCTAATTCCTTAGGTAATACACCTTACACAGAAAAAGAAGTAAAGGCTGCTTTGCTGAACTGTGGCAAGTCAATGGAAAGACGAACAGAGAAGTACATTGTGGAGAGTGATTTTGAGCTCAAAGACGATATGCTTACTTTATTTCTTGTCAATAGTACCTTAATGGAGCTTTTTCATGAGCTGAAGCAAGAGATTCTTGATTTTATCAGAAAGGATATTGGCAATGACAGCCTGCAGATTTCGGCGATACTTACAGCTGAGAAAAAAGAGGCCAAGCCAAGAACTGAGCAAGAGAAGTTTAAGGCCATGCTTGAGAAAAATCCTGCTTTAAAGAATTTTAAGGACGAGCTAGGTCTCGATTTGGTTTATTAATAACACTACCGGAATTCTCAATTAGGAGCCGGATTCACAATATAGACTATGCCTAATTTTCATCAAATCTTAATCAAGATTGTTCTTGTATCATTTACCTTAATGACTGTTAAAGGTCAGAGCACAGTTTTTGAAGGTGGGGAATCAGGTTACAGCTGTTTCAGGATTCCGGCTATTACTGAGGTGAATAATAAACTAATTGCTTTTGCCGAAGGCAGAAGAAACAGTTGTTCTGATTTTGGTGACGTAGATATTGTAATGAAAACCAGCGATGATTTAGGTGAAAGCTGGTCAGAGCTGAAGGTAATAGTAAACAATAGTTCGCTTCAGGCGGGTAATCCGGCTCCTGTTTATGATGTCAAAGATCCCCGCTATCCTGATGGGCGTCTTTTCCTTTTTTATAATACCGGCACGGCCTCAGAAGCGGAAATTGTTTCTGGTAAAGGTTTACGGGAAACCTGGTTTATCACCTCATTAGATGGAGGGCAGGGTTGGTCTGAACCACAAAATATTACTACTCAGGTTCACCGGCCATTCGAACCTGAGTATAATACAAGCTATTCTTTCCAGGAAGATTGGCGTCACCATGCACTTACGCCCGGGCATGGTATTCAGCTGGCAAGTGGCCGGCTGTATATACCTATAAATGTAAGTGTGGGAGAAGTGTTGAATGGTAAAATCCCATATCGTGCCGGAGCTTTCTACAGCGATGATCATGGGGACTCTTTTCAAATAGCAAATTTATTAGAACAGCCGGGAAGCAATGAATGTACCGCTGTGGAATTGTCAAACGGCGAAGTTATTCTTAACGCTCGTGACCAAACCGAAAAGACAGGAAAACGCTTTACTGCCCGCAGTACAAATCAGGGTCAAAGCTGGGATATGGAGGCAGTAGATTCTTTTTTGACTGATCCTGTTTGTCAGGGTAGTTTTGAAATTATTCGTGGTAAAAAGAACGATTTAGTGTTGTTGTCGCAGGTTTTTCATTCTACTAAAAGAGAAAACCTTAGTCTTCATTTAAGTAAAGACGGAGCTAAAACCTGGTTTAAAACCATGACAATAGATTCGGGTTCATCGGCTTATTCTGATCTGGTAGTTTTATCAAAGAACAGGGTTGGCGTTCTTTATGAGAAAAATAATTATCAAAGGATTGTATTTAAGGTGATAAAATTATGAAAATGGATGCTTGATAAATCTCGAAAGGTGCTTCTAATGTTCTATTTGTCATTCTAATTAATTTTTCGCCATTCATTACCATCTGAAATAATGTGAATGCCGATTCCGGTAGCTAAATTTTGTGTTGTGCTGCTTATGCCTACTCTTATATTTGGACTTAGGAATATAGCTCCTGAGCCATGGTTTATGATATTGTATTCTCGGCCATTACAACTGTTTGCTTGAGGTAAAGTGAAGGTATGGCCTCCCGGTCCGGTATAAAAAACGGTGTTCATTGTGGCATCTAAAGTTTGGTCAGTTGAAAATGTATTTCTCGATACACTCTTAGAACCATTAACATGGAATGTGGATGTTATCAAATTGCTTGAAACTGCATAGTTTATAGCAACTCCTCCCTGTGCATCTATTGACATTCTGGAGGTATTATTTGTGAAAAAGTTCAAGCCCGTAGAACCGTTATAATTACCGGTATTCAGATTGGAAATATATTCACCTTCTCCCAGGCCGTCTTGGCCAAATATTACTTTAGCATTTTTGGAAACTGAAACATTGCCATCCGAATTAAAAGGTCCTATATCGTTATAAATACATTTCCATTCTACACCATTGTAGTAATTAACGCAGTGAAGATTGATGTCATAAGTTATCATTCCCTGAACAGGGTTAACTATTGCCCCAATATCTGAGCTTGTAAGCTGGGGTAAGTGAATTTGATTCGGATAAATGGTTGAGGCTGTTACTGGAGAAGGGAAAGTGCAGTTTGTGCCTGAAAGAACAATGCTGTTGGTTATAGTCCCTGTGTAGGCAATGTTATTTCCATAACTAAAGCACAAACCTGACCAAATCTCCCAGGTGTTTTGACAAGGAGGGTCAATGTCTGTACTTGGTAGCGGTGTTCTGAATAATAATTTCCAGGCGGCCCCACTGCTATAATTTAACTCAATCACCCAATGACCGTTTCTGCGGATGATATAATAGAAATCAGCAGGGCCTGAAGCCGCTGCTCTTCGGTAAATATTTGTACCGCTGTCGTAAGTAAAGTCGGGTGTCATACACCAGGCTGAGATTCCTGAAGTTGAGTTATAAAGTGTAAAAATATGACCATCAATATCGGTGTTTCCCGTTCCGGTAACAGTTATCTGGCTAAATGCTGAAATGGAAATCAAAAGAAAGATGAGTACTTTTTTCATGATTTGTATACGTTAAGAATGGTGATTAATGACAAGTTAATCTTCAATACAATGATCGGATCTTTCTTGTGACTTCAACATCCCTAATTCTAGGGATAAGGAAACAAAGAAACTGTGTGGGAAAAATCGGCACGAATTATTTTTCAGGGAAGTTGAATTCGTAAGTAGTTATATATCAGTTATAAAAGCGACAGTAAACGACTAGAAACGCTTATATCCGTTTATACCTATTTAATAACCGACTATTATTTTGCGGAGGCTGCACCTTTGCAATGTCGATTTGAGAACGAACTCACGGCATTACATAAACACATAAATACATATCACGTATGAACACAGTAACATTAATCGGAAACGCAGGAAACAAGGCTGAAATCTTAAACTTTGACAAAAGCAAAAAGGCGACATTTAGTTTAGCCACTAACGAGCGTTACATGAAAGGTAGCGAGCAGGTAAGTCAAACACAGTGGCACAATGTTATAGCCTGGGGTAAAGTAGCTGAGCAATGTGAGGCTTTGATCACCAAGGGTAAGTTTGTGAAAATTGAAGGTAAAATCACCTATCGAAATTACATGAATAAGGAGAATCAAAAGGTGTACCTAACAGAAATACAGGCCTTGAAAGTAGCGGAGGTAGCACAGGCTATCTAGTCACCTCCGCAGCCATCAATATATGCTTTAAAAACGGCACCATTTGCTACAGAAAATCCAGGATTTAGATCAATGAAAGTAGAAGCATCGTATTTTACATTTCCTCCCGAAATTACCGCATTGGATTCAATTTGATTGTAAGACTCCGGATGATGTATTCCGGAGTTTATATTGTCAGTAGGATTGCTGAAAACATATGAATTTTGACAATTAAGTACCACGACTACGGCTTGTGAGACAGAAGATGTGCAGGCATCATTTGCTTCACATCTTAGATAATAGGTAGTGTTTGCGGTAAGGGCGGGGGTAAGGTAGTTATTTCCGGTATGTAGTAGTGAAGTTGTAGAAGCGTCACTATACCATTTTGTTGTATAATTGCAATTTAGAGCATTTAAACTGGCCGTATTTCCGCTTTGAATAGTTTGATATTCTACGTAAGGTGGAGCAATAATTATGACCCTTGCTGCTCTTTGGAGCGTTCGTTCTGATTCGCATCCGCCAACTTTACAGGAGGCGTAATAATTTTTTGAATCAAGTTTAGAAAATGGCGGTTTATTTATTACCAATGGGTTACCAGTCTTAAAAGGACTCCCACCTGAAGCAGAATAGTACCACATAATGGTTCCGGCCGAACAACCATCAGCGGTTAAGGTATAAGATTTTTTGCTACAGAAGTAAGAAGTTTTAGACAAAGGTGGAGACGGAATTACATTTGAACCAGTGATATTCACACTAACTAGGGCACTGCTGCAAAGATCCTGATTGCAGGCTACATAGATTGTTTTGTTAGCAGTTAAAACTCCTGTATTGTAGGTAGAACCGTTCAGCAGCAATACAGTTCCTGCTGCATCACTAAACCATTGTGGTATTCCTACAGAACAATGAGCCGTAATAGTTAAGTCACCCGGAAAGCAAATGGTATCATTGCCGGTAATTACCGGATTTGGCGGTGGCGGAGAAATCTGCAGGTTGTTGGCGTCTGCAATTCCTTGTCTGATTTTATCTCCGGGCAAAGGTCCAAAACCATTGGCAAGCATCGTGGTATAAGGTGTGCCAATAAATTGACAGTAACTCATTATTGTGCCTCCGGCAATAGGCGGAGGGCCGGGAGAACAGTTCCATTCAGGGCTTACACAATTATCTATTGGCCCACCTGGCCATGTGCAACTCTGGGTATGCTGGGATCCCATATTGTGCCCTAATTCATGACATAATGCCTCGGCGTTCCAGCCATAAAGTGGTGAATTTGTAGCATAATTATCAATATATCCGGTTAAACCTACTGCATATGCGGGCGAGTTCAGGATTCCAACATAGGCTAGACCACCTACTAGTTCTGTAGAAAGCAAATGGGCTATGTCTCCATTATAAGCTGGTGACATAGCGTTCATCGCCACTCTAAAACTTTCAAGGCTCATGTTCATGTCTAAAGTGGCATTATGGTACGGGTCTGGCGAATCCCAAAGTTTTATTCCGCCAGCCACAACTTCTATTTGTTCTGCCGCAAAAGTAGAAGTGACTAAGTTCATTAAGGCCATGAAGTTACTGGTGACAGCAGAGGTATTACTTCCCCAGGTAGTGTATAGTGAGTAGTCTATTTCAAAATACACTCTCAGAATTTTACATCCTACTGCACTGGTGCCCGGTATAGAACTGGGGCTTTGTTTTTCTATTTCTATTGGAGGAGTTAATTCATCTGATGCAGGAAAGAGGGTATTTGGAATGGAAACGTCTGCACCATTGTAAAAGAGATGTTGCTCACGGGTAGTCAATTTTCCGAGAATGTAAGTTTTATTTTCAAAATGAATTATACCCTTTAATTGATCATTCAATAATGTTAAAAAAACTTTGCTTTCAGGGTTGTTTAAAACAGTGCCCTTAAAAGTACGGAATGTTGGCAAGTCTACTTCTTGATTTTTACTGTCTACTATTCTGAAATCTTTATCTAATACACGATGCTCAAATAGCTCTAGAGTGATAGTTTTTTTGCTGTCTAGTGGTAGCAGAACTCGGAGAATATTATTCTCATCTTTCATCATGTTTTGAAAGACGTCATTATTCTGTGCATTGAGGATGCTGGAGCTACCAAGGCTTATATTATCTTCAAGCTCTATCACTTGTTTCGTTTCTGAATCTACATCTGAATCATATGGGTAGTATGTTTTTATTTGCCCTGCAGCATACAGAGGTAGTAGAATTGAAAAGAGAAATAGGGTGCTAAGACTTCTTTGATTAATTGACATTTATGAAAATTGTTTTGGCCTAATTTTTCAAATTTTGAAAAGTAAAAGTCGGTCAAATACGACTTCATAGAAATCCCTAATAATAGGGATATGGGAGCAGGGAAAGTGTATGGGGAAAATCGGTATGAATTATTTTTCAGAAAAGTATAATTTACAAGTAGCTATATATCAGTAAGAAAAACGACAGTAAACGACTAGAAACGCTAATATCCGTTTATAAATATTTAATAACCGACTATTGCTTTGAGGAGGCTGCACCTTTGCAATGTCGATTTGAGAACGAACTCACGACATTACATAAACACTTAAATACATATCACGTATGAACACAGTAACATTAATCGGAAACGCAGGAAACAAGGCTGAAATCTTAAACTTTGACAAAAGCAAAAAGGCGACATTTAGTTTAGCCACAAACGAGCGTTACATGAAAGGTAGTGAGCAGGTAAGTCAAACACAGTGGCATAATGTTATAGCCTGGGGTAAAGTAGCTGAGCAATGTGAAGCTTTGATCACAAAGGGTAAGTTCGTCAAAATTGAAGGTAAAATCACCTACCGTAATTACATGAATAAGGAGAATCAAAAGGTGTACCTAACAGAAATTCAGGCCTTGAAAGTAGCGGAGGTAGAGTAAGTAAATTTCACAAATGGCGTATGTCACGAAGATCAATAGACTATGAATTGTATCTTCGTGGCCTGAGTCGAATTAGGTAAAAAGGAACATGCAGCATAAAGAAAATCAAAGTTTAAATTTACTCAAAGAGCATTTTGGATACGATAGTTTCAGACCAATGCAGGCTGAGATTATCAGCCATGTGCTCCAAGGCAAAGATGCTTTAGTGCTGATGCCCACCGGTGGGGGAAAGTCCGTTTGTTATCAAATCCCGGCTTTGGTTTTCGAGGGCTTAACTATTGTTATTTCTCCGCTGATTGCCTTAATGAAAGATCAGGTTGAAGCCCTTAAGGCAAATGGAATTTCGTCTGACTATTTAAATTCCACTCAGTCTGCTGCTGAGCAAACTCAGATTATTGAACAGGCCAGAAGGGGTGAACTAAAACTTTTATATATCGCCCCGGAGCGGCTGTTTGCCGGTGATGCCCTTGACTTCTTAAGAAGACTCAATATTTCGCTTTTTGCAGTGGATGAGTCCCATTGTATATCTTCCTGGGGACATGATTTCAGACCCGAATATCGTAAGCTAGGGATGCTAAAAGACGAGTTTCCTAATGTGCCATTGGTTGCCCTAACGGCTACTGCTGATCGAGTGACTCGCAGAGACATTTGCAAACAGCTTTACATACCCAAAGCCAAGGTTTTTATCAGCAGCTTTGACAGGCCGAACATAAGATTGACCGTGGCTCCGGGAAGAAAAAAACTTCAACAGATTAAGGATTTTATTCAGGCTTCGCCTGGAGAGTCAGGAATTATTTATTGCCTGAGCAGAAAAAATACCGAGAAGGTAGCAGCTGATCTAAGAAATGCCGGACTTTCTGCAGAACATTATCATGCAGGCTGTACATCTGAGCATAGGAGTAGAATACAAGAATCTTTCGTGAATGATGATGTACAGATAATAGTAGCTACTGTTGCTTTTGGAATGGGTATTGATAAATCGAATGTTCGCTGGGTAATGCATTATAATTTGCCTGGTAATGTAGAAGGTTTTTATCAGGAAATAGGAAGGGCAGGCAGAGATGGCGTAGCCGCCAATGCTTTACTTTTTTTTAGCTATGGCGATATATTTCAGCGTCGAAAAATGATCGATGATTCGCCGTCATCAGAAGAGCAGAAAGAAGTGCTAAGAGCAAAGCTGGAGCGGATGAAACAATACGCCGAAGCTCAGATATGTAGGAGAAGAATACTTTTAAGTTATTTCAATGAGTCGGTTACTGAAGATTGTGGAAACTGCGATGTCTGTTTGAATCCGCCGAAACTTATTGATGCAACGGTCTTGGCTCAGAAGGCCTTGTCTGCAATTGCCAGAACGGGCGAAAATGTGGCCTTAGGGATGCTTATAGACATACTAAGAGGAAGTAGGAATCAGGTTTTATTGAGCAAAGGATATGACAGACTACCTACATTCGGTGTGGGCCACGACCTCAGATACGAAGAATGGGCAGATTATATTATGCAAATGCTCAATGCAGGAGCCATTGATATTGCCTATGATGAAGCCCATAATTTTAAGTTGAATGAGCAAAGCAGGGCCATACTAAAAGGACGGCAAAAACTTAGGTTGTCTTCTTTTATTAGTTATACTGAGCGGCAGGAAAAGATGAATGCCAAAACAGTGAATGTGGTTACGGAAGATTTGCCGGTTGACGAGAATTTATTTGTTCAGTTGAAGTTTCTAAGAAAGGAGCTAGCTAACGAACACAGAGTGCCTCCATATGTTATTTTTCATGATGCCAGCTTAAAGGCCATGGCCTCTTTCAGGCCGCAAACAGAGGCACATATGCTTCACATGACCGGAGTAGGAGAGCAAAAGATGAAAAGGTTTGGGTTCGATTTCCTTTCAAAAATCAGGGCTTATTGTGAGGCAAATAATCTTGGAGCGGCCGAGGTGAAGCTTGTTTCTTCTAAAAAGCCGAAACCAAAGGTGAATACTTATCAGGAAACTTTGGAATTATATGATAAGGGCCTAAGTATTGAATCCATTGCAGAGCAAAGGACACTTTCTATAAATACCATTTACACACATTTAGTGAAACTCAAAGAAGAAGGGCAAGCCATAGATTTAAAGCGTTTTGTCAGCAGAAAAACATATCAAAAAGTAATAGACGTGGCAAAAGAGTTGGAAATAAAACCATCAGACCCACTAAAACCTCTTTTTGAAAAGCTGGAAGGACAAATAAGCTACGGGGAGATTAGAATGGCCTTAATGATAGGGGAGGAAGGCTGACTATTAGCACCCACATTTTATTTTTGTCCTTTTGGTTTTTCTTAAAGTAGTGCCATTGCACTCTTTTAACTTTTCATAGTTTTGGTATTGTGCTTTTTGACTTTTCATAAAACACCAGAAATTGTTTTCACAAGATTTCTCAGTTGGTCTCCAGTCTGACCAGGTGCCCTTACAGCAAGATGTTGAAACAAATACTAGAATTGAAAAGAGTATTTTTTTTTGATAGGTTTTCATAAATGAGTTGAATTTAAACTAATGAGTGGAAATTATTTGATTGCCATCTTTAGTTGAAAAATGTAATTCCATAATTCCTTTTTTGATACCAAACATGAGCTTTTGAAGTTTAAAGGATACATCAAAAGTCGGTTTTAATAGAAGGTGCGTAAATCCCTAATTTTAGGGAGTAAATGACTGGCAGTAGTTAGAATCCTCTTAATGATTAAGGAATAAATTTATTGACTCTTAAAATGCCTTAAAGATGTCAAATAATTGCTGAATTGAATTCACTACAAACAGCTTATAGTTAAATGTTTCAAGGTTGATGCCTGAGTCTACCCCCGTGATATTTTGCAGGTTGGAAAGTGTAGGGTTGTTAGGATAATCTGTGGTAAATCGATTAAATAAGTCTACCAGAATGAATGAAGTGCTTCCACTTTTTTTTGTAGGTAGCAGAAGAATGTCTGGTTTATTGGAGAAACTGCTGTATTTAAATATAATGTTGGTCTCTGCGAACCCGGAAGTCCTAAAATCACTGATTAAGTTTTGGATATCGCTAATTGCCAATGAAGCGGCATCGGGTATATTTAGAGTACCGGAGCTGGTCAGGTTTTGAGAGGTGCTTTGAGAAACAAAAGCTGATTGCGAACCTAAACCAGAGTATGTATGATTATTGAGTCGGTTTTGTACATCGTAGAAAACGTAATTAATAGAAGATTTATAAGGCTGCAGATTAACAGGGATACAAAATGGCTTTTGGTAGGCCATACTGTAACTCATTAAAGTATCTGTGCTGCTGGCAAAGAGTTTAAATACTTCTTCATCTTGTGTTTTTAAATCGTCATTTAGCTCGTTTATTGAATTGTATTCACCTCTTAATTTTTTTACAGTAACACCATCTGCTGAATTTAAGCCCGGGTGTTTAATGTTTAGGAAATTCATTAATTCAGCATCAAAGTCAAGATTAATTAAGCTTGCTTTGTCATCTTTAGCCATAGATTTAAAGGCCCTTTTTCTAGATTGTAGAAAACGTTTTTTGTATGCTCTGTTTGTAGTGCCTGATACCCGTGAATTTGATATAATTCGTTGCACATTTGATAAAGATGCGGTATTCAGAGGTTTGAAATCATAGAAGATGGCTAGGTCTACCAAATTGTCATTGGGATTGGTGGAATGTTCAAACTCCGAGAAGCTCAAAGCATAATGCACTCCTGTACTGTCAAGTGATTTTTTCCATGGGTCATATATTAGCAGATATTTTGAGCTTTGGTCTGAGCCACTTTTGGTTTCTAAATATCCTGAGATTATAGAGACATGCTGAGTACCCGAAATAGGGTAGGTTTTCCAGAGTAGCATTGGGGTGGCGTCATTGGCACGGAAAATATTCTTGATGGTTTGCCAGTCTGGTTTAGTATTAATTCTTTGAGCACTGGCGGTAGAATTTATTTGAGGATAGTCTGAACTGTAATATTTAAAACTTTGATAATCGTTTTGTAAATCTGAAATAAGATCGGGAAAGCTTCTTACGCTAATTGTAGAAGCTTCATGGCAATTGGAGTAATCAGGACAGGCTGAAGATGTTCCAATATTTGTTCTGATAGAATTGGCTCTGATCAGCTGAAGTTGAAGATCTGAATTTTGAGGATTACTCAAGAATACAGAAGAGAGCATTTCATAGGAAGCTGCCCAGCAGGTATTCCTGCCCAATTGCCCTCTTTGATTGACATTACTTATAAAAGCGTATTCATAAGACTGTGCAAAGCCGAGACTTTGCACAGAAAGAAATATAAACAAGAATTTGAATGGTCTGATCATTTATTTAATTGGGGGGTGGAGTAGGATTTGAGCTTCTTCCATCACCTCCTCCACCAGTAGGCAATATATCAGTTATTTCCTGGTTTCCTTTAAAGAATCTTATCCTGGAGGTCACTCCGTCACTGTTTGTGGCTTTTTTATCATCTTCTTCATAGCCTACATTTAGCACCACAGAATCCCATTTTTCAGAGTTTTCAGTTTCCTCAAATTTGGTGTATGGATTTGGACCAAAAAGAGCTTCTAAAATAGTTTGTTTATCAACTCTCACTCCGTAAGGTTCTTTTAACCCGGCTTCTTTTTGAAAGTTTAAAACCTGAAACTCTAAATCTTCTGATTTGCTACGGGAATTTCCCTTATTTTTAAGCGATCTCCATCTTTCTCGATGTTCATTTCTTAGGCCGTATTTAAATGTTGATTTTGACATTGCTATTTAATTTATATGAAACTTCTTTACTCTGAAACTCTTTATCAATTATACCTTAACTCAGGTCGGTTTACGCAGTTTTTTTATTTATTACTGTTCTTATTTGCAGTTTTAAGCTATCGGTATTTTGTGAAAGAGTATAAATGGATGTTTTTCCTGTTTTGTACCTTCTTCTTTTTTGAATTTTTAGCGGGCTTGTTAATTGAGCCGTTTGACTTAGAAAACACTCACTTTACAGATCACTTCTACTTATTTTTTTCTATTGCCATTCAGTCCGTTCTATATTTCTTGATTGTTGAAAATCAGCGGGTTAGAATTTTAATTAAATACCTTGTGCCACTGTTATTGGTTATGATTATTGCCTTTGCACTGGTAAATCAAGGCTACTTAAGTGGTTCTCCAATTGCTCCGGTAAAATATTTTCTGTTTTCGGGTTTGTATCTTCATGTGCATCGGCAGCTCGTCATTAATTCCAGAATTAACAGGTTAAAGGATAACCCGCTCTTTTGGCTAAACTTAGGCTTACTAATCATGAATATTTATTATCTTTTTTTTGTAACCATAATAGACTTCGTTATTCCTATAAGTGATGATTGGTCTTTTATTCTCTATATTCTTAAAAATGCCATTGATCCTGTTAGCTGCGTTTTATGGGCTATTTCTATTTATAAATTAAGAAATTGGAAACAGCCCAACATTAAACAAGTCGCATCTCAATAGCTTTTACCACCGCCTCAGGAGCCGAGTTTACATGCAATTTTTCATAAATATTTTTCATATGTGTGTTTACAGTTGAATAACTTATACCACAGGTATCAGCGATCATTTTATAGCTCAATCCTTTGGTCAAACAGCCCAGAACATCCTTTTCTCTATTGGTCAGCTCTATGAAAGTGGGTTGATCTTTGACAAATTTTGATTGAAACATCTTCACTACTTTGGCGGCAATAGAAGGGGATAAATGAGAACCGCCATCGTTCACTTCTTTTATGGCCTGAACATATTTTTCGGGATCTGTAGTTTTTATTATATATCCACTTGCTCCTCCGCAAATGGCCTGAAAAACCTTGTCGTCAGCCTCAAAAACTGTTTGAATTAAGATTTTGGCATCAGGTACCGCCTGGCGAATATTAATCATGGCTTGAATACCGGAGAGGTGCGGCATTTCTATGTCCATTAAAACAACATCAGGTTTTTGTTGCCGTACAATTTTAACGGCTTCTCTGGCATCAGGATAGCTGCCGAGCATAAATATTCCGTCAGAGCCCGCCAGATATAAGGATAGACTTTCTCTTAAATTATTATTGTCTTCAAAAAGAATTACTCTTATCATATCCTGATTTATTCTTATAGTGGGGTTCCTAAGTCTTGGTGTGGCAAATGCGTACATTCTTTTTTCTACAAAGTTATTTGCCTGCCGGGATGCCGGCAATCCCTAATATTAGGGAGTTTAATTAATGTAAAGTTTAATTTCTGTACCCTTGCCAGGCTGTGAATCTATAATAATTTCAAAGTCTGAATCTTTTGCTCTTTCAGCATAATTTCTTAATCCGTTTCCTGTATTTTCTTGATTTGGGTTAAAACCCTTACCATTGTCTTTCAATGAAAATAGAATTCGGTGATCTACTTCTGAAATTTCAAGTTTTACGCTTGTGGCCCCTGAATGCTTTGCAGCATTATTTAGTGCTTCTTTAATGATCATGTAACAGTTTTTTCGCTCTTCCATGTCAAGTTTTATGTCAGAGGAATTAATTGACACTTTGTGAGAAAAACCAATTCCTTTGGCAGTTAGAATTTCTTTTCCAAAACTGATTATCCGCTCTATAAGCCTTTCGGAGCCATCGTTCATAGGGTTTAATGCCCAAACCGTATCTTGCATCAGGCCTACAGATTCCTTTGAGTTTCCCGTTATTTTATCCAAAAGAGGCAGTAAATCTTTATTTTCTTCGGATAGCTTTTTTCTTAAAACTTCAGTATAGATAGCAATTGAACTTAAGTTAGAACCCACTTCATCATGCAGGTCTGAAGCAATTCTATTTCTTATATGTTCTATTTTTAATTTTTGCCTGAAATTGTATTGAAAGAAAAGGAAACTTCCTACAGCTACCAGAAGAGCTATATAGGCAATTATCATTGGCCAAAACCACCACTTTTGCCACAAGGCTTCCATAACTTCTATCTTGATAGGAGGTCTATCCATCGTATTCGATTTGAATTCAAGAGAATAACTTCCGCCGGGTAGGTTTGTGTAGGCTGCTACAGGGTATTTTGAGGTTTTCCAGTTCTTGTCATATCCAGATAATCTGTATTGAAATGGTCCTTCAGAAAGAGACCACTCTATTCGCAGACCATTTTCTAAGCCTTGCAGGTAAACACTGTCTTTGGTATCTGAAATAAAGTGTTTTAAGCCTTCAGCTTCAATGACAATAGGTTGGGCTATTGTACCAAAAGATACAAGAAGTAGGTAAGTTAAGACCCGAATCACAGTGGTTTATGGTGTTTTTACACCAATAATAATGATTCTTCTTTTATATGTAGTCTTGTTTAAGGTCTTTATTCATTTTACACGGCCTTCTTATTAGTAGGAGGTAGAATGATCGAAACGAACTCTGATCAGTATGTTTTCGTCCAGTATATATTCGTTCTTTATTGAAGTAAGAGGATATACATAGTCGCCAGGTTCTTGTTGTCCCAGTTCAAAGCAGTTGCCAAAATGTTCTGTTGAGGTATACGGGCCCAGTTTCATTTTAACGTTCATATCGCCTTGGAATGTCTGAACTGTCACGGTAGAGTCTGCCACTCTGTTAAACGTGGCTGTTACACTGAAGTGGCCTCCTGCAGCATTCCTTGTAACAATGTAACGGTCTATTGTAGCTCCGGCATCTTGTGTAAAGTCAATAATAAAATCCTTGGGAGCAGAGAAACCATTTATTCGGGTTACGTTAAGATACCTGTTATTATATTCTTCCCAAATAGATACGTTTTCAGTATTGTATCGCCAGTTTTGACCATTAATTCTATAACCCAGTTGCTCTAAACCCGGCTTAAGGTAAAGGGCATAAACCTCGTGGTCAGTTGTCTGACTGACTACGTCACTCGACATCCAAAAAGGGCTGTCAATGTCAGCATATTCATTAATGGGCGGCACCACCCACAGATTCGTGTCTTCTTCGCCAAAATAACTATAAGGGTGCGTTGAACGTGTATCAGTAGCAATGGGACAGCCCGGAGCCGTTCTTAAAAGAACCCAGGATTCCTTTATGTATTCTTCACGGTAGGCATAGAAATATCTTTCGGCTCCCTCATCCCCACCAATTTTCGTCATATCATGCCAATTGACATGGTCAGAGGAGTATTGCGGAGTACTTTTGGCAAACACCGTTCCCACTAATTCATTGGTATAGCCATTTGCATATAAATGGGGTATGTTTGAATTATGATTAGAGAAATCTTCACATTCAATTTTTGCTGAAGGTGGAGTATAGTTTTCTGAAGTGTTCAGACACTCTTTTATTTCAGCCTTGAAAACCACTGATTCACTGGTTGAAAAACCGGGAAGCAGCATGACACTGTTGCCACTGTTCGCTGATATAATTGTGGAATCGCCTAAGCCGCTGCTCAGTAATACAGAATTGATTGCATTTTGATTTTGATTTCCGTCTAAGGGGCTATCAAGATTGATGTCTTTAGGGCATAGATAAGAATACTTTACGGAACCACCCTTTGGCTGCCTGATTTCGATGTTCGTTGAGGCATTCGAAAAATTTGTAATGAGCATGAGGTAATAATCACCTGCATTTGCATCAGTAAGATTCAGTATACTATGCATTTCTGAATAATCACAAGATTTCGGGAAACTACCCAACGCTTCACAGGTATTCGAGAGGTCTTGTTCGGCGATTGGCCCCCAAATAGCGGCGTCTATATCGTAGTTCTTACTGTTGCTTATGTCAAACTCCAGATTGCTTCCGGAAAGAATTTTGACAAGTACCCACTTCTGATTTTCGTAATTTAAAAGACAACCAGGCTCAAAGGCCGGCGGCATTTTATAGCAGATTGATTCATTGACAATACCTTCAAAACTTAGATTATCTGTGGAGATTAAATAATCAACATTCGATGGGAATAGATCACAGGCCAATTGACAACTGTCATAAATACTGCTGACAACGTTTATTGGTTGTAGTCTTGTTTTCTGATCACCCTGCTTATTCTCCTGTGAAAGGACATTAAAGGATAAGAGAAAAAGGAAAGCACGCAAGGCGTTCTTAAAAAAAGCTAATTTCATTCTTCATTCTAGGCCCTCAAAAAAAACTTGCACGTAAGATCTGAAGGGTAAAGTTCTAATTATTATTAACGATGCAAAAGTAGATATAAAATGCTTATAATTAGCGTATTATTTTACTTTTTTATTCGCTTTAATTTTCCGCAATTTGGGGAAAAATGAGGAATTGCTTTCTCAATTTTCATTTCTTTTTGAAAAATATATCATAAAAATAGTATAAATACTTTTAGAGTTTAGCTAAATCTCTAATTATTAATTTCTTTTATTTCAAAAAAAAATATTCCAACTATCCCAGAAAGGGAAGCGACCCATTTTTAAAGGTTGCAGATTGGTAACCCTGTTTTTTAAGACTTCTCTGCTTACTCAGGATTAGGAAATGCTCCTAAAAAAACAGAATTTAGTCTGAAGATCTATTGAAAACTAACCCTATCCTTTAAATGTATATAGTTAATAGCTACCCATTAGCGGTATTGTTCTGCATAATTACGATGCTGTGCTGGGGCTCTTGGGCCAATACGCAAAAGCTTTCCAGTAAAAAATGGCCTTTTCAATTGTTCTATTGGGATTACGGCTTGGGCATTGTTCTTATTACACTCTTGCTTGCTTTTACACTAGGTTCTTCAGGATCTGGCGGAAGAGATTTTATGAGCGATTTAACTCAGGCATCTAAGGGTAATCTAGGCTCGGCTTTTATAGGCGGAGTTATATTCAATTTTGCTAATCTTCTTCTGGTAATTGCTATTGATATTGCAGGCATGGCTATAGCTTTTCCTGTGGGAATTGGATTGGCTTTGGTAATCGGGGTTTTGGCCAATTACCTTGATCAGCCGGCGGGCGATCCATTGTATCTTTTTCTCGGGGTCCTTTTTGTCACTATTGCTATTATCATAGATGCCATAGCCTACAAAACTATACTTAAAAGTCAAGACAAGAAGCCTCTAAAAGGTATTGCCATATCAGTATTGGCAGGCATTGCCATGGGTTTCTTTTTTAAGTACGTTGCAAACTCTATGGCCACAGATTTTGTGAATCCTGAGGTGGGTAAGTTAACACCTTATACGGCTCTGGTCATTTTCTCTTTCGGTTTGTTTCTTTCCAGTTTCATCCTCAATACCATCAATATGTATTGGCCTATTTCAGGTGAAAAGGTTTCGTTTAAAGAGTATGTTAGTTTAGGTACACCAAAACTTCATTTAATCGGGATCCTTGGAGGAGCCATTTGGGGCATTGGTATGTCGTTTAGCATTATTGCTTCTGAACAGGCGGGCCCGGCCATTGCTTATGGTTTGGGTCAGGGAGCTACCATGGTAGCGGCCTTTTGGGGTGTATTTATCTGGAAAGAATTTAAGGATTTGCCAGATACCAAGAATTGGCTTATTTGGGCTATGTTCTCTTGTTTTTTAATTGGTTTAGGTCTAATCATTTATTCTAGAATAGCATAATATGGATTTAGTAGTTATTGGGAGCTCCAACATGGATGTAGTCATTAAACTCCCGAAGATTCCTGTGGCAGGGGAGACGGTTTTAGGCGGTAAGTCTGAGATGATTTTCGGAGGTAAAGGGGCAAATCAGGCGGTAGCCGCAGCCCGTGCCAGTGGTAATGTTCTGTTTATTACAAAACTGGGACAAGATGCTTTTGGAAAGGAAATGAAGGAGCACTTTTTGCAAGAAAGTTTGCCTGCTAAAGGTATACTGTCAGACGAAAAAGAAGTGACGGGTATTGCCCAGATTTTTGTAGAAGAATCAGGTGAAAATTGTATTGCTGTAGCCCCGGGAGCCAATGGTAATCTCGGAATAAAGGATGTCGAACCCTTTATTGAAGAAATTGCTACGGCCAAAATAGTTTTAATGCAATTAGAAATTCCTCTTTCTACGGTAGAGTATGTTGTAAATAAAGTTGCTCATAAAGGAGTGAAAGTTATTCTTAACCCTGCACCTGCTCAAAAATTACCTGAAGAGCTCCTGTCTAAATTATGGATGATTACACCAAATGAAACGGAAGCGGAGTTATTGACAGGCATTAAAGTTGGCGACCAGGATTCCGCGGTGAGTGCCGGCGAATCTCTTCTGGCAATGGGTGTAGAGAATGCACTCATTACCCTTGGAGAAAATGGGAGTTTGCTCGTTAATAAATCTGGAAGTGAGCATTTCAGTACTCCGAAGGTTAA
>JANSYO010000048.1 GCA_024742395.1 Cytophagales bacterium
ATTTTCTCAATGCTCGTAGAATGATGTATTGGCAGGTTTATTTGCATAAAACCTCTGTTAGTGCTGAAGTTTTGCTGACTAAATCTCTGCAAAGGGTGAAGCATTTAATTCAGAAAGGAACCCCTGTCTATACACCTGGGCCACTTTTCCCTTTTTTAAAAGAAAAAGTGGGAAAAGAAAAATTTCAAACTTCAGGTCAGTATTTAGACTACTTTACTGAACTTGATGATATGGACATATGGTATTCAATGAAGGTATGGAAAGATCATTCTGATGAGATATTGTCTTTGCTTGCAAGCTCATTTGTGAACCGAAATCTATTTAAAGTAGCCATATTCGATAGGCCGATAGACAAGAGTCTCATTAAAAGTCTTGAATCAAAACTACTTCAAGATGGAGTGAACCCGGAGGATCTGCATTATTACTATCAAACAGGTAGTATTAGTAATTCTGGATATATTCCTGAAAACAGCACCATTGATATTCTAATGAAGTCTGATGCAGTCCTTGATGTAGCCGATGCCTCGGATTTACCGACCATCAAGGCTTTAGGCAAGATCGTAGAAAAACATTATCTATGTTGGACTAATACCGTATATTTGCAAGACGATATTTACGCAAGCCGCAATCAGCTCGTATGAAGTTTACCATTCGTCAAATAGCCCATCTGATAGGAGGAGAGGTAGAGGGTGATGACAGTTTAGAAATAGATCAATTTTATAAAATTGAAGAGGGGCAGAGAGGAGGAATTTCCTTTCTAGCCAACCCGAAGTATGAAGAGCATATCTACAAAACAGATTCTTCTGCGGTAATAGTTGACAAAACTTTCATTCCCAAAAGGAAGATATCCAGCTCTTTAATTAAGGTCAATAATCCCTATATAGCTTTTACCGAGCTTTTAACAGAGTACGAGAAATTTACCCGAAAAAGTAAAACGGGTAAGGAAACCCCTTGCGTGGTACATGAGTCCGTGGAATTGGCAAGTGACACCTTTGTTGGGGCATTTGCCTATATTTCTTCCGGTACATCCATTGGCGAAGGTACAATTGTTGGACAGCAAGTTTTTATTGGCGAAGATGTAAAAATAGGTAAGAATTGTATAATTCATCCAGGTGCCAAAATACTAGCAGGTAGCCGCCTTGGTGATAATTGTGTGATTCATTCCGGGACAATAATTGGTTCTGATGGATTTGGTTTTGCTCCGCAAGAGGATGGTACTTATAAGTCTATTCCTCAGTTGGGTAATGTCCTAATAGGCAATAACGTCAGTATTGGTGCCAATGCCACAATAGACAGGGCAACTATGGGAAGTACAATCATATCAGACGGTGTGAAACTGGATAATCTGGTGCAGGTGGCACATAACGTACAAATTGGAAAAAATACTGTTGTTGCTTCTCAATCAGGTATTGCTGGCTCTTCTAAAATAGGAGCCAATTGTGTAATAGGAGGCCAAGTAGGGGTGGTAGGACATATAGAAATAGCTGACGGCACAAAAATTGGTGCTCAGGCAGGAATTAGCAGTTCAATCAAACGACCTGGAACTTCGGTAACAGGCAGCCCGCATAATGATTTAAACAAGTATCTGAAATCTCAGGTGTATTTAAGGAAACTACCTGAAATGGATAAAAGAATTAAGGAACTCGAAGAGAAAAAGAATAAGTAATGAACACTAAGCAATCTACGATTGGTAAAGAAGTATCGCTAAAAGGAATAGGGCTTCATTCCGGAGAGACAGTTACTCTTACCTTATGCCCGGCTTCTATTAACCAGGGTATCGTTTTTCAACGTATCGACCTCGAGAACGAGCCTAAAGTGCCGGCTTTGGTTGATTATGTAATTGATACTTCAAGAGGTACAGTAATAGGAGATGGTGAAGCTAAAGTTCAAACCATAGAACACCTTCTATCTGCTATTGGAGCTTTACAGGTAGATAACCTTCTTGTTAAGCTTGATGGTCCTGAGATCCCCATAATGGATGGAAGTGCCATGCCTTTTGTTGAACTACTTGAATCAGCGGGAATAGAAGAACAAAATGCTTTGCGTAATTATTTTGTTGTTACTGAGGCAGTTCAGATTAATAATGAAGACAAAAGCGTTGAATTAGCGGCCTTGCCTTTAGATGATTACAGGTTAACTGTTATGGTTGACTACCAGTCTAAAGTGATCAGTTCACAGCATGCTCAGCTTCATGATTTAGCTAACTATAAGAGCTCCATTGCTCCTTGCCGTACGTTTGTTTTTGTTCACGAATTGGAAATGCTTCATAAAGCAGGTCTGATAAAAGGAGGAGACTTAAGTAATGCTGTAGTTATTGCCGAACACGAAGAGTCTGAAGAACGAGTGGCTGAATTATCCAAAATGTTGGGCAAAAACAAAATAACTATTGGTGAGTCTGGTATAGTGAATGATGAGCCTTTAAAGTTTAAAAATGAGCCTGCAAGACACAAATTGCTCGATTTAATTGGTGATTTAGTTTTGGTAGGAAGACCACTGAAAGCCCATATTCTGGCAGCAAGGCCAGGTCATGCATCCAATATTGAATTGGCCAAAGCCATTAAGAAAGCAATAGCGGCTTCTGCAAAAGCAGCACCTACATTTGACCCAAATGTAGAGCCAGTTTACGATGTTAATGGAATTTCGAAACTTTTACCGCACAGATATCCGTTTCAGTTACTAGATAAAGTCGTTTCCTTAGATGGGACCACCGTGATAGGCGTCAAGAATATCACCATGAACGAACCTCAATTTATGGGGCATTTCCCGGACAACCCAGTGATGCCTGGTGTTTTGCAAGTTGAGGCCATTGCTCAAACAGGCGGTGTATTAGTGTTAACATCTACCGGAGAACCAGAGGCCTATTGGCCGTATTTGGTGGGAATTGATAAATGTCGATTTTTTAAAAATGTTTTACCCGGAGACACGTTAATAATGAAATGTACACTTTTGGCACCTATTCGTTTGGGTGTGGCCAAAATGCATGGAGAAGCTTGGGTCGGCGATAAAATGGTTTGTAGTGTAGATATGACGGCTCGTCTAGTAAAAAAATAAACTCAAAACTTACGAATGAATCAACCTCTGGCGTATGTTCATCCAGAAGCAAAAATAGCTCAAAATGTAGTCATTGAGCCTTTTTCCACAATCTCTAAAGATGTTGTTATTGGTGATGGAACCTGGATTGGTCCGAATGTTACCATTATGGAAGGGGCCAGAATTGGAAAAAACTGTAAGATTTTTCCTGGTGCTGTGATTGCGGGAATTCCGCAAGATTTAAAATTTGAAGGCGAGTACACAACGGTAGAAATTGGTGATAATACCACTATCCGTGAGTGTGTTACGATTAACAGAGGTACTGTAGATAAGTTTAAAACAGTTATCGGCAAAAATTGTTTGATAATGGCTTATGTACACGTAGCCCATGATTGTATAATCGGTGACAATGTCATCTTAGCAAACTGTGTTCAGTTGGCTGGTCACATTGAAATTGGCGATCATGTATTCATTGGCGGTACGTCGGCGGTTCATCAATTTGTGAAAATTGGTTTACATTCAATGATTGCAGGTGGATCTTTGGTGCGTAAAGATGTACCTCCTTTCATAAAAGCTGCCCGCGAGCCTCTTTCGTATGCGGGTGTTAATTCTATTGGACTCAGAAGAAGGGGGTATTCCAATGATCAGATATCTGATATTCAGGAAATTTACAGATATATCTATTTAAAGGGTTACAATTTTTCCGATGCTCAAAGAGCGGTGGAGCTGGAGTTGTCAGCTACACCAGAAAGAGACGAGGTACTTTTCTTTCTTAAGAAGTCTGAAAGAGGCATTATTAAGAATGGTAATGTAAAAAATGAAGACAGGTAGAATTGGATATCCTACTCTCAAATATTGGCAAGAAATTCAGAACAGAGTGGGTTTTCAGAGACATAGATTTCCTTTTTGAAGGAGGCAAGAAATATGCTATCACCGGACATAACGGATCAGGGAAATCTACTCTCCTAAACGTTATGGCTGGTATTATTCCAGCAAATAAAGGGAAATTAACTTACTCTAATTCAAAGGGTGATCTGGGATTGGATGCAATTTTCAGGCATATATCCTTTACGGCTCCCTATATGGAGTTAATAGAAGAATATACACTTTCTGAGCTTGTTGACTTTCACATTAAGTTTAAACCTTTTGAAGAAGGGCTAGGAGCAAAGGATTTTTTTGAGAAGGTATATCTTACTGAACATCTGAATAAGCCCATAAAGCAATTCTCTTCAGGGATGAAACAAAGGTTAAAGCTCGGGCTGGCTTTTTACTCGGCTTCTGATGTTATTTTTCTTGATGAACCTACAACTAATCTTGACGAAAAAGGTATAGAATGGTATTTACATCAGGTTTCCAGGTTAGAAAATTCTAAATTGGTATTAGTTTCCTCAAACGATAAAAAGGAGTACCAATTTTGTGATGAAGTTTTTGATATTACAAACTATAAAAAGGTCAGGTAGCCTACTGGTTCTGCTACTCCTTTCTTTGGTCAATTCTCCATCAAGAGCTAATTCAAGTCCATTTATTTTTATTGAAAACAAAGGCCAATGGCCGGAAGATGTCTTATTTAAAACTGAGATTCCAGGCGGTTATCTTTTTGTGAAAGAGTCTGGTCTTGAGTACTTTTTCTATGACACAAAAGCCTTGTCGAAGCTTCATTTGGGTAATCAAAAGAAGGAGAATCTTAAAGCAATTGTTCCGAAAATACGAACTCAAAGCGTAGCATTGAAATTCCTTGAAGCCAATTTGCCCAAAATCAAACCTGAAAATGTAACGGAGACAAAATATAACTATTATTACGGTAAAGATGAATCAAAATGGGTGCATGGAGCCTTGGGTTATAAAGAAGTCTGGCTGACAAATATTTATGATAATATTGACTTCAGACTGTATGGGTTAGGTGAAGCATTGAAGTATGAGTATGTGATTCACGCAGGTGCAAAGCCCGAATATATAAAGATGGCCTATACCGGTCAGGATGAGATACAATTGAATGAAGGCCAACTGGTTTTAAAAACCAAAGTGAACTCGTTTAAGGAGTTTGAGCCTTTTACATTTCAAAAAAACGCAAATCTTAAAGCCTCTGTTAAATCGACTTTTGTTTTAAAAAGTAATGAAGTATCCTTCAATATTGATTCTTATGATAAATCCAAGGATCTAATTATTGATCCGGAGTTGGTTTTTTCTACCTATAGTGGTTCTTATTCGGATAACTGGAGTCATACCGCCACTTTTGATTCAAAAGGTAATCTTTATGCAGGCGGTACAGTATTTGGACCCAGCTTCCCTATCACTGAAAATAACGTTCAGTCAGAAGCTGGCGGAACTGGCTATCTAATTACTGATGTGGTGATTATGAAATACAGTGCTGATGGAAGTCAATTACTTTATGCTACATTTTTAGGGGGAATAGAATCTGAAGTACCTCACAGTCTTATTTGTAATCAAAAGGATGATTTAATCATTTTTGGAACCACCTCTTCCCCAGATTTTCCTATTAGCAGTAATGCCTTCCAGAAAGAATTCAAGGGGGGCAATCCTAATACGCTTGCCCTTACAACAAACATTGAATTCTTTTATGGTACTGATATTTTCCTAACGGTTTTGGCCGAAGACGGAAGCAGAATAAAAGGAAGTTCCTTTCTTGGAGGAACTGAGAACGACGGAATTCATGATTATAGAGCATTCCTTATTCAAAACTATGGAGATGAATTTAGAGGGGAGGTATATGTTGACGATAACGATGATATCTATATAGCAAGTATTACCTCTTCGGGAGATTTTCCCATCCTTGGATCATCTGGTAAAATAGCTTCAGGTTATGATGCTGTTATTGCTCAGTTAAGTCCAGATCTGGCCTCTCTAAGATGGAGTACTTTCTTAGGTGGAAAAAAATACGATGCAGGCTATGGAATTCGGGTGAATTCAAATAAAGAAGTTTTTGTGGTAGGCTCTACTTTAAGTAATGACCTGGATACCACTCCCAATGCTCTTTATCAGGATTTACAAGGAGAAGCCGACGGGTTTATTGCCAAATTTAAAAACGGATTAATGCAGGCAATGACCTATTTAGGCACTGAAAAAGAAGACTTAGGAAGTATGATTGACCTGGATAATGAAAGCAATGTTTATATTTTTGGTTTGACCCATGGTGAATATCCTATAAAAGGCACAGTTTATCAAAATCCAGGAAGTGGTCAGTTTATTCATGCTTTGAATAGTAACCTGGCTACCAGTTTGTTTTCGACAGTCATTGGCTCAGGAAATGGTGTAGGTACGGTAGATTTAGTGCCAACTGCATTTCTGGTTAATGATTGTAAGAATATTTATTTAGCTGGTTGGGGAGGCATTATTAATAAGGAGAATGGCTATAATGAAAACAGTACTACAGAAGGATTACCAATAACAAAGGATGCTTATCGAACAGAGACAACTGGCAGTAATTACTACATTGCCATTTTAGAAGCAGGTGCTAAATCACTTTTGTACGGTACTTATTTTGGATCTGAAGCTCCTGAGAATGATGATGAAAGAGGAGATCATTTAGATGGTGGCACATGCAGGTTTGACAAAAATGGAATAATTTATCACTCAGCATGTGTCTGCAGAGCTACAAATAGCGGCTTTGTAAGCTTTCCAATGGTGAATGCCGTACAGCCAAATCATAATTATAGCAACTGTAATATGGCGGCTTTTAAGTTTGATATTGCCGGGTTAGAAGCAAAATTTGATTTGTTAGAAAGAGAAGAAAGAAACCCGGAGGAAGTTTGTGCAGGAGCAGAAGTGAGTTTTGATAATAATAGTAAAGGCGGTAATACGTATCAATGGTCTGTCAATGGGGAAGTAATTAGCAGGCTGGAAAACCCCAAATATGTTTTTGAACGAGCAGGAGAATATGAAGTAAAACTCGAAGCCTTTAATGTTATTACTTGTGCTAAATCTGATTCATCCTTTAGAACTGTTAAAGTAATTCCATTTGATGTCAGTGTTTCAAGTGATACGACTATATGTTCAGGTACTTCTTTTCATGTTTTAGCCAAAGGGGGCATTTCATATAAATGGTTACCTCAAGGTCTGTTTGATAATCCCAATGTATCGAATCCCCTGGTAACGGTGGATAGTGCGACTACCTTAACTGTAGAAATAGGTGATGAAAAATGCTTGGTCAAGAAAGAAATACACGTGAATATTTCAGATGAGAAGGGAGATTTTATCGTGAGTAAGGATAATACAATTTGCATGGGGACCACTATTACTTTAGCAGCTTCCGGACAGGCAGATTACTTTGTATGGTCATCTGAAGATTTTGCTGACAGTATCAAAAACTATATTACTTTGACTCCTGAAAAAAGCTCAAATTATTTTGTGCAGGCTTTTTATCCAGACGGCTGCAAGCCGGTTAAAAGCATACAAGTAAATATTGATAATTCTTCAAGACCCGATTTTGACTATAGGATAGATTATAACTGTGGAGAACCTTTCAAGTTGGTTTTTGCGAATACTTCCATTGGAGAGGCCAATTACCAATGGATGATGGGAGATGGCAACAGCCTTTCTGGTGAAATCCCGGTAAATTATTCGTATAAGAAACCCGGTGACTACGAAGTTACACTTAAATCGAAAAGTGCCATGGGTTGCCCGTTCGAGATGGTTAAAAAGGTCACCATTCCGGCAGATGATGGTTTGATTCCCAATGCCTTCTCTCCAAATAATGATGGCATAAACGATACATTTGTTATTGGTATATCTGATGCTTCCTTAAGTATTTATACAAGATGGGGAAAGCGAATTTTTGAAACACAGAATTATCAGAATGATTGGGGAAAAGATGCTGCTGCGGGAGTTTATTTTTATGAAATCAATCTTCCAAATAGCAAAATATGTAAAGGTTGGCTTGAAGTATTTCCTTAAATTTGAGAGATAATAATATTAAACATGAGAAAGAATATAGTATTAGCTTTTTTTGCAAGTGTATTGTCTGTTAGTGCAATAGCTCAGGATTTAAAAACTTTTGGTAAGAGTTTTGAATTGCAAAAGCCCGTTGCTGCAAAGGAACTTGGCAAGATGAAGAAAAGTCAACTTTCAGATGTGCAGGTTGAGGCAGAAGTGGTATCGGTTTGTCAGGCGGCCGGTTGCTGGATGAAAGTGAAATTAGAGAATGGAGAAACCATGCGTGTCACTTTCAAAGATTATGGATTTTTTGTACCAAAGGACTTAGCTGGTTCTAAAATTTATTTTAAAGGGAAAGCTGAAATCACTGAAACTTCTGTTTCTGACCTTAAACATTATGCCGCAGATGCGGGTAAATCTAAGTCAGAAATTGATGCGATAACAGAACCTACCAAAGAAATGGCTTTTGTGGCTGATGGTGTTTTAGTCCCTTCCAGATAATTTATTGTCTCGTATTTCTTCTCTCTCTTAGCTCTTTTAGTAGAATCTGATTAAACTGCTTCTCCGCTAAAAGAAGATTGGAATATTGTGTTGCACTGATAATTTCCAGGAGCTTGGGACGATATTTTTTTTCCAGCTCAAGCTCCTGCTCTTTCATTTTGAAAATTTCATCTTGTCTGGCCAATTCCGCTTTTTCAACGTCTTCACGGCCAATCTGTCTGAGCTTATTTCTCATATTAGCTCTTAATCGACTTTTCTCAGCCTCATAATTGTTATAAACCGGCCAAAACTCTTTTGCCTGATCAGGACTTAAAGACACTTTCTCCGTAATAACACCTACTTTCATAGCTTTTAGACGCTCCATTTTTTCAGAGCTTGGTACATTACCACCTCTTTGAGCCAAAAGAGAACTGCTCATCATACAGAAAATAGCTAATAAGGTAATTTTTAATTTCATTACTGAATATCGTTAACTAATTGAATATCTATTAATTGGAGTAAGTCTTCATCGGTAAGTTCTTCAAAGTTTTCCGAGCTTGTCTCTGAGGTAAATGATTCTTGCTCATCAAAAGCAGTAGCTATTTCAGAACTGGATAGATCCTGATCTTCAAGATAAGCTACAAGCGTTTCGGTATCAAACTCCTGAAGCGAGATGTCCTGATCACCTAGTGAAGAGTAATTCGAACCATTGAAATATAATAAACCAAAGAGAGCTATCAATAAAACGGATGCGGCAATACTGATCATTCTTTGATTCTTTTTCCAAAGTATGATGAAAGGATTGGTTTGTTTTGAAATTCTTTGGTCTATTTTCTCGTCGATGGAATCAATATAACCATCCGGAGCTCTATATGGTAAAGCTATTTCATTTGTAAGGTGGAATGCAATTGATGGTATCTTTTGAGCTGTCTTTTCCAAGGCTTCAAAATAACCTGCCGGCACAGTAAAGGGATGTTCTATGCCCATGGGCAAATGATACTCGTTTCCTTGCGTTTTTGCCAGAATAGACTTTTCAAGTTCTTCAAAATATTTCTCAGATACTTTAAAAGTGTTTTTGTCGCTATTTGATTCTTTGTGACTCATGATTCTATACCTCCTTTGATGTCTATTTGACACGAAGGTTTAGTTACCTCCTAATATTTGTTCAATTTTCTTTCTGGCGGCGTGGTAGTTTGCCTTTAATCCTCCCACGCTTGTTTCTGTTATCTCGGAGATTTCCTCGTATGTGAGATGTTCAAAATACTTCATATTGAAAACAATGCGTTGTTTTTCAGGTAGTTGTAATATAGCTTTTTGCAGAGCCATGGCAATATCGTCGCCTGAAATGTGTTCTGTTCTACTCCCGGATTCTAAAAGGTTAATAAGCTCTGGGTTCTCATCCATTGAAAGGTTGTGTGCATCTTTTCTTCTTCTTAGAAAAGTCAGTGCTTCGTTCGTAGCAATTCTATAGAGCCAGGTATATAATTTAGAGTCGCCCCGATACTTATCTAAATTCTTCCAAATTTTCACAAAAGCCTCTTGCAATACGTCGTCTGTGTCATCATGGTCGATTACGATTTTTCTTATAAGAAAGTACAATCGTTCCTTGTATTCTGCAACGATCATCCTAAACGCTTCAGGATGTTTGGATACATCAGTTAATAACTCTGCTATTTGTTCTTCTTTTTTCATAAAAAAAGGGGTTGGCTATTAAAAGCCTAACCCCTTAAAATTAGAAATTAATTCTTAATTCTTTCTGCCAATAACTTTTAAGGTCTTTTCTACAATAGCTTCTGCAGATAAACCATACTTAGCCATTAACTGCTCAGGAGTTCCTGATTCTCCGAAAGAGTTATTTACTGCCACGTATTCCTGAGGGGCCAAAAAGTTTTGTGCTAAGGTTTGAGCTACAGCGTCACCAAGACCGCCATTGGCCTGATGCTCTTCGCAGGTAACCACACATTTTGTTTTTCTTACTGACTTAAGAATTGCCGCGGTATCCAGAGGCTTAATAGTATGTATATTAATAATTTCGGCATCAATTCCCTTTTCGGCAAGTATTTCTCCTGCTTGTATAGCTTCCCAAACCAAATGTCCGGTGGCAAAAATAGAAACATCTTTACCTTCGTTGACCGTCCAGGCTTTACCTATTTCAAACTTCTGATTTGGATCAGTGAATATAGGCACTTTTGGTCTTCCGAATCTTAAATAAGCAGGGCCTACATGGTCAGCTAGAGCAATAGTCGCTGCTTTAGTCTGATTATAATCACAAGGATTAATAACTGTCATATTTGGCATAGCTCTCATCATAGCAATGTCTTCAAGTATCTGATGCGTAGCACCATCTTCTCCTAGAGTCAATCCTGCATGAGAAACAGCAATTTTTACATTCTTATTAGAGTAGGCTATGGACTGACGTATCTGGTCATAAACTCTACCTGAACCGAAGTTAGCAAATGTGGTAGGGTAGGGGATATAACCACCTATGGTTAAGCCCGCAGCAATGCCCATCATATTGGCTTCTGCAATACCAGTTTGGAAAAAACGGGAAGGGTTTTCCTTAATGAAAGTAGCTGTTTTCAGTGAACCCACAAGGTCGGCACAAAGAGTTACCACCTTAGGGTTTGATCTTCCGAGCTCAGTCATTCCATCACCAAATCCTGAGCGAGTATCTTGTTTTTCTGTATATGTATATTTCTTCATTTCAGATTTGGTTTAATAGTCTCCAATAGTTTCAGGTAATTGAGCCAAGGCGGCAGCTAATTGCTCGTCATTAGGAGCAATACCATGCCACTTATGACTTCCCATCATAAAATCAACACCAGCACCCATTTCTGTATGCATGATGATCATGATTGGCTGGCCTTTACCGCTAATTCTTTTGGCTTTTCTTAGCCCCTTTACCACTTCTTCCATGTCGTTGCCATTGGCAATTTCCATTACTCTCCAGCCAAAAGCTTTGTATTTAGCTTTCAGGTCGCGATTATTCATCACCTCATCTGTAGAACCATCAATCTGCTGATGATTCAGGTCAATAATAGCAATAAGATTATCTACTTTATGATGAGGTGCAAACTGAGCTGCTTCCCATACCTGACCTTCTTGCTGCTCGCCGTCTCCCATTAAAACAAAGACGTTTTTATCATCATTGTTAAGTTTCTTAGATAAAGCTGCTCCAATGGCAACAGACATTCCTTGTCCTAAAGACCCGGAGGCTACGCGAATTCCAGGAAGACCTTCATGCGTAGTAGGGTGCCCTTGAAGTCTGCTATCAATTTTTCTGAAGGTAGCTAGTTCTGCAGGATCAAAATAACCTCTTCTTGATAACACAGAATAGAAAACGGGTGAAATGTGTCCATTCGACAAAAAGAAAAGATCTTCATTAAGACCATCCATCTTAAAAGATAGATATCCGCCTTTTCCTTTTCTGTTACTAATTTTCATCTGCTGGAAATAGAGAGCTACAAGTAAATCTGTACATCCTAGCGAGCCACCTGGGTGACCAGATGCACAGCCATGTACCATCCTTACGATGTCCCTTCTAACCTGTGAAGCAATATCTTCAAGTTCTTTGATCTGCATTAATGTATATGGTTTTATTTGAAAACGGCGTAAAAATAGCCAATTCTATCCAATAAGGAAGAAATATTCAAAATAATTAAGTGTCTTTTTGACAATTAAAATAGAGCCAGCCTAAAAATAGATTCTTTCAGCTAACATTTATTCAAATTAAAAAATCTGACTTGAGTGTTCTTTCGCTTTAACGTCGTCTATGATTTTCTCAATATTTCCCTCTTCATTGATTACAAAAGTGGTTCTTACTGTCCCCATATAGGTTTTACCAAAGGTTTTCTTCTCTTGCCATACTCCGTATAAATCTGTAATCTCGTGTTCTGTATCTAGCAAAAGATCAAAAGGCAAGTCAAATTTCTTGATGAAATTTTGGTGAGCTTTCAGTCCACTTGTGCTTATGCCAAACACCTTGTATCCTTTTGAAATAAATTGTTCATAATTATCTCTGATATTGCAAGCCTGTACGGAACAGGTAGGGGTATTGTCTTTGGGATAGAAATATAAAACTACTTTTTGTCCTTTTAAGTCACTGAGCTTAACAGGCTCACTATTTTGATTTATCGTTTCAAAATCTGGTGCGGGTTGTCCTACTTTTAAAGCCATTTTAAATTGTTCTATTAATTGTTCTGGTATTGTTACAGTTATCTGTCACTTTTAAAACAATTTCACCTGAAAATGGTTTACTGTCTTTCTTGTCTGACCACAATAAACCGTTTTTATATTCATATTCCATTAAAACCCACTCACCATCAACACGACATTCAAAACTCTTGATTCCGGATAAATCATCATTAATTTTGAAAACGAGACTGCTTGAAGAAATACTTCTTACATCTACAGAAGGTTCCTGAACATCTCTGAGAACCTCAAACGTGCCAAATTCCTTCGGACTGAATTCAATTAAGTTTCCATTCCAACGACCGCCATTATATTTTGGCCTTCTACCGTCGGTTAAATAAACTCTGTCTTTCTCTTCGTCAATATCAGTCCTATTTATTTTCCACTTTACATTAAAATGACCTTTCAATGGCTTGTCATCTTTATCTATTACGAGCCTCGAACCTTCATTCTCGGATTGGATAAACAACTGATGATAGAGTTTATCTTTAAAATCTACTTCATAGTCTCTGGTGCTAATTAGGTTATTTGAAGGACTAACCAGGTGTGTAACCGGTATGCTGTAAGTAATACCTTCAAAAATATAAGACTTAAAGAGGTCATCTTTGAGGTCCACAATGTAAGTTAGTTCCTGATTGTTCTCGTACGAAGGCTGTAGAGGTTTTTGACGATCATTGTCTTTAAGAACGAGTGGGCTTTCACTTTTTTTTGTGGTAATACGCACTATAGAATCAAACTTCTTTAATTCATGAGTCTGGTATCTGCTTAAATGGTTGACTGGCGTGCTAGGATGTACTTCTTTTACTTGAAGGTCAATGTTTAAAAGCCTTTGATTCTGATAAGTGTCTTTTAATTTGACATTTATTTGAGTGGGCCCTTCTTGCCTAAGATTTAGTACACCTAGATTTGGGTCATATTCATAAAACTCTAAATTGTTTCCTCTCTCAAAATAACCTTTGTGAACTTTTTTATTCTCCGATACCATTCTGTCGTAATTGGTATGCAGGTTCATATCAATCTTATTGTAAAATGACAATTTATCTAAATTGAAGAGATATTTGAGCTCTTCGTCTTGGCTGATTTCTATACTTTTTACACCCAATCTAAACGGGCTGGTTTCTGATTTGTCATAGGTATAAATTTCTATCCCTACATCTCCCCATACGTTAATGTTGCCAGGCAAATAATATTCTCCACGACTATTTAGTGCAACCTTAAAGTCAAAATTGCCAAACTCACCGTTTACTCTTGAATCTTTTGACATGCACCTGAGAGTGACAAATTCAACCACTGGTGCTACATTATCTTTTATTTCTTTGAAGCCAAAGAGGCTGGGGTCTAAAGTGTTTTCTTCTGCATCACGAATCTCAAAATGTAAATGAGGCCCACCGCTTCCTCCGGTATTACCAGACAAAGCCACCATTTCAGCTTTTTTAACAGGGATATCATCCGGAGATAACTGAATGTCTACTTCCCATTCTTCTTGCTTATACTGCACATCTTGCAGATACGCCTTGATTTTTGACGAGTATTCTTTTAAATGACCGTAAACTGTTGTCAGACCATTTGGATGTGTTATGTAAAGGGCATTCCCATAACCACCACGGGCTACTTTAATTCGGGATACATATCCTTCTGCCGCAGAATAAACACTTTTTCCTTCAACTCCGCCCGTTCTGATGTCAAGTCCGGCATGAAAATGATTAATTCTAATATCGCCGAAAGATCCGGATAGAGAGGTTTGCACCCCCGGATTAATAGGGAAGATAAAGTACCCTTTCACATAAGGCGAGCTTACTACAGGTATCGGTTTCGTTTCTTCTGGTTTAATAAAACCAATTAAAAAGAGGATGAATATTTGGAACAACTGAATCACTTATTATTTAATCTCAAAGTCTAAAATTTCTTTACCTTCCAGAGAGGCAACTAATCTATCTCCAATTTTTACTTCACTTACACCAGCCGGCGTTCCTGTAAAAATCAGATCCCCGGTTTTAAGCGTGAAATATTGTGAAACAAAACTTATAATGTAATCAAACGAGTAAATCATTAAAGAAGTGTTACCTGTTTGCCTTCTTTCTCCATTAATATCTAGGTGAAAATTCAGATTGGCAAGATCATAATCAGATTTGGAAACAAAGTCAGAGATTGGGGCTGAGCCGTTAAAGCCTTTGGCCAAATCCCAAGGCAAGCCTTTTTCTTTCAATCTTGACTGAATATCACGGGCGGTAAAGTCAATACCTAAACCTATTTCATCGTAATACTTGTGAGCAAATTTCTCTTCAATATTTTTCCCCACTTTGGAGATTTTTAGCACCACTTCTAATTCATGATGTATGTTATTAGAAATAGATGGGTAATAAAAAGGCTCATTATTGCGTAATATTGCGGTTTCTGGCTTGGTGAAAATCACAGGTTCGGTAGGAACACTATTTTTTAGTTCTTCTATGTGGGCGGTGTAATTTCTACCAACAGCTATAATTTTCATACGACGACGTTTTATTTAATTTATTTCGCAAATTTACCGAATCGACAACTAATGGGTAATAAAACCTGTTAATATTTAGAACCTATATTCCCAACAATGAAAAACATTAAAAAAATAACTTTAGTCCTTTTTGGCATTGGCTTTATCATACTTTCATGTCAGCGAGTACCTCTTACAAATAGAAAGCAATTTGTGGGTTTAGTCTCCTCCGATCAGATGATGGAACTAAGCTTTGCACAGTATGATGGCTTTATGGATACTTCAAAAGTTGTCTCATTAAACAATCCGAAAGGTGCTCAGGTAGCTAGGGTAGGCTCCAGAATCAAAAAAGCAGTGGAAGATTATTTGATTCAAAACAATTATAGTCAAGTGATTGATGGATATCAATGGGAGTTTAAAACGGTTGACAATGACCAATTGAACGCCTGGTGTATGCCTGGAGGTAAAGTTTGTTTTTATACCGGAATTCTTCCAATATGTCAGGGTGATGAAGGTGTAGCAGTAGTAATGGGGCATGAAATTGCCCATGCAATTGCAGAACATGGAAGAGAAAGAATGAGTAGAGCCATGGCTGCTCAGGGCATTACACAAGTAGGAGCTGTAGCCGCAGGTGTAGTAACTAAGAGTGAAGATATGATGCAAGTGGCAGGTCAGGTTCTTGGAATAGGTACACAGGTAGGTGGGGTTTTACCCAACAGTAGAAAACAAGAAGCTGAAGCAGATAAACTCGGTTTAATATTTATGGCAATGGCAGGTTACAATCCTCAGGAAGGTGTTGCGTTTTGGCAAAGAATGAAAAAAGCCGGAGAGGGGAGCCCTAAGCCACCACAGATTTTAAGCACTCACCCGGCAGATGATCAGAGAATTGCAGCTATGGAAGAAATGATGCCTAAAGCAATGAAGTACTATTATGCTTATGGTGGAAAGTAAAATCAAATATAAATAAGTAAGAGAAGCCACGGATTTGTGGCTTTTTTTATGAGTCCAACTTTCCTGATTTGAGATGGAGGTCTCGTTGAGGAAAAGGGATTTCTACTCCATGTTCTTTGAATTTCTGTACAATCATGAAGCGAAGTTCGCTTCGCGTATTCTCAATAAAGAAACCATTACTACTCCAGAAAAGAAGTTTAAAATCTAAAGAGCTATCCCCAAAGTTTATAAGACGAACTCTCGGTGGATTTTTCTTTGTGTTTTTTACATCAGGATGCTCTGCCGCACATTGAAGAAGTATCTTTTTAACTAATTCAGGATCTGAGCCGTACGAAACGCCTACATCTACGGCAAATCGAGTTAAAACGGCATTATGGCTCCAGTTGACCACGTTCTCTACGATAAACTTATGATTAGGAACGATGATAATGATTCCATCACGAGTTAGTATTTCACTGGTTCTTAGATTTATTTTTATGACTCTTCCTACCAGTCCATCTACTTCCATTATATCGCCAATCTTGACACTGCCTTCGGCCAAAAGGAAAACACCAGAAACAATATCGGAGAAAATTTGTTGAAGACCCAGACCTAAGCCTACCAATAACGCTGCTGAACCGGCAAGAATCAAAGTGATCTGAAAACCGATGGCTTCAAGACATAGAACAAAAGTTATAACATAGATGAAATATTTAATTAACAGCCAGAAACTTAGCCTGTTTCTTTCATCTAGTCGTTCTTTTCTAACTAATCTATCTAATAATTTTTTGACCAGAAAAAGGATAAATCTGGTAATTAGGAGAATGAGAACAACAGCAAACAGATCGAATACCTCAAGCTTGAATTCACCGAATTCAAGTAAAGTGTAATTCAAAATATTCATTATATCCTCTTTCATTGCTGCACTATTTTAACATCATTGGTTTTAAGTCTTAGCTTAAGCCATTCCTCCATTTTTGCCAGCCTGCTTCTACTTATTGTGGTTTTAGTGTCTAAATATACCATTGTTACCGTATCTACCTTGCCTTCTTTTGGATGAATTTTCATTGTGCTGAAAGCACTTGCCTGAACCTCCGGGTATTGCACTTCTAGTTCAGCACATACATCTGCCTGAATCTGATCAAATATCTTTATGCTTCCCAGTTCTTTTTCAAGCAAGGCGATTTTCTCATCTTTATTCTTTATAAGTTCCTCATTTTTGCGGTAAAGATCCTCAATTATACCGGTTCTCATGGTTTCTGCATCAGGTACATCAAAATTCTGTTGATTTTGTCTGATTGTCAGTTTGGCATCTTTCAGACCATAGTCTCCTAATTCATTGTTGAGTCTTGTTAGTTCATACGACTCTAAAGGAGAACCATACAAGAAGACTTCTATCGAATTGTCTTTTGGGGTAATAACCTGCTCTATAACTCTGGTGTCGTTGTATTGGAATTCATTAGTAATGAAATCATTAGCATTTCTATTGAAAATACTTCTTTTTACAATATCATAGCCCATATAAATACTAGGTACCATTGTAATAATAGCAACAGCGACAACTGAAGTTCTCATTTTTCTTTGCTGACTGGCGTCTACCCATTCCTTTGAAGGGATACGCATGAATCTAATTATGATCATGCTGGATACGCTGATAAATACACTGTTTATAAAAAACAGGTAAAAGGCCCCGAAAAAATAAGAAAAATTTAAAGTAGCCAGGCCGTAACCTGCTGTACAGAGGGGTGGCATTAATGCAGTAGCGATAGCTACTCCAGGAATTGCATTACTCTTCTCCTTCCTGGTAACTGCTACTATTCCGGCTAAGCCACCAAAGAATGCTATAAATACGTCCCATATTGTGGGTGTGGTTCTGGCTAATAATTCAGATTGAGCATCGCTTAATGGTGTCAAAGCAAAATAAACTGCAGAGGATAAAACTGAAATTAATACGGCCACCATCAGACTTTTAAATGACTTTTTAATAAGGATAAAGTCATAGATGCCTACTCCCAGTCCAATACCCATGATAGGCCCCATCAAAGGAGAAATAAGCATGGCTCCAATTACCACAGCCGTAGAATTTACATTTAAGCCAACTGAAGCTACCAGAATGGCAAAAATCAGGATCCAGAGATTAGTTCCTCGAAAATCTACACCTTTTTCAATGTTCTCTATGATTTCATTGTAAGAGGCCCTGTCAGATTCAAGATCTAAAAACCTATGGAGAATACCTTTTATCTCTTTCCAGATTTGTTTCATTATTCATTAAAAAAGCTCCATAGAAAACGTTTCTATGGAGCCGAAAGATAAGAGTCTTTTTTTATTTTTATTTCAAAACGCTTTGGATCAATTCCGCCGCATCTTTCAATTTAACCGCTGAGAATACTTTTAAACCAGAGTCATTAATGATTTTGGCTCCTTCTTCAGCATTTGTACCTTGTAAACGAACGACAATTGGAACAGGAATTTCACCGATTGATTTATAAGCCTCAACAATTCCATTCGCTACTCTGTCGCATCTTACGATACCACCAAAGATGTTAACGAAAATGGCCTTAACGTTTGGATCTTTAAGGATAATTCTAAACCCAGCTTCTACTGTTTGTGCATTGGCTCCACCTCCTACATCCAGGAAATTAGCCGGCTCTCCACCATAAAGCTTGATAATATCCATAGTTGCCATGGCTAAACCAGCTCCATTTACCATGCAACCCACATTACCGTCAAGTTTTACATAGTTAAGATCACTTTCTGAAGCTTCTACTTCCATTGGATCTTCCTCAGCTTTATCTCTAAGTTCTGCAATCTCCTTTTGACGATACAAAGCGTTGTCATCAATATTCACTTTGGCATCAACAGCCAGGATTTTATCATCTGAAGTCTTTAATACAGGATTAATCTCAAACATAGAAGAGTCTGTGCCTTCATAAGCGGCATAAAGTGCGAAGATAAACTTCACCATTTCCTTATTTGCTAAACCAGTCAAACCTAATTTGTTTGCTACTTTTCTTGCCTGAAAAGCTTGAAGACCTACAGCGGGGTCAATCCACTCCTTTATAATAAGCTCAGGAGTGTTTTCTGCTACTTCTTCAATGTCCATCCCACCTTCTGTAGAAGCCATGATTACATTACAAGCTTTCGCTCTGTCTAAAAGAATAGACATATAAAATTCTTTTGGTTCACTATCGCCAGGGTAATAAGCATCCTCGGCAATCAAAACTTTATTTACGACTTTTCCTTCAGGTCCGGTCTGATGTGTAACCAAGGTGTTATGTAGAAGATTTGTCGCAATTTCTTTAACTGCTTCAGGTGACTTTGCCAACTGTACTCCTCTTTGTTCTGATCCTACAATCTGACCTTTACCTCTTCCACCTGCGTGAATTTGAGATTTAACTACTGCAAATTTAGAGTCTGTCATTTTTGCGATCTCTTTGTATGCAGATACTGCCTTATCAGGCGATTCTGCCACTATTCCACGCTGGATTCTTACTCCATATTTAGCTAAAATTTCCTTACCTTGGTATTCGTGAATGTTCATTGCTTAATTGTATAAAAATTGAACTTTTCTAATTCGCAGCAAATTAGGTAATTAATTTTTTGCTTCATAAAAATAAGTAGTCAAAAACTAATATTATTGCGGCTGTAACCAAAATACTCTCATGCTAAAAGCTATAGGAATCCGGAAGAAATATGGAGATTTAGAAGTACTGAAAGGGATTGACCTCGAAATAGCCGACGGAGAAATTGTGGCCATTGTAGGGCCTTCAGGGGCAGGAAAAACTACCTTATTGCAAATTTTAGGCACTTTAGATAAATCAGACTCAGGAAAAATAGTATTGGATAATACAGAGGTAAGTTCATTGTCTGATAAGCAAATGGTTAAATTACGGAACAAGGAATTAGGCTTTGTGTTTCAGTTTCATAATCTTATGGCTGAGCTTACGGCTATTGAAAATGTATGCTTGCCGGGCTGGATAGGTAAGAGAAATGAAAAGGAAGTAAAACTAAGAGCGGCTGAACTTCTAAAGACCCTGGGTCTTGAGGATAGAGAAAATCATTTACCCTCCGAGCTTTCGGGTGGTGAGCAGCAAAGAGTTGCCGTGGCAAGAGCACTAATTAATGAGCCGAAAATTATATTTGCCGATGAACCCACAGGCAACTTGGATACAAATAATGCTGATGACTTGCATCAATTATTTTTTGATATTAGAGAGAAGTTTAACTGTGCATTTGTCATTGTAACCCATAACAAGGAACTGGCTGCTCAGGCAGATAGAACTATAACTTTGAAAGATGGAGAAATAGAAAAAGTTTAAAAAATTGGAAAGTAAAAAGCAGAAGCTATATATCATACTTTGTGGTATTTTTCTTACTAATGCCATTACCGCTGAAATCATCGGGGCTAAAATTTTTAGCTTGAATGAAACTCTTGGAATTAATATTCAAAGTTTCTCTTTTCTGGGCATGGATATGGGCTTTGCTCTTTCGGCAGGTACATTAAACTGGCCAGTGGTTTTTATTATATCTGATGTAATCAATGAATATTTTGGAAAAAAGGGGGTCAAATTCATTTCATACCTTACTGCGGCCTTAATTACTTTTAGCTTTTTAGTTATTTACTTAGCGGTTTATGTCAAACCAGCGGCATTTTGGTTAGATGTCAACTCAACTGATAGCTTCGGGAATGCTATCAATATAAATGAAGGTTTCAAATTGATTTTCAGACAAGGAATGGGAATAATCATAGGAAGCCTTTCTGCCTTTTTAATTGGACAAATATTAGATGCCTTTGTTTTTCATAAATTGAGAAGATTTACCAACAATAGACTCATCTGGCTCAGAGCTACCGGCTCAACAGTTGTTTCTCAATTGATTGACTCCTTCGTAGTAATTTTTATTGCCTTCTACGTTTTTGGCAACTGGTCATTGGGGCAGGTTACACAAGTAGGAACAAACAACTATTTATATAAATTTATAGTAGCTATTGCCCTTACACCATTGGTTTATTTGGCCCATTTTTTAATAGATAAATGGTTGGGTAAGGAAAAATCAGATGAATTAATTCAAGAAGCCACTTCTGCTGATTAATTCGGATGACTGATTGCTTCAAAGTCTTTAACGCTACCGCATGAACCTGCAGAGCAAGAAGCACAGGCACCGCTGGCATCCCCGTTTTTCTTAAAGAAAACCGAGAAAACTTTCTTTAATACATAGCCAAGAGCTCCACCGAACAGAGCTAAAATGATTATATTCTCTAAAATGACCATTCTCCTTTTGATATTTTAATGTGTGCTAAATGATGTTCACCATGCCAGGCGTATAAAGCCATTACAGACTTCAAAGGCCAGATTTTTTTAGATTCTGGATGAAAGTAACCTTTGTTTAGTTCTACTTCATTTAAATTTTCCAATAAAGCCACTACTTTGGCATGTATGGCTTTTAACATAGAAACAGAAACTCCAATGGGAAGTGTATAATCTGATAAAGTCGCCCATCTATCTTCAAAATATGCTTTAATAGGAGGAGTCTCTTCCGTCAGTGTCCATTTTAAACGAACCAACATGTTCATATGGCTGTCTGCGATATGATGTATTACTTGCTGAGCAGTCCAGCCGCCTTCACGATAAGGAGTGTTAAGCTCTTCTTCTGTAATATCAGAAACTAAATGCTCTAACTTTTCAGGAAAATTGCCCAGTACTTCTAAGAATGAAGCGATTTCTTCTGCCGAGTAAGCCCCTTTGTCCGTAAAATCACCAATCGGGTATTTTCTGTTTTCCATAAATCACTTAAACCAAAAACGTTTTATTTCTTCCAATAGTTCTTCATGAACTTTACTTCCTACTACCACGTCTCCTCCGAAAAGGTAATTATCTTCACCTTTAAAGTCTGTTACGTTTCCACCAGCTTCTTTGACCAACAAGACACCGGCGGCCATATCCCATGAATTCAAATTGTATTCATAAAAACCATCAAAATACCCTTTTGCCACGTAGGCTAAATCTATAGCTGCAGATCCAAACCTACGTAAGCCATGTGTTTTTTGCATGAGAGATTCCAGAATTTGAAGATACTTTGATATTTCTTCAAATTTATAATAAGGGAAACCGGTGGCCAGTAAACTTTCACCTAACACTTTTGACTTTGAAACCTGAATAGGAGAGTTATTGCAATATGCCCCTTCACCAAGAATGGCATGATACATTTCATTGGCCGGGACATGGTAAATTACTCCCAGAAGTATTTCTTTTCCCTTAGCCAAGGCAAGGGTTACGGAATAATTTGGTACCGCATGAATGTAGTTTGCTGTGCCATCCAGTGGATCAATTATCCAATTTAGCCCCTCAATATCCGAGGTCTCTGCTGTTCCTTCTTCTGTGATAAAACCAGCTTCCGGAAGGATTTGACTTAGTTTTGTGACTATTAGCTTTTCAGCCTCTTTGTCCACATAGGACACTACATTATTGACGTCTTTATATTCAATTGAATCTGAAGAAAACTTAATAGCTTCTTTTGCAATGAAATCACCCGCAATACGAGCAACATCTTTTACTCTTTCACTGATTTCAATTAGCTTTTTCGCTTCCATATTAAATAGGATCTCATTAGAACAATTCCAACAATTGGAATTATTGCAGTATTAAAGGTTTGTGGTAAAAATTTAAATCCAATCAAAAGAAAAGCAGCCAGTATCATTTGAACAAAAAAAAGTCGCTTTAAAAACGGCTGGCTTTCTTGTCTTTTTAGGAAAAGAGCCATTGGGAATAAAATAGGTATGGCCCATAGAATATTCAAATTCCATGAAGTAACACCATGATCTGTGAAGAACCAAAGCAAGAAAAATAGGATACCACAGATACCTGTAATAGTGAACAGAATTTTATCAATAAGTATAAACCATTTCCCTTTCTGACTTTCCATATAACTCATATACAAAAGCCCCAGAAATAGAATAGAAAATAAAGTGAAAGGCTTAACCGGTAATGATTCGGGCAATTTACTAGTAGAATTCAAATCATACTTTCGAGAGACTAGTGGTCGCCAACGGCCATCTTTATACACTTGGGCAGAGTCAAAAGCATGCATCAAATTGTCTGGTATATACATGGCTCTGTAACTGTTTGTAACCTCATCTGAAGGAATTCCAATCAGCAGATCCATACCAAATTCTGACCAATCATTTTTGCTCTTTTGACTGTAAATCTTGATCCAATCTCTAAAGGTGGAATCAGCATTTAGTGTGGTGCTGAATTTTAAACTGTCACCTACAACTTCTTCCAGTACATCACGTACTCTGGTAGAGCAATTGTCATAGAAGAACAGATAACGATATTCTCTGTTTTCAGGTTGGTAATTATTCATCAGAAAATCGAACATTTTCTGGCGTTGTTCAAGACTTAAATTAAGTACTTGCTGAGTTACTATGCGATCCTCTTTTATCCAGTAAGGTGTCTCCTGTCTAAAATTGTAGGCTCCAATTTCATAAGGTAGAGTTCCTCGTAAGAATTTAAAATAAAAATTCTCCTTTCTAAAATCGAAGACACCGTAATTAAAATTTACATCGATATCTAGTCTGGGATCCATGACCCGGATGGCTGTATGGCCTGCGAATGACCACAATTCAGAACCTGGCGATATGGTTAATAATGAAATCTGACTTTCTTCTGAAAGCTTTTGTGCCGATACAGAAGAAAATATAGAAACTAAGAGTAGGAGGGTTGTGATAGCTCTTTTCATGCAGGACGCAATATAAAAGAAAGAAGCACGGCTTTTAAAACCGTGCTTCAAATTTATTGTTCCAGAGCTTCTACTTTCTCTTTTTTGGTAAAGTAGAGTTCTTCTGCTTTGTCTTTATAATCTGCGACTATTATGTCGCCTTCTTTTACATCACCTTTCAGAATTTCTTCTGCCAAAGGATCTTCGACATATTTCTGGATTGCTCTATTAAGCGGTCTGGCACCGTACTGCTGATCATAACCTTTCTCAGCAATAAAGTCTTTTGCCTTTTCGGTGACTTCGATTTCGTAACCCAATCCATTGATTCTTACGAAGAGCTTTTTCAGCATCAAATCAATTATGCTATGAATAGACTCCCTTCCAAGTGAATCAAATATAATTACATCATCTAGTCTGTTCAAGAATTCTGGGGAGAATGTCTTGCGTAAAGCACTTTGTATCGTACTCTTCACTGCTTCGTCCTGATTATCAATTCTTGATTTTGTAGCAAATCCAATTCCAGCACCAAAATCTTTCAAATCACGCACACCTATATTAGATGTCATGATAATAATAGTGTTCCTGAAATCTACTTTCCTTCCCAAGCTGTCAGTTAACTGACCATCGTCAAGAACCTGAAGTAGAATGTTGAAAACATCTGGGTGAGCTTTTTCAATCTCATCAAGAAGTATTACCGAATATGGTTTTCTTCTTACTTTCTCTGTCAGCTGACCACCTTCTTCATATCCTACGTATCCCGGAGGGGCTCCCACAAGTCTGGAAATACTGAATTTTTCCATGTATTCACTCATATCTATTCTGATAAGAGCTTCCTCTTTATCAAAAAGATAATCGGTGAGTGCTTTTGCCAGCTCTGTTTTTCCTACACCTGTTGGGCCAAGGAAAATAAATGAACCGATTGGCTTCTTCGGATCTTTCAAACCAACTCGGGTTCTCTGAATAGCCTTTACGAGTTTCTGAACGGCTTTGTCCTGACCTACAATTCTGCCTTTTAGACTGTCACCCATTTTGAGGATTCTTTCTCCTTCGTCCATGTTGACTTTATTGATAGGTATTCCGGTTATTTGAGCAATAACTTCACCAATATCCTCTTCGCTAACTAAATGACGCTTCGACTTGGTTTCTTCCTCCCAGGCTTCTTTAACCCTATCCAATTGATCGATCAGCTTTTTTTCTTTATCTCTTAACTGAGCAGCTTCTTCATAACGCTGACTTTTTACAACAGCGTTTTTCTCCACTTTAATATCTTCTATGGCAGCTTCCAGTTCCAAGATTTCCTGAGGAACATGGATATTATTGATATGTACTCTGGCACCAACTTCGTCTATAATGTCAATAGCCTTATCAGGCAGGAATCTGTCAGAAATGTATCTGTCAGAATATTGTACAGCCGAAAGTATGGCTTCATCAGAATAAGTTACATTATGGTGATCTTCGTACTTATCTTTAATATTATGCAAGATCTCAACGGTTTCATCAACTGAAGTAGGTTCTATCATTACCATCTGAAATCTTCGAGCTAAAGCTCCGTCTTTCTCGATGTATTGACGGTATTCATCCAGTGTAGTGGCCCCGATGCATTGAATTTCCCCACGAGCCAAGGCAGGTTTGAACATATTAGAGGCGTCTAACGATCCGCTTGCTCCACCTGCACCAACTATGGTGTGGATCTCATCTATAAAGAGAATAACGTTTGGAGATTTTTCCAATTCGCCCATAACGGCCTTCATCCTTTCTTCAAACTGTCCCCTGTATTTTGTGCCGGCGACTAAAGATGCCAGATCAAGCGTGACCACACGTTTACCGTAAAGCACTCTGGAAACCTTTTTCTCGGTAATTCTAAGAGCCAAACCTTCAGCAATGGCTGTTTTTCCCACTCCTGGCTCGCCAATTAGAATTGGGTTATTCTTTTTTCTTCTGGATAGAATCTGAGCTACTCGCTCAATTTCCTTCTCTCTTCCAATGATCTGATCCAGTTTACCTGCATCAGCCAGTTTAGTTAGATCTCTTCCGAAATTGTCCAGAATAGGAGTTTTAGATTTTTCTGCTCCTTTAGGTTCTCTTGAAGAACCACTTGAACTTGCAAAAGATCTCTCTTCATCATCATCTGTATCAGGGCTTTCCATTCTTGGACTTTCTCCTGTCAACTGATATTCTAACATTTCTTTAATCAATTCATAATTGACTTTGAATCTGTTAAGAATCTGACAGCCCAGATTATCGCCATCTCGAAGAATAGCTAACAAAAGATGTTCTGTTCCTATAACTTCGGCTTTGAAAATTTTAGCTTCAAGATGTGTGATCTTCAATACTTTCTCTGACTGTCTTGTCAAAGGAATATTAGCTAAATTTTTAATGTTATTAGTGGCAGTTCCTCTGGTGGCAGATTCTATGCTTTGCTTGAGATCAGGAATTCTGATTCCTGTTTTACGGATAAGCTCCAAACCCATACCATCTCCTTCTCTGATCATACCCAAAATAAGGTGCTCTGTGCCTATGTAGTCATGACCCAAACGCAAAGCCTCTTCTCTGGCCAGAGATATTACCTCTTTTACTCTTTGTGAAAATTTTGGTTCCATTAAATGCTTTTTCCTTTAATTTCAAATATAACGAAAAACAGCTACGGAGTGTTCATTCCTGCTTGATTTATTAGGATAGCCACTGTCTCCGGGCCTTTATTAAAAAGAAGATCAATAATAGATAAATTTGGAACAAATACGTTACCAAACGTCTGATTGTATGAAATAAATTGAAAATCCAAGTTTTCTGTGTTATCCTTTGGAGAAGAATTGAACCTGGCTTTTGAACCCACAGAAGAAACCCAATTGAGTTCTTTTTTTAGATTCATTGCCTTTAAACAGAACGAGAGTGCATCTAATTGAATATCAACAAGATACTTGTAATCTTTTTCAAATATAGGAACGAAAAGATAATCGTAATACTGATAAAATGGAGAGTTTCGGTAAGCGGCCTCAATAGTACGTAGCTGGGTTCTTTGCCATAAAGAATGATTGTCAATCTGAACTTCCTTAATGGGTGTCTTTCCTGAGCTCGCATGGACAGGAATAATCAAATTTTCAACTTTATTGGCTCCTAAAATTTTTGCTCTATTTCTGTAGGATTGCTTTAAATAAAGATCATTTTGATCCCAATTTATACTCTCACTTTTGATTAACTCTGTAAAATAGAGTACACTTGGCAGAAAATTTGGAGTAAAAATCATTGATAGATTTCAGCTAAAAGTATGAAATTGCAGACTTATGCGTTTAAACTATAGTTGGACGCCACAAAACTACGCTTTCTCAACTAAAATGACCATTCAGAAAACTCATTTAATCCAATTCTTCCTTTTGCTTTGCTTTGGACTTTTTTCTGCAGTTCAATCCTATGCACAGACTATCATTTATCTTGAAGCTCGAGATGATTATAGCGGAGAGAGCCTGAAAGTAGAATTTAGAGTAGAATCTTTGGAGAATAAACATTCCTATACTATTAAGAATGAAGATGGCTTAAAGTATATAGAAATGCCCAAGAACGAGTCTTTGAAAATCAGGGCAACTTTGGAAGGGTATTATGTAGAAGAAAGAATTTTAAATGTAGGAGACATTACTTCCAGTAATTTCGAATACAAAGTGGCTCTGCAAAAGCGACCCACAGCTAAATTACTAATAAAGGCTATTTCTGCAGAGAACGACAAACCTGTACCGGCAAGTTTTGATGTTTTTTTTGAGGGTCGAATGATAGGAAGGGGTAATACTACAAAAAGTGTTAATCAATATGAACTGGTGGTTAGACAAGATGGCCTTTATTCAATTAGCACGAATTCCGATGGATTTAAAAGTCAGGAAAAAAAGATAAATGTTGAGGTAGGTATTCCTGAAACGCTTGTTAATGCCGAGGTGATTCTCGGTAAACCAGCCAAAGAAATTGCTGTAAAAGTGATAGATGAGCAAAGTGGTGCACCTGTACCTTCACATATTGTGATAAAGAAAATTGAAGGTGACACGGAGTTGTTAAATACAGACATCCCCAATGGTATGACGCTTTTTACTTTTGAGGATGGCATAAATTATGACATTAAGGTTTCTGCAGAGAATTATGGAATTCTTTCGAAATCATTATATGGTAGTCAAATTGAGGATCTAACGCTTCGACTCCGTCCTGAAACCTTTGTAGAGTTTTTGATTACCGATAGTAAGACTAAAAGAGAATTAAATTCTGAAATCATAATTGAATCTCCGACCGGAGAAAGTAAACCAATAGAAGGAAACTTATTTTATCCCAAAGAGAAAGGAACTTACAAATTTACGGCAAGTAGCTCTGGATATGTAAATAGTACAGGGACTGTTACTGTGAATAGTCTGAATTCTGGCAGAATGCTTTCTAGCGTAGAGTTAAAAGAGGCAGACAAACGTTTTCATATAACGGTGATAGACCACTATAGCCGAGAAGTTTTAGAAAATGTAGAATTCAGAGTTTTCGGACCGAAAGGTGAACCATTGAAAGGGGTTGTTCAGGATGAAAAGAAGGATTGGGTTTTCATCACAGACCCAAAGAAAGAGTATTTCTTGGAAGTGAGTCTGGATACATTCCAGGATTACACAAAAATGTTAAGCGAAGATCAGAAAAACATGACTGTAGAGCTTTACTGGGCTATACCGTTTACGTATAACATTAAGTTAATTGATAAGTTTCTTGGTAACATCGTGAATGCCGCCTCACTTCAGGTAACTGATGGAAAGACAGGAAAGGATTTATTTGTATACCATGATGTAGCAAATCAATCTTTCAAAGTAAAAATAGGGAGAAACCAACCAGTGGCTTATAGTGTTGTGGCAAAAGGATATAAAGATGATATAGCTGGCATTAATACAAAAGAAGGAAATGAAGTTGAAATATTGTTAGAAAGAGATGACAATGGATTGATAACTTTCTTTGCTGAAGATTATTTGACTGGAAAACCTTTGACACCCGTTTTCAGCTATACTTTTAACGATAAAAGGGCTGATTTAAAAGAAGGGCCTGCAAAAGGCCAGGCAATGGGTGACTTTAACGCGGCCGGCACCTATAAAGTACAAGCCAAGCTAAATGGTTACGGAACTTATAATGCTATAGTAAAAAAAGAAGACTTGATATCTGACAAGTATCCTATCAAACTAAAGAAAGACAGCTATACCACCTCTTTTAAAATAGAAAACTTTAAGGACCCGGCAGACTTTCAAAAGGTCAATTTAAAAGTTCTGGCTGCTGAAGGGAAAAGCGTGCCCCAACATTTTACTGCTGCACAGGTTAAGTATGAAGCAGAACTACAGGCTGATGCGGCTTACGTGGTTGAGGTTAAAGCAGAGGGTTTTGAAAACTTTAGTCGAGCATTCACTTTGAATGATTTATTAAGTTCAAATTTGGAAATGACAATTAATTTGGTAGAAATACCAAAACCAAAACAAGAAGTAGCAAAAGTAGAACCACCGAAGAAAGTGGAAGTGCCGGTAAAAGAAGAACCTAAGCCAGCAAAGGTCGTTTTGGAAAAAACCAAACCAGCAGAACTTAATTTAGAAGAGGAAGCATTGAAGATGCCGGAAACCGTTGCTGCTATGGCAAAGGAATTTTCTAAACCTGAATCTGTAGGTAAAAGGTATCTATTAGATGAAGTGTATTTTGATCAAAGTAGTGCAGCCATACGAGATACTGAAATCAAGCAATTAAATGATCTTGTAGAGACAATGAAAGCCAACGAGAAATTGGTTATAACCATCATTGGATATACAGATAATGTGGGTGATCCAAGAAGGAACCTGGGTTTATCTAAATTTCGTGCTAAGGCTGTAGCGAATTATCTTTTTTATAAAGGTGCAGATCCTGAAAAAATAAAAAGTGATGGATTCGGAGAATCCAAGCCGGTGGCAAGTAATGCAACGGAAGAAGAGAGAGCCAAAAACAGAAGAGTAGAAATGGTCTTAATTGAAAACTAAACTACAGCCGCAGCTCTCTTCAATCTATCATTAATAGCTCTGCCAATACCTTCATCTGGCACCAGCTCAAGGTAGATGGTGTCTATGTCAAGACCGTCTAAGTGTCTTAATCCTTTAAATAGGTTTTGTGCGGCTTCTATTAGATCTTTTTTCTCTGTAAGAACAAATTGGGAACCCTTTTCTACATCCATTGAAAATTCGCTATACCTCAATATCCCACACCTTTCGCGAAAATTTATCGTGTTGCCAACAGGAAGAAGTAAAACTTCTTTGTTTGGTGCATAGTGAGATTTTAGCATACCAGGTGCGGCCGGGTTAGAGGAAGAATAATCCAAAACATCAACTGTCCCTACAACAGATTCAATTTGTTCAATGGCTAAACCTCCTTTTCGGTATACTGTAATTTGTTCTCCCTCGTAGCCAATGATTGTTGATTCCAAACCTACAGAACAAGGGCCGCCATCCAGTATATAATCTATTTTGTCTCCTAATTGTTTATTAACATGTTCAGCGGTGGTTGGGCTTATATAACCAAAGGGGTTAGCTGAAGGAGCAGCTAGTGGGAAATCGATACTTTTTAAAAGGGAAAGGCTCAAATCATGATTAGGTATTCTTACCGCTACTCTCGGCAAACCAGAGGTAACCAGATCTGAAATTGACTCCCTTTTAGGTAATAAAAGAGTCAAAGGACCGGGAGAGAATTTTCTTAGTAACAGCTCAAAATCTAAAGGCAGAGAAGTAGTGAAAGACTTTAGTTTTTCAAGGCTATCTGTATGTACAATCAATGGGTCAAAACTAGGTCTGTTCTTAGCTTTAAAGATCTTAGCTACGGCATCAGGATTTAAAGCGTTCGCAGCAAGACCATAAACAGTTTCAGTAGGAATGGCCACCAAACCGCCTTTTTCCAATATCTCTTTACATTTAAAAATATCTTGTCCTATTTCTGCCATTTAAATGCTTTTCTTAAAATACAATACTTCGTTATCGGGATTAAAATTGTAAGGCTCCGTTTTTATAAAGCCGAGTTTTTCATAGAGTTTTACTGCAGGTTTTAGTCTTGACAACGTATCAAGTTTTATTTCTATGTAGCCTTTAAACCTGGCTTCTTTAATGAGACATGTAGCCAATGTTTCGCCAATACCTTTTCCTCTGAATTCAGGCTTAATGTAAAGCCTTTTCATTTCACAAGAACCATCTGAAAGTGGTTTCAATGCTACTATACCTTCAATTTCTCTTTCATATGATTGAGAAAGTAAAATGCAGCCTTTAGGCTCAGCATAAATTCCGGGTAACTCGGCCAATTCTTTTTCAAAACCTTGAAAACACAAATCTACACCTAGTTCTTTTTCATAATCTTTGAATAGAGTTTTAACTAACTCTAATTCTTCATCTAAAATCTTTCTAACCATTTATAAAATATTTGACAGGATAATTTACTTCTTCAAGCGTAAGTCCTACGGCTTTTGCAGCACTTCCGGCCTTGGTTCTATCTTTTGATTGGATAACGCTTCTTAAATCGTCGAAATTCATTTTGTTCATGCCAATATCTAAAAGAGTACCCACTATTGCTCTTACCATACCTCTTAAGAAACGATTGGCTTTGATGTGAAATTCTAAATGATGCCCCTTTAGAAGCCATTGAGCCTCAGAAATTTGACAAACAAAATTATTTACTTCTGTTTTTACTTTGCTGAAGCACTGAAAATCTTCGTATTCAAACAGTATTTGGGCAGCATTATTTAGTTTTTCTATATCAAGACCATTCCTGAAATAAAGTGAGTTTTCAATAACAAAAGGGTCTTTTTTCAGATGGATTCTGTAAATATATTTTCTGTTCTCAGCATCAAATCTAGAATGACAATCTTGAGAAACTTTATAAATATTATTCACCGATATATCTGCAGGTAAAAGACTGTTAAGCTTCCAAATTAGATGATCTTTCTGAATGGACAAACTCTCTATGTCAAAATGTGCAAATTGCTGTCTCGCATGCACACCAGTGTCTGTTCTGCTGCTTCCGTGAATTCGCACATCTTGTTTAAGTATCTTAGAAAGAGCATCTTCCAGTTTCTCCTGAATGGTTATGGCGTTTGGCTGCAATTGCCATCCATGGTAGGCAGTTCCTAAATAGCTTATTTCTATAAAATACCTCATTACTAAAATTTGTCGCAAAACTAAGCCATTGAAATGATTAGAATAGCTATTTTGCCCTTTAAAACTAACCTATTGTATGAAAACAAGCTTAAAAGTCCGTTTAATTCTGATGATGTTCCTCATGTTTTTCACCTGGGGAGCCTG
>JANSYO010000061.1 GCA_024742395.1 Cytophagales bacterium
CATTGCTGCTGACAGTTACTGATTTGCTGGTCGCCGCTCCGCCCTTCTCATAATTTAAGGTATATGTTCCGTTTGCCAGATTCGTACTTGTGAAAGCAATTTTGCCATCTGTTCCTAAACAAGTAGTCGGGTTCGTTTTTAAACCGGCTGTCAATATAGGCGTTGGAGGATCTGTTAGAACTTGAGCTGTGGCTAAACTTCCCGTACAGGCATTCACCGTCACAGAGAAGTTTGCGTAGCTTCCTGCTCCCAGTCCGCTTAACTCAAAAGCATTGCTGCTGACAGTTACTGATTTGCTGGTGGCTGCTCCGCCTTTCTCATAACTAAGTGTGTATGTTCCGTTTGGAAGGTTGGTACTCGTAAAAGCGATTTTGCCATCCGTTCCTAAGCAGGTCGTCGGGTTGGTTTTTAAACCGGCTGTCAATGTAGGTGTTGGAGGATCGGTTAGAACCTGGGTTGTGGCCAGACTTCCCGTACAGGCATTCACCGTCACAGAGAAGTTTGCGTAGCTTCCTGCTCCCAGTCCGCTTAACTCAAATGCATTGCTACTGACAGTTACTGATTTGCTGGTTGCCGCTCCGCCTTTCTCATAACTAAGTGTGTATGTTCCGTTTGCCAGATTCGTACTTGTGAAAGCTATTTTGCCATCTGTTCCTAAACAGGTTGTTGGGTTCGTTTTTAAACCAGCTGTCAATGTCGGCGTTGGAGGATCGGTTAGAACTTGGGCCGTCAAAATTGCATCCGTTTGACCAACCACAAAAAAGTTAGAATATGAACCAGAAGTTAATCCGGCTAACTCAAAAGCACCGCTTGAAACGGTGATTGATTGCGTTGTTGCAGAAGCACCATTCTTTTGAAAAGAAAGGTCATATGTTCCATCACTTAAGGTCGTTGTAAAGCCAACTTTCCCGTCAGAGCCTAAACAAGTTGATGGATTAGTATTCGTTGCAAAAGAAATGGTATTTGGAGAAAGTGCATTAGTAACTGTTGCATCCAAAGGTGCACCTGTATCTGGATCATCGGAAAGAACTGTACTGAAATTGCTTCCACTTAGTTTCAGCTGGCTTGAGACTGATGTTTTAGATGGTGGAAAACTTGAAACTCCCACGTCATAAATAATCGTTAAAGTATCTCCAGCCCTTAAATCACCCAGGGAAACAGGAAACTGAGCACTTACAGAGAAGTGCACAAAAGACAGAAAAAATAAAACAAGTATTTTTTTAATCATGGCTGTTTCAGTTAGGCAATTAATTCCAGTTGGCTTCTATTATTTCACAACCTCCCGGATATCTCTTTTTTTCAAGATAAATATCCAATAAGCCTTTCTCAGGAAGAACTAGTTTACATAGCCCTTCATTAAACTTTAAATCACTTTCGCTTTGAAAACACAAGGTAAAAGGTGTTCTAAAAGAATTGGGAATGCCGGTAGAAACCTCTTTTAGCTTCACCATTATTTTCTCGCCAGAAGGAGACCAAACTTCAAGCAGACTATTCATTAAGCCTTGGAAATCAGATGCCGAAATTTCAAGAGGATTGGCCACTTTCAAAAGTGACTTTGCCTCTGTAGTTAAAACAGATGCTCCCAGTGCCAATCCACTTGCTGCAAAACTTATTTTTGAAATAAATAGTCTTCTTTTCATGCTTATATTCTTTTGAGAATTCCCCTTCTATCTTTCAGAAACTTACCGTCATTTAATCAATTAAAAATTGCCTCATAGGATGTTCCAGTCTCTCCTGATCTTACAGGCACCAGGAAAATGAAACTGCTCTTTTCTCCCTCAGGCCAATACAACTGATACATTTTTTGAGCGTAAATTGTTGATTCGCCTTTAGTTTCAAAAAGCAGGGAAAACCCGGTATTCTCATCTTTCCCTAATTCTTTTACTTCATTTAGCTCTGCTTCTACCCGATTCTCCTCAAAATCAATTGTAAATGTCTGACCTAAAAGCCCCTTAAAATCATCTATTTCCATACACTTTCTCTGCACATTTTTTTTCCATAAACCAATACACGCCTTTATCTTCTTTTTCCTCAAAACCCAAAAACTTATACAGACCCAAAGCCGGGTTATTTTTCTCTACATGAATCGAAACTGACTTTTTCTTTATGATCGCCTTCTCTACTATTTCTTGCAAAATAGCTTTACCTATACCCTTACCTCTCCATTTCGACAGTAAAGCAATGTCAATGATTCTAAACTCATCTTTCATTTCTTCGAGATATAGCCTTCCTATTTTTTCCTTTTCAATTTCAATAATTAAAAACTCAGCTTCTGAATAATGCTTTCTGTAATGGGCATGCTGAGCATCAAATTGTTGATTAATAAACATCAATTTCTGCTCCTCTGTCCAGCTCTTTAACATTGCCAATTCTTCAGCTCTGCTTTCTGAGTAAACCTTCCTTAAAAAAGAAAAGTCTTCATCTACAATAGGGCGATATGTGTATTGATTAAACATTTAACTCCTGGAAGGGTAAAGACCCACTAAAGCAATAATAAAGTTTAGGGTTAGAAAAGGCTGAATATTATTATGAGCCTGACTACCCCCTACAGAAGATACAGTCTCGCTTGCTAATTTCACAGAAGATCCTGCATTATTAAAATTTGAAGAGGTTCCATCTGACAAAGCTGGAACACCTTGAGTTGGATCTGATGTATTGGCGACCACAGAACTTGTTCTCAAAGAATGGCTATGGTTAGGCATTTGAGCTTCTGTTAATGTAACCGTTTCAGTCCCGCCCTTTTGACCCAAGCTTCTTGATGTTAACCCGGGTCCGCGACCAGGGTGCATAGGAGCTCTACCCTTTAAATTTGGTAAAGCGGTAGTTGTCCTCCCATCACCCCCATAGGTGGTACCAATAAGGGAAAACAGTGCAGTATTCTGGGCAATTGGCAACAATTGACCAGAACAAAAAGCCCAGCCTCTTGGAGCAAAATTGCCAGCAAAAATTCGTATCTCAGCTAAAAATGGTTCTGACATAATTTTTTAATTTTTAACTTCTTGAAGGGTAAATCCCAAAAAGGGAAACAATGAAATTTACACATAGAAATGGCATTAAATTAGTATGGCTTTGAGAGCCTCCTACATTGGTTATAGAGCTCGAATTCATAGAGTCATCCGGAGGTTCTGAAGAATAACCAACTTCTTTTATATTTTTTGCCAATACGCTTTCTTCAGGATTACTTCTAGAACCATAGTTAGGGGAGACTTTAGAGGAGTGAGTATGGTTAGGAAGCTGATTTGTAGTCAAAGTAACCTGTTCAGCACCGGCCTTCGAGCCCAACCGCCTTTCTGATAACCCAGGTCCATGTCCCGCATGAACAGGCACCCGTCCTCTTAAGTCAGGGAGTCCAAAAGTGGTTCTGCCGTCACCTCCGTAAATAGTCCCAAACAATGAAAATAAGGCGTCATTTTGACTAACAGCTAATAACTGTCCATCACAAAAAGCCCAGCCTCTTGGTGGGAAATTTCCGGCAAACATGCGTATTTCTCCTACAAATGGTTCTGACATAATTTTAATTTCTAGATGGAAATAATCCTTGAAGGGCTATACAAAAATTTAAAGCCAGATATGGCTGCATATTCTCATGAGATTGCCCTCCTCCTATGTTTGATAAGTATGATGAAGTGCTCGCATCAGTAGTACTGGGTTTACGATACATTAAATCTGTGCTTCGTCCAAAATAATTACCCGAAGGTGTTGATAAAGTCCCTTCAGCGTTACTAACTACTACTTCATGATTATGCTGAGGCATTTCATTTAATGTTAAAGTATGGGTTTCCTCACCTCCTTTCTCTCCTAAACTATAGATCATGCCTGTATCTCGTCCTTCATGAATAGGAACCCTGCCCCTCAATTCTGGCAATGCGAAAGTGGTTCTACCATCGCCACCATAAGTAGTTCCTAATAAGCTGTAAAGCGACTGATTTTGATTAATGGGCAATATCTGTCCGTCACAAAAAGCCCAGCCTCTTGGAGCAAAATTGAATCCTACTATTCTTATTTCAGCTAAAAATGGTTCTGACATAATTTTCTGGTTTAAGGCAACGTATTGCATACATTGTTTGTGTAATTCACTATATAACTCCCACCTTCTCTCACTTCTGCAGTAGACCCAGAGTCTAATCCGATTAAAAAAGACTCTACATTTGCGGCCACAGTTTCAGGAGAGGTACTCAATCCCTCCAGCGAAAAGGTTGTTACTGTGTATTGTTCTAAATAGTACTCCTCTCCAAAGCCAGCTTGACTTATATCATTGCCTGAAATATTCAAGCAGAGGGTATTTGACGCACCTGAGGTACTACCTGTTTTAGCAAAAAGACCATAACCTAAACTTGCTGCATCACTTAATACAACTGTATTATTTGAAATTTCGGCATGCAAATTCCCGGTCCCTTCATCTGATCTAAGATACAGGCCATTCCCATTGGAATTAGTAGAGGTATTATTCGTCACACCGGCTAATGTGTTATTTACCGTATTACCTTTAATTTCAACCGTACCCTGTGCAGTACCATTGGTTCTAACATCTATTCCATTACCATTGGTACCTGGATCTATCAAGTTGTTTTGTATTACTCCACTAAAGGCTGTCGAGAAATTCCCTACGGCTTTTATACCATTGGCGGAACTGGCTAATACCTTGTTATCATCTACATTAAAGGAAACATTTGAGCCCGAATTCGCCGCTATAAAAATGCCATTGGCCTGTTGATAACTTGCAGTTATTCCTGAGTTAAAGATGTTATCATTTATGGTAACATTAATTGTTCCACCATTGATAGATTGGGCATTTAGACCGGCTCCATAGTTATCAATTATCTGAGAACCTGAAACCGTAATTTGTGTATTAGACCCAGTGCCAGATTCCACATAAATCCCATTGGAACCATATAGATCTGGAACCTTCTGGATGATTGAATTATTAATTCTTAAGTTTTGACCTGATGCTGAAGAGTTGTTAACAACATTTACATTATTTTCTGCTGAACCCTCAATTAGACAGTTTTGAATTAAGGATTCTGAAGTGGCACTGAAGTTCAATAAATTGATTCCATGTTCATCTGGTGCGTTTCCATTTGAGGTAATACTACAGGCTGTTAGATTTAAATCTTTGGAACTTGTAGAAAAAATACCGTGTCGCATTGAACCAGAAATAGTTAAGTTAGATAAACTTACACCCAAAGCATTTTCAAGGTAAACACCATCCACAGTACTTCCCTGTATTGTGCCACCACTGCTGTTCCTATTGTTACTACCATCGCCTTTTACTTCAAAAGTACCACTAGTATTGGCCAAGTATATTCCTTGAGGGGCCCCATTGCTCGAAACTGATTCTAAATCAACATTAAGAAGAGTTTGATTTATTGATACTGCTGCACCAGCAACAGAAGACACAGACCCTTTGGAAATAGTTAACGAACCGCTATTATTTACTTTTATCCCTTCATGAGTTGACGTTGTACTCAATACAAGATTACCTGACTGATTAAAAGTTATGGTTGCACCAGAATTATTGTTAATATCAAAGGCATTAGTAGCTGCCGGGCTTACTGTTATATTGGGATTGTTTAGAATAATATTAGCTCCTGTGTTATTAGAAAAAACAATACCTCCTCCTCCGGTAGTGGAACTTAAATCACCTTGGCTAAAATTAAAAGAGGATGCTCCTGTGTTATCCAATAAATCAATAAATCTGCCACTATTAATATTTAGAGCACCAGGATATGTAAATACCAAAACATTACTATTGCTAATTTTTATAGCCTCTGAAGTTGTATTTTGGATGATAGGGCCTAATGCTCCTAAAACCGTAAAAGTCCCTGAACATTGATTCAGCACAATACCTTTACTCCCGTTGATTGTTTGAAAATCATCAAAACTAATATTCATTTGGCTATTACTGCCCGAACCTAATTCAATACCGCCACCGATAGTATTTCGAATATCAAAGTTTGAAATTTTCAATGCACCTGAGTTAAGTCCATTACTTTGTAAAGCCAAACCTGAACAATCACCTACTTTCAATCCTTTTAAAGAGTTATTTGAAGCTATTTTGATTCCGTTACCTGATGAATTCGATAATACAGGCTTGGCACCAACAGAAGGCAAGGCATTAGAGTAGGCCGGGGCCGTAATTCCAAAATCTGCCAAATTCAGAGCAACACCCTGACCAATTAAACTTTGCGAATCTTCCAACACTAATTCAGAAGACAAAACATATGTACCTGAATACATGTAAATTACATCGCCTGGCTGATCGGGATCTAACCCAATATTGTTTAGAGGGGTAAGCGTTTTATAAGGTTTTGCAAAAGTACCATCCCCTGTTGCATCGTCACCATTTGAAGCATCTACAAACCAAATGGACGGCTGGGAGGCTCCTCCTACCAATATGACTACTTTCGCTCTAACATTCGGAGTCACAGGATCACCGTCGGAAATTTCATAATAAAACTCATCTGTTCCCTGAAAACCAGCAGCCGGATCATAAACAAAAGAACCATTACTCTCCACTTTTACAGAGCTATTTTGGCCGGTACTAAAAAATGCTGAGGTATCCTTATCCACCACAAAAGCGGCCCCTACTTTAACAACCTTAATAGGGTCATTTTTTGCATCTATGTCAATATCATTGGCTAACAGTCCGTTTGAGGAATTTATGCTAATTCCAATATTAGCCACAGCAATATAACTATCAGGTCTTGCTAATGGGCCAATCCTTAATTTATTAGGATCTACAGTAAGAACCCCATCAATGTTTTCTTCGTTTAGAATAACATCATCGGCATCACTTCCTGAAACAAAAACTTTTACTTTGTAGCGTATACTATCACCAGGATTAGCCTTTAGGTCTGCATTTTGATCTTTCACCAGTGAATCTGATTGGGTAACCTTCAGAACCTGAGCCACAGTAGATCCACTTGTAATACACAAAACCCCTAATAAAATCAGGAGATAATTATTATTTTTCATTTAGGCTATTATGGTTAGGTATAATAGTTTTATTCTACAAGTACGACAATTCCCTATACGTATAAAAATTATACCAATACCTGTAAACGAAAAAAATCAGCCACAAAGGACTGATTTTTATTTTCAATTATATACTAATCTACTCAATTACAACATCATAAGGAAGCTTGGCCTGCAGTCTTTCCATTGATTGTAATTCTTCAATTTTTTTAGCGAGCGGTAGCATAATTCCGAGTTTTGAATCAATGTTGCCCTCTATTTTGGCATTAAGTCTTTCCATTACCAGTTCAATATCTGTTTTTGGTTTTGGATAATATCTTACCTGATAATCCTCTTCAATCCCTGTTCTTTTGGCTGCCAATTTTACCGCATCTTCAAGATTTCCAAGTACATCAACCAAGCCATTTTCTTTTGCTTGTACTCCAGTCCATACTCTTCCACCGGCCAGAGATTTCAGTTTGGCCAGCTCCATTTTTCTTCCGGCCGCTGCTTTCGTAGTAAAACGTTCATATCCTTTATTCACCATGTTCTGAATCATCCTTTTTTCAGTTTCAGGCATTTCACTTACCAGAGACGGAAAATCAGAGTGTTCGTGTGTTTCCACCCCATCAAAGGTAATTCCCAGCTTATTATTCATCAGTTCCTGTGCATTAAACAACATGCCGAAAATACCAATGGAACCTGTTACAGTAGTTGGGTTTGCAACTATCGTATCACAGCCCATTGCCATATAATAGCCCCCTGAGGCAGCATAATCCCCCATGCTGGCATATACAGGCTTCTCTTTCTTGGCTAATTCTATTTCTCTCCACATCACATCAGATGCCAGTGCACTACCTCCACCTGAGTTAATTCTCAAAACAATTGCCTTTACTTTTTTGTCTTTCGCGGCTTTTCGTAATTCTTCGATCCATGAATCTGAACCTATCGAATCACTATTGCCTTCCCCAGAATAGATGGTTCCCTGGCCAACAATCACAGCTATTCTATTGTTTCTGTTTCCAGATTCAACATACTTTTTAGCCGTGCTGTATTTTTTTAGTTCAACAAAACCAATTTTTTTATCCTCATCGAGACCTAATTCCTCTTTAAGGGCTTTTTCGAATGAATCGTAATACCCAATGTCTGTTATCAAACCCTTTTCTTTAGCTTCTTCTGCAGAACCTACAGGGTTGTTAAGAATTTCATTGATTTCGTCCATGGTTTTACCACGTGACTCGGCCACCTGACCATAAATCTGATCGGCAATACTATTAACATATGAGCTAATCTGCAGTTTATTTTCAGGACTCATATTGGTTCTGATATAAGGCTCTACTGCACTTTTGTATTCTCCTACTCTAAAGATTACAGGCTCTACTCCCAGTTTTTCAAACAACCCCTTCATGAAGGTTATTTTTGCATTCAAGCCATTAAATTCCATATCTCCTACTTCGGGTAGAAAAATACGATCAGCCACTGAATTGAGATAATACGCAGGTTCAGACATGACCTCAGAATAACTCCAAATAAACTTCCCGGACTTCTTAAAATCCTTCAGGCTACCTCGTAATTCTTCAAGTGTACTTATTCCAGCTACCGGATATTCGACATCCAGATAAATCCCTTTGATATTAGGATCTAACTTTGCGTTGGCAATTGCTTCTTTTAAATCTACCAATCCTACTTTAGCTCCCTGATTGTCTAAAATCATTTCAAAAGGATCTTCAGAAGGTGCATTCTCTACTATTTGCTGATTTAAACTAAGTTTCAATACCGAGTCTTCTTTAATTTCCGAAGCTTTATTGCCACTGGAAAAAGCTGAACCTATAGCTGTTAACAGAATAAGGGATAAGATAAAAAAGACGAAAATCCCGACTAGTGTGGCTAGTACGTATTTAAAAAACTGTAACATATTGTTTATTTTACTTTAGCGTCAAAATTAGGAATGTAAAATTAAGTTTTGCATTCTCTATTTGAATTAAGTAATTGACCAATGGTTACCCTAGCCTTTCTAAGGAAATATTAAGGGATTAATTAAAAATGGATAAACAGATCTTATTAAAAGCATGCAACTTCTGTGCGTATCAGGAGCGAACTCAAGATGAAGTACGTCAGAAACTTAAAGATTGGAAAGTATTTGACCATGAGGCCGAAGATGTTATTGCAGAACTTATAACCGAGAATTTTATCAATGAAGAGCGTTTTGCTAAAACCTATGCTGGCAGCAAATTTCGAGTCAAAAAATGGGGGCGAAATAAAATTTTAGGAGAATTAAAAAGAAGAGGTCTTTCAGATTATTGCATTAGCTCAGGCATGAAGGAAATAGATGCTGAGGAGTACTTCCTTGTTTTGCAGGCACTACTTCACAAAAAACTCCATAGCCTAAGAAGCGAAACCAATGAGTTCGTCAAAAAAAAGAAAGCCGCAGATTATGCCATGAGAAAAGGCTTTGAAGGTGATTTAGTTTGGGATGTTTTGAGAGGGATTTGATAACTAAACGTGATCCATCAGAATATTTCTTCCATACACCTACACATCGAAAGCCTGTTCAGGCATTGGGCTCTTTGAAATATTCTATCCAATTGTCTTACTCTCTTTCATGTATACTGTCTTTCATGCTTCTCTCCATGGGTATTGGCATATATGAAATCATCTCAGCTACATTGCCCATAGCCTTAAATATATAATAACCATTTATTTTCCTTTTCTTCATTCCTTATTTGACTGAGTAGCCCCACATAAAATAGTTAGACCCCATTGGGTTAAATACCAACGAGGTCTAATATAAGTACTTTTAAGGCTCAATCTCTCTTACCAAAACAAAGCATACAAGGCCGCAACCACAATACTTATAGCAAAAGCAGAAATGTTAAACGTAGCTGAGGTATTAAACAGCCCCTTCGCTATTTGTATAGCTTTAGAATCTTCAGCACCCTTATTATCAATGTAGCTGACAATCATAATCAGTACGCATGAAATCAAGAAGGCAATGCCCATTTGGTGCATAAATGGCATAGTACTGAATAAGCTTAATCCAGCTGTAATGAAAATGGAAAGTATAGCCCCCCAAATTGCTCCTGTATTAGTAGCCTTCTTATAAAAAAGACCCAACATAAATACAGCCAAAATACCCGGACTCACCCATCCTGTATATTTCTGAATAAACTGGAAAGCCTGATCTATGCCTCCAAGTAATGGAGCCATTATACATGCAATCAATAGAGCTACCACTGCAGTAATTCTACCAATACTCACCAGTTTACCCTCAGACGCTCCTTTATTGATGTACTCTTTATAAATATCCATTGTAAAAATGGTAGAAGTAGAATTCAGCATAGAAGCCAGTGAAGAAACTATGGCCGCCGTCAAAGCCGCAAAAGCCACTCCCTTTAAACCGGCAGGTAGTAATTGTAGCAACCACGGATACGCCTTATCTGTTTGGCTTAGGTCTGGTAGATTATTCTGTGCCGCAGCTCCAAGTCTAGCCATGATCTCGGGATCATTCACCATTACATAGGCGGCAATACCCGGTATTACCACGATAAAAGGAATTATAATTTTTAAGAAGGCTGCCAAAGCAATTCCTTTTTGTGCCTCTTTAAGTGACTTTGCTGCCAGCGTTCTTTGAATAATGTATTGATTAAAACCCCAATAGTATAAGTTGGCTATCCAAAGACCTCCAATAAGCACCCATATGCCGGGCAAATTCTGATACTCCGGATTACTCTCTTCCAAAATCATATGAAAGCGTTCTGGCACTGCCTCCAATACCTGATTGAAACCTGCTATCATTCCGGCACCATCTGAGAGTGTATTCAAAGCCAGGTAAGTCGTAAAAAGTCCACCTAAAACAAGAAATACAACTTGAATTACGTCTGTCCATGCTACGGCAGACAGCCCTCCGTACAAAGAGTATGCTGTTGCAAAAACCGCTAAACCAAAGACACCATACATCAGTGGTACCCCCATGATAGTTTCCAGGGCCAAGGCACCTAAATAAAGAACAGAACTAAGATTGACGAATACATAAAGGCCAATCCAAAAAATCGCCAAAATGGTTTTTAACTGAGTGCTATACCTTTTTTCAACAAATTCCGGAATGGTGTAAAGACCCTTCTCAATAAAAATTGGAAGAAAGAACTTACCGACAATCAAAAGGGTAATGGCTGCCATCCATTCATAAGACGCAATGGCAAGACCTCCGGCAAAACCCGAGCCCGACATACCAATAAACTGCTCAGCCGAAATATTGGCCGCGATTAATGAAGCTCCAATTGCCCACCATGGCAAGGATTTGCTTGCCAGAAAATAGTCTTCTGAAGTTTTTTCGCCCTTTCGCGAAACCCATAGACCAATCCCCAAAATAAGGATGGCATATGCTGCGAAAATGACATAGTCAATTGTTGCAAAATGCATAGGTTAGTATTATTAAATAAGGTTTGAATAGTAATTAATTGAACAAATATACTATTCCCATCAGAATATGAAAGATAAATAATATCGCTTGGCTACCCGAAAAAGGCCCTTACAACCAGAAAAAATATGGAAGGGCATAACAAACAACCTACACCTGTGTAGAAAGTTGCAGAAAGAGCACCATAAGGCACCAGTTTAGGATCAGTGGCTGCCAGTCCCGCGGTTACTCCGCTTGAGGTACCTAACAATCCTCCAAATACGATAGCCGAATGCGGATTGTCCAAGCCAATTCTTGCTGCAATTAAAGGAGTCATTATAGTAGTAACAATTGTTTTGATAACTCCTATAGCTATACTCAAAGCAATCACGTCTGAACTTGCCCCTAAGGCCGCTCCTGTAATGGGACCTACTATGTATGTACAGGCTCCGGCTCCAATTGTCGTTAAACTTAATGCATCAGAGTAACCCATTGCAAAAGCAATTAAAACCCCTAAAAAGAAGGAGAAAGTTACTCCTAACAGTAATGCGATTACTCCTGCCAGGCCGGCTTGCTTAATTTTGTGAATATTAACGCCCATTGCAGTAGCTACCACAGTGAAGTCTCTGAGCATAGAGCCACCTAAAACGGCCATCCCAGCAAAAATTGGGATATCAGAGACACCCTTTTCCCCGCCAAAAGCTGCCAGACCCAGTCCTACTAAAATAGCCAGAGCTACGCCCGGAATTTTCTTATTTAATACTTTTTTTGAAATCCAAAAGGAGAGAAGCATAATTCCACCCACCAAAAAGAAGGAAAAGACTAATCCATTTTTACCAATCAGCTGCTCGAGTAGTTCCATATTATTTAGCCCTCTCGTTTTGACCTATTTTTGAAATCATCGGAACTAATAAAAAGGAGCTAATTGTAACCACTACACCTACTATAAGAGCTACCCAGCCTCCTGAAATTGCCGCTTTGACATTCAATATGGAGGCCATGGCCACCACAACGGGGATATACATTGAGCTCCAAAAAAGAATTCCTTTCTCAGATTCATCTTCAAACCAATTCTTTTTTTTGAGCCCTAAACTAAGGGCAATTAATAAAACCATGGCAAAACCTACTCCACCTACATCTCCATCAATTCCAATAAGCTTACCTAAGGTTAAACCCAGATACTTGCCTACCAGATAACAAAAGGCCAAAAGAGCCACTCCGTATATTTTCATTCTGTTGTCATTAAAACCAGTTCTTCAGTTCTTTTTTCGTGACCTTACCCATAACATTTCTTGGCAGATCTTCTTTGAAAATATATTTTCTTGGGATTTTATAATTTGGAAGTTTCTCTCTCAGATAACTATTTAATGCAGGCATATCTACTGAATCTTCCTGACCTACAATGCAAGCCCCAATGATTTCGCCCCACTCTTCATCAGGCAAACCAATGACCCCACAATCATTAATTCCATCAAACTTCCTTAATACTTCCTCAATTTCCAGAGCAGAGATCTTATATCCTCCAGATTTTATTATGTCTACTGAATTTCTACCCAAAATCCGATAAGCTCCTTCTTCAAAAACAGCTACATCGCCAGTCATAAACCAACCATCATCTGTGAAAGTCTCTTTTGTGGCTTCCGGTCTTCCCCAATACTCTAAAAATACATTGGGTCCTTTAATTTGAATCTCACCGGCCTTTTCCTCACTGCCTTCTTCCATTTCTAACCTAACCTTCACCTTGGGCAATGCCTGCCCAATAAAACCTGGCTTTCTTTCGCCTTTGTAAGGATTACTGATTGCCATGCCAATTTCAGTCATTCCGTATCTTTCCAGCAGCGTATGACCACTAATTTGCTTCCATTGCTCCAAAACGGTGATTGGCAGGGCCGCAGAACCAGAAATCATCAATCTAAATTTCTTCAAAGCCGTTGAAATTAACTCTTGTTCACTAAGCTCGGCTGATGAATAACTGGCCACCAACTTGTAATAAATTGTGGGAACAGCCATAAACACATTTACTTCGCCCGCAGAAAAGGCATTAAAAACCTCTGCTGTGTCAAATTTCGGAAGGAACTCCACACAGGCACCTACACGCAAAGGTGTGCAAGTAGCGTTCAGAATGCCATGTATATGGTGCAGCGGTAGTACATTTAAAATATGATCTTCTTTTGTCCACTCCCATGCTGAAACTAAAGACTGGATTTGTGCTTCTATAATATCATGCGTACTCACCACGCCTTTCGGTGAGCCGGTGGTTCCACTTGTATAAAGAATCATCGCCCTTCTGGCTGAATCTATTTCAGGAAGACTTCCGGTGATTTCATCAATACTATCAGAATTAATCATACGTAAATCATCCTTAGAATGGAATGGAGAAATCAATTCTGAAAAATCTGGATGATAGATTAAAGCACTTGCTGCAGTATCTTCTATTACATATTTCAATGATTCGAATGGATGCTTTACGCAAAGAGGTACCGCAATACCGCCAGCCCGCCAGATTCCCCATTGCACCGCAACATAATCAAATCCTGGCAAGACAATAAAGGCGATCCTTTTTTCATTCAGATCATTTTTACCACCTAATAACAGATGAGCAATCGATTCTGACTTTTTCAAAAGGTTTTGATAGGTGTACGATTGACCTTGACATTTTATAGCTGCACGTGAGGAATATTCAGAGGCCTGCTGAATAATTGGAATCATAGAATAGGTTATTAAAGTTTATTGGCGGGCAATTTAAGAAATTTATTAAGGTTACATCCTGCAATATTTTTTCTTAAACCCCTATCTAATAGAGTAAAAGAGCATTCATAAAACATAATTCTTAAAATAATTCAATTATAAACCCACAAAACTTTGGAAAGGGTAAATATTTTCGTACTTTTGCAATCCGATATCGCGGGATGGAGCAGTTGGCAGCTCGTTGGGCTCATAACCCAAAGGTCGCAGGTTCGAGTCCTGCTCCCGCTACTAAGGGAACCATTCGGTTCCCTTTTTTTGTTTTAAAAGCGATAAAAAGCTTTGTCAGACACTACACGGATCGGGCTTATTTTCCAATTAAACACTCAGTATGGCGAAATCGCAAGAAACATTTAATAAGAAAGAGAAAGAGAAAAAACGTCTTAGAAAGAAACAAGACAAACTTGCGAAACGCGAGGAAAGAAAAGCAAACAAATCAAGTGGTGATCTTGACAGCATGATTGCCTATGTAGATGAGAACGGTATGATTACCGATACTCCTCCCGATCCTACTAAGAAGAAGAAAATAAATGCCAAGAGTATAGAAATTGGCATACCCCGTCAGGAAGATGATGGCGAGCCAGCTATCAGAACCGGAAGAGTAGAATTCTTTAACCATGACAAGGGTTTTGGCTTTATCAAAGAGAAAGATACTCAAGAGAAGTACTTTGTGCATATTAACGGAACACTTGAAGATATTCAGGAAGGTGATTTCGTGAGTTTCGATCTTGAAAAAGGAATGAAAGGAATGAATGCCGTAGAAGTGAAAAAGGTACCAAAACCTTAATCTTCAAAGTCCAAAAGGAATTTACTATCTTAGACATTAGATGTCGAAAGGAAAAGGTCGTGTATCATCTACACTACCTTTCTTTATTTATAAGCAGCTAAAAGCTTAATAGATAACAAATGAACAATAACCATAAAGCAGGTTTTATCAGCATCATTGGCAAGCCCAATGTGGGTAAAAGTACCTTGATGAATCAATTGGTGGGTGAGAGATTATCCATCATCACCTCGAAAGCTCAAACCACCCGTCACCGTATCATGGGGATTGTAAATGGTGAGCACAATGGTCAGGAGTTTCAGTTGGTTTATTCTGATACACCAGGAATAATTAAACCTATGTATGAACTTCATAACAGCATGATGGAGTTTGTTCATGGCTCTCTTGAAGATGCCGATGTGGTTTTGTTTGTTACTGATATATTTGAGAAATACGATGAAGAGGATGTCATTGCCAAACTAGGAAGAAATGACGCTCCGGTGCTTTTGATTATCAATAAAATTGACTTGGCTTCTGAGGAGCAGATTCAAGAGAAAACTGAGCATTGGAAAAGTATTCTTAATCCCAGAGAAATTCTGACCATTTCGGCTCTTAATGGTGATGGAGTAGAAAAGGTATTAGAGACGGTCATTCAATTATTACCGGTACATCCGCCATATTTCCCTAAAGACGCTCTAACTGATAAACCAGAACGTTTTTTTGGTGCTGAAATCTTGCGTGAGAAAATTCTTACTAACTATAAAAAAGAGATACCCTACAGCTGTGAAGTGGTCATAACTGAGTTCAAAGAAGAAGAAGATATCATCAGAATCTACGCTGAAATTTATGTAGAAAGACCAAGTCAAAGAGCCATTCTTTTAGGTCACAAAGGAGAAAGAATTAAAAAGGTGGGGACCGAGGCAAGGTTGGCCATGGAAGAGTTTTTTCAAAAGAAAATATTTCTTCAACAGTACATCAAAGTGGAGTCAGACTGGAGGGTAAAAAAGGATAAGTTGAAGAACTTTGGATACTAAAACAGGCCTTGAGTTAAAAAAATAAATTTTCTTCTGCATCTTTAATTCAGAAGTTAAATTTCCCTTGCCCAGCATGCTTTATCTAATCATTAGCATATTTCTTTCCGTTATCTTATTGGTCAATTTCAGAATCTTCCCAAGGTTTGACATCAATACCGCTCAGGCCATTGGCCTAAATTATACAGCCTGTTTCATTTTAGGTTTTCTTTTAATTCCTGAAGGACAAAGCTTTCACTTTGACCTTAGTCAAAACTGGACCTGGTATTGTTTAGCTTTGGGAATAGGCTTTATTATCACCTTTATTTTGTCAGGCTTAAGTACTCAAAAAGCAGGCATGACCGCCACCTCTCTGGCAAACAATCTTTCTCTGGTTATTCCGGTACTTGCCAGTTTATTGTTATACAATACTCAATCAAAAGAGTTTGATTTTTACAATATTCTTGGTTTATGTCTGGCAGTAGCCGCAGTAGGTCTCTCTACTTATAAAAAACCAGAGAAGCGTTTTGACAAAAGATCTCTTTACCTTCCATTGGCCGTTTTTGTCATGTATGGCATTACAAATTCTGCCATCAACTACATCAATCTTAAGTTTATCCCGAACCCCGAACTGGTCATTCCTGTCACCTTAGTTATGGTGCTAGGGGCACAGGTCAGCGGTATGCTACTACTTCTTTACAGATACCTTAAATTTGAGGAAGGTTTAAAATTGAAAAACATTATTGCGGGCATAAGCTTGGGGATACCAAACTTCCTTTCCTTCTATTTTTTAATTTTATGCCTTACGGCTTTTGGCAATAGCGGTGCGTTCGTTTATCCAATATACAACATGGGCGTAATCTTAGTTTCAGCGGCCATTGGGATCTTTTTCTTTAAAGAGCAGCTGAGTTTATTGAATAAAGTAGGGCTCGCCTTGGGCTTGCTGGCCATTGTACTGCTCTCTTATCAGGAACTAGGAATAGGATAAGATTCCTCCTTCCATTGTCAAGCCGGGACCAAAGGAAGCTGCGAAGATGTTGCCAGTCTTGGGCTTCTTCATTTTTTCTTTCAATACATACAGTATAGTAACAGAAGACATGTTGCCATATTTAGCCAAAACCATCTCTGATTCGCTCAAATATTCCGGAGCTATGGCTAAGGATTTTCCGCATTCTTCCAATATTTTCTTACCCCCCGGGTGTATAGCGTAATCATTAATTTCTTCCTTGAAATTATCAGAGAGAAAAGAGGAAATGTTTAAGGAAAGAACATCTGGCACATAGGTAGAAAGTCTCATTTCAAACTGATGGCCACTCAGGCTCCAAGCCATTTGATCGGCGGTATTCTCTGCAGTTCTTTGAAAAAAGCTTTTCAATTGCAACCCTCTCTTTTCATTTGATACCAATGCCATAGCCGCACCATCTGCAAAAAGCCCGTTGGCCAAAATCTCATCCTCTGAATGTCCTGTTTGAAAATGCAAGGAACAAAGTTCAATATCCACAATAAGCACTTTTGCTTTAATTTCTGAATCACAAATAATTTTAGCCAATTTCAAAGCATGAAAGGCGGCATAGCATCCCATAAAATTGATACTAAATCTGAAAACATTAGGACTCAAAGAAAGAAACTGCTGCATTTTAAAATCCAGCCCGGGAGCCGAAATACCCGTGCAGCTTACAGTGATTAAATGAGTAACTTCTGCATGAGATTTAGCTATTTGATCAAAAAACTTCTCCTTAAAACTGCCTATCAACTCCTCTGATTTCCGATCGAAAAGTTGCATTCGTTCTTTAATTCCCGGCGAACCAGAAGTCTTGTAAAGTTCTTTAATGCCATAATCTGGAATAAAGTCTGGCAATACACACCTTCTGGTTTCTATTCCTGCATGAGTTAACAACCATTTATATTTTCGGCGTGCTACTGGCTCAATGCCATCCAGTAACCAATCGGCCATAAGGTTTTGCGGGTACTCATAAGGTGCTTCCGCTGTTTGAATATGATTAAGATAGGCCATTGGTCTTTGAGAATAAACTTCGCGTATCTTTAAAGTACGGAAAAGGTAGTGAAAGGTATCTTTCAGGAAGTAAAATCGTACATTTTAATTATTAGCAGCCCCGCCCATGAAGTCTCTAAAAGACGCCATTATTCTACTCAGATTTCCATTTTCTTTCTTTTTACTACCCATTTTCCTTTTCGGAACATATCTGGGATCGACTCCTTTTTCAAGGGACTATTTCCTGGCTTTCTTTCTACTTCACTTTCTGGTATACCCTGCCAGCAATGGCTACAACAGTCATGAAGACAAAGACGAAGAAGCCATTGGCGGCATTGAAAAGCCACCTCCGCCTAACAGACTTCTTTTCTTTGTCTGTTTGTTTTTTGATATAATAGCTGGGGTTTTAGCCTTTTCAATTAGCCTTACATTTGGTGTGCTAATTTCACTTTATATTCTGTTTAGCAGAGCCTACAGCTCCAGGTTAATCAGACTAAAAAAACGAGCCATACTTAGCTATTTTATCATTGCCTTCTTTCAAGGTGTTATTATCCTTTGGCTAGCGTATTCAGTGTCTGGCGGAGAGCTATCTTTTACAAACCGGCCTCTCATTTTAAGCAGTATTTTTGCCTTTCTATTGTTAGGCGGGAGCTATCCTATCACCCAGATTTATCAGCATAAAAGTGACGCAAAAGATGGCATCATATCCTTAAGTGCCCGCTTAGGCGTTTCAAAAACACTTCTTTTTAGCGAAATCCATGTGGCAGCGGCCATCATAGCCCTGTACCTTTTATTGCCCTTGCTTCATTTTGGTTTTTTCATTCTGTTCATGCTTCCTGTTCTGGTTTATATGCAATGGTGGAAACGTGCTTGTAAAAAAGATCATGCAGCCGCAAGTTTCAAAAACACCATGAGAATGAATATTTTGGCTTCAATTTGTTTAAATGCAGCTTTTCTAACATTAATAATCTTAAAACATGCCTGATTTCAGCAAAAGGTCATACGAAAAAGAGTTAATGGATTTGGGGCAATTCAACCAAAAAGACTTTAGGAAAAATCTCCTTGAATTAAAGCTGACCAATCAATATTTAGGCGGACATAAGGCCACTTTAAAGGCTTTAAAAAAGATACTTCCTAAAGACAAAAACAAAGTAATACATATAGCAGACGTAGCCTGTGGAGGTGGAGACGCCATGTTGGTGATGCTCCGATATTTAAAGAGTAAAGAGTATAAAGTCAAAATTACCGGCATTGACTTAAATCCTGTCTGTATAAACTATGCAAAAGAAACTTTGACCGAATTTGAAGGAGTAAGTTTCATTGAAAAACCTTATCAACTGGTCAATGAAGATTTTGATATTATCACATGTTCACTTTTTACACATCATTTAAACGAAGAACAAATACAGCATTACTTGACATGGGCTAATAAGCACTCCAGTATAGGGTTTATCATCAATGATCTTCACCGGCATCCACTGGCTTACTGGAGCATTAAGTTTATCAGTCAGATTTTTCCTTTCTCTTATTTATATAAAAATGACGCTCCACTATCGGTTTTAAGAAGTTTCACCAAAGAAGACTGGCTTAACTATGCTCAGCAAACAAGTATTGCTTTAAATATAAAATGGAATTGGGCCTTTAGATATTCAGTATGTCATCAGAAAATATAAATACAGATATTGCCATCATTGGTGGCGGACTGTCCGGTCTTAGCCTCAGTATCCTTTTGGCTAAGGAGGGTTTTGAGGTGACCCTCTTTGAAAAGAAAGACTATCCCAGGCATAAAGTGTGCGGTGAATACATTTCTCTTGAATCCTGGGATTTTTTAGAACGTATTGGAATACCCTTAAATACACTCAACCTTCCCATTATTTCAGAAGTTTATCTAAGTAGTCATCAGGGCACAAGTTTAAAATCTGCACTTCCGCTAGGTGGATTCGGGATAAGTAGGTTCACTTTAGAAGAACTTCTGTTTCAAAAAGCCCAACAGGTGGGAGTTAAGGTTTTGACAAAGACTTCTATTGTTTCCTATTCTGATAATGCTGTGGAAACACAATTAGGAGTAAAGCATTTTGCTAATCTCGTAATTGCCAGCTACGGCAAAAAGACCAACTTTAATATTCAGGTAAAACCCAGCACCGGTCAAAAGTACTTTGCACTTAAATGGCACATGAACGCAGACATTCCGAAGGATCGTATTCATCTCCATTTTTTTGAGAAGGGCTATATAGGTAGTTCGCAAATTGAAGAAGGTAAGACAAATGCCTGTCTGATTGCCGCTCAGGAACTTTTAGAAAACTCAGAAAACAATATTGATCAGTTTATGCATCGTTATGTTTTCAAAAACAAAGAGGCAAAAGAGCTGTTTGAAAACGCAACACTCCTTTTCGAAAGACCTTTGAGTATAGGAAACATCACTTTCTCCCATCGCTACCCTTCTGGCTCCAATTTACTACTCTGTGGAGATGCGGCAGGTATGGTGGCTCCTTTGAACGGCAACGGTATGAGCATGGCCTTTTACTCCGCCTTTTTGCTTGCAGAGCAAATCAAAAAATACCGTAAGACACCCGAGTCAAAGACTTTGATAAGCAATGAATACGAGAAAATCTGGAAGAAAAAATTCAGAAACCGGCTTCTTGTTGGGAATTGGTTACAGCATGCCAGTTTGAATAATTTTGCTATTCCGACTATCTTAAAAATTGGGAAAACAATCCCGGCTTTGTTACCTCCATTAATAAAGCTGACACATGGTAAACCATTTTGAAAGAAAAGTGCTTATGTATTAAGTAATTAGTATCTTTGCAGCCCTTTTCAGAAAAGGGAAGAGATACGCATTAATCAGCAAAGGAAAATGTCCAATATAGTAGCAATAGTAGGAAGACCGAATGTAGGAAAATCAACGCTTTTCAACAGACTTTTAGAAGAGCGGATGGCCATCACGGATAACGTTTCAGGCGTTACCCGTGACAGACATTACGGTCAGTCGGTATGGACAGAAAAATACTTTACCGTTATAGATACCGGAGGATATGTGGTAGGTTCTGAAGATACTTTTGAAGGTGCCATCAGAGATCAGGTAGCCACGGCTTTGGATGAAGCTACGGTTATACTTTTTGTGGTAGATACTATGGTAGGCCTGACAGACCTGGACAAAGAGTTTGCTAAAATTCTAAGAAGAACTGACAAGCCGGTCATTGTGGTAGCCAACAAGGCCGAAACCTTTGAGCGTCAAACACTTGTTTCTGCTGAGTTTTATGCTCTGGGAATGGGCGATGTTTACCCTATCTCTTCTACAGACGGTTCAGGTACGGGTGAATTGCTGGACGAAGTCGTTAAACACTTTGAAGACGAGGGTGTAGAAGACCCGAATGCAGGCATTCCTAAAATCTCCATACTTGGAAGACCCAACGCAGGTAAATCTTCTTTCCTCAATGCTCTTCTAGGACGCGACCGTACCATCGTGACAGATATAGCTGGTACTACCCGAGATTCAGTAGATACACACTATAAGCTATTCGGTCAGGATTTCATTTTGACAGATACAGCCGGGATTCGGAAGAAAGCCAAGGTAAAAGAAGACATCGAATTCTATTCGGTGCTACGATCAATTAAAGCTTTGGAATCTTCAGATGTCTGTATTATTCTTTTAGATGCTGAAAAAGGTCTGGAGTCGCAGGACGTACATATTATTGCTCACGCACACAACGCGAAAAAAGGTATTGTGCTGATGGTGAACAAGTGGGATCTGATTGAAAAAGACTCAAAAACTGCAGATAAAATGCAGAAAGAGATTCTGGAGAGATTGGCCCCTATGAACTATATGCCAATGATCTTTGCTTCAGCCTTAAACAAGCAACGTATTTTCCAAGTGATAGAAAAGGCCATGGAAGTTTATCAGGGTCGTCAGGAGAAAATCCCTACTTCTAAGATAAACGCGGTGATGCTTCCAATCATAGAAAGAACGCCACCACCGGCAGTCAAAGGCAAACATATCAAGATTAAGTACATCACGCAGTTGCCTACGCCATCACCTACTTTTGTGTTTTTTTGTAACCTGCCGCAGTACATTAAAGAGTCCTATGAGCGATTTCTGATAAATCAACTCAGAGAAGCGTTTGGCTTTGAAGGTGTAGTAATTACAGCCTTTTTCAGAAAAAAGTAAACCGTAAAAAAGCTTCTAAAGTCCCCGGCTAACCATCTGCTAAGAAAAACCGTATATTGTTTATTCTAAGGACTAAATAATGTACAAAAGATACCTCTATATGGCGGTTTTATTTATGGTGGCTCTGGCTTGCCGTACTTCAGAACCTGCCCCGGAAACTCAAAAAAGGTACAAGTCTTACCACATTGCGTATCAGGAGGCCAACCAACGCGAAGTGTATAGAGGAACCTTCCAATACGATCAGTTTGGAAGATTACAGTCTGAAGTTCAGAATGATACGACCTATAAACTGGGAAGTGGACAGATCGTTCCGGTGAGAACGACCATTGTTTACGAATACAATTCCGATGGCTTTATGATTAAAAAGACGCGGAGTGCAGTGAGTATTCAATTGACAGCCACAGCGGTGACAGACTACGAGTATAATAGCAAAGGACTACTTGCAAGAGAAGTTTCCGCAAGTAGTGTAAGAGAATATCAGTACGATGAAACCAACCAGTTGAAAACCACCATTCAAATTGCTCTCAGCACAGGGAATAAAAACGTTATTGAATACAAAGGGGATATTCCATTAACACTTCTAAAAAATGAGAACGGTAGTGGTTATGTGCTAAAGCAAACTAATGAAATCACCTATATCAATGACAATTTGCTTGTCACCCGATATGAACGCTACAGAGACAATTTGCTTATTTTTGAGCAAGATTATCAATACCAGGATGGCAATGTACCTGAAAGCCGCTTGCCTGTTTTTAAAGGCTTTCCCAGAATCAAACACTTCGATTACGGCAAGGGCATTCTCAAAAACATAGTCACTTACCAATATCCCCAAGGCTCTAAAGTACTCAGTGATGAAAAAAGGCTTGTACCCAACCTTGATGCAGAGGGTGATCTCATCAAAAGTGTGGGATATGAACGTATCAACCAGGAAACTTCTAATTCAGAATATCGAGACTTACTCTTTGAGTATTTCTATGAAGAGATTTAATTAATCACCACCCTCTTCGTCCAAAAACCACTCCCTGTTTTCAGCTTCAAAAGATATTGACCAGAATGCAGGCCTCTAAGGTCTAGCACTTTACAATTCTTGACTTTAAGAACCCGACGGCCATTCATATCCATCAGTTCACATTCAATAATTTCCTCCTCACTTTCTACTTTTAGAAAACTATGACCAGGATTGGGATATACCGAAATTACATTCTTCTTCTCTTCTGCCAGCACCTGCTCCTGGCCCTCTGTAAAGTTTACAAAGATGTCTGTGCCTCCAAGATCCTTCCCTTCGGCTGTTCCATCTGCATTTCTGAAAACCATTCCTATTCTATACCACTTTGCATTGGCAGGTACCTGTGAGTAATAGTCTTTAGGCTTTAGGGTTATTTGCCATTTGTTCTCTGAGCCAGGCACTTTGGTCATTTGACCAATTCCATCATCTGCTCCCCAGTTTCCTTTTACATACTGCCACTCTGTCCCATTTTCTGAACTGGTAATAATGCCAGAATGCATATAGACTTTATTGCCTCCAATCAGCCCGGCTGTGCCTTCTTCTGCATTAAAAGTGATCGTTATTTCTGTATCTGGCTGAAAACTTACCGGAGAAACAGTTACCACCTCACCTCTCACTATTAAAGTATCCCGAGCCTCAAAAAATGTGATCAGGCTATCTTCAATGTCCTTTTGTTTTTCAGAGGTAAGCACATGAAACTCCCCCGGTTTTAAATTAAACTCTACCGCTCCAGAAACATTAATGGAGTCTTTTTGAAAATAATTAAACCACCATCCTTCTTTTGGAAAGGAAAAGGATGTTGAAGATTCTTCAATGTCAAAATTCCCAATGATGACTACATCAAGATCTTCATGTTCAATACTGATAGACTTAATATTATCCTGTAATGATGAGCTGAAATTTCCGTTTCTAAAAGCTTCTTTGTTTTCACTGACCAGGTCAATGATGGCCGCATGTGTTTTATACAATTTCTGCCTTTCTTTATCTTCATAATATTTCAGGCTTCCATCTCCCCAAACCAAAGGCTTATTACCTACACGCCCGTTGAAATCAATGTCTACATCATATCCCAGCTCCTGAAACTGCCACATCATTTTAGCTCCGGGCTGTGTATAGAAAAAGGCAGTCATCATCTTCAATCTGTTTAAAGCCACAATTTCTTTACGAGGATCATAGGTAGATTTTAAAGCTACCGCCCCATTTTCAGCATAAAAAATCTGACGTTGCTCATCATGACTTTCCATGTAAGCAACTTTGCCCTTATCTGAAACAGTAGAAAGCGTATTACCCGTATTGCCGAGCATTAAACCGGCAAAGTCATGGTTATTGTTTCCCCAAGTCAGCATACCTGCTGCCTGTAATTCATTTTCTTCAGATTCGTCTGCAAAATGCTCCAGAATGATATAGGCATGCTCATCAATAGTTTGAACCTTCCCGGCCATTCTTTTCAGAAGAGCAATTCTGGAATTATCTCTGGCAGACCACCTTCCTACGTCTGTATTCCTGTTTTGAGTAAAACCTTTTGAGAGGTCAAATCTGAATCCATCAAAATGATACTCGGTTAACCAGTAGGCATTCACTGAGTCTACAAAAGCTTGAGTATAGCTACTTTCATGATTAAAATCGTAGCCTACATTAAAAGGATGGGTGGCCGTAGTATTAAACCACGGGCTATTCGCTGCAGGCCTATTGTTTACTTCGTCCCAATACATTTTCACTAAGGCATTCTGCCCAAATGCATGGTTTAATACCATATCTAAAATAACTGCAAAACCCTCCTGATGTGCCTTTTGAACAAAACTTTTCAAGTCATTTTTTGTACCATAGTATTTATCTGGTGCAAAGAAATAAGAAGGGTTATAGCCCCAGCTTTCATTGCCTTCAAATTCCATTATGGGCATAAGCTCAATGGCATTTACACCAAGTCTCTTGAGATAACTCAACGTATCTGACAGGTCTTTAAAATCATGTGATCCGATAAAATCCCGAACCAGCAATTCATAAATTATCAATTCCTCCTTCGCCGGTCTTTTCCAAGTATCTTCAGAGCTGCTCCAATTGAATGGCTCCTGCCCGGTTTTGAATACACTGGCGATACCATAATCCTGGCGGTTATAAGATGGCAAATCACCAAATACAGACGAGGAAATGTATTGATCATTCCACGGATCTGCTACCTGATCAGCATAGGGATCACCCACTTTAATTGAGCCCTCTACCCAATATTGAAAAACATAGTTCTTAGCCTTCTCCAGATTACTTAGTTCAAGCCAGAACAACTCGCCATCCGGTGTTCTGTTCATCAAGAACTTGTCCTGCACTTCCCAGTTACTAAAATCACCCACGACATACACAAAATCCTTTTTAGGGGCTTCTAACACCATAGTGACTTTAGTTGGGTCTGAGTGATAATTTATGCCCTTCTTTAACCCTGCCGGCAGTTCTGTGTTTTGTAAAGCAGGAAGCAAATTGACTTTTAATTCTTTCACGACAGATTGTGTATCCGTACCGAAGATTGCCTCAGCCTTTAATCCAACTTTTGCAGAGCTGCTGGCAGTATAATCATAACTGAGAATTTGAGCGTTTTGTAACGTTCTTACTTCTTCGTAACCATTGCCCGTATCTAGTGATAGACTTAGTTTATCCGCCACTCCGGAGGCCTTTACCTGAAATGTTTCTGCTACACCTGCTTTTAAAAACAAATCTTCTTTCAGTGGCTTAGTGATCTGAACAAAATTATTCACATTCAGATCTATATAAATGTCGTTATTTGAAGCAACGAAACCTCCTGCAAAATTCCCGGGTGTACCTTTCCCTTCTTTGGTACCGTCAGCATTTCTGAACACCATAGAAAGCCTGAAAATGGGAACTCCGGCCGGCACTCCATAGTATTCTCGAATATTAGGCGAAAGTGTGATGGACCATAGATTATTTTCCCCTTCTATTTTGGACATTTTTCCTATTCCGTCATCTTGTCCCCAATTCCCTTTGACATATTGCCAGGCGGTTCCAGTTGGGCTATCTGTTACCACACCAGTATGAATGTACACACTGGAAGCACCGATGAGCCCGGCCGTTCCTTTTGAGGCATCGTAAATAAGTTGAATTTGATCACCGGCACCAGCAGTACCGGGTAATATTTTGACAATCTGAGCTCCTAAAAAATGAGGAAGCGTAATCAAAAAAAAGAAGGCGATTTTTTTAAGCATGCAATAAGGTTAAGTAAAAGCAAAATTAAGCCTTTAAGAAATGTCATTCGCCCCGATTCTTAAAAAGAAACGGGATCAACCTATACCACAAATAGCTAACTACAAACTACTTAACACCAAAAAAAGACCCATTATCAAATAATGGGTCTTTCCATATGTATCCACACCTCTCACAAAGACACTTTCTCCATGGCCTCTGTTGGGTTCATCATATACGTTACTAAACTGTTGTCTTTCATGAGTTCCACCACCCTGAAACCCCTATAGTCAGTTCCCCAGC
>JANSYO010000398.1 GCA_024742395.1 Cytophagales bacterium
CCTTCAGTAAGATTCACTAAGGCGGTATAGCTTACCCAGTAGGGTGCAAAAATGATCACTTCATCTCCCGGATTTACCAGAGAGTACATCACATTGGCAATAGACTGCTTGGCGCCATTAGACACTACAATGTCATTTACACCATAGCTCAATCCATTTTCACGCTTAAACTTATCAACGATGGCCTGGCGAAGATCTAGATAACCATTTACGGGTGGATAGGCAAAGTATTTACCCTCATCGATTGCAGCTTTGGCACCTTCCTGAATATGCTTAGGTGTTTTGAAATCTGGTTCTCCAAGACTTAGGCTAATTACATTGATGCCTTTTTCCTTAAATTCACGGGCTTTGGCTGCCATAGCCAATGTGGCAGACTCTTCTAAATTGGCTATACGGTTTGAAATATTTTGCATGAGATGAATGACTTATCGTATGAAATGGCGCCAAAATTACATATTATGACATTGACTTACTAATCTGATTTATCAATCGATTTGTGTATTTTGACGGTGTAAAATTTTCTCGATAAATACCTACCAATATTCTTAACAGTATGAAAAAGAATTTACTGCTCCTACTAGTCATGTCTATACCGGTTTTTGGTGCAATGGCTCAATCGGCATTGACAGAAAATATTAAAGTATCGGCTTACCTGGATAGCTATTACGCATATGATTTTTCCGAGCCTATTACTAAAGACCGGCCTTATGTGACGCAGGCTGTCAGACACAACGAGTTTAACATCAACTGGGCCTTTGTGAAAGCAGAATACGAGTCGGAGCAGGTAAGGGCCAGTGTAGGTCTGCAAACGGGTACTTACGTACAAAGCAACTATGCTGCTGAGCCCAATGACCTTACAAGAATGCTTTACGATACCTACGCAGGTTATAAACTTGGTGAGGGTGTTTGGCTGGACGTGGGTGTATTCGGTGGGCATACCGGTTATGAGTCGCCTTTGTCAATCGAAAATGAGGTGTATACACGTGCGCTCGCTACTGAGTTTACACCCTACTATCAAACGGGTGCACGGCTTACTGCCGAGCTTTCAGAAAA
>JANSYO010000126.1 GCA_024742395.1 Cytophagales bacterium
ATTGCTGATCACCTAAGAAGACAAAATTTCCTTACGGATGATTTGAAAGTGCTGGTGCTTGATGAATTTGACAAATCTCTGGAAATAGGCTTTGAAAAAGAGATGAGGGAGATCATTCACTATCTGCCTTCTCTTCAAAAGAAAATCTTAACTTCTGCTACTCAAAAAGTAGAGATTCCCGATTTTTTAAAAGTAGAAAGTCCTAAAAAGCTTGATTTTCTTGGTGAAACCAAAAGCCAATTGAAGATTAAAATTGTAAAATCTCCTACAAAAGATAAGCTTGATACACTTGCCAGATTGCTGGGACATGTAGGTAAAGGAAGAGGAATCATCTTTTGTAATTTGAAAGATACCATACAGTGGGTAAGTGATTACCTGTCGGATAAAAACATTGGTCATGCCTGTTTCTACGGTGGTTTGGAGCAAGTAGACCGCGAAAGAGCCTTGATAAAATTCAGAAATGGAACTCATAATTACCTGCTCGCCACAGATTTAGCCGCCAGAGGAATAGATGTTCCTGAAATTGATTTCATCATTCATCTTCAGTTGCCTTACAAAGAAGAGGAATTTACCCATAGAAATGGAAGAACTGCCCGTATGCATGCTGAAGGAACGGCTTATATCATAAAATCACCCTCAGATAGGCTACCCGACTTCATTCAAGGAGCAGAGGAAGAAGAACTAACGACCGTTTTTCTTCCTTTAGATAGCATGGAATGGACCACCCTATTCATTTCAGGAGGTAGAAAAGACAAAATTTCTAAAGGAGATATAGCCGGACTTTTCTTTAAGCAGGGCAAGCTGGAAAAAGATGAACTCGGGAATATTGAATTAAAACAAGATTGTGCATTTGTAGCCGTTCCTGCCTCCAAAGCAGATAGACTAATAAAACAATTAAGCAATACCCATTTAAAAAAGAAAAAAGTAAGAATAAACCTTTTGGAATAAAGCCATCGGCCTTCTTGCCAAAGTCTCGGTATTCGTCGATATTTAAGCGTTTAATACTTACTAACCTATAAAACAAGAATGAAGAAATTTAGCCTGAGTCTGCTGCTTCTGTTTTTTGTCTATCATGCCCAATCGCAATTTTTAGCCAGAGAATTTACGGATAGTCAGGGCACCAAACTCAACTACCGTATTCTTTACCCTGATAATTACGAGGAGGGTAAGAAGTATCCATTGGTGCTTTTTTTACATGGTGCCGGTGAACGGGGCGACGATAACGAATCACAATTAAAACATGGTTCTCAGGTTTTTATTGATCTTCAAAAAGAGCATCCTTCTATTATTATTGCACCGCAATGCCCTAAGGAAGGTTATTGGGCCTCCGGCAAATTTTCCAGAAACAAATACCCTCTGGATATAGATTTCAATTATTCTTATGAAGAAAAGGAAGCTCTGCATGCTGCGGTAGAACTGGTCAAAAGCTTTGTCAAAGAAAAAAAAGCAGACAAAAAGAGAGTATACATTACTGGCCTTTCTATGGGAGGCATGGGTACTTTTGAGGCCGTAGGTCGCTATCCGAAACTATTTGCAGCTGCCATGCCTATTTGCGGTGGCGGCGATCTAAATGCCTATGGCAAAAAGCAGGCAAAAATTCCCTTCTGGATTTTCCATGGAGATGTAGATGGAGTAGTACCGGTTCAAAACTCACGTGATATGTACAATAGACTTCAAGAATTAGGTGCCAATGTAAAATACACCGAATACCCTGGGGTCAATCATAACAGCTGGGATAATGTTTTCGTAGAGAAAGGTTATCCTCAATGGCTATTTCAATTCAAAAAATAAAATTAATTCAATGCTCTTAGATAAAGTTTTCGAAAAATACGCTGACAGAATTCCTGAAGCACCTAAGCCTGCGGGAGTCTATAAACCACTGGTGGTTACTGGTAATATGGCTTTTATTAGCGGACATGGCCCCTACCAGCCAGGTGGTACCTTGATTTGTGGAAGAGTAGGCTCTGAAGTAGACCTGGCCTATGGTAAAGATGCTGCACTTCAAACAGGTTTGGCGATTTTAGCCACCTTAAAAGCTCATTTTGGCACTTTGACTAAAGTTAAAAGAGTCATAAAAGTCTTGGGAATGGTTAATGCTGATCTTGATTTTAAGCAGCATCCTAAAGTAATAAACGGCTGCAGCGAACTCTTTGAAGAGGTATGGGGAAATGAAAACGGCGTTGGCTCCAGAAGTGCAGTAGGTTTTGGTTCTCTACCAGACAATATAAGTGTTGAAATTGAGGTACAGGTTGAGCTTCATTAATATCCAAATGTATACTTTGTATATTAGTAAAGGTTTGCGGAACAAATAGAATCCCTGATAAAGAGGTTGCCACTAAAAGTAGCAACCTCTATTTGTTTGTAAAATTTATATATTACTTAACCACCACCTTTTTAGTTTTAACACCAATGCCATCAAGAACCCTGATAATATATTGCCCCGGACTTAAGCCCTCAGATGATAATGAAAATGTATTTTCACCCGGCTCAACATTCCCGGAAGAATTCTTCATTAACCGCCCAGAACCATTATAAATTTCAATCTCTACCAACTTACTTTCTTCCGCATAAAACTGAACCTTAAAGTCTCCTTCTACCGGGTTTGGTATTACTTTGATTTCTTTGGTCTCAGGTTCTTCTAAAACCTCTTTGCGAACCTCACCTATTCTGGAGCTTGATGTACATACCAAGCGGGCGTTGGCCCAGTTGGCATAGTCGCCATAGTTTAACCCATCTGACCCATTGTCTACTACCAATTTCAAGTATCTTACCCCCGATAAGTTTGCTGTCAAGCTTGTAGCGGACTGCCAGTTGCCTTTCGTAATTGGCCCGGCCAATACCGCATTATTTGCGTTATTAACTACTTTGAAAGTAATATCCTGAGCCCCGCAATTACAACCGTAAGCATCCTGATCACGACCTACATCTGCTTTAAAACTCTGAAAATTATGTGACGTACCCAAGTCATAAATAATCTCTGAGAAAGCGTGAGTACCTATCCCATTACCATATGTAACATTATTAATATTCAAAGACCCGCCGGTAACATCAGTGTTTATTTTTGGAGGAGCATTCCAGCCTGCAGAACCTGAGATCCAGTTGTTACCTAAGTAGGTATTTGAACAAGAAGGCAGATTGGTATTATACAGAATGGTAATCTGTACATTGGAACTGGTACAGCCTGAGCCGGCATCACAATAAGCAGAGTAGGTTTGGTTACTTGTAGGACTTACTGTTATCTGGTTTCCAGACTGGCCTGTATTCCACCTTACAGTAGCCCCGCCAGCACAGGAGGTGCTTAGCACGGAGCTTGGGTTAGATGGTGTTACTGGGTTCACCGTAGCACTAATGGCATTAGGTGGAGAAACATTACAGCCCCCTCCACAAGAAAGTACCATATTTACCCAGTCGCCGTAGTCACCCCAATTATTATCACCTCCATCTAGTGCTACTAATTTTAATTGTGTTACTCCTGCTATATTTAGGTTGCTTGGAATGTTCTGTACATTGTCATTTGGCCCTAGAAGGTTTGAAGTCCAAAGCACATTATCATTTTGATTCCGAATTTGGAATTGAATTTTCTGAGTGCCACAGTTACAGTTATCTGCATCGTCATCCCGACCTACACTACCGTTAAGGGTCGTAAAATTGTAAGGACTGAGGTCATAATTTATGGTACTATGGGCATGTGTTCCAATACCATTGGAGTATGAAAATCCACTTACTTCCATAGTGTTACCAGATACGTTTAAATTATTAACTGGGGTACCCCAATCCTGCGTATAACTCGCAATGGGCAAAGATGAAAGGTTTGTTGGAGAGCAGGAAGTACCAGTCTGAACCACATTAATTTCCTTGAAAAAGCTAGGGTTGCCTAACTCTTCTAATCTGATTTTACCACTTCTTGTGTTTCCAGAATTTGCATCAGATGTAACAGATAGGCTTGAGTTATCCTCATCAAAATTAATAGTATTTATCCAACTTGGTTTTGAAATAACATCCCAATCAACATTTTGAGCAGTAACTATGGATGTTTTTGATTCTGAAGCACTGGTATAGGAAAGATCCTGTGCGTTAAGAATTTTCTGGTCGTTTGCTCCGCCTGGGACACAAAAAGGAGGAACTGTTGATACCCGTCCATCAGCATGAAGAATATAACACCTTAGAAAATCATTCCCATTTGTATTATTAAAAGTGTGATTGGGAGAACTCGTTTGTACAGCCGAAGGATCAAACATCCCCTTTTCATTTTTTGTCCAATAGTACAAAGTCCCCGAGCCTTGACTTGGAACAGTAAGTGTATAATTAGAACCATTGTTTGTTACCGAACTAAGACCTACCAGAGCTTTGGCAGTAACTGATGAGTTGTTATTAGCTGCATCAATGGCATCCTTCCATTTATTCGCTAAATCACCTAAAGAATTTCCAGAAAAATGAATACGCCAATTACTGGCTCTTTTTTCCTCACTGTCAATTAAGCCATCCGAATTCAAGTCACTTCCTATTTGATCACTTAGTGCTCCAAGAAATACTCTGTTGCCCGAATTCTGTAATAGCCGTTGTGCATCGTTTAAGTCATAATAATTACTAAAGTTTAGATCGTGACTAATTTCCCGTAACATACCTGCAACGTTTGGAAGATGTGGGCTTTCGAATCCCGCCGATTGGGCTCTATATGGACCAATACCAAAGCTACCCGTCCAATCATTAAATTCACCAGTGGTATATCCAACTCTTGAAATGTACCACGCCAAGTTCTTATTAGAGTTATCTGCAAGCATATTTCTGGAATCCGTAATAAGTGAATTTACATTATTTTGGTATACGTTTAAAAAGGCCGATCGGGAAGTTGAGTTTCCTCCAAATGCAGTTTGTGTTAATAACTGTGCGTCCCTTTCTCCTTGATGCCACAGAACAGCTTTGGCACCAAATATATTGCCATAAGTTCTTAAAGTTTTTAACAACTTATCTCTGTGTACCTGACCCGGAGCCCAAGAAGGAGAATTGGTTGTTGCAATGGAAGCCCCAGGAATTGCAGAATTAAAAATGAGCGTTGGAATTCCATTCTGGGCAAATAGATTCCCAAATGCAGGCCAGCACCAGGAAGCACCACCATTGGGATAAATTGGCTTTCTATTGGTGGTATTATTGCTACCTGATACCAGATGATCAAAACCTTTATTAGGAATTCCCAAGTTTAATTTACCGTTTGGTGATGCGAAACCGCTAAGGTCTTCAAACTGCTGTTCTTCACCGGGAACATCTGATAATCCAGTAGAATTTATTCCACGTACTAAGGGTGAAATACCTCCCGATGGAGTAAAATAGGCGTCTGTATTATCATCGTCTGTATTTGAGGTATTTGGAGGATACCCTATATAACCTGCCGCATTCGACTGCCCCGCTACAAAATAGACGTCTCCTACACCAAACTCTTTAGCGTCTTTGTAAACTCGTTTATTAAAAAAGACCCATACCTTATACTTCCTATAAATTCTTACCCGATACCAGCCTGTACTCAAGTTACCAGCGTTTACATAAAAACCTTTGCGGTCTTGGTTAGTCCATGTGGTGCTTATACTATTGTCCATGGTAACCGTACTCCAATTATTATTGGAAGTGTTCAACTTGTCAATGCGGTAAAACATTTGGTTACTATTTTGTAACTGCCCGGCAAAATAGAAGGTATGTGTATTGGAAGAACTTCTTTGAAAAACAGAACCTTGAGCAGGGAAGGTTACTATATCAGATTGTGCACGAACCTTAAGGGTAAGGCATAGTACTGCTAGAAGCACTGCTAAGTGCTTTCTTTTATTTAAATTTCTCATGGTATTACTTGTTTGTGAGGAACTCCCTCGTTTGTAATAAAGGAATAGTAGTTTTGTAGTGGCTGTTTATGGCCTTTATCACTTCATTGGCTATTACGGCCTGGCCAAAAGCAGAAGGAAAAATCCCATCTGCACTATAAAAATTGCCTTTTGGAAAGGAATCTTCCACGCTTAACCCATCATCCGTAATGAATTCTCCATTCCGAATCTTTTTATATAAGCTATGTAAATCTACTAAGGGGTAGTTTAACTTTCTGGCAATAACCTCTTTCTCGTAATTAAGCATTTCCAATAGTTCCAAGTTCCGATTATATCCTTGAATTTTAACTTCATTTTTGGAAATTCCAGGCTTTATTTTTAATGCTATATTGGGGCTCAAAAGAGAATCTGATGTGGATGTTGGTAAAATGCTGTATGAATAATCTCTGACACTATAATTAAACAAACTGGAAAGGTTGGCTTCGGCATATAGTTTGTCCGCTTCCTCTAAGGGAATAGTATTATAAAAAGGCAGATCAGCAGGGTCTGGTGTATTTAATACCACCCCTTTTTCCCCACGCATGTATGCTTCTAAAGCAAAAACAAAGGCCGGGCTTATTCCTCCCTGAAAATACCAGGGTCTGTACTTATTGGTATTATCTTCGCCGGGTTTAACTTGAAAAAAATCTACGTAATTATCTTTGTCCAAAATTTCCTTTCTTGTTGGCCAATGAGTTAAATAATGCAAGCTTGTGAAATTTTCTAAACCTTCTTCTAATATGAAAAAATCTGACTTTTGGTCGTAAAGCGATTTCCACCTCTGATTATCATTTAGAATTTTACCAAATCTTAAATGACTGTAATTAAATACTTCTGACTTCTGTGAATATGAACTTGGATCAAAATTACGCCCTCCATTATCCAATGGAAACTTATTTGTAGGTTTCAGAAATGGAATCGCCAAATTATCAAAATTCACCCTCTCCAAACTTTCTACCCCTTCACCACCGGCTACCCGTTTCACCGCAGTGTTGTTTTTAATGCTTAGGTACTTTTTTACAGGACCATTAGTAGGGTTAAATCCCGTGGCTGCCACACGGCCATAGCCATTAAAATCTTCTGCCGCAAATAAGGGGTTTCGGAAATTTACACCCATTTGCTTAGCAACTAAGCTAGGGTAGCTTGTCTCCATTCCTTCATTAAAATAGCCAAAGTCCCGTACCCCGGCCGTTAAAGATCCACCAAAAGCTACCACTCTAAATGGGTTCTCCGCATCCATTTTTCTATCGCTTAATCTGCTTAAATCTGGTTTACCCGCAGTACTGGAAATTCTAGGTAAATTATAAGAGGCAATAGTATCCCCCACAACTATCCTATAACTAAAAGGAATATGATCGGTGATGCTCTCTGGTAATTCTTGATCTACCCTTATTTTAATGGTATCTCCATCAATAATGGAATAATCGGGGCTTTCAACGACCGGAAGAATTTCGTCATTGAGATTACAACTGAACACCCCAGCTGCAATCATTATACTGCTAATTAAGCTCATAGTTAATGTTTTTTTCATTGTGATAAATTGTTAAAAGTATACGTGAAATTCTACTCGCTTAATTTGCGTGTTAAATTTAGTAATAAGGCCCCTTCTTTTTGCAAAAATTTCTGAAATGTAGTACATGGGGGGGGGGTATTTCAAAGCAAAACTTATTATACGGCAGGATAAAATAGCCCACCCACTTAACTTATAATCAGCACCTTTAGTATCAATAAAGCAATTCTATATTTGAGTTTCATGATTACCCATGCAATATTCAATTGATGATTTTCATCAGGAGATAAAACATAAGTCTATTTTTTATCCTTAGAGAACTATTCACAATATGCTGGGCATCAAAATGCAAAATCTCTATTACTCATTTTTTATACTAAATTTGCTCATCATCATTTTTAAAAGAAGCACTATAGATGAATATAATTAAGGTAGGCTTAGGGGTGGTAAACCAAACCCCTATGGACTGGTTTCAGAATAAGCAAAATCTTGTTGTTCTACTCCATTAATATCATTTATTCCACTGGAATTAATTCCATGTACCGAAATACCCCCGGATGGAGTAGAATAAGGCTTCTGTATTATCATTGTCTGTATTTGAAGTACATGGTTGATATCCTATATAACCTGCCGCATCCGACTGCCCGCCAAAATAGAAGGTATGTATGTTGGTAGAACTTCTTTGAAAAACAGAACCTTGAGCAGGGAAGGTTAATATGTCCGATTGTGCCCGAACTTCAAGGGAAAGGCATAGTACTGCTAGAAGCACTGCAAAGTGCTTTCTTTTATTTAAATTTCTCATGGTATTACTTGTTTGTGAGGAACTCCCTCGTATTTAGTAAAGGAATAGTAGTTTTGTAGTGGCTGTTCATGGCCTTAATCACTTCATTGGCTATCACGGCCTGGCCAAAGACAGAAGGGAAAATCCCATCTGCACTATAGAAATTGCCTTTTGGAAAGGAATCTTCCACGAGTACCCCATCATCCGTAATGAATTCTCCATTCCGAATCTTTTTATATAAGCTGTGTAAATCTACTAAGGGGTAGTTTAATTTTCTGGCAATAACCTCTTTCTCGTAATTAAGCATTTCCAAAAGTTCCAAATCACGGTTATATCCATTGATTTTAACTTCATTTTTGGAAATTCCAGGCTTTATTTTTAAAGCTATATTAGGGCTCAAAAGAGAATCTGAGGTGGAGGTTGGTAAAATACTATAGGCATAACGTCTGAAACTATTAAACAAATCTGAAAGATTGGCTTCGGCATATAGTTTGTCTGCTGCCTCTAAGGGAATACTATTATAGAAAGGCAGATCCGCAGGGTCTGGTGTGTTCAATATTACTCCTTTCTCGCCACGCATGTATGCTTCTAAAGCAAAAACAAAGGCTGGGCTTATTCCTCCCTGAAAGTACCAAGGTCTATACTTATTGGTATTATCTTCGCCAGATTTAACTTGAAAAAAATCTACATAATTATCTTTATCTAAAATTTCCTTTCTAGTTGGCCAATGGACTATGTTATTCAAAGTCGTGAAATTTTCTAAACCTTCTTCCAAGATAAAAAAATCAGCTTTCTGATTGTACAAAAACCAATTAGAATTAAGTATATCCTCAAATCGTGAATAAGAATAATTAAATAATTTATTTACACTCAAATCGATATGAGGTTTTATGGGAATTCCACCATTATTTATAGGAAATTTAGAAGATGTCTGTAAAAATGGTATCGCCAAATTATCAAAATTCACCCTTTCCAGACTTTCTACCCCTTCACCACCGGCTACCCGTTTCACCGCAGTATTATTTTTAATGCTTAAGTACTTTTTTACAGGGCCATTAGTAGGGTTAAATCCCGTGGCTGCCACACGGCCATAGCCATTAAAATCTTCTACAGCAAATAAGGGGTTTCGGAAATTTACACCCATTTGCTTAGCAACTAAGCTAGGGTAGCTGGTTTCCATACCTTCATTAAAATAACCAAAGTCTCGTACACCTGCCGTTAAAGATCCACCAAAAGCTACCACTCTAAATGGGTTCTCCGCATCCATTTTTCTATCGCTTAATCTGCTTAAATCTGGCTTGCCAGCCGTACTGGATATTTTG
>JANSYO010000311.1 GCA_024742395.1 Cytophagales bacterium
AACATCACTTCTTTAAAGGAACCTCATTCAAGTAGAATACGTAATCTTCATTGGGTTTCTGTATCACCGGACGAATCTTTTGTCTGGTCAGGAGACACAGATGGATTGATTTGTATTTGGGATATTCAGGTTCGTTTTTTGTATCGCTCAGTCCGTGGAAATAATTAGATTTCATTTGTAGACAGCACAATTGGTGAAGAAAATGCGCATGGAAGAGCCAATTAACTGTATTTATCATTTCGGGCAATATGTGTGGCTTGGATTGTATCGTTCTCTGTATGTGTTTGACTGTGCTGCTATAGAACAGGTCCAAAGATTTGAAGTAAACACAGCGCATGATATTGTTGCATCAAGAGGGAAAATCTGGGTAGCCTGCAACGATAAAATTCGCATTTGGAATGCTTCGGTTTGTATTCTTCCTGTATTGAAATGTGGCTAAACGTGATACTAGAATCTCAACAAAATACGAGACCTCGATGGACACACAAGTAAGGTTGTATGTATTATTGAAGCAGGGCAATACATTTGGTCCGCATCATTTGATACAACTATTTTGGTCTGGAATTCTGATGTGAGTACTTTGAGACGCTTTAAGAAGATCCTAATATGAATGAATAGACTTATAATTGCACACAAGAATTGAAAGGTGTCCATTTGGACACAATAACGTGCTTAGTAGAAGCCGGATTTGATATTGTGTGGAGTGCTGATCGCCGTGGTGTTCTCTCTGTCTGGAGTGACAAAGAAAAAGATGGAATGGAACTTGACGCACAATTTCAAGCAGAGAAGGTGAAAGGACACAAACGCATGCGGTCAAAAAGCTGCAAGTGAGAACCTTACGACAAAGATGACAGTAGTTGCGTGTCTTTTAAATAAACGTGTATATGCTATGAATTTGCTGATCTTTATTGAACAACAGGCCGAGGAGATAGTGTACGTTTAGAAGAAACCAGCATCCTTCTTGAGCTGCTTGCGTTTCCATGTTGGGGAAGAAGCGAATTGTTCTTTGGATGTTTTAAAGACTTCTTTAAATTCATCATCAGACAAGTATTCTTCCTTCTTGGTGCTATCAACATCAGAAGGAAGCATTTTGCTTCTCAATACTTTAGCAGGATATGGTCCTCCTGTTGCTGGTGGTGCTTCGGTTGGTTCTTCTTCTACTGGTGGAGGAACAAATTTTGGAAGACCAGCAGCTCTTTCTTCCAAGATTCTCTTTTCAGTTTC
>JANSYO010000331.1 GCA_024742395.1 Cytophagales bacterium
CATTGAATAATGCTGTTGGAATACTCTCCCTGTGTTCACAATAAGTGTTACTTTAGTAGAACACAAAAATACACGGATACTTACGACTGCGGTTATCATCAGGCATAGAACGATACAAATCTCGCATTTCACTTAGAAACTGCATGTACAAGGTTAGCATTTCTCCATGTCGACCATATTCTGATGCTAAGTTGTCTGCTAGCTGTGCAATAATTAAACAATCAGCAAGGTCTCGCTCAAAGGCAGGGTCAAGAGATCTGCACAAAATTTTAGTTTCCGGCATTTTTCGAATGAATTCGAAGACATACTGTTGCATTTCTTGAGGTAGAGTGATGGGAGCACCAAACCAAGGATGATTGAAGAAATCCTCCCATGAAATACGCTGGTGAGGGTTTTTACGCAATAAACGCGAAATGAGGTCTTTACATTCTCTTGAAAGCCGGTGTGCTGATTGAGGAAATGTTATTGGTTGTGTTCTTAACTTCCAAGTGAGTTCTTGTAAGCTACGCGCTGCGAATGGAGTTTGTCCGGTTGTAATTTCATATAAAATGATCCCCACACTCCACAAATCTGCTTTGGTGGAGTAAAACTCTCTATCATGAATTTCTGGGGCCTATATCAACGAACAGGTAGTCAGCACAGGCTCAAGAATGAAGAATGAAAGAAATAAAATTTACCATGTACAATGGAGAACCACAGAGTGTTCCTGAGAGGTCCTGAGTTTCCACAACCTTTGCAAAACCAAAATCAGCTATCTTGAGAACCATATTTCCGTCCGCTTGTTGGATTAGAAGGTTTTGTGGCTTCAAATCCCTGTGGCTGATATTGTGGAACCGCATGAACTTTAATCCACGTGCTAATTGTTACAAACAATTAGTAAACAAGTTTAAACCCACGAGATGATTGAACAAACCAAACTGCGTCATGAAAAACTTTGCTTCCTCTTCTTGTAGGATATTTCGCTTCTTCTTGAGATATGCTTTGAAATCTTCGCCATTACAGAAGTCTAGAACTAAATATTGGTATTTGAAACCATCAGGAGACTGCGCAAGAAAGTCTTTGCGGAGTGTGAGAATATTTTCGTGGGAAAACTCAGATAACTGTCTCATGATTAAGATTTCGGACTCCATTAACTGTCTCTGTTTGTGATTGATATTCCCC
>JANSYO010000302.1 GCA_024742395.1 Cytophagales bacterium
GCATACACAACTCCATCTCCATCTAAGCATATAGTTCCTTCCCCATAGCATGCAATAGATTCGATTCCCTCGATAGGCACTTTGATAGGCGCCGGAATATGGGATCTCTCCACGTAGTTCCAAATCCCCGCGTGAGCCTGTGACAGAAATTCAACAAAATTACGTTGAGGCAACGGAGATTCTTTGATTAATCCTTCTTCTCACTTCTCGAAACTTCATTTGCTTAGTTGAAGGATGTCGGCATGCCAAGGAAAGACGTCATACGCGACTTAATTCGGAGGTATAGATCTGGTATTGAGTCTGGCACCACCTAAGAACTGTTGTCGTTTCAAAACTGAGGGAGCTTGCGAAATGGAAACAATCGCTGCAAAACACTTGAAGAACTGTCAACAAGGTATTAAAGTTCCACTTAGGGGTGCCGGCCAAAGAACAAGGATTCTTATTGCAGTGAATGAACTCAGTAGACGTGGGAGCAGATGAGAAGACAGCTTCTGAATGTATTCTTGGTTGCGGATTCTCAGATTGTCAAGGAAGAGTGGCTTCAGTTTAAGCGTTTTAGTTCCTTTTCGAGTGGTAAGTAGGTAAATAAAGCTGGTTTAGTTTCAATGGGTTGTGAGAGGAACGCAAACTAGGGTTTGACCGAACTGTGTTTGGTTTACTTCTCTTTTTCTATTCTCCTCCTTCTTTCTCTTTCTTCTGCTCCCCACTTGTCTCGATAACACTGATTATAAGGTTTAGAGAGTTTATTTAAGATCCCTGAAATACACCGAAACGGTTGAATCTCATGATTCTAAAAGATATGTTTAAACTTGCCAGAGTCTCGTTATAGAATACTACAACATGTTCGTTCTCATTCAAGATCCATTTACCGTCATTAAGGGTTCCTTCTTTGATTGTGAGTGGAATATTAACTTCCATTTCTCTCCAACTTCCTAAAAATTTGTCCAGTCTTTCGAACTTGCCGCCAATCTTGATTGAATGGGTTCTGTAGCCGGTTTTCCGAGATAAATTTGCTTTTCTTTTCCATTGTTTCGATCTACAATTGAACCAGCTCTCAAAAAAGTGTTTAGGGAAGTTCTCCATGCGAACACTGACAGCACCATGATTGCGTCCTTTGGCTAAGATGGTTCTGGATATTTCCTTTCTGAGATTGCAAATTAACATGTCTTCAATTTCTTTTCTAAGGGATGGCATTGAGAAAATAAATGGTCACATGTGTAACAGAAAAATTTATAACAGGTCTAAAACTAAA